>NZ_MBEJ01000044.1 GCF_001953975.1 Mycobacterium sp. NS-7484
GTCGTGATCGACGACGGCGCGATCGTCGAGGGCAGTGTGCTGATGCCGGGCGTGCGGATCGGCCGGGGCGCGGTCGTGCGGCACGCGATCCTGGACAAGAACGTGGTGGTCGGTCCGGGTGAGATGGTGGGCGTGGACCTCGACAAGGACCGCGAGCGGTTTGCGATCAGCGCGGGCGGGGTGGTCGCGGTCGGTAAGGGCGTCTGGATCTGACGGTCAGCCCGGCGTCATTCCCACGGGTCGACGGCGGCGCGTTGCGGGGCGACGTTGGTGCGCGCCCGAACGCCGACCTTGGCCTCCAGTCGGCGTTGCCGCCAACGCCACAGCCGGAAGGCCGCCCAGGCCAGCGCCACCAGCGCGACGAGCACCAGGATCGGTAGCAGGATCGCCACGAAGACCAGGCCCACACTGGTGACATCTTCGACCGTGGACAACACCGGCGCCGCCACCCCGGCCGTGGCGACGTTGGCGGCCGGGCGCACCGTCGATTTGGTCAGCGAGACGACGAGCGCGGTGATCGCGCCGATCGCCACCGGGACCCACTGGCCGGATTGCGCGAAGGCGCCCGGATCGGCGACCGCAGCGGTCTGAGCCGCCGTGCCCGACCCGAACACGATGCCGCCTGCGGTCGGGCGCACGAAGGTCTGGATGGTGTCGTTGACGGTGTCGAGCGCCGGGATCTTGTCGGCGACCACCTCCACGATCAGCAAGACGGCGACGATCGTGATGACCCAGCCGTTCTCCAGCCAGGCCCACCCCGGCGGCAACGACACCAGCGCGGTGAAGCGTGACAGCAGGCCCAGCGCCAGCAACGGGATGTAGGCGTTCAGACCTGCCGCAGTGGCCAGGCCAAAGCCGGTCAACAGTTCCATCTCTGCAGTATGCGGCGAACTCGGCCCGCGTCCCGGCGGTTCGCCGTTATCCGCTGGGGCTCACCAGACGTAGGGGAGCAGGCGGTAACGCACCCGGTGGGTGTAGGCGTCATACCCTGCCAGATCGGTGCGCAACAGCCTCTCCTCGTCGAGGATGCGTACGGCCAGTACCGGTAAGGCGGCAACGGCGACCAGCACGCCCCAGTAGGACCCCAACGCCACGGGCGTGGCCAACATCATCACCAGCGCGCCCAGGTACATCGGGTGGCGCACCACGCCGTACAAACCGGTGGAGACCAATTGCTGGTCGTGCTCGACCTGGATACTGGCGCCGGCGAAGCTGTTCTGGATGACGACGGCTTGGGCGAAGATCAGGCCCGCGCCCACTAGGACGTTGCCCGCGATGACGAGTGCCGGCGGCACGTGTGACCAACCGAACCGATGGTCGAGCGCGCTGAGGACGAACACCGCGAACGACGCCACGAAGGTCGCCGAGATGGCGATCTTCTGCACCACGCGGGTCTCCGCGGCCGGCCCGGCCCGCATGCGGCGCCGTAGGGCCGCGGGGTTCTTGACCGCCAGATAGCAGCTCGGGCCGATGGTGCAGATGATGAACACCGTGATGAAAACCCATGCCTGCCAATAGTCGAAGGTGCCTGCCGGCCAGAACAGGGCTACTCCGAGTGCCACAAGTCCGAAGACCGCGGAGGCCAGGGTCTGTAGTGCAATCTTCATCGTTCCTCCTCACCGGCAGGGTTACGGGCAGACGTCGCGGCGGCGATACAGGGCACCTGCGATCAGCGCCAACAAGGTTGCGGCCAAGACCATCACGGCCAATGCCGGACCGGGAAACTGGCTCGGCACCGTGGTCTGGCCCACCGGCGACAGGTCGAGCAACCACCGAGGCAGCCGCAGCAGGGCCCCGAGGTACAAGGCGGTGATCACGAACGTCACCGCGAGCCAGGCGATCCACGGCAGGCGCAGGGCCACGGCCAACGCCGCGATCGCGCTCATCACCGCCAGCGCGGGGAGATATGCCAGCGCCGCCAGCGTCAGGCGGATCACCGTGCCGGGCTCGCCCAGCGTCAGCCCGGCTCCCAGGCCGTTGCCCAGACCGGCGACGAACAGCAGCACCGTCGAACCCGCCAACGCGCACGCCACCGCACCCAGCAGCCAGCGTCGGCGGGACACCGCGCCGGCCAGCACCGCTTCCGCCAACCCGCTCTGTTCGTCGGCGTACACCCGCAGCACCGCCGAGACGGCGTAGGCGGTGGCGGCCGCGGCGAGGAACTGCGTCATGGTGGTGTACACGCCGTCGTTGCCCGTCGCGGACAACACCCGGCCGATCACCTCGTTCGTCCTGGCGGCGTCCAGCAGTGATTTCGTCATCGAGCCGAACACCAAACCTGCGGCGAACAATCCCACGGCCCACCCGATGGTCTGGCCCCGTTGCAAGGTGAGGTGCAATCGCAGCGGGCCGGTGATGGCGGGCGCGTCCGGATTCTCGCCGCCGGACGCGATCACGCCCGCGTCGTATTGCCGGCGACGCTCCAGCATCGCCGCCGACACCATCAATCCGAGGGCCAACACCACCAGTAGCCCGAACGGCCACCAACGCACGCCGACGAACGGGCGCATCTGCTGGGCCCAGGCGATGGGGGAGAACCAGCTCAGCGCACTGCCCGCGTGGTCGATCACGTCGCCCGCCCCGCGGACCAGTGCGGCCACCGCCAGGGCTGCCATCGCCGTGCCCGTTGCGGTGCGGGCCTGACGCCACAGCTGTGCGGTGACCGCGGCGACGGCACCGAAAACAGTTGCCACCGCAGTGATACCCAGACACATGGCCGCCGTGTCGATCACCGCGAAACCCGTGGACGCCATCGCCAGCGTCATGGTGAGGGTGAGCACGGCGTTGAGCCCGACGACCAGGATCAGGGCCGCGGCGGTGCGGGCGTAGCGGCCGACCACCGAGGACAGCACCAATTCGGCAGTGCCGCTCTCCTCTTCGGCGCGGGTGTGTCGAATCACGGTGAGAATGGCCAGGATCGAGGTGGCGACGGTCAGCGTGAGGGTCAGTTCGTTGGCCATCATGACGCCGAGGTCGGTCTCGTTGCGGCCGAACATCGGGCCGCCCAGCATCATCCCGGCCGGGGTCTTGAGCAGGTTGACCCGGGACAGTCGTTCTGCTTCGCCGGGATAGGCCAGTCGAATCGCGGTGGGCGCGTACACCATCATCAGGGTCAGCACCGCGAGCCAGACACCGAGACGCATCCGGTCGCGACGCAGCGCCAACCGCAGCAGCGTCACCGTGCCCGTCAACGTGCTCACCGCGTCGCTCCCTGGTACTCGCGCAGGAACATGTCCTCCAGGGAGGCCGGTGCGACGGTGAGATCGTCGATACCGAGTTCGGTCAGGTGTTCCAGGGCGAACTCCAGATCGCCGCGGTCCACCGAGAACGTGACCGACCCGTCACGGCTTGCGAAGTCGTGAACGTACGGCGTGTTCTGCAGCGCCCGGCCGTCGGAGCGGGTGCGCGCGGTGACCTTGGTACGCATCAGATGCCGCAACTCGGCCAGCGTGCCGGAGCGCACCGTGCGCCCTGACCGGATGATCGTCACGTTGTCACACAGCTTTTCGACTTCGGCCAGGATGTGGCTGGACAGCAGGACCGCGGCGCCCCGATCGGACACCTCGGCCACGCATCGCTGAAAGGCCTGTTCCATCAACGGATCCAGGCCCGAGGTCGGCTCGTCGAGAATGTAGAGCTCGGCCTGGCAACTGAACGCCGCGACGATGGCGACCTTCTGCCGGTTGCCCTTCGAGTAGGTGCGGGCCTTTTTGTGCGGGTCCAGCTCGAACCGCTCGATCAGGTCGTCGCGACGCCGGGTGTCGACGCCGTTGCCCCGCAACCGGCACAGGAAGTCGATGGCCTGCATCCCGGTCAGGTTCGGCCACAGCGTGACATCACCGGGCACGTAGGCGATCCTGCGATGCAACGCGACCGCGTCGTGCCACGGGTCGCCACCGAGGAGTCGCACCGTGCCCCCATCGGCGCGCAACAAACCGAGCAGCACCCGGATCGTGGTGGACTTGCCCGCGCCGTTGGGGCCGAGGAAGCCGGTGACCTCGCCGGGGGAGACGGTCAGGTTCAGCCCATCAAGGGCCTTGGTGCGTCCGAAAGATTTTGCCAGGCCACGGATTTCGACGGAAGGATTCACGCTGGCTCCTCGGTGTCGGTCTTGGTGTCGGTGTCGGGCTGGCTGAACGGGATGCCCTCTTCGCGTTGATGCAGGAATGCCTCGTACATGGTCGAGTCGGTCATCAGGCCCTGCGAGTAGACCTCAAGGGCGGGCAGCACCATGTCCTCGCCGTAGTCGTGCAGAACGCGGCGCAGGTCGGTTGGGTCGTCGTGCATCTGCAGGTACAACAGGAACGAGCCACCGCCGGAGACCGCCAGGTATCTGGCCCGCGCCTTGGGATCTCGGCTGGGTTTGAGCAGGCCGGTGCGCACCCCTTCTTCCAGGTACTGCTCGGCGTTGTCGATCATGGTGCGCCAGAACGTCTTCGCCAGCTCGCTGCCGGACTGCATGCTGCGGACCAGGTAGGCCATCAGCGGTGCGTACGACTCGATCTCGGCCATCTGGGCCATCCAGGTCGCGGGGTCGGCGCTCTGCATCGATTCGCTCTTGGCTTCCCGGATCACCTCGGCCACGTAGGCGTCGCACGCCTTGCGCAGGCCTTCCTTCGAGCCGAAGTGGTGGATCACCAGCGCGGCGCTCACGCCGGCCGACTCGGCGATGGTGCGCAACCCCACGCTGAAGCCGTGTTGGCCGTACTGCTCGATCGCGGCATCGCGAATCCTGGCCATCGCTGTTCGATCATCAGCTGAACGCATGTTCAGTACGCTAAACGCACGTTCAGGCTCGAGGCAAGGGGGTAGCCCGTCAGGAATGCGTAAAGATCACGAAGTCCGGCGAGCAGACACAAAACCGCACATTTCGGGCCCGAAAAGTGCGGGTTTATGTCTGTTCGGCGAGGAAATCAGTCGCGGGCAGCGGCCAGTAGGCCATCGCCCAGGGGGATCAGCACGGGGGTGAGCCGTTCGTCCTCGGCGATCAACCGGGCTGCTTCACGTACCGCGCTGACCTCGGCGTCGTTGGCCGAGGCGTCACCGGCCCGACCACCCAACGCGGCCCGGTGCAGCACGATCGCACCGCCAGGGCGCAGCAACCGGACCCCCTCGGCCACGAACTGCGGCTGGTCGATCGGTTCGGCGTCGATGAACACCAGGTCATACGACTCGTCGGCCAGGCGGGTCAGCACCTCTTGGGCGCGGCCGCTGATCAGCCGGGTGCGTCCCGGGCCCACACCCGCCTCGGTGAAACCCTGCTTGGCGATGCGCTGATGCTCGGGCTCGACATCGATCGTGGTGAGGACACCGTCGTCGCTCATTCCCGACAGCAGCCACAGGCCGCTGACGCCGGCGCCGGTCCCCACCTCGACGACCGCCTTGCCTCCGGTGAGCCGGGCGAGCACGCTGAGCAGTGCCCCGACCGCGGGGGTGACGGCCCCGGCGCCGATGTCGTCGGCCCGCTCGCGTGCGGCCGCGACGATCTCGTCCTCGGAGATCGAGCGTTCGGCGTGCGTGACGATCGCCTCGGCGCGGCTGGGGTTGGAGCTGGCCATGCCCGCAGCGTAGGCCAGAGCCTGAGGCCGCAGTCGCGACACGCCCGTGGGTGGTGGCGATCACCGTGGAAAAATTCGCTGGTTCACGCAGGTAACCGGACGTATCGTCGGCATTCTCAGGGAAAGTTCAGATTGCTCATATACCCGCCACACCGGCATCGGGAACGGTAGCTCGCATGGAACACGGCGCCCGCTGGCGCACCGCCCAGCACAACCAGGACAGCGATCGGAATAACGACGTCATCGGTCGTGTTGAGGACAACGAAAACTGTGATCAGGAGGATCCGACGACCACGAACACTGTCGCCCCGAACCCCGCCGTCCAGGCCGCCCCGGTGTCCATGGCTCACTTGGAGCAGTTCACCTCAGGTGAATGGGTGGAACCGTCCGACGAATTGACCGGAACCGCGGTGTTCGACGCCACTGGCGACCACGCCACCATGCCGTCCTGGGATGAGCTGGTGCGCCAACATGCCGACCGGGTCTACCGGCTGGCCTACCGGCTCTCGGGTAACCAGCACGACGCCGAGGATCTGACGCAGGAAACCTTCATCCGGGTGTTCCGCTCGGTGCAGAACTATCAGCCGGGGACTTTCGAGGGCTGGTTGCACCGCATCACCACGAACCTCTTCCTGGACATGGTGCGACGCCGTGGCCGGATCCGGATGGAAGCGCTGCCCGAGGATTACGACCGGGTGCCCGCCGACGACCCGAACCCCGAGCAGATCTACCACGACTCACGCCTGGGTGCCGATCTGCAGGCCGCCCTGGACTCGTTGGCGCCGGAGTTCCGCGCCGCGGTGGTCCTGTGTGACATCGAGGGCTTGTCCTACGAGGAGATCGGCGCCACGCTGGGTGTGAAGCTCGGCACCGTGCGCAGCCGTATTCACCGCGGTCGGCAGGCTTTGCGCGACTACCTGGCAAAGAACTCGCCGGAAACGGCCAAATCCGCCTGAGTGGTGGTTCGTGTTCTGCGCGCCAGGTCGCGCTACATTCGGGTCAGGACAGTTGACCGCGGCGAGAGGAGCTGGGTGATGGTCGACCCGGGACATGTGTTCCGTCGCGCATTCTCCTGGTTGCCGGCGCAGTTCGCCTCCCAGAGCGACGCGCCCGTCGGCGCACCCCGTCAGTTCAGTTCCACCGAGCACCTCTCGACCGAGGCCATCGCGGCGTTCGTCGACGGTGAGCTGAGGATGAGCGCTCACCTGCGGGCCGCCCATCACCTGTCCCTGTGTCCGGACTGCGCGGCCGACGTCGACGCCCAGAGTCAAGCCCGGGCCGCGTTGCGGGATTCCTGTCCGATAGCCATTCCGAACTCGCTGCTGGGCCTGTTGTCGCAGATCCCGCACCACAGTCCACAGCCCTCGGCTGACGTCGGTGAACAGGCTCAGTTTGCTGACGACCCGACGCAGAGTCGGCGCAAGCGCCGGTAGGCTTACCGAAGCGATCAGTGACCGGCGTCGGCCTACCGGCTGGGGCAGGCGCTCTGACAGAGAGTGATACACCGGTGACCAATCAGGACCAGTCCGACGAGAGCGGCCGCCTGGCGCCGCGCCCTGTCGATCGGCCACCCGTCGACCAATTGTCACAACGCACCTTCGGCCGCCCGACCGGCGTCGCCGGCTCGTTCCAGGGTGCGGAGAAGTACCAGGACCAGGGCGAATATGCGCCCAAAGACCAGCCGCCGGACCCGGTGCTGGCCGAGGCGTTCGGCCGTCCGGCCCACAGCGGCGACTCCCTGCAGCGTCACCCCACCGACGCCGGTGCCCTGGAAGCCGAACGGGCTGCCGATGACGACGACTTCGACGATCCGTGGCGCGATCCGGGTGCCATCCCGGCGCTGGGCACCCCGGCCCAGGCGCCGGCTGCCCCGGTGGTCGTGGCGGCCCCGGTCGGCAAACTCGGCGCACGCGAAGTGCTGTTCGGTGGCCGGGTGTCGTGGCTGTCACTGCTGATTCTGTTCCTCGTGGCCGGGTTCGTCGCCTTCATCGGCGGCTGGGTCGGCCAGAAGACCGCGGGCACGGTGCAGGCGTTCACCACCTCGAAGGTGACGCTGGAGACCGGCGATCTGCCCGATCCCGATGCGGGCCGGTTCGCCACGGTGGCCGCGGCGGTCGAGGATTCGGTGGTCACCATCGAAGCCAAGAGCAAGACCGAGGGCTCACAGGGCTCCGGCGTCGTCGTCGACGGCAAGGGCTACATCGTCACCAACAACCACGTGATCTCCGATGCCGCGGGCAAGCCCGCCGACTACAAGATCACCGTGGTGTTCAACGACGGTTCCGAGGTGCCGGCCAACCTGGTCGGCCGCGACCCCAAGACTGATCTGGCGGTGCTCAAGGTCGACAACGTCGACAACCTCGTGGTGGCCCGGCTGGGCGACTCCGAGAAGCTGCAGGTCGGTGAGGAAGTCATCGCCGCCGGCGCCCCGCTGGGCCTGCGCAGCACGGTCACCCACGGCATCATCAGCGCGCTGCACCGTCCGGTGCCGTTGTCAGGTGAAGGCTCCGACACCGACACCGTGATCGACGGTGTGCAGACTGACGCCTCGATCAACCACGGCAACTCCGGTGGCCCGCTGATCAACATGTCGGCCGAGGTGATCGGGATCAACACGGCCGGAAAGTCCTTGTCGGACAGCGCCAGTGGCCTGGGCTTCGCGATCCCGGTCAACGAGGTCAAGCAGGTGGTCGAGACGTTGATCAAGGACGGCAAGGTGGCCCATCCGACGCTGCTGCTGAGCGCTGTCACGGTGAGTAACAGCGTGGCCTCGGGCGCCCAGGTCCGCAATGTCAACGCCGGCGGGCCGGCCGACAAGGCCGGCATCATGGAGAACGACGTGGTCGTCAAGGTGGGTGACCGCAAGGTGGCCGACGCCGACGAGATGGTGGTCGCGGTACGCCTGCTCAAGATCGGGCAGGAAGCCCCGGTCGAGGTGTTGCGTGACGGCCGCCCGATGACCTTCATGGTCACGCCGATCGGCGACGATCAAAAAGAGCAGTAGCCGTGTTCGCCAACATCGGGTGGGGGGAGATGCTGGTCCTGGTGATCGCCGGTCTGGTGATCCTGGGGCCCGAACGCCTGCCCGGGGCGATCCGCTGGACCTCCAACGCGGTGCGCCAGGCGCGCGATTACGTCACCGGCGCCACCAGTCAGCTGCGCCAGGACCTCGGCCCGGAGTTCGACGATCTGCGTGAACCCCTGGCCGAACTGCAGAAGCTGCGCGGCATGACGCCGCGGGCAGCGATCACGAAACATCTTCTCGACGGCGATGATTCGTTCCTGACGGGGGCCTTCGAGGAGCGCAAGACGCCGCAACAGCCGTCGGTTCCCGGCGATGCCGCCACCGAGAAGCCGGCCGGTGAGACGGGCGCCAAACCGGCCGGCACCGTATTCGATCCCGACGCCACGTAGCCGCGGGGCGGTGATTCAGCGGCGCGTGGTGTCCAGGCCCAGCGACATCCCGGCCAGGCCACGTTTGCGCGCCGACAACCCCTCGGCAATCTTGCGCAGTTCGGCGCCGGCCGCCGAATCCGGGGCCGACAACACCAGCGGCACGCCGGAATCGCCGGCTGCCACCAGCCCCGGGTCCAGCGGAACCTGGCCCAGCAGCGGCACGTCGGCGCCGACCGAGCGGGTCAGTGAGTCGGCCACCTGGCGGCCGCCACCCTCACCGAACAGCTGCATGACCGTGCCGTCGGGCATCGTCAGGCCCGACATGTTCTCCACCACACCCGCGATGCGCTGACGGGTCTGCAGGGCGATGGCCCCGGCCCGCTCGGCCACCTCGGCCGCGGCCAGCTGCGGCGTGGTCACCACGAGGATCTCCGCGCCCGGAATCAGTTGGGCCACCGAGATCGCCACGTCACCGGTGCCGGGCGGCAGATCGAGCAGCAGCACGTCCAGATCGCCCCAGTACACGTCGGCCAGGAACTGCTGAAGGGCCCGGTGCAGCATCGGCCCACGCCACACCACGGGCGTGTTGCCCTGGGTGAACATGGCGATCGAGATGACCTTCACGTCGTGCGAGACCGGCGGGATGATCATCGAGTCCACCTGGGTGGGCCGATCGGTGGTGCCCATCATCCGCGGCACCGAATGCCCGTAGATGTCGGCGTCGAGCAGGCCGACGGTCAACCCGCGGTCAGCCATCGCGGCAGCCAGGTTGACTGTCACGCTGGACTTTCCGACCCCGCCCTTACCGGAGGCCACCGCATACACCCGGGTCAGGGAGTTCGGCTGGGCGAACGGGATCACCGGCTCACGGGAATCGCCACGGAGCAGTTTGCGCAGCTCGGCGCGCTGCTCGTCGTTCATCACGTCGAGGCTGACCTTGACGGCGCCGGTGCCGGGCACGTCGGTGACGGCCGCCTTCACCAGTTCGGCGATCTCGTTTTTCTTCGGGCAGGCCGCGGTGGTCAGGTAGATCTCGACGTGGACGCCGTGATCGGCCTCGATCGAGATGTTCTTGACCATGCCGAGTTCGGTGATCGGCCGCCGCAATTCGGGGTCGATCACCTTGGCCAGCGCAGCGCGAACCGCGGATTGCAGTTCAGTGGCAGATTCGGACATCACCGCCGAGTCTACGGCGGCGGCGACGTGCGTCGGATTCAGGCTGACGTCAGGCCGGACCCGGCGCCGGTCCCGGTGCCGGACCGGTCACCGGTCCGATGGCCGGAGCGTCAGGCGCGGCGGCCTCGACGGGCGGGCCGACGGGTGCCGGCGGCGGTGCAAGTCCGGGCGCGGGAGCCGGGGCGAGCCCGGGTGCCGGTGCCGGAGCAAGTGGCGCGGGAGCCGGTGCCGGCGGCGGAGCAAGTCCTGCTGCGGGCGGCGGCGCCAGCGGTGGGCCGGGCGGGGGAGTCTGCTCGCCGAGGCAGAACACCACGCACGTCGGCTGGCGCGGCGGCTGCTCCCACGGCGGGATCCAGCGCGGCGGGGCCTCCGGAGTGGGCGACGGAATCGCCTGGGCCGGGCCGGGCAGCGGGCCGAGCACCTGACCCGGCGCGAATCCGGGCACGTTCTGTGTCCCGGTCTCGTTGCGGTTGAGCAGCGGGATCAGGGCCAGCGGATCCCCGGCGGGCAGGCCGGTGGCATCGGCGGGCAGGCCCGGTCCCAGGCCCTCCGGGTTGTCCAGGTGTGAGTCGCCGATCGGCGGAATGGATCCGGTGATCGGTGGTAGGTCGACCGGGACCACACCGGTGGCGTATGCCGCGGCCCAACCCAGCACGTTGCGGGCGTAGGCCACCGAGTTGTTGTAGCGCAGGATCGCCGTCATGACCTGGGACTGCTCGCGCAGGTTGAGCCCGCCGCTGCACAGGTAGCGGGCCGCGGCCAGCGCCGAATCGAACACGTTCTGCACGTCGGCCCGGCCGTCGCCGTCGCCGTCGGAGGCGTAGCGGGCCCAGGTCCCGGGCAGGAACTGCATCGGCCCCATGGCGCGGGCGTAGGTGACGCGGCCGGCCTGCGCGCTCTGGACGATGATCTCGTTGCCCGGCAGGGTGCCGTCGAGGGCGGGGCCGTAGATGGGACGGACCGCGGTGCCGCGGGCATCGGTCGCGCCGCCGTTGGCATGGGCCGATTCGATCCGCCCGATACCGGCCAGCAGGTTCCAGCTGATTCCGCATCCCGGGTAGGCCGCGGCCATCATCTTCTCGGCGTTGCGGTACGCCTTCAGCGAGGTACCCGGAATGCCAAGGGCGCCAGGGGTATTGACGACGAACGCGGGCGGGGGAGCCGAGATCGTGGTCATCGGCTTGATCCGGAAGTTCGTCGGCGGTTTGGCTGCGGCGACGACCGCCGGGCCCGACCGGTCGATCTGAGGTTCGACAGCGGCCAGCGGAGTGACCCCCGCGGTGGACACTTCGCCGTGCGGCGCGGCCGAGCCGGCACCGGCGACCAACACGATGGGGGCCAGGACGGCGACGCCGAGTGCGGGCGAACGCACGAGCTGGCTCATACGGCGCCGAGCGGTCGCGAGAGCCGCTCCTCCCCCTATGCGCACTTACCCGTCCTTAAGGTCAATTTCCGGCCTGATGATGTTGTGAACCAAGTCACCATACATAGTCGGGCTTTCGATTGTTACGACAATGGTCGACAGCGAGATCAACCACCGCGTTTGGGTCGGCGCTCGGCCCCGTCGGCTTTGCTCGACGCGCTGCGTTCGGCATCGGCCGGCGCGTGCAGTTCGGCGATCAGGTCGCGCAGTTCCTCCAGCTCACGACGCAGATAGTCGCGCGTGGCGACCTCACCCACGGCCAGCCGCAGCGAGGCCAGCTCGCGGGCCAGATACTCGGTGTCGGCCTTGGTCTGCTCGGCCCGGCGCCGGTCCTCCTCGAGCGAGACCCGGTCCCGGTTCTCCTGCCGGTTCTGGGCCAGCAGGATCAGCGGGGCGGCGTAGGCGGCCTGGGTCGAGAACGCCAGATTGAGCAGGATGAACGGGTAGGGGTCCCACTGAAAGGCGAAGACGCCGATGTTCAGCGCGATCCAGACCACCACGATGATCGTCTGGATCGCCAGGTAGCGGCCGGTCCCGAGGAACCGGGCGATGGACTCGCCGAACTGTCCGACCGCCTCGACGTCGACGTGCAGCCCGAAGCCGCGCGAGCCACGGGGGGTGTCCAGCCGCTGGCGCGCTGACGTTTCGCTCATGCGCCTGCCACCGGCAGCTCGGGCTCGTCACGCTCACGCCAGTCGTCGGGCAGCATGTGGTCGAGCACGTCGTCCACGGAGACCGCTCCGAGAAGGTGGTTCTCCTCGTCGACCACCGGCCCGCACACCAGGTTGTAGGCGGCGAAGTAGCGGGTCACCGCGGCCAGGGAGTCGATGGGGCTCAGGCTCGGCAGGTCGGTGTCGATGATGCCGCTCACCAGCGCCGCCGGCGGTTCGCGCAGCAGCCGCTGCAGGTGCACGCAGCCCAGGTACTGGCCGGTGGGGGTGGCGCTGGGTGGCCGGGTGACAAAGGCCATCGAGGCCAGCGCCGGGGTGAGGTCCGGATCGCGCGCGCGGGCCAGCGCCTCGGCGACGGTGGTGTCGGGCGCCAAGACCACCGGCTCGCTGGTCATCAGACCGCCCGCGGTGTCGGGTGAGTGGGCCAGCAGCCGTCGTACGTCCTCGGAGTCTTCGGGATCCATCTGCCGTAGCAGCGTCTCGGCGTCGGCCGGTGTCATCGAGCCCAGCACGTCGGCGGCGTCGTCGGGATCCATCGCCTCGAGCACGTCTGCGGCACGTTCGGTGTTCAGCTGGCGCAGCACCGCGGCCTGCTCGTCCTCTGGCAGCTCCTGCAAGACGTCGGCCAGCCGCTCGTCGTCGAAGGCCCGGTACAGCTCGTAGCGTCGCTTGTCCGGAAGCTCGCGCAGGGCCTCGGCCACCTCGATGGGGCGCTGCCCCTCGAACTGCTCGAGGAGTGAGGCCACCCCCTGATCGGGCATCGCCAGGCCCGACGGGGTGAGCCCGTGCACGTTCTGCCAGTCGACGACGTGGATGTTGGTGCGCCGCCCCAGACGGCGTTGCGGACGCACGGCCACCCGGGTCACCACCCAATCGCGGGTCCGGGTCTGTTCGATGCCCATGTCGACCACGACGACGTCGATCCCGGCCAGCTGGGGCAAATCGGGATCGTCAACGCGGACCCGGGTTTCCAGCACCTGGCCCACCACCAGCACCTCGCCGGGGCGCTGGGCGAACCGGCGCAGCGAGACGCTTCCGGTGGCCAGCGTCACCGAACCCGGCTCGATCGCCGTCACGCGCAGGATCGGAACGAAAATTCTTCGGCGGGTGAGCAATTCGACGACGAGGCCGAGAACGCGCGGTTGCTGGCGGACGATGCTGATGCTGATCACCACATCGCGGACGCGGCCGATGGACTCCCCGTCGGGGCCCAGCACCACCATTCCCGCCAATCGGGCCGCGTAGACCCTGTTCACCGCCGCCATGAGTCAAAGGGTAGAGACTGTGGTCGTGGAGAACACGTATCGACCCCGTAGAACGTGCCTCTCGGTTCCGGGAAGCAGCCTGAAGATGATCGAGAAGGCCAAATGTCTGCCCGCCGACGAGGTGTTCCTCGACTTGGAGGACGCCGTCGCCCCCGAGGCCAAGGCGTCGGCCCGCACTCAGGTGGCCGCCGCGCTGAACGCCGACGGCTGGGCCGGACAGCTGCGCGGGGTGCGGGTCAACGACTGGACCACGCCGTGGACGTACGCGGACGTGATCGAGGTGGTCACCGGGGTTGCCGCCGGCGGGGGCCGACTCGATCTGATCGTGCTGCCCAAGGTCACCGAGGTGGCCCATGTCCAGGCGCTGGATCTGCTTCTGACCCAACTGGAATCCACCCACGGCCTGGAGCCCGGCCGGATCGGGATCGAGGCGCAGATCGAGAACGCCCAGGGGCTGACCAACATCGATGCGATCGCGGCGGGCCCGCGCGTGCAGGCGCTGGTGCTCGGGCCCGGTGACATGGCCGCCAGCCTGAACATGCGCACCCTGGAGGTCGGCGGTCAGCCCGACGGCTACGACATCGGCGACGCCCATCATCACGTGCTGATGCGGATTCTGATCGCCGCGCGTGCCCGCGGCATCAACGCGATCGACGGGCCCTACGTGAAGGTGCGCGACGTGGACGGGTTCCGCCGGGTGGCCGGCCGTTCGGCCGCGCTGGGTTACGACGGCAAGTGGGTGCTGCATCCCGATCAGATCGAGGCGGGCAACGAGATCTTCAGCCCCCGCCAGGCCGACTACGACCATGCCGAGTTGATTCTGGATGCCTACGAATGGCACACGTCGCACGCCGGCGGGGCCAGGGGAGCGGTGATGCTGGGCGACGAGATGATCGACGAGGCCAGCCGCAAGATGGCGCTGGTGGTTGCCGGTAAGGGCCGCGCGGCGGGGATGAGCCGCCAGGCCGAACCGTTCCGGCCGCCGAACTGAGTCCGGCCGCGGCGCCCGGTCAGGTGCTGGATGCCGCCAGACCGACGAGGAAGAAAAGTATCAAGCCACCGTTGATCAACGCCCCGAGCGCGCCGACGGCGATGCCGGAGATCGCCAGACCGCGTCCGGCCTGCCCGCTCTGTTTGACCTGGTTGAGGGCCGTGATGCCCAGCCCGATGCCGACGAAGGCGGCGATCAGGCCGATGGCACACATCGACACCAGCGGCAACGACAGGATCGAGGCGACCAGTGATCCGATCGCCAAGTTGTTCGTGGAGTTGGCCGGCGTCATTCCGTAGCCGACGGGGAAACCGGGCGTCGGGTAGCCGGGCGGGTACCCACCGGGCATGCCGTAGGGCGGCGGCGGAGGAGGGTATCCGGGCATCGGTGGCGGGTAGCCGGAGTCAACCGGGTATCCCGGCCCGAAGGCGGCCGGTGGCGGATAGCCGGGTGGGATGTTCGACGGATAGTCGAATGCGGGCGGATATGCCGTGTCGGCCCCGTAGCCGGGAGGCGTGAACTCGTACGACGGTTGCGTCTGACCGGTCCGCGGCAGATCCTGGGACTGCTCGATGGAAGGTGCTTCGTAGCCGCCGGACAACGGTTCCGACGGCTGCGGGCCGGGGTCGGATGGCGATGTTTCGCCCGCGTTGCCGTCCGCGTTTGTCATGCTGATCAACCTAGCGCACCGACGGCGACGCCCCGGTCGGCGTGACGGCGGCACCGAGGTGCCAGGTACGGAGGAGAGTGAAGTTCGATGACGAGCCCATTTCAACCCGGTCAGAGCCCAGGGGCCGCCTCGGCCGCGCGGGGCGCGCTGCCCACGCCGCCCAAAGGCTGGCCGATCGGTTCCTACCCGACGTACGCCGAGGCGCAGCGTGCCGTCGACTATCTGTCCGACCAACAGTTCCCCGTCCAGCAGGTGACGATCGTCGGCGTGGACCTGATGCAGGTCGAGCGGGTGACCGGCCGGCTGAGTTGGCCCAAGGTGCTCGGCGGCGGTGTGCTCTCCGGGGCGTGGCTGGGTCTGTTCATCGGCCTGATCCTCGGCTTCTTCAGCCCCAACCCGTGGAGCGCGTTGCTCACCGGTCTGATCGCCGGTGTCTTCTTCGGTCTGATCACCTCGGCCATCCCGTACGCGATGGCTCGCGGCACAAGAGATTTCAGTTCGACGATGCAGCTGGTCGCCGGCCGCTACGACGTCCTGTGCGACCCGCAGAGCGCCGAACAGGGCCGGGATCTGCTGGCGCGCTTGACGATCTGACCAGGTAACGATTGGGCCGCGGCAGGCCCATACTGTTGCACATGCGCGGGCTTGGCTCTACGGTGTGCGCGCGGGGCTGCTCCGGCGGCGATTCGGATCCGGACGGGAGGCAGGGCGGTGCGCGCTCGGCGGCTATGTGCTGCGGCAGTGGCCGCGTTGACGGCGGCCTCGGTGGTCTCGGCGTGTGGTGAGAACGACGACGGGATCGTCATCAACTACTACACCCCGGCCAACGAGATGGCGACTTTCACCGCCGTGGCCAACCGCTGCAACGCCGAACTCGGTGG
>NZ_MBEJ01000045.1 GCF_001953975.1 Mycobacterium sp. NS-7484
GACCGTGGCGAGGCGATCCAGGCGATGCTGTACAACGCGTTCATGTCGCTGGGCCCGAGGGACGAGGCGGGCCGCGGCTATTCGACCACGGTGCCGCATGACCTCGCCGAATTGCCCTGATAATCCACACCTTTCCGTAGATAAGGGGAAGTGAAAATGGCTCTACCTACCAACTGGGTTGATGGCATCGGCATGGTCGAAGATGCCGAGTTCCTCAACCAAGTGGGCACCGAGGTGAACTCGAACACCGACGCGCTGAGCGGCAAGAAGCTGCGGGTGATGACGCTGGCGGCATACACCGCGCTCGCGACGAAGGATGCCAACGCGATCTACTTTGTGACCGCCTGATGTCGATCAAAATCGGCACCGTCAACGTCGATCGGGTCTATGCCGGCTCGACGCCGGTCGAGTTCGTCGCCGTCGGGGCAACGAAGATCTGGGAGGCTCCGCCCCTCACCTATGGCGGCGGCGGTCCGGGTTCCACGGCCACAGCAGTGCCGCCGGCCTACGACTTCACCGCCCCGCTGAATTCCGACATTTTCGCGACAGTCACCACCGACCGGAATGCGACCGTCTCCGGGGTCACTGCTGGCGGCGCGGCGATGACGCTGATTGCCACGGTGAACCACAACAACGACGCCACCAAGGGAACCACGCGGGTTTACCGGCTGGCCAAGGGCGGTGACGGCACGGCCAAGTCGATCAAGGCGACCGGATCCGGAACGGCGTGGTGGATCGTCAATGCGTTTGCGATCGCCAATGTGGCGGTCGTCGGCACACCGGCGTACACGTACGGAAACGGAACAGCACCGTCTCAGACGGTGACGGGCCGTGGCGTGTGGATCGTCAGCACCGGCAACAACGGCACCATCGTGGGCGCCTTCTCGGGGTTCACCGGTGTCACGAACCGGCAGAACCTCGCATCCGGCCAGGGCTCATCGCAAGCTATCAACACGGTCGATACGGCCGGGACAGCGGCCGCAACGCTGAGCACGTCCGGCCCATGGGGCGCGGTGTTCATTCCGCTCGGAACTCAGTAGGAGCGCGGGCTCACCACTGGGCCAACTCGGCCCAGTCCTGCGCGCATTCCGGTGAGCAGACTTCGGCGCCGGCGGGCGCG
>NZ_MBEJ01000046.1 GCF_001953975.1 Mycobacterium sp. NS-7484
CCCGGGCCGCTGAAGATGTGGACGTGGTCCATGTGGTTCTGCGTCGGGCTGCCACGGTCGGGCATGTCGTAGCCGCCGCCGCCCGCGTAGTACAGGTGTTGGCGCCAGATCACCCACTTGAGATCAATCGCTGAGGCGTTGGCCAGCGCGAAATCCTTCACCGCGTCACCGGTGGCCTTGTTGCCGCCGACCATCACGTCGAGGGCGCGGCCGGTCGAATGCTCGCCGTACTTGTCCGCGGGCCGGTATCCGCCGATGTTGGAGATTCCGAACCGCTCGCCGATGATCTGGCGCAGCTCCGACGTCCCGGCGACCAGGCCGCCGCCCTGGTACCCCGGGAGCATGCCGGTCTTGTTCATGTGGTCGAGGAGACCGGGGTGGTCCTTCTCGATCTGCCTCTGAGCGAAGGCCTGTACCACGAACTCCTCGCCGTGCACCACGCCCGCGATCTTGTCGACCGGGAAGTTGCCAGTGAAACCGCCCTCCGAGCGACCGGGCACGATGATCGGCTTACCGTCGGGC
Organism: Mycobacterium sp. NS-7484; assembly: GCF_001953975.1. Taxonomy (GTDB): domain Bacteria; phylum Actinomycetota; class Actinomycetes; order Mycobacteriales; family Mycobacteriaceae; genus Mycobacterium. The sequence continues at coordinate 523 of NZ_MBEJ01000046.1, forward strand.
CCGATAACGACCGCGGGCACGCCACCGGACTCCCGGGTGCCCGCCGGGGCCTTCGCTTGGGCGGGCGGTAGGCCGGCGACGGTTTTCGGCAGCCCGCCCGATTCGCGGGTACCAGCGGGCCTTTCGAGTTGCGCTCGCGGTATTCCACCGTTGGCGTTGTCTGCGCCCGGCGCTCGATTCGGATCGGCCTGAACGCGATTCGTCGGCTCACCGGTGTTCGGGTCACGCTGGCCGGTGATCTGCTCCCAGATGCGTTTTGGCGCCGTCAATCCGCGCCCGATCGCCCATCCCGGCGACCGGTCGGGATGGTCCTCACCGGGGAGAATGTCATCGAGCTTGTTGGCGATCTCGTTGCCGAGCAGCGCCGTCAGCCACACCGGGAGAACCACCCTGTTCAACGCCGCGCTGATACCTGCTGCGCCTGCGCTGGCCTTGCCCGGTAAAACGGTCTCCAGGATGCCGCCGACTTCGTCGAACGTGCCCTTCAAGCTCAACGCGGGACTGATCACGCCCTGAATGTCTTGGGCCACCGTCGACATCGTCGTGGCCGATTGGTTCCCGAACTCGCGCACGCCGTCGAGCTGCAGCCCGAACGTCTCCCCGATATTGGCGATGATGTCGGTGGTGGTCCGCACGGTGTTGCCGATTTCATCGGTTGCGCCCTGAATATCACCCGAGCGCAGGGACTGCGCGATCCCGCCGGCCCAATCGGCCGCACCCGACCGCAGATCCATGCCGATGCTCTGGATGCCAGGCAGCACAGCATCTTTGATCGTCGAGCCGATATTCCCCGACTTGAGGCCGTCGCCAATCGTCGTCAGGATCGTGTTGCTCAGGCTGGCCTCGTCGATGCCCTGCTTCACACCGTCGGCCAGACCGTCGACGAAGTCATCGACCAGCGGGCCACCGCGCAGCTCATCCTTCACGCCATCGGCGATGCCGTCGACGATGACCTTGGCGATATCCTTGCCCGGGCTGGACCGCTCGACGGTGCGGGTTACTTCGTCGCTGACCGTCTTGCCGATATCGCCCTTGCGGACAGCTTCATTCGCGCTCTTGGTGACCGCCTCACCGGTGGCCTTACCGGCTTGCTCGGCGGCGCG
>NZ_MBEJ01000047.1 GCF_001953975.1 Mycobacterium sp. NS-7484
GCCGCGAACCGGCGTCGACGCGCACGAACTGCGACGTTCGCCGGAGTACCTCAAACTGCGGACGGATGTGAGTGACGCGGTCAAACTCGCGGCCGCGTAAGGCGTTCAGCGAAAGTGACACCAGGGTCGTAAACCTTCACGGGTAACGACCCTGGTGTCAGTTTCGGCGTAACCGGCGGTGCAGGAATCCGTCGATCAGGCCGGCGACCTCGTCGACATGCGTTTCCAGCAGGAAGTGACCGCCGTCGAGCAGGTGGATCTCGGCGTCGACGGCGTCCTTGCCGAAGGCCCGCGCGCCGTCGGGCCCGAAGATCGGATCCCCTTCACCCCACACGGCCAGTACGGGAACCGCACTGGTGCGCAGGTATTCGTGCAGTGCAGGGTAGAGCGGTGCATTGGTGGCGTAGTCGCGGAACAGCTTGAGCTGCACCAGATCATTGCCGGGGCGGGAGACCATGGCCGCGTCGTGCACCCAGGTGTCCGGGTTGACCAGGCTCTCGTCCGAAACCCCGGTCAGGTATTGCCATTCGATGCCGTCCAGGCTCAACGCGGTCCGCACGCCCGCCTCCGTCTCGGGGGTCTGCTCACGCTGGTAGTCCCACACCGTGGTCCAGAAACTGTCGACGAAGCCTTCGTCGTAACCGTTGCCGTTCTGGGTGACGATCGCGGTGATGGCCTCCGGGTGTCGCAGGGCCAACCGCCAGCCGATCGGGGCGCCGTAGTCCTGGACGTAGATCGCGTAACGGTCGACCCCGAGTTGCTCGAGCAGGCCGTCGGTGAGATCGGCGAGTGCGTCGAAGGTGTAGTCGAACTCGGTGACGGCAGGCGCATCGGAGTGCCCGAAGCCCAGGTGGTCGGGAGCGATGACGTGATAGTGCTCGGCGAGCCGGGGGATGAGGTCCCGGAACATGTACGAACTCGTGGGGAAGCCGTGCAGGAGCACGATCGCCGGCGCGTCGGGTGCTCCGGCCTCCCGGTAGAACAGCTGTTTCCCGTCGACGGTGGCGTATCGATGGTGCACGATCATGGCTAACTCCTATAACTCGTTTTAGCGGTTAGGCACAGTCAACGCCGCGACGAGTAACCTGTCAATAGGTTTTTGGAGGTTAGTTATGAAGCTGGTGGAGGTCGGCTCGTGCGACGAGGCCCTGCTGCTCGATCTGCTCAACACCACGCCGGTGAGCGACGGGGTGCAGCACGACGTGCTCAAGGAAGCCCCCGGTGCGCAGGACTGGCTGCGTGAACACGGGATGCGCAAGGCCGAACTGGCACACCTGATCGAGGCCCGGGACGTCCTTCAGGCCGTGGTGCGTGGGGCCGAGTCGGCTTCCGTGCTCGAACCGTTCGTCAAGGCAGTGGCACTGCGGGCGAATGCGACAGCGGACGGGCTGGACTGGGAACTGGACATCGATGATGCCCGGCGCGGGGCCGTGCGGGCCGTGCTGGCCTGGGATGCGTTGCAGAACACGAGCCCGGGGCGGCTACGCGCGTGCGCGAACCCGGAATGTCAGCTGTTCCTGATCGATCGCAGCAAGCCGAACACCGCACGCTGGTGCTCGATGGCGATCTGTGGAAACCGAATGAAGGCGCGCCGGCATCACCGGCGGGCGAAAACTACAGAGGCTGACCAGCAGCCGTGATCACACCGGCGGGTATGCCGGTGGCGGGTAGACGCCGCGCAGACCCCAGGCCAGCCACGGAAAGAAGAAGTCACTCTCGTCGCTGAGGTCGTAGTCAGGATTCGGATCCATCCCCGCAGTCTAGACGCAGGACGCCAGGGGCGAACAGGGTCGAGAACGGAATTGCCTACACTCTTCAACCATCTAGTTGATTGATTTCCCGGGCGAGGTCCGGGCGATGCTGATAGTGAGTGTGCTATGTCATCCGATGCAGAGGGCGGCCGGGGGCGCGGAGGAACGGCTGCCAACGGGACATCCCGCCGCGACGAGCTGCTGACCGTGGCGGCCAAACTGTTCGCCGCGCGCGGTTATCACGGCACCCGGATGGACGACGTCGCCGAGGCGGTCGGCCTGAACAAGGCCACCGTCTACCACTATTACTCCAGCAAGTCGCTGATCCTGTACGACATCTACAAGAGCACCGCGGACTTCACTGTTGAAGCCCTGCACGACGACCCCACGGCCTCGGCGCGCGAGACCATCTACAACTTCACCCGGCGGCTGCTGGTCGGCATCGCCAACGATCTGGAGCGCGCCGCGGTGTACTTCCAGGAGGGGCCCTACATCGCCGAGTGGTTCACCGAAGATCAGGTGACCTACATCCGGCGTGCGGAGACCCAGGTCTACGAGCATGTCCGTGACGTGATCGACCGCGGGATCGCCAGTGGTGAGTTCTTCGACTGCGACTCCCACGTCCTGGCTCTCGGCTACATCGGCATGACGCTGGGCGCCTACCGGTGGCTGCGTCCGCACGGACGACGCACCGCCGAGGAGATCGCCGTCGAGTTCAGCACGGCCCTGCTGCGCGGGCTGATCCGCGACGAGACGGTCCGCAACGAATCCCCGCTCGGCGTCGAGATCGGGGAGAAGGCTTAGAAGATGACCGATCTGTTCCGACTGGACGGCAAGGTCGCCGTCGTCACCGGTGGCGGCCGTGGCATCGGCCTGATGATGGCCCGAGGCCTGCTGCAGGCGGGGGCCTCGGTGTATCTGTCGAGCCGCAAAGAGGCCGAGCTCGACGCGGCGGTGAAGGCGCTGTCCTCGCTCGGCCGGGTGTCGGCGGTACCGGCCGACCTCGGCACCGCCGACGGCGTCGCCACCCTCACCGCAGCGGTCACCGGACGCGAGGACAAGATCCACGCGCTGTTCAACAACGCGGGCGCGGCCTGGGGCGCACCCTACGACGAGTTCCCGGAGTCCGGGTTCGACAAGGTCTACAACGTCAACGTCAAGGGCGTGTTCCTGCTGACCCGGGCGCTCACCCCGCTGTTGAATTCCGGTGCCACCGAAGAGGATCCGGCCCGGGTGATCAATACCGGCAGCATCGACGGCATCGTTGCGCCCGAGAAAGGACGCGACAACTTCTCCTACAGCGCCAGCAAGGCCGCCGTGCACATGCTGACCAAGCATCTCGCCGGTGAGCTGGCCCCGAAGATCCTCGTCAACGCGATCGCGCCCGGGTTGTTCGAGTCCCGAATGACCAAGGAGCTGTTGCGAGCCGGCGCAGATGAGGTCGGCGGGCACCTTCCGTTGGGCCGGATCGGCCAGCCCGACGACATCGCCGGCATCTCGGTGTTTTTGGCCAGCCGGGCCAGCGCCTACATCACCGGTGCGGTCATTCCCGTCGACGGCGGCGCGAGCACGATCCGATGAAGTTCTAGAACTCGATGATCTGGCGCACCGCGCGCCCGTCGGCGAGCTCGTCCATCCCGGTGTTGATCTGATCGAGCGTGATCGTGCCGGACACCAGGGATTCCACCGGTAGGCGCCCGGCCCGCCAGAGTTCGACGAAACGCGGGATGTCGCGCGATGGCACGGCCGAGCCCAGGTAGCTGCCGATCAACGACCGGCCCTCGGCCACGAAGCCCAACGGGGACACCGAGATTCGGGCGTCCGGGCGGGGCAGGCCGACGGTGATGGTGCGGCCGCCGGGACCGGTGAGAGCGATGGAGGTCTCGAGCGCGGCGGGATGTCCGGCTGCTTCGATCACCACATCGGCCTTGAGACCGGCAGCCTGTTCGGGGATGTAGGTCTCGTGCACCCCGAGCTCACGGGCGCGGGTGAGTTTGTCCGGGAGTTGGTCGACGCCGACCACGCGGACCCCCTCGTGGGCCAGCGCGGTCAGCGCCGCGGCCATCCCGACCCCACCCAGTCCGACCACCGCCACGGTCTGCCCCGGCCGAGGCACGCCCACATTCAGGACCGCACCGCCGCCGGTGAGCACCGCACACCCCAACAACGAGGCCACCACCGGCGGTACGTCACCGGCCACGGGCACCACCGAGCGACGGTCGACGACCGCGTAGGTGGCGAAGCCGGATACGCCGAGGTGATGGAACACCGGCTTGCCGTCGCGGGTGAGCCGGATGTCGCCGTTCATCAAGGTGCCTGCGCCGTTGGCGGCCGACCCGGGGCCGCAGGGCGTCAGGCCGTCCGTCGCGCACGCCGGACACGCGCCGCAGCGTGGCAGAAACGTCATCACCACCCGTTGGCCGACCGGCAGGTCGGTGTCCCCGGCCTCCACGATGCCGGCGGCTTCGTGGCCCAGCAGCATGGGCACCGGCCGTACCCGGTTGCCGTCCACCACCGACAGGTCAGAGTGGCACAGTCCGGCGGCCTCGATGCGCACCAGCAGTTCGCCGGGACCTGGTTCGGTGAGCTCCAGGTCGCTCACCTGAATCGGTTGCGATTCGGCGTAGGGGCGGGGAAGTCCGATGTGCTCGAGCACGGCGCCGCGGATCAACATGTCACCAGCCTGTCAGACTGCCGGGATGACCGACGGAGCCGAATTGACCCGCGAGGACTTTCCGCTGCACTGGCCGGTGCTGACGCGATGGACCGACAACGACATGTTCGGTCACCTCAACAACGCGGTGTACTACGAGCTGTTCGACACCGCGATCAACGCCTGGATCAACACCAGTTGCGACATCGATCCAGTCGCCGCGCCATGGCTCGGGGTGGTCGCCGAGTCGGGTTGCCGCTATTACGCCGAGCTCAAATTTCCCGACCCATTGGTGGTCGGTCTGGCCGTGGCACGGTTGGGCAACAGCAGCGTGACCTACCGGCTGGGGCTGTTCGAGCCCGACGGACCGGTGGCGGCGGTGGGGCATTGGGTGCACGTCTACGTCGACCGGACCACGCGTCGTCCCGTTCCCATTCCCGACGTGATCCGTGCGCTGCTGCAGTCGATATGCTCGCCCGATGCCACTCGTGAGCAAGACCGTCGAGGTTGAAGCCCCTGCCGAGCAGATCATGGCGATCGTCGCGGATTTCGAGGCGTACCCGCAGTGGAATCCCGAGATCAAAGGCTGCTGGATCCTGGCCCGCTACGACGATGGCCGGCCCAGCCAGCTGCGTCTGGACGTCGAGATCCAAGGGCAGTCGGGCGTCTTCATCAACGCCGTCTACTACCCGGCCGAGAACCAGATCTACACCGTTCTGCAGCAGGGGGACCACTTCACCAAGCAGGAGCAGCGCTTCTCGGTCATCCCCTTGGGACCCAACAGCACCTTGCTCCAGGTCGATATGGACGTCGAGGTCAAGCTGCCTATCCCGGCGATGATGGTCAAGAAGCTCATCGGTGACACCTTGGAGCACCTGACCAACGCCCTCATCGAGAGGGTGCAGCAGCTGTCGGCCTAGGCGGCACGGTCGGCAGCTGCCGCCCGCAGTTCCAGAACGCGGTTGCGGATGCGCCACTCGGTGGACCGAGGCATCTCCACGGACCGATACCGGCCGCGCCGGGTGCGGAGCACTCGGTCGTGTGCCATTTCCCAGCGCAACGCATCGGAGATGGCCTTCGACGGCCGACCCGCCGTCGTGAATCCTTGATCGTCGAGCGCGTCGACTAGATCGGCGACCGATTGCGTGCCGTACTGGAGCAGTTGCATGGTCAGCACATAGCGGAGATTGGTGCCCCGCAACAAGAGTTTGTCCGTCATGGCGTCACGTTGTCACGGGGCACCGACAGCTACCGCGGCCGCGGCTTTCGAACGCCTATCCGATGTGCCCGGCTAAGAGCGACAATTCAGCGACAATCGCC
>NZ_MBEJ01000048.1 GCF_001953975.1 Mycobacterium sp. NS-7484
CCGTCGCTCTCCGATGCGGCGCTGATCGATGCGTTGGAGCATGCGACGCGGGCTGAGGCGGTCGCCGCGGCTGAGCGGTTGGCGCTGATCGGGGAGGTCGTGGCCCGTCATTGCGACGACGAGGATGAGGTGTCGGCGCATGCGGCGATTGACGGGTGGGAACTGGCGGCCGCGGCGGTCAGTGCGGCGTGCAACCTGGGTCGGCGTCAGGCCTCGGCGCAGATGCGTATCGCTCAGGCGCTGCGGGAGCGGTTGCCGAAGGTGGCGGCGGAGTTCGCCCGTGGTGAGGTTTCGGCGAAGGTGATCGCGGCGATCACCTGGCACACCCAGAACATCATCGATCCCGAGGCGTTGGAGTTGGTCGATGCCGCGTTGGCCGGTACCGCCCATAGTTACGGTGCGTTGTCGGTGGACAAGGCCGAGCAGGCCATCGCTGTGTGGGTGGAAAAGTTCGAGCCGGCCGCGGTGCGTCGTGGCCGTACCGGAGCGCGTAGTCGTGATGTCAGCTTCGGTGATGTCGATGACCCGAACGGGACCGTGTCGATCTGGGGCCGGTTGTTGGCCACCGATGCGGCCTTGTTGAAGAAGGTGCTGACCGAGATGGCCCGGGGTGTGTGTGAGGCCGATCCGCGGACCATGGCGCAGCGTCGCGCTGATGCGTTGGGGGCGTTGGCGGTCGGGG
>NZ_MBEJ01000049.1 GCF_001953975.1 Mycobacterium sp. NS-7484
CCCCGGCAGGCTCCCACACCCGCGCCGCCCCCCCGCCCCAAGCCCACACGCAAACCGCGCCGGCGGCGCTGGGGTCGCCTGGTGATGGTGGTGCCCCTGATCCTCGTGCTCACGGTTGCGCTGGCCCTGATAGGCGGGGCCTTCTGGGTCGACTCGTCCCTGCACCGCATCCCGGCCCTGGCCGATTACCCCGAACGCCCGGCCGGAGCCCACGGCACCACGTGGCTGCTCGTCGGATCGGACAGTCGACAGCATCTCAGCCCCGAACAGCAGGCCGACCTGGCCACGGGCGGGGATATCGGCAACGGCCGCACCGACACCATCCTGTTGGTGCACATCCCCGGCATCGGCTCGGACACCCCGGCCACGATGGTCTCGATTCCCCGCGATTCCTACCTGCCGATTCCCGGCTACGGCGAGGACAAGGTCAACGCGGCCTTCTCACTGGGCGGAGCCCCGCTGCTGGCCCAGACCGTCGAGCTCGCCACCGGCCTGCACCTCGACCACTACGCCGAGATCGGGTTCGACGGCTTCGCCGGGCTCGTCGACGCCGTCGGCGGGGTGACGATGTGCCCGGCCGAACCGATCAGCGATCCGCTGGCCGGCATCGACCTGCCCGCCGGTTGCCAGGAACTCGACGGTCGCAGCGCGCTCGGGTATGTCCGCACCCGCGCCACACCACGCGCCGACCTGGACCGGATGATCCATCAACGCGCCTTCATGTCGGCCCTTCTGCACCGAGCGACCAGCCCGGAGGTGCTGCTCAACCCATTGCGATGGCAGCCGATGGCCCGCGCCGCCACCGACTCGGTGGCTGTGGACGAGAACGCACACGTCTGGGATCTGGGCCGGCTGGCCTGGGCCATGCACGGCGACATGGTCACCACGACGGTGCCGATCGGTGAGTTCACCGGCAGCGAGTCCGGTGCCGTGGTGGTCTGGGACAGTGACGCGGCGGGACGGCTGTTCACCGCGCTGGCCAATGACGAAGCAGTCCCAGCGGATGTCATCGAGACGCCCCAACCGTGAACACAGGGCAGGCTAAATTAATCCCAGCAAATTCGACATTGGGAAAGTAATCAGCACCACGCCACTAAGGTAAAGCTTCCCTCAATGAGGTTCACCTTCGATGACAATGGCGCCTGACCTGCTATATCCTCGCCGTCATGACGACGACCAGTGAACTCGACACGAAATTTCACGCGCTTATCCAAGACCAGATTCGCAGCGAGTTCACCGCGTCACAGCAATACATCGCAATTGCGGTTTATTTTGACGGCGCCGATCTGCCGCAGCTTGCCAAGCACTTCTACGCCCAGGCGGTCGAAGAGCGCAACCACGCCATGATGCTGGTCCAGTATCTGCTCGATCGGGACATCGACGCCGAGATCCCCGGTGTCGACAGCGTGTGCAACCGCTTCGACACACCGCGCGATGCGCTCGCGCTGGCGCTCAGCCAGGAGCGCACCGTCACCGAGCAGATCAGCCGGTTGGCCAGCGTGGCCCGCGAAGAGGGCGACTACCTCGGCGAGCAGTTCATGCAGTGGTTCCTCAAGGAGCAGATCGAAGAGGTTTCCTCGATGGCGACGCTGGTCCGGATCGCCGACCGCGCCGGGACCAACCTGTTCCACATCGAGGACTTCGTCGCCAGGGAGCTCAGCGGCGCCACGACTGCGGACCCGGCTGCGCCCAAGGCCGCCGGCGGCGTTCTCTAGCCGAAAGTCAGTCCCGGCCCGCGCCGGTCAGGCCGTTCTCCAGCCAGTTCTTGGTGCGGCCGGGATGATTGGTGGCCACCCAACCCACCCCGATGTCGCGGCAGAACTGGACATCCTCGTAGTGGTCGACGGTCCAGCAGTACAGTGCCCGGCCCTGGGCGGCGGCCCGGTCCACGAGCTCGGGGTGCTCACGCAGGGTGGCGATCGACGGACCCACCGCCGTGGCGCCCACCGTGGTGGCTGCGCTGCCGCCCAGATATCGAGACGTCTCACCGAGCAGCACGGTCGGCAGCATCGGCGCGGCCCGACGGATCCGCCACACCGCCGCCGCCGAGAACGACATCACCACCGCCCGGGACAGATCGGCAGACGCCGGTGCGGCGATGCCGTACCGATGCAGGAGAGCCAGCACCTTGTTCTCCACCAGCGCGCCGTAGCGCACGGGGTGTTTGGTCTCGATGAAAAGCTTGACCGGACGGTTCCAGTCCAACACCAGCGAGACGAGATCGTCGAGGGTCAGTAACCCGGTGTCCCCGGTGGCGCCGCCGGCGTGCCACGACCCGTAGTCGAGACGGCGCAACTCGGCCAGGGTCATCTCACTCACCAGGCCCGTGCCGGTGGAAGTGCGGTCCACCCGGCGATCGTGCACACAGACCAGATGGCCGTCACGCGTCAGCCGAACATCGCATTCCACACCGTCGGCACCCTCGCTCAGCGCCAGGTCGTATGCGGCCAGGGTGTGCTCAGGCCGATCGGCCGATGCGCCGCGATGGGCCACCACGAACGGATGTCCAGGCGTCGGTGTCGCCTGTCCATCGGCTCCGTCGTCGCCCGTCTCCATACGGCTATGCTGCCGGGTTCTGCCCTTGGGACTCAACCGGAACGGCGGATTCCGAGGAATCCTCACGGTCTGGAGAGGTGTCGGGTTCGACGACCACCCACCGCCGGACGCTGGGCTGAGCCGCCGTGCCGCTGCCCTCGAAGCCGGCGAACACCTTCGCGGTCAACAGGAACGCCGCCAACCCCAGCAGATATCCGACGATCGCGATCATGGTGTTGTCGGCGACGTTCTGTGTGGTCCCGCCGAAGAAGGTCACGTACACGGTGCTCACCATCGACGACACCGCGACGACGGCGCTGAGCACCCACACGATCCACCACACGACGATCAGGCGGCGCAGGTGTGAGAGGCGGCCCTCGAGTGCGGCCAGTTCCCAGACGAACACCGGCGCCATCACCAGGTTCACCCCGGGGACCAGACAACCCAGCCACAGGGTCATCGGGCTGCGCGGGTCTACCTCACCGTGCTCGGCGTAGCGGGCGGCCCGTCGTGCGATCAGCCAGCGCACCAGCGCCACCACCGCGAGCACGACGATGACCATCGCCAACAGGCTGGCCAACACACCGAGCACCACTCCGCCGATTGCGATGAGCGGATGCAACAGGATGCTGCGGTTGATCAGCAGCAGCACATACCGGACCAGGTGGGCGAAGGCCGCGACGCCGAGCACCACCATGGCCCCGACGAGCATCAGCCGCGCCGTGCCGACCCTGGAGTCATCGTGAGCGTCCCGAGTGTGGTCGTCGACGTCGAAATGCTGCTCCAGCCCCCAACTCGGGATGACGCGGTAGTGCGGCGTCGGACCGAGCGAGCGCCGCGGACGCCGCTGATGCGGCGGAGCACCGGGACGTACCGCGATCCAGCGGTAACCGGGGGCGAGCCTGGGCGCAGGGCCCGGCGCCGACGGTGGCCGCGGGGTTGCCGTCGCGGGCCCGGCGGCCGGCGCCCACTGCGGTTGCGGGGCCGAGGGCGCCAACAAGGAGCCGCCACAGCGGGGGCACCATGACCGCTGCCGGTCACGCACGTTCCAGCGCGTCCCGCACTGCGAACACACCTGGATCATCCGACCAGCCTAGCCACGATCTGGCGTCCCGTTGTCGCGGTCAGATGGAGCCCGGCTCACCGGCATCGGTGACGACCGGCCGGCCGGCCCCCGCCCACGCCAGCATTCCGCCCTCGACGTTGACGGGGGTATAGCCGTTGCGGGCCAAGTAGTTCGCCACCCGCAGGGAGCGTCCCCCGGCATGACAGATCACGTACAGCTCGGCATCCGGGTCGATCTCGGCCATCCGGGTCGGCACGTCACCCATCGGGATGTGTTGCGCGCCGGCGACGTGACCGCGCTGCCATTCGTCGTCCTCGCGGACGTCGAGGAGCACCACGGACCCTTCGAACGTCGTGGGTACCGCAGCGATGTCTGCCTGTCCGACTTCCACATCGTCCATACCGCCATGCTCGCACGCCGGCCCATAGCAGCGCACCCGGCCCTCGTCGGCCGACGCGGCCGTCAGCAACGGAAACCTATCCACAGTTTCCACAGGTTCATCCACAGGGCCCGCACCTGCGTGAAAGCCTCCGAAATGCACCTAACTGTGCGTCGGCTGTCCATCGCTGTGGATAAACCTGGGGCGTCGGCGCCGGCGATCAACAACCGTCGGCACCGCCGAGCGAAATCGCGTACGCCTGCCCGAACCCGTTTGGCGGCGTTACCCCGGCCCGGTTGGGATCACGCTGATTCCAGGCCGCGGCGGCGCCGGTTCCAGGCATCTTGCAGCCGATTTTCACCTGGCCCACACAGGGTCTATGATCGGCGTCACACCAGCTGTTGTGACAGAACTCACTGGGGGGCAAACGTTGATCGTGCAGGTCAGGAGTGTCTGATGGCTTCACATCCACTGGGATCGGGTTCAGCGATACCTCAGCCTGAATGGCATTCGTCCGGACACCTGCACACTCGCAACCAGCAGATGGCCTTTCTGCGGGCCGGCGTGATCGCTCTGCTTCTGTTGGGCGTCCTGGCGGTCATCGTCTTGTTCTGACCGACGGGCGATCGGGTATACGTGTGGTCGGCACGCGCGTCCTTGCGGTGCGCCCTGCGATGGAGCAATGTTGGCAGTGATCTTGAGTGTCGAGCTTGAGATCGGACTTGAGGATCGCTGACGGACGCCCCAGCTCCATCGATCGATAATGAGGAAGGAATCTCGTGGCTGAATACACTTTGCCGGACCTGGATTACGACTACGGAGCGCTGGAACCCCACATCTCCGGGCAGATCAACGAGCTCCACCACAGCAAGCACCACGCGGCGTATGTCAAGGGCGTCAACGACGCCGTCGCCAAGCTCGATGAGGCGCGGGCCAACGGTGACCACGCCGCGATCTTCCTCAACGAGAAGAACCTGGCCTTCCACCTCGGCGGCCACGTGAACCACTCGATCTGGTGGAAGAACCTGTCACCCAACGGCGGCGATAAGCCGACGGGTGATCTCGCCGCGGCGATCGACGATCAGTTCGGCTCGTTCGACAAGTTCCAGGCGCAGTTCACCGCTGCGGCCAACGGTCTGCAGGGCTCGGGCTGGGCCGTGCTCGGCTACGACAGCCTCGGTGACCGGCTGCTGACGTTCCAGCTGTACGACCAGCAGGCCAACGTGCCGCTCGGCATCATTCCGCTGCTGCAGGTCGACATGTGGGAGCACGCCTTCTACCTGCAGTACAAGAACGTCAAGGCGGACTACGTCAAGGCGTTCTGGAACGTCGTCAACTGGGAAGACGTGCAGAACCGCTATGCAGCGGCCACGTCGAAGACCAACGGCCTGATCTTCGGCTGATCCAACCGAGGGCCAGACCGGCTCTGTTCTCTCCAGAAGGGGCGTCGCGCAACAGCGTGACGCCCCGCCCTCGTTTCCGGGGCCGATTCGTTACGCACCCGGTTCCCCGTGTCGCTTGCACCGGCACGACTGCTGGCGCATTCTGATCAGATCGACCCACAGACGTGTCGGTGCGCCATGGCGATGGCGAGCCAATACCGATGTCCCGGAGGCGATATGGATACCACGGGGTCCGGCCGCGCGATCGAGATCGCGCCCTTCCATTCCGGCGGCGCTCTCAAAGGCTTTGTGGTGTCAGGGCGATGGCCTGATTCCACGAAAGAGTGGGCGCAGCTTCTGATTGTCACGGTCCGTGTTGCTTCGTTGCCCGGGTTACTGTCCACCACAACGATTTTCGGCGTTCGTGAGGAATTGCCCGAGCAACCACAACCCGGCACCGTCGGTCTGGTCATCGCCGAAGGTCCGGTGGTCGGCGAATCCGCGCTTCCGCCTGGATATTTCGCCGAGCATCAACCGCCGGCACTTCTGATGCTGCATCCGCCGTCGGAAACCACCCCGTCCTTACCGGAATGCACCGGCGCAGCTTCTGGTTGCGTGCTGTTGCCGGGCCTCCCGCATCTCGGGCTGGAACACCGAGCGGCCTGGGTCGAAGCAGAATCCGACGGGACCGTGACCTCCATGGTCAGCCGGGTCGGCGTCGACCCCATCAGCCATCCCGACACCGCGATCCTGGCGATGCTGTTGGCGGCATGACCCGCCCAGGCCGGGCACATCCTCTCCAGATATGAGAATGTGGCTGCCCAAAATGGATAAGAAACCTGGCGGCAGCAGCAGGTAGCGGCTAAGGTCCCTGAATTGGCGGAGGCGAAAGCCGCGATCGTCGTGTCGACCTACTGGGCTCAATCCCGGCCGACGAAGCGCGGCGGACGACACCTTCGACCGCATGAAATGTGCGCCGTGCAAACGGCACCTACCGGCGATGTGTCGAAAGGCCGCCATGCCTGCTGCCGCAGCCACCGAGGCGAGTGGCCAGATAGCCGCGAACGCACACCGCAACCATGCCGGCCATCCCGATGCGGACGGCGATTCTTCGGCACCGCGCGAAAACCTGGCCCGTGTCGACTCCGCAACCTCGCCTGGAATCAACGCTCCGATTCCGTCCGCAGCTCTCTGGCTACCGCACGCAAGGGGGCTGATGCGCATTCAAGCGCTCCACCTGTAACGTGTTCCACGTCGTTCGACAACGACGTCGCAGGCAATCCGACGCGACACCAGGTCTGGGGTCTAGCAAATATCTGTTTCCGCTAGTCAGAGCGGTGCCACCGTTGCCCGCCACGAAGATGATCATGATCGGTCAGACCCGTGATCGCAGCTCACCGTACTCAATACAACGCGACCGTCACCTTTTGCAGTGCCAGACGGCGCAATCCCGGCGCACCTCCACGGCGAAGGCCCGGGCATCTCCGTCAAGGGCCCACAAAACGCAAAGCCAGTTTAAGTTTTGTGCGGTTTGCACTTGGTTGTCGTCACAACACTCGCTACCATAGTCAGCAAATACGCCGCCTTATTCGTACCGCTCGTGATGCATGTGGAGGTCAAATCGATGAGCAAGACGTTCGCCGCCCGCCTGAACCGCCTGTTCGATACGGTTTATCCACCTGGGCGCGGACCCCACACGTCTGCCGAGGTGATCGCCGCACTGAAGTCTGAGGGCGTCACCATGTCGGCCCCGTACCTGTCCCAGCTTCGTTCGGGCAACCGGACCAACCCGTCGGCGGCAACCATGGCCGCACTTGCCAACTTCTTCCGGATCAAGCCGGCTTACTTCACCGACGACGAGTACTACGAGAAGCTCGACAAGGAACTGACCTGGCTGGCCAGCATGCGTGACGAAGGGGTTCGCCGGATCGCCGCCCGCACCGTCGGGTTGTCCACGGAGGCTCAGCAGGATCTCGTCCAGAAGGTCGATGAGCTGCGCCGCCGGGAACACCTCGACGACTGATCGTCGGTTTTCCGCACTCGAACCACGCCGGTGGGGATCAGTTTCGGTGGTCCCCATTCGCGTGGTTTTCAGCTGCGCGCCGCCGTACGGCCCAATTCCCGGTACTGCTCGGCGATCGCCAGGATCCACTCCCGGTCTGAATACGATTCGGGCTGACTGAGCCACGCCAGTCCCGGAAACGCCGAACCGTCGTCCCCGTCGCGCGTGTCACGGATCCACTGGGCGACGCTTCGGGCCTGATCGCGCGGGGGCACCTTCGGACGCTCGCCGTCCCCCAATTGCGTTGCGCCGCTTGACCCCGGCGGTGCCGACGCCTCATGCCGGCGCGCGTCGGCCGCGGTGGCCTCAAGGTAGAGCGCGTCGGAGATCAGCGACATGCGTTCGGCCACGCGGAACACGAGCGGACCACGCGGACGCACACCGATGCCGACGTCGGGCTGCCGGCGGGCCAGTTCACTCAACAACGGCTTGATGGTCCGCAGCTCATGGTGTGCCCCGAACCAGTCTTCGACGCTCGGGAGCAGCGATCCGGCGGCGACGATCACCATCGCACATCCGAGCAGGGTCGCCGCGGCGCCGACACCGACCGGCTCTGTCCGGCCCGCGGCCCGAATCAGGAAGAAGCCGCTGGCCGCGACGATCAGCACCATGCCGATGGTGAACAGGAACAGGGCCCGGCCGCGCCGGCTGCGATTCGAGTAGCGCAGGCCGGCCCACACCACCAGGGTCAGCGCCAGGAACACGTAGAGCAGTGGCAGCAGCCACGAGGTGCCGTCCGCGCCGAGGTCCCGCTTCAGATATTCCGCGGGCGCCATCTCCGGCTGCTTACCGGCGCTGAAGAAGATGACCACGCTGACGACCGCCACCACAGCGGCGATGCCGTACTGGATCAGGGCGATGCGTCGGGTCATCGTGGCCGAGTGGTCCGAAGATGCGGTCGTGATCATCACGCAACTGCCTGCCGCACAAGCGATCAACGCGATCTGGCTCAATGCCACCGCGACGTTCGGCCAGTGCAGCAGAGTGTCGATCAGCAGGGCCAGCGGCTCCCAGTTCAACGCAGCGACGATCCCCAGGCTGCCCAACGACACGATCATCGCCGAGCTCACCAGGGATTGTTTGTTGACCAGTGCCCAACCGATGCGCAGGCCGGTCGCCAGGCCGAGCAGCCCGGCAATCACCCAAACGATCAACCAAACGCCTCTCCGAGGCGGACCTGCACGATCGATGATCGGTCGGACGGCAGTCGGCCCAGGCGGTAGAGCAGGAGTGCGGCAAAGTCCTCGGCCTCCTGCTCGATGTCCTCGCCGTTGGGACCCATGCAACCGGTCCGCTGGTTGAGCATGTAGCTGATCAGGTCAGAGGTGGCGACCTCGGCCGAGGCCGCCGCCGCGTCGACGATCGAGATGCCCTCATGTCCCAGGACGAGGTGCCCGAGCTCGTGGGCCAACGTGCGATCCCAGGCCGGAAGTCCCTGTTGGATGAGGAAAACGTCATGGTCGACGTACTGACGCCATTGCCCGCAGACGCCGGGCGGAAGCTCGGCCATGGTCAGCTCGATCGGCCTACCACGACTCTCGGCCACTGCATCGACCAAGCGGGTCAAGGTGACTTCGCCCTTGCGCGGGGCGAGGTCGAGCACCTCGTTGACAGCACGCGTGACACTTCGGCTGGCCGACATGTTCCCCCCTCTCATCCCTTCGTAGTACCCCGGGATATTGTCCCAAGTCGTTCTCAGGTCATGAACCGGGTTGCGTCGATTCGGACCGTACGGCCGGCTTTTGCCTGCCGGTACCCGACGAATCCGCCCAGACCGGTGAGTGCCATCATCCCGGTTACCCCCGGCAGGGCCATCGCCGCGATCTCGGTGGTGCTGGCGGTGCGCAGATAGTCTGCATACCCCGCCCGGAACGATGCCGGCGGAATCGCGGCGTCCAACCCGACCGCGACCGGAGTCGACGTCTCGATGCTCAGCTTGGTGGTGGGGTGCACGTCGGGCCCGGACCGCGGCCCACGGTCGGAGTCCGGACCGCTCAAAGGCACCGCCAGCGGCGGCACGATGACCGGTAGGACGACGGGAACCACGATCGGCGGCACTCCGGCCGCCGCGGCCAATCCGGGCGGCGGCGCACCGGGGTTGGCGACGGCCTGGGGCTGTGTCGGTCGCAGCGGCAACTGCATGCTCGGTGGGCGCGCGTAGTTGAACGGTGCCGGCACTCCACCGTCCCGGTCGTTTCCGACGTCCGGAAGTCCGATGACGATGGAGGTGGAGGTCTGCGTCGTCTCGGTTGGCTCGGTGGTCTCCGTCGTCTTGGTGGTCTCCGTCGTCTTGGTGGTCTCCGTCGTCTTGGTGGTCTCCGTCGACGTCCGAGTGGTGGACGTGGCCGCGCTCGTCGTCACCGAGACCTCGGTCGTGGTGACGTCGGTACTGCTGGGGGTGGCCGAGGTCTGCGACGGCCCCGTTGTTTCGGTAGGCCCTGTGGTTTCGGTGGACGGCCCGGTGCTGGGTGTCTCGGTCTTGGTGTCGGTCGGCGTCCCGGTGTGGGTGGCCGTCGGCGTGCCCGAGGGTTCCGAAGGTTTGCCCGACGTCCTCGTCGGCTCACCACTGGTCCGCGTCGGTTTGTCGGTGGGCCGGTGCCATCGGCGCGTACCCCATGGGCGGCGCGGGCCGCCGTCACCGCCCTGGACGTCCCCGTCGTGACCGTGGCCCGAGACGTGATCGTGGTCGCGGCCCCCTCGGGGGCCCGAGTGGTCCTTACCGGTGCTGCTCGAGGCTTCATGACCGCCGACCGGCCGGCCCCGGTCGGGGTCGGCAAAGGCCAGCGCTCCACCTATCCCCGCGGTGATCAGGCCAGAAAGCACCAGACCGGTCGAGGCGGCGACGCGCAACCGCGAACGCACGTTGTCACCACCCTTTCGCGCACCGCCCTATGGCTGAAATGAACCGGTTCGATTCTTGCACAATCATCCAGCTCAAATTTGCTAGCTCAGCCGATTGCCCGGCTGGTTCCCGGGGAGCCGCGGTCGAGCAAATCGGCCGGACGATACTGTGGGTCTGCAGCAGTTCTGCGGTGACCATCGACACACGACGAATTGACCGGGAGGCAACCGGAATGGGCCTGTTCACGCGACGAAAAAGCCGCGCCACCCGCCGCGCCGAAGCCCGCGCCATCAAGGCCAAGGCCAAGCTGGAAGCCCGGCTCACCGCAAAGAACGAGGCTCGTCGCATCAGGTCGGATCAAAAAGCTGCGCACCGCGCCCTCAAAGCTCAGGTCAAAGCCCAGCGCGACAGCGACCGCAATGCCCTCAAAGTGGCCGAGGCAGAGTTGAAGGCCGCACGGGAAGGGCGCCTGCTCTCCCCCGCCCGGATTCGGCGTCTGCTGACCGTCACGCGTTTGCTGGCGCCGGTGCTGGTGCCACTGATCTACCGCGCCGCCACGGCCGCCAGGGGCGCCCTCGACGAGCGTCGGGCCGATCGGCTTGGCGTTCCGCTGGCGCAACTCGGTCAGTTCTCCGGACATGGCGCCGAGCTGTCGGCGCGGATCTCCGGTGCCGAGCAGACGCTACGACAGGTCGCCGAGAAGAAACCCAAGGATGCCGAGACCAAGCAGTTCGTCACCGCGATCGGCGAGCGGCTGACCGATCTGGCCGCTGCCGTGACCGCGGCGGAGAACATGCCGACCGCCCGTCGTCGCGGTGCACACGCGGCGATCGCCGCTCAGCTCGACGGCATCGATGCCGACCTTATGGCTCGGTTGGGCCTGGTCTGAGCCGACGTCCATGACCGTCGTCCGTACCGACTCCGCAGCCGGCCTGCGCGGTACGGCCGTCGGCTCGCTCACCGCCGCGCTGGCCGTGGCGGCCCATGGCATGGCGGGTGGCAGCCTGCCGACCGGGGCAGTGGCCGCCCAGCTCGCGATCCTCGCCATGACTCTGGGAACCATCGCCGCCACGGCGGCCCGGGCGAACCGCGTCGCGGCGTTGTGGCTGCTCCTGGGTGCCGGCCAACTGTTGGCCCACCTATTGATGGCCGCCACGTCGCACTCGCATGATTCCTGGCCCGGCCCGACGATGTTCGGCGCGCACGTGGTGGCGGTATCGCTCGGTGCGGTCCTGATCGCGTGCGGGGCCCGGTTGTCGGCGGCCGTGTCTCGCGTGGTGCGTGCGGTGGCCGTCGAGCGCGGACCGGCACCGGTGTCGACTGTCCGCGCCCTTGCCGACGGCACCGATCAGCCGTTGCACTCCGCACTCTTCCTGGCCGCCTCTGTGTCGCATCGCGGTCCACCGGTCCGGCTTCCCGCCTGATCACACCGACCCGAACGACACCAGAAAGACCAAGACATGCAATCCCTCACCGGGGTGTCCTCGCGCGCCCTGCTCACCACCGCCGCGGTAACCGTCGCCGGCCTGCTCACCGCCGCGCCCGCCTGGGCCCACGTCCACGTCGACGCCGACAATCCGGCACCAGGCAGCACGTCGGTGCTCACCTTCCGCGTGCCCGGTGAGTCGGACACCGGTGCGCTCACAACCCAATTGACAGTCGAACTGCCCGATGTGGCCTCGGCCCGCACCGAGGTCGTGCCAGGCTGGACGGCCAAGCTGGACCGCGACACCGCCGCCGGCACAGTTCGGTCGGTGACCTGGACGGCGAATCCCGGGGTGGGAATCTCCTCGGAGCAATTCGCCCTGTTCCGGGTGTCGGTCAAATTGCCGGACGCCCCAACGGCGAGTTTCCCGGCCGTCCAGACCTATTCCGATGGCACCGTGGTCCGCTGGGATCAGGCTCCGTTGCCCGACGGCAGCGAACCCGAGTATCCGGCACCGCAGCTGGCGCTGAGCGGCGCCCCGTCAGACGACGCGCATGCCGCGCACGGGAGCACGCCACCGCCCGCCGCACCGACTGCCGCAGAGCCGGCAGGCACCGTCGACAACTCGGCGCGCTGGCTGGCCGGCGGGGCACTGATCGTCGCGGCCGCCGCGGTGGTGGCGGCGCTTCTCAACCGGCGCCGGTCATGAGCCGGTTGTTGGCCGCCGGCCTGACCGGGCTGCTCCTGGCCGCCTCGGCGCTGCTCGGTGCCCCGGCGGCGTCGGCGCATGCGGCGCGGATCGCCGCCGATCCGGCCGAGCAGTCGTCGCTCAGTTCGTCCCCGCAGCGGGTGAGCGCGACGTTCAACGAGGCGTTGCAGCCGGCGTTCGCGAGCATGACGGTCGTCGGTCCGGACCACAACCTGTGGTCCGACGGGGATCCGAAGGTCGCCGGCGCCGTGATCAGTGTCGGTGTCCGTCCGCTCGGCCCGGCCGGCACCTACACGGTGAACTACCGGGTCACCTCGGCAGACGGCCATGTGGTCTCGGGCTCGTGGTCGTTCGAGCTGACCGTCGCGGGCACGGGCACCCCCGGACCGGCCGCCGCCTCCCCGGCGCAGTCCGACGGCGGCATCGTGGTGTGGCCTTTCGTCCTGGTTGCCGTCGTGCTCGTCGGCGGCGGAGCCTGGTGGGCGGTCCGACGTCAACGATGACGGCAGCGCTGATCCGGGCTTTGGCCGACGGCGCGGCCGTCGTCACGCTCGGGCTGGCCGCGGTGCCGCTGCTGGAATCCGCCCGCTATCGCGACGAGTTGGGCCGTAAGGCAGCTGGGCCACTGGCCGTGGCGGCGGCGGTCTGGCTGATGGCCGAGGTCGTGCGGCTGACGGCGGAGGCGGCGGCCACCGCAGGCCGGCGGTTCTGGCAGCTCGGCACGCACACCCTGGTCGATTTCGGTGTGCACACGGCCGCGGGACGATCCGGTTTGGTCGGTATCGCAGCGGCCTTGATCGTCGGCGTGGTGGCGATCTTCGTTCCCCGCAGCGCCACCACCACCGCTGCCACCGTGGGCGTCGCGGCGGTCGGCATGGCCGCCAGAACCTTGACCGGGCACCTCTCGGAAAGCCCGATCGGCGGGATGGCGGTGACGGTGCACGCCTTGGCCGCCGCGGTGTGGTGTGGCGTGCTCGCGGCGCTGCTGCTCACCGTGACCCACCGCGGCCAGTGGGCCAGGGTGTTGCCCCGGTTCTCGCAGTTGTCGCTGTGGTGCGTGGGTGTGCTGCTGGCCGCCGGAGTCGCCGGGGCGGCGATCCGGCTGGGGTCGCCGACGGAGTTGTGGACCACCGATTACGGCCGGGTGTTGACGGCCAAGCTGGTGGTGACCGTGGTGCTGCTGGGCCTGGCGTGGCGAAACCGCTCACAATGGCTGCCCGCGGCGCGCGCCCACCGCAGCACGGCTGCGCTGTCACAGAACCGCTCGATCGTGGAGTTGGGCATCATGGCTGTGGCGGTCACCCTTGCCGCGGCTCTGGCCGTCACGGGTTGACCGCCGGGGCGCCTGGCATGATGGGAATACTGCCGGCCCCCACCGACCGCGCTGGCGCGGAACACCAGATACTGCAAAGGAGCAGCCAGATGGCAGAGGAGCAGGATCAACCCGCCGAGAAGCCCGAGACCGCGGCTGAGTCGGCTCCCAAGCCCGGTCCTCCGCCTGCCAAGAAAGCCGCCAAGAAAGCCCCGGCCAAGAAGGCGGCTGCAAAAAAGGCCCCGGCCAAGGCCGCCAAGAAAGCTCCGGCAAAAAAGGCCCCGGCGAAAAAGGTGCAGCCTGCTCCGCCGCCCGCTCCTCCCGCGGCTCCCGTCGAGCCTGCGCCCGCACCCGCCATCCCGGTCCCGGATGTCGCCAAGGCAGCCAAAGAGGCTGCTGCCCAAGCCAAGTCGACCGTCACATCGGCCACCAACCCGGTGGCTGGCCCAGCGCCGGTTCCACTGGCCGACAGCTCGTCGTCCAAACTGCCCGTGGTGGCAGCGGTGGCCGTCGGCGTTCTGGCCGTGATCCTGGTCCTGCTCAGCAGGCGAAATTCCGAGGAAGACTGACTTTCCGGTTGACCCTGACGCGACGTCAGGGTCAATAGTGGCCTGCTCTGCGATCTATGTGCAGGACGAGCGCTTCGCCCGCTACTACGACGATGCCGAGCCCGGGCTGGCCCAGTTCGTGCACGACATCATCGTGCAAAGTGTCGGCCGCTAGCGAGCTGCGATAATTGCGGGGTGAGTATCGAACCGCGCGCCACCGCTGATCTGGTCGACGAGATCTACCCCGACGTCCGTAGCTGCGATCTGCAGTTGCAGAACTACGGCGGCAAGACCATGTTCGCCGGGCCGATCACGACGGTGCGCTGCTTCCAGGACAACGCACTGCTCAAGTCGATCCTGTCCACCCCCGGTAACGGCGGGGTGCTGGTGGTCGACGGCAACGGCTCGCTGCACACCGCGCTGGTGGGCGACATCATCGCCGGGCTGGCCGCCGACAACGGCTGGTCCGGGGTGATCGTGCACGGCGCAGTGCGCGACGCGGCCGCCCTTCGGACCATCGACGTCGGGATCAAGGCCCTGGGCACCAACCCGCGCAAGGGCACCAAGACCGGTGAGGGTGAGCGCGACGTCGAGGTCAGCTTCGGCGGCGTGACGTTCGTTCCGGGCGAGATCACGTACGCCGACGAGGACGGCATCGTCGTCGTCGCCGCGTGACCTGACTCAAACCTTCACGGCTGCACGGTGTTTGGTGAAGTGCAGCGACTCCTCATCGACCTTGCCGTAGCGGATCGTGCGCATGTCGAAGAAGTAGTTCTGCTTGAGCTTCCACGGCGCTGCCGAGCCTGACTTGGGCAGGGTGTCCATGGCCCGGCGGAAGTAGCCAGGGGTGAAGTCCATGAACGGCAGTTCGTCGACGCTGTCGCCGGGGTGCTGTGGTTCGACCCGGTCGAAACCGTTGGCGTCCATGTAGTTCAGCACGCGGCAGATGAACTCGGAGACCAAATCGGCCTTGAGCGTCCAGGATGCGTTGGTGTAACCGAAGGTGATCGCCATGTTCGGCACGCCGGAGAGCATCAGACCCTTGTAGGTCATGGACTTGGTCAGGTCGATCGGCTCACCGTTGCGGTGGGCCACCGCACCGCCGAACAGCTGCATGTTCAAACCGGTTGCGGTGACGATGATGTCGGCCTGCAGCTCCTCACCCGAGGTGAGCTTGATGCCCGTTTCGGTGAAGGTCTCGATGGTGTCGGTGACGACGCCGGCCTTGCCCGAGCGGATCGCCTTGAACAGATCACCGTTGGGCGCCAGGCACACTCGCTCGTCCCACGGGTTGTATCGGGGGCTGAAGTGCTTGTCGTAGTCGAACCCCTCGGGCAGCCGGCGTTCGGCCATCCGGCGCAGCACCTTCTTGAAGACCGCCGGGAAGTTGCGGGCAACCTGGTACTGCCCGGTGCTGTAGCCGATCTGCTTCCACCGGTTGACGAAGTGCGCCAGGTTTTTCGGCAGGTACTTGTTGGTCTTCAGCGCGACGGGGTCCTCCAGCGGCAGCGAGCCGATGTAGGTGGGCGAGCGCTGCAGCATCGTCACGTGGCCGACGCCGCCGTTGACCAGGGACGGGATCAGGGTCACCGCGGTGGCCCCGGACCCGATCACGACGACGTTCTTGCCCGTGTAGTCCAGGTCCTCGGGCCAGTGCTGCGGGTGGATGATCTGACCCTTGAAGTCCGCGGCACCCGGGAATTCGGGTGAGTAGCCCTCGTCGTAGTTGTAGTAGCCGCTGCACACCGACAGGAACGACGCGGTGATCTGCTTGGCTTCGCCGTTGTGCTCGATGTCCACGGTCCAGCGGTTGTCGGCGTCCGACCAGTCCACCGACAGGACGCGGTGGCCCGTGCGGATGTGCTCGCGGATGCCGTTCTCGTCGGCGGCCTCGTTGATGTAGTTCCAGATCGACTGGCCGTCGGCGATCGAGCGGGCCGACTCCCAGGGCTTGAACCGGAACCCGAGGGTGAACATGTCCGAGTCGGAGCGGATGCCCGGGTATTTGAACAGGTCCCAGGTGCCGCCGATGTTCTCCCGGCGCTCGAGGATCACGTAGCTCTTGGTGGGGCAGCGGTCCTGCAGGTGCCAGGCCGTGCTGATGCCGGAGATACCGGCGCCGACGATCACGACATCGAAGTGTTCGTTCATGGGACCGACGGTATCAACACGGTGTTGAGTGGGTCAACAGCCTGTTGATAAATTCAACACAGTGTTAAGGTTCTGGCTGTGACCACCTCCAGCACCACCCGCGCGCCGCGCGGTCGCCGAGCCGCCCGGCCATCGGGCGACGACCGTGAGGCGGCGATCCTCGCAACGGCTCGGCAGCTGCTGGAAAACAAGAAGTTCGCCGACATATCTGTCGATGACCTGGCCAAAGGCGCCGGAATCTCTCGCCCGACCTTCTACTTCTACTTCCCGTCGAAGGAAGCAGTCTTACTGTCATTGATCGATCCACTGATCAAGCGTGCCGACACGGGCTTCGACAGCGCGCTCGAAGACATGCCGGCCGATCCCAAGCGGGCGATTCGCCGGGGCATCGAGATCTTCTTCGACTCGTTCGCCTCGCACCCCGCCACTGCCCGCGCCGGCACCGAGGCGCTCAACAGCAGTCCGGAGTTTCGCACTTTTTGGTCCGGGCTCATGCAGAAGTGGATCAATCTGACGGCCGCCCTGATCGCGGCCGAACGGCAGCGCGGAGCAGCCCCCGACACCATTTCCGCCCGGGATCTCGCGACGTCGCTCAACCTGATGAACGAGCGGACCATGATGGCGGCCCTGAGCGCCGAACAACCCGCGGTCGACTATGACAAGGTGGTCGACACCCTCACCCACATCTGGTTGACCAGCATCTACGGCGACACCGACTAATCAGCGCCCTGGCCACTCGACTTCCACTACTACACGTCGTAGTTTACGAACATGCGGGTGGGGATCGTCGGTGGCGGGTTCGCCGGCCTTGCGGCTGCAATCGCATTCCGCGACACCGGCCACGACGTCGACGTGTTCGAAAAATCCGCCGGTCCGTCCACGGCCGGCGGCGCAATCTCCCTCGCCCAGAACGCCCTGACGTGCCTCTCGATTCTCGGCGTGCGCGAGAACATCCTCACCGAGCCGTGGTCACGAACGTCGGCCACCGTACGCACCTACGACGGCCGCGTTCTCGTGCGCCGCACGCTGGCCCAACTCACCGGCGGAGACCAGTACGCAACCGTGCTGCGTCGGCAGCTGATCACCTGGCTGACCGACCGCCTCCCGGCGCATTGCCTGCACTACGGCAGCACGGTGACAGGCGTGGGCGTCGACGGCTCGCTGACCGTGAACGACCGCGAACAGCGATTCGACCTCGTCGTCGGAGCCGACGGCACCCGTGGTGTCGTCCGACGATCGCTCTGGCCGGATGCGCCGCCACCGAGATTCACCGGCACAAATGGTTGGTCGTGGATCGTCGACCGTGAACTGGACTCCGGATTCGGCTCAATTTGGGGACGGGTCGCCGATTTCGGGATCCTGCCGCTGGCCGATGGACGCACCTACGTCTACGGCGGGACACACCAACCGCACGCCCAGTTACGTGACTATCGGGACTGGGCGACACCGCTGCCGATGTTGATCGATGCGGCCGACCCGCCCCAGATCGCCACCCCGGAGATCTTCGAAGCCCCGCCAGTGCGTGATCTGGTCCGCGGAAAAGTCGTACTCATCGGCGACGCGGCGCACACCATGCGCCCCACCTTCGGCCAGGGGGCGGCGCTGGCCATGGAAGATGCGATCACCCTGGCCACTGGCGGTGCCACCGAACTGGCGAAACGCCGTCGGCGCCACCTAGCGCTCTACAGCGCCTCCAAGATCGGGTCCTATATTGCGAGTCCACGCACCGAAATGCTGATGCGCAGCCGCGACGTCGCGCTGCGCCTCACACCGGATACGGTCTTCGGTCTCATCGCAGGATCTGTCAGCCGTTGGCGGCCACCAACCGTGCCGAGAGTTTGAGTCACTAGGCCCCGACTATGCGAACATATGTTCGTGTCCGATGGTCCGACTCTGCAGGCAGCCATCCTGCACGCTGATCTCGACTCGTTCTACGCCTCGGTCGAGCAGCGTGACGATCCGGCGCTGCGCGGCCGGCCCGTGATCGTCGGGGGCGGCGTGGTGCTGGCGGCCAGTTACGAGGCCAAGGCGTTCGGCGTGCGCACCGCGATGGGCGGACGCCAGGCTCGGGCGTTGTGCCCGCAGGCCGTGGTGGTGCCGCCGCGGATGTCGGCGTACTCGGAGGCGAGTCGAGAGGTGTTCAGGGTCTTCGAAGACACCACGCCGGTGGTCGAGCCGTTGTCGGTGGACGAGGCGTTCCTCGACGTGTCCGGGCTGGCCCGGGTGTCGGGCACGCCGGTGCAGATCGCCCGACGGCTGCGCGAGCAGGTCAGCGAGCAGGTGGGCCTGCCCATCACGGTCGGCATCGCCCGCACGAAGTTCCTGGCCAAGGTGGCCAGCCAGGTCGCCAAACCGGATGGGCTGCTGCTGGTCCCGCCCGATCGCGAGCTGGCGTTCCTGCATCCGCTGCCGGTGCGCCGGCTCTGGGGTGTGGGCGCCAAGACCGCCGCGAAACTGCACGACCACGGCGTCGAGACGGTGGCCGACGTGGCCGAGCTGTCCGAGTCGGCACTGAGCACCATGGTCGGCGGCGCTATGGCCCGGCAACTGTATGCGTTGTCGCGCAACATCGATCGCCGGAGGGTGACGACGGGCGTGCGGCGCAGTTCGATCGGCGCCCAGCGCGCGCTGGGGCGGCGCGGCAACACCATGTCGGCCGCGGAGGTGGACATGGTGGTGGTCAACCTCGTCGACCGCATCACCCGCCGGATGCGTGGCGCCGGGCGCACCGGACGTACCGTCGTATTGCGTTTGCGCTTCGACGATTTCGGCCGCGCCACCCGGTCGCACACCCTCCCCCGGGCCACCGCCTCGACGGAGGCGGTGCTGGCCGCGGCGCGGGCCCTGGTGAGCGCCGCCGCGCCCGTCATCGCCGAGCGCGGGCTCACCCTCATCGGTTTCGCGGTGTCCAACATCGACCATGCGGGCAGCCAGCAGTTGGAGTTGCCGTTCGAATCCGAGCCAGATCCGGTGGCGATCGACGGCGCGATCGACGAGGTACGTCAGCGGTTCGGCAACGCGATGCTGACCCGCGGGGTGCTCGTCGGGCGGGATCCTGGCCTGGAAATGCCTACGCTGCCGTATTAAAAGAACTGCGCCGCAATGAATCCGGCCAGCAATACCGCGAATCCACCGATCTCTCCCACGATCAGCGCCACCATGCCGGCATGAAGGGCCCCGGTCGGGTGCTCGAACTGGTTGGTGGTGTCCTGCTTGGCGCCGTGCTCGATGTAACTGCCGATCGCGACGACGAAGAAGAACACGAGCACCATGGCCGCGGTGAGATTGACCGCGGTGGGCCAGGCACTGAGCTCGACGAACACCGCCACCAACAGCGTCGCGAAGGAATACAGCAGGGCGGCTCGGTGGGCGATGTCGACGTACGGGTGGGCCAGGTGATTTTCACTCGTGGCCATCTGCCGGTACTTCCACACCCCGAGTACCAGCGCCAGCAGGAAGATCAGGCCGGCGGCCAGCAGGGTGATGACGGTGTCGATGCCGAGATCCGCGTGCATCGCGTGAGTCTATGAGGCAGTCCAGTCGAGCAGTTGTTCGGCGGGCCAGGTGTTGACGATCCGCTCGGCGGGAACCTCGGCATCCAACGCTCGCTGCGCACCGTAACCCAGGAAATCGAGCTGACCGGGTGCATGCGCATCGGTGTCGATGCTGAACACGCAGCCGATGTCCCGGGCCAGCTCGAGCAGCCGGGTCGGCGGGTCGCGCCGCTCCGGGCGGGAGTTGATCTCGACGGCAGTGCCGTGGTCACGGCAGGCGGTAAACACCCTCTCGGCGTCGAACTTCGATTCCGGCCGCTGCCCGCGTCCACCGGTGACCAGCCGCCCGGTGCAGTGCCCCAACACATCGGTATGCGGGTTGGCGACGGCGTTCAGCATGCGCCGGGTCATCGCCGGGGCGTCCATGGCCAGCTTGGAGTGCACACTGGCCACCACCACGTCCAGGCGTTCGAGCAACTCGGGTTCCTGGTCCAGCGATCCGTCTTCGAGGATGTCCACCTCGATCCCGGTGAGGATGCGCATCGGTGCGACGAGTTCGCGCACCTCTTCGATGACGTCGAGCTGCTCGCGCAACCGCTCCGGCGACAACCCGTTGGCGATCTTCAAACGCGGCGAATGGTCGGTGAGGGCACAGTATTCGTGGCCCAGATCGCGTGCGGCCAGCATCATCTCTTCGATCGGCGCCGACCCGTCGGACCAGTTCGAGTGCACGTGCAGGTCACCGCGCAGCGCCGCGCGCAACTCTCCACCGCCGAGATCCTTGGCGGCTGAACGCAATTCGACCAAGGTGTCCGGCTCGTGGCCGGCCCAGGCCTGCGCGATCACCTTCGCGGTCTTGGGTCCGACCCCGGGCAGCGTCTGCCAACTGTTGCTCGCGCCGAGACGTTCGCGCTGGGCATCGGTCAACGCCTCGACGGTGTCGGCGGCATTGCGGTAAGCCATCACCCGTCGCGGGTCCTCCCGCGCCCGGTCCTTGTAGTACGCGATCTGGCGCAGCGCGGTGACCGGGTCCATGTGTCCAGTGTGCCCGTCGGCGCCGGCGCTCAACCGGCGATACGGATCAGCTTCTTGTTCACGAACTCCTCGATGCCGTAGCGGCCGAGTTCCCGCCCGAAACCGGAGCGCTTGACCCCACCGAACGGCAGCTCGGCGCCTTCGGCACCGACGGCGTTGACGAATACCATGCCGGCATCGATGCGGTCGGCCACGCGCTTGGCCTGCTCGGCGTCGGTGGTGAAGACGTAGGAGCCGAGGCCGAACGGGGTGTCGTTGGCGATGGCGATGGCCTCGTCTTCGGAGCCGGCCTTGTACACCACGGCCACCGGGCCGAACAGCTCCTGGTGGTACGCGTCGTTGTCTTCGGTGACGCCGGTGAGCACGGCCGGCGGGTAGAACGCGCCGCGGCGCTCACCGGCCGAGGTCAGCTGGGCGCCCTGGTCGACGGCCGTCTTCACCTGTTGCTCAAGGCGTTCGGCTGCGGCCTCCGACGACAACGGCGCGATCCCGTCGGCGGCCGCCAGCAGCTTCTCGGTGAACTTGGTCAGGAACTCGTCGTAGAGGTTCTCGGCGACGATGAATCGCTTGGCGGCGTTACAGGCCTGACCGGTGTTTTCCATCCGGCCCTCGACCGCGGACTCGACGGTGGCGTCGAGATCATCGGTGGACAGCACGATGAACGGATCGGAGCCACCGAGTTCCAGGACACACTTCTTCAGGTTGCGCCCGGCGATCTCGGCCACTGCGGCGCCGGCCCGCTCGGAGCCGGTCAGCGACACTGCGGCCACCCGCGGGTCGGCGATGATGTCGGCGACCTGGTCGTTGGTGGCGCGGATGTCGACGTAGGCACCCTGCGGAAAGCCGGCCTCCAGGAAGAGCAGTTGCAGCAGCTCGGCGGATTCGGGGCACTGTGGCGCATGCTTGAGCAGAATCGTGTTGCCCACCACCAGATTTGGGCCGGCGAATCGGGCCACCTGATAGTACGGGTAGTTCCACGGCATGATGCCGAGCAGCACACCGATCGGGCCACGCTTGATCACCGCGCTGCCCTCGCCCTCGAGGAGGTCGATCGGCTCGTCGGCCAGGAACTTCTCGGCGTTGTCGGCGTAGTACTGGTAGATGGCCGCGCAGAAGTCCACCTCACCCAGCGATTGATCCCGCGGCTTGCCCATCTCACGGACGATCACGTCGGCAAGTTGTTCGCGGCGCTGTTCGTGCAGCTTCCCCACCTTCGCCAAGAGTGCGGCCCGCTCGGCCACCGTGGTGGTGCGCGCCCAGCTGCGGGCGGTCTTGGCGGCAGCCTCGATCGCGGCCTGGATTTCGGCGTCGGTCGAGGTCGGGTAGGTGGCGATCACCTCGGCGGTCGCCGGATCGGTGACTGCGTACTCACTCATGTTCGCTCCAGATGCTCAGGTCGCAGGATTTCGTATTTTTCTGTGCCCGACACTACCGATTGCGGCGGCGAAATGGCCGTGAAGATACGTAATCAGCACGGCTTGGATTGTCAGGAATGAACCAGCGGGCGCGACTAGTTTCGGATGACGTGCGCTTCGCCTTCAAAACCTCACCGCAGAACACCACGTGGGCCGACATGCTTGCCGTCTGGAAAGCTGCCGACCAGATCGACGTCTTCGAATCGGGCTGGACGTTCGATCACTTCTATCCGATCTTCTCTGACTCGTCCGGCCCCTGTCTGGAGGGCTGGACCACGCTGACCGCGCTGGCCCAGGCCACCGAGCGGTTGCGGGTCGGCGTGCTCGTCACCGGTATCCACTACCGCCACCCGGCGGTGCTCGCGAACATGGCCTCCGCACTCGACATCGTCTCCAACGGCCGCCTGGAACTGGGCATCGGCGCCGGCTGGAACGAGGAGGAGTCCGGCGCATACGGCATCGAACTCGGTTCGATCAAAGAGCGCTTCGATCGCTTCGAGGAGGCCTGCCAGGTCCTCAAAGGGCTGCTGACGCAGGAGACGACGACGTTCGACGGCAAGTTCTACCAACTCAAAGATGCGCGTAACGAGCCCAAGGGTCCGCAGCAGCCGCATCCGCCGTTCTGCATCGGCGGTAGCGGGGAAAAGCGCACGCTCCGGATCACCGCGAAGTACGCCGACCATTGGAACTTCGTCGGTGGTCCGCCCGAGGAATTCGCCCGTAAGCGCGACGTGCTCGCCGCGCATTGCGCTGACCTCGGTCGCGACCCCAAGGAGATCACGCTGTCGGCGCATGTGCGCCTCGGCGAGGACCGCGATTTTGCGAAGGTGGTCAACGAGGCCGCCGCGCTCGGCGCCGAGGGCCTGGATCTGGCGATCATCTATCTACCGCCGCCCTACGATCCGGCCGTGCTCGAGCCATTGGCCGAAGCGCTCCGGGGCAACTGAGTACGCAGGTGCAATGAAAGCAAATACGCTGGGCAGTCGAGGAGGCTGCCCAGCGTAACTGCTCGATATGTCCTAGACGCCGAAGCGAAGTAGCTCGTCGGCGGTGACCAGACGTTCCTGCTTGGCCGGGAACTCGCGGCTCTTCATCGGATGACGGAACAATGACCAGGCAATTCGACCCATCCGTGACCGACTGATCGGGTTGATGTACACGGTGATCACTCCTGCGACTAACTGGTAGCTGTACCCGTAGTTCTACGTTACCGCAGCACTCTCACCGAGTCATTAGATACCGGACATCCGGCAAACAGTGTGAGCCACGCCGCACAAAAATATGCTGTTTTTTGTGAGGCTGGTGTGACTGGTGGGATTAGCGAGGGCCCACTACGTGCGCGCCAGCTCCTCATCGAGGAACTCCGGCGGGTAGTCGTCGAGGTCGTCCGACGTCATGGACGTCTGGCCGGCATCAACCCGCTCCGGCGTTGTGCTCAGCCGCAACCAACCCACAGCCGCAATCACGAAACATCCGAACACGAGCGGATACCACCCACTCGCGAGCTGGCCGACCCAGAACCGGCGCAGGTCCAGATAGTTCCAATAGACACCGCTGAAGTACATCGTGGTGTGGTTGCGAGCCGGCCGCTGCAACGTCCACATGAAGGTCATCGCGAACAGACCGACGGCGCGACACACCCAGCCGGCCGTCCACGGTCGTGGCGTCGTCAACGCTTTCGCCACGAACCAGAAGATCGCCGGCGCGAACCAGACCCAGTGCGCCGCCCAGCTGAACGGCGACACCGCGCAACCCAAAAGGCCCACCAGCACCACCGCCAGTGCGTGTTCCCCTCGTCGGTGCGCCCACGCGGCCACCGTGAGACAGACGGCAACCACCAACAGGCTCAACACAATCCACAGCCATTCCGGACGTGGGTCCGGTGCGAAGTAGCGAGCCAGAAAGCCGTTGATGGACTGGTTCGCCAGGTGATCGATACGGCTGATGTGCGACGTGTCCCCGAGATGCGTCCAGAACCAGGCACTGTCCCGCGGCAAGATCGGCCAGGTCAACGCCGCCGTCGCGACGAAAGTGATTGCGGCAGTGGCTGAGGCCCGCCACTGCCGGGTCACGAACAGGTACGGCAGGAAGATCAGCGGCGTGAGTTTGATACCCGCCGCCAGACCCAGTCCGATCCCCCGCCACCGGGCACCGCTGGGTCGCAACAGATCGAGCATCACCATCGCCATGAGCACGACGTTGATCTGCCCCCACCACAACGTGGCCTGCACGGGTTCGACGTCGACGACGATCACAGCAAGTGCCGCACTCATCACGCCCAGCCGGAAGTCCGCCCGTACGCCGGCCAGCCGCACAATGCGCCACGCGATGAGGGCCAGTAGGCCGATCGACACCGCCAGCAAGACAAACTTCGCGACGTCGAAACCAAGCCAGGCCAGCGGCGCCAGCAGGAACGTCGCGAACGGCGGATACACGAACCACGCGCCACGCAGTGCTGGTTCGTCGTACAGGCTCCTACCATCCCACGACGCGTGCACCGCAGCGCGATACGTGTCCAGGTCGAAGTTGTTGCCGGTCAGTCCGTAGAACTGCGTGCTGAGCGGGATGAGGTGGTCATGTACGAGCACCGCCAGGACAGCGATCAACACTGTCCCGGAGACGACGCGACGTCGCAGCCTCATCCGCCTGCCACGGTGCCCTTACCGCTGCGGCGCAGCAGTCGGCTTGATCGGTGCAGGCAGCGCAGTCTTGCTCATCAGGTAGCGGTCCACGCCGGCCGCGGCGGCCCGACCTTCGGCGATCGCCCACACGATCAACGACTGTCCACGACCCATGTCACCGGCCACGAACACGCCGGGCACCGAGGTCTGGAAGTTGTCGTCGCGCTTGACGTTTCCGCGGTCGGTCAGCTCGACACCGAGGTTGGCCAGCAGGCCTTCCTTCTCCGGACCGACGAAGCCCATGGCCAGCAGCACCAGGTCGGCCTTGAGCTCGAAGTCGGTCCCCTCGACCTTCTCGAACTTGCCGGCGTTCATCTTGACCTCGTGTGCCTTCAGCCCGGTGACACGACCGTCGGTGCCGACGAATTCCTCGGTGTTGACCGAGAACACGCGCTCGCCGCCCTCTTCGTGGGCCGAGGACACCCGGAACATCAGCGGGTAGGTCGGCCACGGCGTCGAGTCCGCGCGGGTCTCCGGCGGCCGCGGCATGATCTCGAACTGGTGAATGCTGGCCGCACCCTGACGGTGCGAGGTGCCCAGGCAGTCGGCGCCGGTGTCGCCACCGCCGATGATGATGACGTGCTTGTCCTTGGCGGTGATCGGCGGCTGGCCGTTCTCGTCGAGGACCTCGTCGCCGAGCTGGACCCGGTTGGCCCACGGCAGGAATTCCATGGCCTGATGGATGCCGTCGAGCTCGCGGCCCGGGATCGGCAGATCACGCCAGGCGGTGGCACCGCCGGCGAGCACGACGGCGTCGTAGTTCAGCCGCAGCTGGGCCACGGTGATGTCGACGCCGACGTTGACGCCGGGGCGGAACGTGGTGCCCTCGGCCGCCATCTGCTCCAGACGCCGGTCGATGTGGCGTTTTTCCATCTTGAACTCGGGGATGCCGTAGCGCAGCAGGCCGCCGATGCGGTCGGCACGCTCGAACACCGTGACGGTGTGGCCGGCGCGCGTGAGCTGTTGCGCCGCAGCCAATCCGGCCGGCCCGGACCCAACGACGGCGACCTTCTTACCGGTCTGCACGTCGGGCATCTTCGGGACCACCCAGCCCTGGTCGAAGGCGTTGTCGATGATCTCGACCTCGACCTGCTTGATGGTCACCGGGTCCTGGTTGATGCCCAGGACGCACGACGCCTCACATGGGGCGGGGCACAGCCGCCCGGTGAACTCCGGGAAGTTGTTGGTGGCGTGCAGCCGCTCGATCGCGTCGCGCCACCGATCCCGGTACACCAGGTCGTTCCACTCGGGAATCAGGTTGCCCAGCGGACAGCCGTTGTGGCAGAACGGGATACCGCAGTCCATGCATCGTGAAGCCTGGTCCTGCAGCGTCTCGTGGGAGAAGTCCTCGTAGACCTCTTTCCAGTCCTTGAGCCGCAGGGGCACGGGCCGCCGCGGCGGGAGCTCGCGGGACGTGTGCTTGAGGAAACCGCGTGGATCAGCCATTGGCGGCCGCCATGATCGCGTCGTTGACGTTGTCGCCGGCGCGTTCGGCCTCGGCGATGGCGGCCAGCACACGCTTGTAGTCGCGCGGCATGACCTTCACAAAGTGCTTCAACTCGTTATCCCAATCAGATAGGACCCGTTGCCCCACAGCCGAATCGGTGGCGTCGACGTGGGCCGCGACAAAGTCGCGCAACCAGGCCGCATCGGAAGCGTCCAACGCTTCCAGCTCCACCATCTCGCTGTTCAGGTTCTCGCCCAGCACACCGGCCGGGTCGTAGACGTAGGCGACACCACCGGACATGCCCGCCGCGAAGTTGCGGCCGGTGGGTCCGAGGATGACGACCTTGCCTCCGGTCATGTATTCGCAACCGTGGTCGCCGACCCCCTCGACAACCGCGTGGGCGCCGGAGTTTCGGACCGCGAACCGCTCGCCGACCTGGCCGCGCAGGAACGCCTCACCGCTGGTGGCGCCGAACAGGACGACGTTGCCCGCGATGATGTTGTCCTCGGCGGAGAACTCGGCCGGGGCCTCGTCGGCGGGACGCACCACGATCCGGCCGCCCGACAATCCCTTGCCGACGTAGTCGTTGGCGTCACCGTAGACCCGCAGCGTGATGCCCTTGGGCACGAACGCACCGAAGCTGTTGCCGGCCGATCCGTCGAACGTGATGTCGATCGTGCCGTCCGGAAGCCCCTGTCCGCCATAGGCTTTGGTGACCTCATGGCCCAGCATGGTGCCGACGGTGCGGTTCACGTTGGTGATTTTGGTCGAGAACCGCACCGGTGAACCGGAATCCAGGGCCTCGCGACTCTGGGTGATCAGCTGCTGATCCAGTGCCTTGTCCAGGCCGTGGTCCTGACGCGAGCTGCAGTACAGGTCCTGGTTCATGAACGCCGACTCAGGCTCGTAGAGCACCGGCGACAGATCCAGCTTGTGGGCCTTCCAGTGCTCGGCGGCCTGGGTGGTATCCAGCGCTCCGACCTGGCCGACCATCTCGTTGATGGTGCGGAAGCCCAACTCCGCCATGAGTTCCCGGACTTCTTCGGCGATGAACATGAAGAAGTTCTCGACGAACTCCGGCTTGCCGTTGAACCGCTCACGCAGCACCGGGTTCTGGGTGGCAACACCCACCGGGCAGGTGTCGAGGTGGCAGACCCGCATCATGATGCAGCCCGAGACCACCAGCGGCGCAGTGGCGAAACCGAATTCCTCGGCGCCCAGCAGCGCGGCAATCACCACGTCGCGGCCGGTCTTGAGTTGACCGTCAACCTGGACCACGATGCGATCGCGCAATCCGTTGAGCAGCAGGGTCTGCTGCGTCTCGGCCAGCCCCAGCTCCCACGGGGCACCGGCGTGCTTCATCGAGGTGAGCGGGGTGGCTCCGGTTCCGCCGTCGTGCCCGGAGATCAGCACCACGTCGGCGTGCGCCTTGGAGACGCCCGCGGCGACCGTGCCCACACCGTTTTCCGACACCAGCTTGACGTGCACACGCGCTGCCGGGTTGGCGTTCTTCAGGTCGTGGATCAGCTGCGCCAGATCCTCGATCGAGTAGATGTCGTGGTGCGGCGGCGGTGAGATCAGGCCGACACCCGGGGTCGAGTGCCGCACCTCGGCCACCCACGGGTACACCTTGTGCCCCGGAAGCTGGCCGCCCTCACCGGGTTTCGCACCCTGGGCCATCTTGATCTGGATGTCGGTGCAGTTGGTCAGGTAGTGGCTCGTCACGCCGAAGCGGCCCGAGGCCACCTGCTTGATGGCGCTGCGCCGCCAATCACCGTTCTCGTCCGGCTCGAAGCGGTCGACACTCTCGCCGCCCTCACCCGAGTTCGACCGTCCGCCAAGGCGGTTCATCGCGATGGCCAGGGTTTCGTGCGCCTCGGCCGAGATCGAGCCGTAGCTCATGGCACCGGTGGAGAAGCGCTTGACGATCTCGGAGGCCGGCTCCACCTCGTCCAGCGGCACCGGCTGGCGGATGCCGTCGCGGAACTTCAAAAGTCCGCGCAGCGAGGCCATCCGCTCACTCTGGTCGTCGACCAGCGCGGTGTACTCCTTGAAGATCGAGTACTGCCCGGTCCGGGTGGAGTGCTGGAGCTTGAACACCGTGTCCGGGTTGAACAGGTGGTACTCGCCCTCGCGGCGCCACTGGTACTCGCCGCCGACCTCGAGCTCGCGGTGGGCGCGCTCGTCGGGGCGGTCCAGGAAGGCCAGCGCGTGGCGGGTGGCGACGTCGGCGGCGATGTCGTCGAGGTCGATGCCGCCCACCGGGCAGCTCAGCCCGGTGAAGTACTGGTCGAGCACCTCCTGGGAGATGCCGATGGCCTGGAACAGCTGCGCGCCGGTGTAGGAGGCCAGGGTCGAGATGCCCATCTTGGACATCACCTTGAGCACACCCTTGCCGGCGGCCTTGACGTAGTTGGCCTTGGCCTTGTCACTGGAGATGCCGCTGATCACGCCGCGGTCGACCATGTCCTCGATCGACTCGAAGGCCATGTACGGGTTGATCGCGGCGGCACCGAAGCCGCACAGCATGGCCATGTGGTGCACCTCGCGGGCGTCACCGGCCTCGACCACCAGGCCGACCTTGGTGCGGGTGCGCTCGCGCACCAGGTGGTGGTGCACGGCGGCCACGGACAGCAGCGACGGGATCGGCGCCATGGTCTCGTTGGACTCACGGTCGGAGAGCACGATGATGCGCGCGCCCTCGCGGATCGCCTCGGACACCTTGGCGCGGACGTTGTCCAGCGCCTCCTTGAGGCCCTGTCCACCGCGGTTGACGGGGTAGAGGCAGCGGATCACCGCGGCCCGCATGCCGTGTTTGCGGCCCCGGACCTCGTGGTCGGGGTCGACGCAGATCAGCTTGGACAGGTCGGCGTTACGCAGGATCGGCTGCGGCAGCACGATCTGGCGGCACGATTCCGGTCCCGGGTTGAGCAGGTCGCCCTCAGGTCCGATCACGCCCTGCAGGCTGGTGACCACCTCTTCGCGGATCGCGTCCAGCGGCGGGTTGGTGACCTGGGCGAACAGCTGCTGAAAGTAGTCGAACAGCATGCGCGGACGGGCCGAGAGGATCGCGACGGGCGTGTCGGTGCCCATCGAGCCCAGCGCTTCGGCGCCGGTGCGCGCCATCGGGGCCACCAGCAGGTTCAGCTCTTCGTAGGTGTAGCCGAAGATCTGCTGGCGCAGCACGACACGGTGGTGCGGCATCCGCACGTAGTCGCCCGGCGGCAACTCGTCGAGCGGGAACAGGCCCTGCTCGACCCATTCCTGGTACGGGTGCTCGGCGGCCAGTTCGGCCTTGATCTCCTCGTCGGAGACGATGCGGCCCTGCGCGGTGTCCACGAGGAACATCCGGCCGGGCTGCAGGCGCAGCTTCTTGACGACGGTGGACGGGTCGAGCGGCAGCACACCGGCCTCCGAGGCCATCACCACCAGGCCGTCTTCGGTCACCCAGATGCGGGAGGGACGCAGGCCGTTGCGGTCCAGCACGGCGCCGATCACGGTGCCGTCGGTGAAGCACACCGAGGCCGGCCCGTCCCAGGGCTCCATCAGCGAGTCATGGAACTCATAAAACGCCCGACGGGCCGGATCCATGGTCTCGTGCCGTTCCCATGCCTCGGGGATCATCATCAGCACGGCGTGCGGCAGGCTGCGGCCGCCCAGATGCAGCAGTTCGAGCACCTCGTCGAACCGGGCGGTGTCCGAGGCGCCCGGGGTACAGACCGGGACGATCTTGTCGAGCCCGTTCTCACCGAACACGTCGGTACGGATCAGCGCCTCACGGGCGCGCATCCAGTTCTCGTTGCCGGTGACGGTGTTGATTTCGCCGTTGTGGGCGATGCGCCGGAACGGGTGGGCCAGCGGCCAGGACGGGAACGTGTTGGTGGAGAAGCGGGAGTGCACGATGCCCAGCGCGCTGGTCATCCGCTCGTCCTGCAGGTCGAGGTAGAACGCCTTGAGCTGCGGCGTGGTCAGCATGCCCTTGTAGACGAAGGTCTGACCGGAAAGGCTTGGGAAGTAGACGGTTTCGCGTCCGGGGCCGTCCTGCCCGGGGCCCTTGGTACCCAGCTCGTGCTCGGCCCGCTTGCGCACCACGTACGCCTTGCGTTCCAGGTCCATGCCCGAGGCGCCGCCGATGAACAGCTGACGGAACGTCGGCATCGCGTCGCGTGCCAGAGCACCGAGCGACGAGTCGTCGGTCGGCACCTCACGCCAGCCGAGCACCTGCAGGCCCTCGGCCTCGACGATCTTCTCCACGGCTTCGGCGGCAACATTGGCGTCGCGCGATGACTGCGGCAGGAACGCGATGCCGGTGGCGTAGCTCCCGGCTTCCGGCAGGGTGAAGTCGCAGACCTCACGCAGGAAGGAGTCCGGAACCTGCAGCAGGATGCCGGCACCGTCACCGGTGTTCGGCTCGGCGCCCTGGGCACCGCGGTGCTCCAGGTTCACCAGGGCCGTGATGGCCTTGTCGACGATGTCTCTGCTGCGGCGGCCGTGAATATCTGCCACCATTGCCACGCCGCATGCGTCATGTTCGTATGCGGGGTTGTACAGCCCGACTTTTCTGGGCGCCATTCCCACCTTGCCCTTCAACACGCTTCTTATGAAGCTTTACCGCGCCGGCAATAGGCCGGCTCGGCGTTGGTGGCCTCCGTGCAGCACTGGACGACGGCTATGTTCCCCACGCCATAAGTGGAGAAAACGATAAGGCAAAAACCGTGGCAGATGCCAACTTAGCCAAGCCTAACTATACTGATTCGGCTCATCTGTGCCGCCGAAACCGGTTTCTCCACCGGAAAACGAAAGCCCTTGGTGCGCAGTCGGTTTAGTGGACCTCCGAAGCGGACCCGACGACACGACCCTGCGGCCCAACGACCGGTGGATTGACGACAGAATTTGCTGTGAACATCACACAGTGTCGTTATCGTGCCGTTATCTGCATATGCTGATTTGCAGAAAAGCTTAGTCAGATTCTTAGAAAGCGTGCGAACAGCCGGTCAGCGCCGCCACGGCCACCAGCGCTGGAACCCAACCGAAAGCCGTTGTCGGGCAATATATTTGATGTGGCCGAACGCGGTCGTCGCCGCTCTGCATACCCCCAGCCGGTATACAGTCCCGGCGATAGGCGTAACTCTTGACCGCGATGCACTATCCGCTGAATACCCCCTGGGCCGCATGGGCGTACAAACGCTTGTGGAGGGCCCGGACCGTTGCGTGGCCTCCATCCCCGCCGGCGGCCTGCTCAATCCGCTGACCGCACAACCGACCGTCGCCCCTCTGGCCATGTTGGTCGACCACATCGGCGGTTTGGTCAACCACTATCGCCGCGCTGACGACGAGTGGACGGTATCCAGCGAGTTGGCGCTGGAACTGACCCCGCAGGCGATGGACCTGATCACGGCCTCACCAGCGGTTCCGGTGGTGGCGACGGGACGCCCCTTCGGACCGAAGGGCACGGGTTCACTGGGCCTATGTGAGCTCACGCACGGAGACCAGTTGGTGGGGACGGCCACCGTGCGGTCCTTCCACATCCACGTCCCCGGCCATCTCGTCGAGTGGCCGACCGACACTACGGAGGGAACCCCACCCGCGACCCTGCAGGACCGTATGTCCGTGGAGGTCGCCGAGTCCGGCGGGGAGGCGGTGGTGCTGCGGCAGCTGCCCGATCCGGTCGTCAACAACAGCATCGGCATCGTGCATGGCGGTGTGTCGGCGGCCGCACTGGAGCTGGTCGCCTCGGCCGCACTCGGTGCCGGTGGGCACTGGCGCATGGCATCGTTGCGGGTCAACTACCTCAGGCAGTTCCGCGGCAGCAGCGAATCCCGTTACGAGGCAAAGGCATTGCGCGTCGGCCGGAGCTCCGGCGTCGCCGACGCATGCGCGGTCGGCGACGACGGGAAGGTGGCATTGATCGCCCGGCTGACCGCCTACCAATGATCAGCCGCCAGGTTGATCTCAATGTGCCATCAGTTCCGCAACAATGCCTCTGCCATCGACGTTTGGCGTGACACGCTCCGGATGAACCACATCTACGGAGGAGTTCACCATGGATACACCGGCAATGCGACATCGTTTGGCAGCCGAGTTCATCGGGACGTTCTGGCTGGTTCTTGGCGGTTGCGGTAGCGCGGTGTTCGCCGCGAAAGTGCTCTCCGACGGCTTCCCGGTGGGCATCGGCTTTCTCGGTGTCGCTCTCGCATTCGGCCTGACGGTGCTGACCGGCGTCTACGCCTTCGGCACGATCTCCGGCGGGCATTT
The DNA here is from genome assembly GCF_001953975.1 of Mycobacterium sp. NS-7484. Classification (GTDB taxonomy): domain Bacteria; phylum Actinomycetota; class Actinomycetes; order Mycobacteriales; family Mycobacteriaceae; genus Mycobacterium. The sequence goes on from NZ_MBEJ01000049.1 coordinate 32,740, forward strand.
CAATCCAGCGGTCACGCTGGGCGCCGCGCTGGCCCGCCGGGTGGAGTGGGCGGCCGTGGTGCCGTACTGGATCGTCCAGGTGATCGGCGGTTTGGTGGCCGGCCTGGTGATCTACCTGATTGCCAGAGGCAAGGACGGCTGGACCGCCACGGGAAACATGGCCGCCAACGGTTTCGGTGAGCATTCGCCGGGCGGCTACTCGCTCGCGGCAGTCCTGCTGGCCGAGGTCGTCCTGACCGCAGTGTTCTTGTTGGTCATCCTGGGCTCCACCGACGACCGGGCGCCAAAAGGGTTCGCCGGGTTGGCCATCGGGCTCACCTTGACGCTGATCCACCTGATCTCGATCCCGATCTCCAACACGTCGGTCAACCCGGCCCGCTCGACGGCGGTGGCCTTCTTCAACGGCAACGACGCCCCCGCGCAGCTCTGGGCGTTCTGGCTGGCGCCGCTGGTCGGTGCGGCGATCGCCGGGCTGCTGTACGCGCATCTGTTCGGCGTCGCCGAACAACTCGCCGAACGCCCGGTGCGAGACGACGCGCTGGAGGGCCCGGCCTGAACTGGCCGGGCTCCCCTGCGGCGCTGCGTCAGGCGGACTTGCGGCGCGCCTTGCCGGCCGCACCCTTCTCGGTCGGTGCGCCCTCATGCGCCAGTTCGCCGCCCGAGTTCTCTAGGTGGGCCCGCACGAACCACTGGAACTTCTCCAGCTCGGCGGCGTGGTCGATGAGGATGTCCTGGGTCACCGGGTCGAGCTTTTCGAGCTTCTCGATGCCGTCACGGGTGTCTTCGATGACCCCGTTGTAGACCAGGTCGAGTGCGGCGAGGTGGGCCTGCACGGTGTCGCGCCCCACCGAGTAGTCGTCCCAGCTACGGTCGGCGACGATGGCACCCGGAGTGCCCTTCGGGGATTGGCCCAGGGCGGCGATGCGCTCGGCCACTTCGTCGGCGTAACCCCGGACCAGCTCGACCTGCGGGTCGATCATCTCGTGCACCCCGATGAAGTTCGGGCCGACGACGTTCCAGTGGATGTGCTTGAGCGTCAGGTGCAGGTCGTTGTACGTGCTGAGTTGCTTCTGCAGCAGCTTGGCGGTGTCAGCGCCCTGCTTGTCGGTCATGCCGGGAATGGTGAACGCGGTCATTGCGGTTCCTTTCGGTTCACGTTCGGTCGCGTCCCGGGTACCCGACTTCCCGGTCGGGCAATCATGATCTAAAGCGACCGCAGATTCGGTATGGCCTGCCGTGCGCCGAAGCGCGGATTGTGCGCCAGCCCACTGGCTTCCAGCAGGCGGACGGCTCGCTGTCGGTGCGGCCGCAACGGTTCGAGTAGTTCCACCATCGCCGCGTCGTCGATCGGCCGGCCGAGCAGGGTACGTCCCACCATCGTGGACAGGTTGTAGTCCCCCACCGACAGGGCGTCGGCGTCGCCGAAGGCCCGCTGCACCGTTTCGGCCGCGGTCCACTCGCCGACCCCGGGTAGCGAGCGCAGCGCCGTCACGGCCCGCTCGGCCGTCAGCCGTTCCAGTGCATCGGCACGCTGGGCGCACCCGACGATCGTGCGGGCCCGTCGAGGGTCCACGTTGGCCCGGTGGAACTCCCACGACGGGATACGTCGCCAGACTTCTGGGCTCGGCATGACCCGCATCCCGGCGGGGGCCGGCCCCGGAGCCGGGGCCCCATATTTCGTCACCAATCTCCGCCAGGCCCACCAGGCGTCCATGCCCGAGACACGTTGTTCGATGATCGCGGGCACCAGCGCCTCCAACACCCGTCCACTACGCCCGAGACGCAGGTGTGGCACTCGACGATGGGCCTCGGCGATTGTCGGCTCGACCGGATCGAATCCGCCGGCATCGTCCTCGGCGCCGATCAGCGCGGGAAAACCGTCGAGGAACTCGGCGCTACCGGGTCCCCAGGCCTCACAGTCCACGGTGTTCATCGCCGCGCTGCTGATCCGCGCGGTGACCGGGCCGTCGGCCATCAAGCTGGTATGCCAGATCACCCCGTCGGCATCGACCCGCTGGCATGGATTCCCGCTGCTACGGCGCCATGGCGCCAGCGTCAGGCCCGGGCTCGCCGGGCCGTCGAACACGACGCTGGTGGAGGGCACCGCACCAGGCTAGGCGACGGTGATGTCGGCCTTGTCCGGGTAGAACGCCAGACGTTCGGCGATGTCGGCGACGGCGGGGTACGGCTGTTCGTACGTCCAGATCGCGTCGTCGATCCCGCCGACGTGGTAGTAGTTGGCCTCGCCCTTGTACGGGCAGTAGGTCGTGGTATCGCTGCGGGTCAGGGCCGTGGTGACGTCCGCGCGCGGTATGTACTGGACGGCCGGATAGGTCGATTCCTGCAACGTGAGCGCATCGTCGGTCTCGGCGACCACCTCGCCGTTGACCCGCACCGTGACGTGACGGCCGGTCGGGGTGACGGAGATGGGATGCGCGGCGGTGGGTTGGAGGATGGGGCGTTCGGTCATACCCCATTCAACATACGATCGGGCCATGAATGCTCCCGCTCCCGTGAAGGCCACCGTTTCCATCGCCGCCGACCCCGCGGCGGTGTACGCGCTCATCACCGATCTGCCCACGCTGGCGTCGTTGGCTGAGGAGGCCCACGCGATGGAATGGCAGAAGGGTGCCACGGCCGCTCCCGGGGCGGTTTTCAAGGGGCACAACCGCAACGGCTCTAAAAGCTGGTCCACCACCTGCACCGTCACCGACGCCGAGCCGGGCAAGACCTTCGCGTTCGATGTGAAGTCTCTGGTGTTCCCGGTCGCGCACTGGCGTTACGACATCGCCGCCACCGACGGCGGCTGCACGGTGACCGAATCCACCTGGGACCGCCGCGCGGGCTGGTTCAAGAAGGTCGCCGGGTTGGCTACGGGGGTGGCGGATCGTGACGGTGCCAATGCGGAACACATCCGGCTGACCCTGCAGCGCCTCAAGGAGCGCGCCGAGGGTTGATGCCGCCGTTCAGAACGGTGGTGGTCCGTATTCTTCGGCGAGCCAGATTTGGTATTGGCGTTCGACGTCGAGGTCGTTGTTGATTTCGGCGCGTAG
>NZ_MBEJ01000050.1 GCF_001953975.1 Mycobacterium sp. NS-7484
AGCAGGTGGTGGGTCCGGCATTTCGGACCGAGGTTGCCCGGATGGGTGGGCCCCTGCGGCCAGGCCACACAGTGGTCCAGATCGCAATTCTGCGCGGACACACCGCAGCCGGGAAACATACACCGCATGTCACGCAACCGCACAAACGCCGCCAGCTTCGCCGAAGGCCGGTAATGATCCTCCGCATCCAACACCGCAGCATCGGCCAGAGGTGCGACCTTGGCGCCGGTGGCGATCAACTCCGCCAACAACGGCGCCGGCACAATCCCACCACCGAGGATGACCGCGGGGCTACCGGCAACCGCCGGGGTGTCATCGGCAACGAAGTTCGTCGAGTCGCCATGCAATCGAGCATCCCGCGGCGTCTGCGCCACCACCTTCTCGACCGGCTGGGCAGGCCGGACGGTGTCGTGGACGGGCTCAGCGGGCACGGCGGCCTCGGCATCGGCCTCGCCTGGAGTATCGCCGACGTCGCTCGCCTGGCGGTCGTTGTCCTGCGGTGCGGGCACGTGTTGGGGCAGCTGATCGGTGAGCAGGTGGACCACCACACTGCTCGAGCGTGGATCGACCCCGGCAGCGGGGCACTGCGGGCTGCCACACTGGCAGGTCAACCGCTCGGCCCCGACCGCCAACGCCCCCAACGCATCAGCGCGACGCTGCGCCATGGTCCGCGGATCGGCCTCACACACACCCCGG
>NZ_MBEJ01000051.1 GCF_001953975.1 Mycobacterium sp. NS-7484
ACGACCGCGCCCCGGCCGATCCGCACGCCCGGCATCAGCACACTGCCCTCGACGATCGCGCCGTCGTCGATCACGACGTTGGAGGACAACACCGAATTACGCACGGAGGCAGCCGAGATGATGCTGCCGGCACCGACCACCGACTCCTGGGCCGATCCGCCGTTGACGAACTTGGCCGGCGCCAGGTTCTCCGACTCACCGCGGATCGGCCAGCGCTTGTTGTACAGGTTGAACACCGGGTGCACCGACACCAGGTCCATGTGCGCGTCATAGAACGCGTCCAGGGTTCCGACGTCACGCCAGTAGCCGTGGTCGCGTTCGGTGGCTCCGGGCACCTCGTTGTTGTCGAAGTCGTAGACCGCGGCCATGCCGTCGGCCACCAGCCGCGGGATGATGTCGCCGCCCATGTCGTGATCGGAGTGGCCGTCGTCGGCGTCGGCGCGGATCGCGTCGATCAGCACCTTGGTGGTGAAGATGTAGTTGCCCATCGACACGAAGGTCTGCTCGGGGTCGTCGGGCGTGCCCGGCGGATCGGCCGGCTTCTCCAGGAATCCTCTGATCCGGCCGGAGTCGTCGGCGTCGATGCAGCCGAACGCACTGGCCTCCGCCCGCGGCACCCGAATCCCGGCGACGGTGGCGCCGGCCCCGCTGTCGATGTGGAACCGCAGCATTTGCTCGGGATCCATGCGGTACACGTGGTCGGCGCCGAAGATGATGATGTAATCCGGATCTTCGTCGTAGATCAGGTTCAGCGACTGATAGATCGCATCCGCCGATCCGGTGTACCACCGCGGGCCGAGCCGCTGCTGGGCCGGAACCGGGGTGATGTACTCACCGGCCAGGCCCGACAGCCGCCAGTTCTGGCTGATGTGACGGTCCAGCGAGTGCGATTTGTATTGCGTCAGAACGCAGATCCGCAAGTACCGGGCATTCACCAGGTTCGACAGCACGAAGTCGATGAGCCGGTACGCACCGCCGAAGGGAACTGCCGGCTTGGCACGATCGGCGGTCAACGGGTAAAGCCGTTTTCCCTCTCCCCCGGCCAGAACGATGCCCAGCACATGTGGCAACTCCCTCATGGGTCCAAACCTATCCGTGAACCAGGATGGCGGCCAGCCAATGGCAACTTCAAGTGTGCGGTGTGTGGCTGTACCCACTACGACCTACTACCGTCTCGGATATGCGGGTGGCGATGATGACTCGGGAATATCCACCCGAGGTGTACGGCGGTGCCGGAGTACACGTCACCGAACTCGTGGCGCAGCTGCGCCGGCTCTGCGAGGTCCACGTCCACTGCATGGGCGCGCCACGCGACGGTGCCGTCGTCGCCCAGCCCGATCCCGCCCTGCGCGGCGCCAACCCGGCCCTGTCGACGTTGTCCGCGGACCTCAACATGGTCAACACGGCTGCGGCGGCCACCGTGGTGCACTCGCACACCTGGTATGCCGGGATGGCCGGGCACCTGACCGGGTTGCTGTACGGCATTCCCCACGTGCTGACCGCGCACTCACTCGAGCCGCTGCGTCCCTGGAAAGCCGAGCAGCTCGGCGGCGGCTACCGCGTGTCGTCGTGGGTGGAGCGCACCGCCATCGAGGCCGCCGACGCGGTGATCGCGGTGAGTTCCGGGATGCGCGACGACGTGCTGCGCACGTATCCCGCCCTCGACCCTGACCGGGTTCACGTGGTACGCAATGGAATCGACACCGACGTCTGGTACCCGGCCCCGCCGGCCGATACCGACTCGGTGCTCGCCGAACTCGGGGTCGACCTGAGCCGGCCGATCGTGGCGTTCGTCGGACGCATCACCCGGCAGAAGGGCGTGGCGCATCTGGTCGCCGCGGCCCACCGGTTCAGCCCCGATGTGCAATTGGTGTTGTGTGCCGGCGCGCCGGATACCCCCGAGATCGCCGCTGAGGTGTCGGCCGCGGTGGCCGAACTGGCCCGGGCCCGCAGCGGGGTGTACTGGGTGCGCGAAATGCTGCCGATCAACAAGATCCGCGAGATATTGTCGGCGGCAACAGTTTTCGTCTGCCCGTCAGTCTACGAACCGTTGGGAATCGTGAATCTGGAAGCGATGGCATGCTCGACGCCGGTGGTCGCCTCCGATGTCGGCGGCATCCCTGAGGTCGTCGCCGATCGGCAGACCGGGCTGCTGGTGCACTACGACGCCACGGACCCGCGCTTCTTCGAGATGCGGTTGGCCGACGCAGTCAACTCACTCGTGGCCGAGCCGGAAACCGCGCGAAAGTACGGTGTAGCCGGACGCCAACGGTGCATCGCGGAGTTCTCCTGGGCACACATCGCAGAACAGACCCTGGAGATATACCGCAAGGTGTCCGCCTGAGCGGACACCTTGCGATTCGATCAGCTTGTGACGGCCTTGAGTTCGTCGCCGAGCGCGGCGGCCTCGTCGGGAGTCAATTCGACCACCAGGCGCCCACCACCCTCCAGCGGTACTCGCATAACGATTCCTCGCCCCTCTTTGGTTGCTTCCAGTGGACCGTCACCGGTCCGGGGCTTCATCGCCGCCATCGAGTGCTCCCTCCAACTGAGCCGACCCGCGGTCAGCGGGCCAGGTTGGGGCCGAAGCCGTCCACTCGTTGACGGCACCCGGCGCTGAACTGCTACTGAACTTCCCCTATTGTTCCTTATCCGCGGTGGTGGGTGTGCAAAGACCCTTCGGATACCGACTGATGTCACTTTCGATCGACTGCCGGGACCCAGCAGGATGCGACGTGATCGTCGACCATTCCGGTCGCCTGCATCAACGCATATGCCGTGGTGGGGCCCACGAATCTGAAGCCCCGCCGCTTGAGTTCCTTGGCCATTGCGGTCGATTCCGGGGTGACAGCAGGCACTTGATCCAGGTCAGCGGGCCGCGGCCGGGTCGGCGGCGCGAAGGACCACAACAGCTCACCCAGGTCGACATCGAGCTCGGTGACCGCCCTGGCGTTGGCGATGGTCGCCAGGATCTTGGCCCGGTTACGCACGATGCCCGCATCGGCCATCAACCGCTCGACATCGGCGTCGGTGTATTTCGCGACCGCGGCCACATCGAACCCGTCGAACGCGGCGCGGAAGTTCTCCCGCTTACGCAGGATGGTCAGCCAGCTCAGCCCGCTCTGGAATGCCTCCAGGCTGATCCGCTCGAACAGTGCGCCCGAATCCCGCAACGGCCGGCCCCACTCGGTGTCGTGGTAGTCGCGGTAGAGGACGTCGCCTGATTGCACGGCCCAGCCGCAGCGGATGCGTCCATCCTCGGTCACGGCTCCTCCGCGGTGCGCAGTTCCCCGGCGGTCGCCGAGACCTCCTCGTCCTCGTCGTCGTCGAGGTCGTCGGGCACGCCGTAAGCCGCGCGCACCGCCGCCAGCTCGCCACGCACCGCGTCGAGTTCGCGGCCCAGCCGATCCAGGACCCAGTCCACCTCGCTGGTCTTGTAGCCGCGCACGACCTGGGCGAACTTGAGCGCGTCGACATCGGCGCCGGTGACGCCCGAGGCCGGCAACACCGTCGCGGTGGTACCCCGGGGAAGCGGCGGCAGCGTCTCACCCCGGCCGAAGAGGACGCTGCCCAGCCCGAACAGCACCGTGGCCACCAGAACCAGCACCACCAGGTACAGCAGTATCAGTGTCACGCCCTCGATACTGCCTCACACCTGCGACACCTGGCGCGGGCGCTGCCTGACCGCGGACCTCGGCACGCGCCGAACGTGCACACAGATCGTGTTCGCCGCGATTTTCGCGATCTGAGTGCACCGTCGGCGTGCAAGGCCCAACCTCAGCGCGGCCGCAGGGTCACCATCGGCGGGCGGTCGGCCAGGGACACCGAGGACACCCGCGGGGTGAAGTCGTCGCCGTCGGCGTAGAACTGCGTCAGCCCCATCCCCGAATCGGCGATCCCGCACCGCGACAACAAGGTCGCGATGACCTGCCGGCTCATCGAGGCCAGCTCGGTCAGCGGCCGGTTGCGATGCGCCCGAACGCCGAGGTTCACCTGGGCGATGGCGTCCAGACCGAGCCGGTCGTACGTGTCGACCAGCAGACCGATCTCCACGCCGTAGCCGGGCGCGAAGGGCACCGACGTGAGCAATTCACGGGTACCGGCGTATTCACCACCAAGCGGCTGCAACACGCAGTTCAATTCGGGGCGCAGCGAGGCCAGCAGTGGGCGCGCGACGAGCTCGGTGACCCGGCCGCCGCCGTTGGCGTCCTCGGCGCCGCTGACCTTGAGCGGCCGCCGGTAGAACCCCTTGACCAGGTGCACGCCGTCAGCGGTGAGCAGCGGGCCCAGCAGCTTGGGGACGAACATCGGATCGGGATCGATCAGGTCGGAATCGACGAACGCGATGAGGTCGCCGGTGGTGGCAGCCAGTGACCGCCACAGCACCTCGCCCTTGCCTGGCTGCGGCGCCACCTCGGGCAGCGCCACCTCCCGGCTGACCACCCGGGCCCCGGCGGCGACCGCGCGGATCTCGGTGTCGTCGGTGGAGCCCGAATCGAGCACGATCAGCTCGTCGACCAGGCCACCCAGCAGCGGGGTGATGGTCTCGACGACGGAGGCGACGGTTTCTTCCTCGTTGAGCGCCGGCAGCACCACCGAGACCGTACGGCCGGCCTTGGCGGCTTCCAGCTCGGCGATGGTCCAGCTCGGCCGGTTCCAGCTGTGGTCGGTCAACCAGCGGTGTCCGATCACGCCGTCGGTGACGTCCAATTCGGGTATTGCAGTCATGCCAGTCCCCTCACCGTTCGTGCGGGTGCCCGCACTCCCTGGATCGACGCGACCATCTCCAGCACGCGCCGTGTGGGTCCGACCTCGTGTACCCGGAACATCGCGGCTCCATCCGCGGCGGCCAATGCCGTCGCGGCCAGGGTGCCCTCCAGGCGTTCGGTCAGATCCACACCCAGAGTCTCCCCGACAAAATCCTTGTTGCTCAGTGCCATCAGGACAGGCCATCCGGTCTTAACAAGATCTTTTACGTGGCGCAACAAACTAAGACCGTGATGAGTGTTTTTGCCGAAATCGTGGGTCGGATCGATGAGGATCTTCTCGCGTGGCACACCCGTTGCCACGGCCCGCTCCGCGGCGGCGGTCACCTCGGCGATGACGTCGTCGACGCCGCCGCGCTCGGTGATCCCGTAGTTCACCCGGAACGGCCGGGTGCGCGGTACCGCACCCCCGGTGTGTGAGCACACCAGGCCCGCACCGAACTCGGCAGCCACCTCCGGCAAGCCCGGATCGGCGCCGGCCCAGGTGTCGTTGATCAGGTCGGCGCCGGCCGCGCAGGCCTGCTTGGCCACGGTCGCGCGCCAGGTGTCGACGCTGATCAGCTGGTCGGGGTAGGTGTCGCGCAGCCATTCGATGAACGGGACGACGCGGGCGATCTCCTCGTCGGCGTCGACGGTGCTGCCGGGACCGGCCTTGACCCCGCCCACGTCGATGACGTCGGCACCCTCGTCGATCACCCGTGCCGCGGCGGACTTGGCGGCCTCGTCGGTGAAGGTGGCGCCGCGGTCGTAGAACGAGTCCGGCGTCCGGTTGACGATCGCCATGATCAGCGCACGGTCCGCCGCGACCGGGCGCCCGCAGAACAGGCCACTGGACGTCGTCAACACGCCTCCATAGTGCCCGGTGGCTCAACCGCAGCAGTATTCGCGCCAGCTTCCGCGCCGTTTTCTACCTGTTGGTCGTCACCGGACGCGATCGACGACCCAGGCGTGGAAATCGGCGCGGAGCTGCCCGCCCCGCCTACTTGGGTCGTTTGCCCGCGGTCACCTCGTCGGGGTATTCGGCATAGAACGGCACATAACCCTCGTCCCGCCCGGCCAAGACATACAGCGGATCCTCGATGTCGTCGCCGTAGCCCTGCTTGCGCAGATCGACCTTCTGGCTCTTGAAGGTCGAGGTGTGGGCCAGTTCAGGGACGACGCGGACGAACAACGGGACGGCATACGCCGGCAGGTGCCCGTAAAACGCGTCGGCCAACGCCTTGCCGTCGAACTCTTTGCCGCCCTTGAGCTGCACCGCGGCCATCCCGGCCCGGCCGCCGGCACCCGGCACCTCCACGCCGAACACCGTGCATTCCTCGATCAGCGGATTGCTTGCCACGGCAGCCTCCACCTCGGTGGTGGCCACGTTCTCGCCTTTCCACCGGAACGTGTCACCGAGCCGGTCGGCGAACGCGGCATGGCCCAACCCCTGCGACCGCATCAGGTCGCCGGTGTTGAACCAGACGTCGCCGTCCTTGAAGGCGTTGCGCACCAGCTTCTTCTCGCTGGCGGCCTTGTCGGTGTAGCCGTCGAACGGCTGCAGTGCGCTGATCTTGGACAGCATCAGGCCGGGCTCGCCGCGCTTGACCTTGCGCAGCCGGCCGTCGGCGCCGCGGGCGGGTTCACCGCTGTCGGCGTCGTACTCGACGAACGCCACCGGGCTCGGGCAGATGCCGGTGGACTTCGAGACGTTGAAGACGTTGACGAACGCGGTGTTTCCCTCGCTGGCAGCGTAGAACTCACACACCCGGGCGATGCCGAACCGTTGGGTGAACTCGTCCCAGATGGCCGGACGCAGCCCGTTGCCGACGATGACGCGAACCTTGTGCGCACGGTCGGTCGGCTTGGGTGGCTGGTTGAGCAGGTAGCCGCAGATCTCACCGATGTAGACGAATGCGGTGGCCCCGTAGTCGATGACCTCGTCCCAGAACCGCGACGCCGAGAACGACTTGCCCAGCGCCAGGGCGGCGCCGGAGTTCAGCGCCGAGCCGACCGAGACCGTCAGGGCGTTGTTGTGATACAGCGGCAGGCAGCAGTACAGGGTGTCGTCGCTGTGCAGCCGCAGCCCGAGACCGCCGAAGCCGGCCAGGGCGCGCAGCCAGCGGTAGTGCGTCATGACACTGGCCTTGGGCATGCCGGTGGTGCCCGAGGTGAAGATGTAGAAGGCCTTGTCCTTGGCCAGGACCGCCGATGTGGTGGCCGGGTTGGTGGTCGGTGCCGTGGCGGCCAGCCGGCGCAGCTCGTCGACCGTCATCAGCCCGTTGGCCTCGGCATCGCATTCGGTGACGTGCTCGATCAGATCGGACTCGGCGATCATTGCCGTGGCATTGAGCAACCCGATGCTGTGGGCGAGCACCTTGCCGCGCTGGTGGTAGTTGAGCATGCCTGCCACGGCGCCGCATTTGACGATCGCCAGCATCAACAGCACCGCGTCGGGTGAGTTGCGCAGCATCACCCCGACCACGTCGCCGTGGCCGACGCCTTTGGCGGCCAGGACCGCGGCATAGCGGTTGACCGTCTCGTTGGCCTCGCGATAGGTGATGCGCTCGTCACCGAACTTGAGGAAAACCCTGTCGGCGTATTGGGCGGCCCGTTCCTGGAACACCTTGCCGATCGAGGTCTTGGCAGTGGGCCGCGCCATCACACCGGTGAGCACACCCCGGACGATGACCGGCGCGTCCATCAGCAGACCGGGCACCTGGCCGGCGAGGTCGAGTAAGCCGACGCTGCTCCTGGTGCCCGATTTCCGGTCGGTCATGCCGTGTCCCCCTGCGCGTTGTCGTGGGCCGCTCGTGTGGCCAACACCTTAAACCGCGCCGGTTAGGGCCGTTACCGGCGGTTCTATGTAACCGGTGCGCACACGTCCAGCGCGGCGGCGACCTCGTCGACGACCACCAACCGATCCAAGGCCGCACTACTCACATAACCGGAGTCGACAAGTCCGCGCAGCCAGTTCAGCAATCCGTCGTAGTGGCCGAACGGATCGAGCAGCACCAGGGGCTTGTCGTGCATTCCCAGATAGCCGGCGGTCCAGGCCTCGAAGAACTCTTCGAGCGTGCCGATCCCGCCGGGCAGCGCGATGAACGCGTCGGACCGGTCCTCCATCACCTTCTTGCGTTCCCGCATGGTGTCGGTGACCACGAGTTCTTCGGCGTCGACGTCGGCGAGTTCCCGGTGCACCAGTGCCTTGGGGATGACGCCGACCGTACGGCCGTTGCCCGAACGCGCAGCCCGGGCCACCGCCCCCATGGCCGAGACGTTGCCTCCGCCGGAGACCAGGGTCCAGCCACGCTTGGCGATCGCGACGCCGACCTCACTGGCCAATGCCAGCAGTTCGGGGTGGGTGGGACCCGAAGCGCAATAGACACACACCGCCCACTGGCGGTCAATTTCACCGGACACGTACACAACGTAGAGGGTGCTGGTGAACCATCGATGTCCGGAGGGCGATGGACCTGGGATGGACTGAGCAGGTGTGCCCAGGGACACTGGGCTGAACTCGAAAGGCGATCTGGTGACTGATGATGTCGATCAACCGACTCGGTTGAGCCGCGAGTTCATCTTGGACACCGCGATCGAGCTGATCGACCGTGATGGTCTGGCGAAGTTGACCATGCGACGGCTGGGCACCGCCTGCGGCGTGGAGGCCATGGCGCTGTACCGCTATGTACACAGCCGGGGCGACCTGTTGACGGGCGTGGTCAACCACATCGTGGACCGCTTGTACGCCGATCAACTGGCCGCGCGCCGGCAGGAGGACGGTTGGCAGGACTTCCTGTTGCGGCTGGCTCACGGCGTGCGCCAGATCGCCCTGGAGCATCCCGAGGTGTTCCCGTTGGTCGCCACCGAGGCTCCCGAGGCGCCGTGGGTGCGGCCGCCGCTGCGCAGCCTGCGCTGGATGGAGACGTTCCTGGAGACGTTGATCTCCTATGGCTTCAGCGATACCGCCGCCGTGTCGGCGTATCGGACCTACACCACATTCCTGGTTGGCCAGCTGCTGCTGGAGGTGTCGGCGCGCGGGGTGGAGCTGAGCCCGGACGAGTCCAGCCTGCGCAACGAACCGCGGCCGGACACCTCGCTGGCCGACTATCCGAATCTGCGGCGCCTGCAACCGCTGCTGGCCGAGGATCACAGCACAGACGAGTTCGAAGAGGCCCTCGAGGCGCTGCTCGACCGCATCGAAACCTGGCTGCACAGACACTGACGGGTCCGTTTACAACGTAAACGGACCCGGTTATGCTGGGTTTCACCGTGGAATCGAACCAGCTGAATCACGAGCTGCACTGGACGGCTCGCATCGCTCCCGAAGGCCTCATCGTGCAGGTCTTCGGACAGGTCGATGCCCATAACGAGTCGTCCTGGCAGCGCATGCTCACCGAGCAGGCCGACGCCGCGCCCGAATCCTCGGTACTCGTCGTCGACGGCGGATCTCTGGATTTCATGAGCTGCGGAGCGCTGCTCGCCTTGGCCAAGCAGGCCGTCGACTGCCGTCAACGTGGGATCACGGTGCGGCTGGCCATCGGTCAGCCGAGCATCAGGCGCGTCATCGCCGAATGTGGCTTGGACGACGCGATCTCGGCGTACCCGGATCTCGATTCCGCGTTGAACGGCGGCGGCCCGCCATAGGATTCGGTGGATGGCTGTCGATTGGGTGATCGCACCGCGTGACCGCGTTCTCGACGGCTTGGAGACGGGCCTGCACGAGTGTGGCGGCGCGGCTCTGCTCGGACCGGCCGGGGTGGGCAAGACGTCGGTGGCCCGTACCGCGGCCGAGCACCTCGGACCGGACTTTCGTCGGGTCGTGTGGATCACCGGCACGGAATCAACGGCGGCGGTGCCGTTTGCCGCGGTAGCCCATCTGATCGAGATCCCGGCAGCGGGTCGGACCGCCGACGTGCTGCGGGCCGCGCGCGAGGCGCTGGGCTCCGAGTTGCTGCTGATCGTCGACGACGCGCATCTGCTGGACCGGTTGTCGGCGGCCCTGCTGTACCAACTCGCTGTCAGCCGAGCTGCCAAACTCATCGTCACTTCATCCGAAGAAGCACCCGACCATGTGGCGGCGCTGTGGGCCGACGGACTGGTACACCGCGTCGACATGTCACCGCCGGGCCATGATGACGCCCGACTCGCCGATCAGGTGGCCACCTTTTTGTCGGACCTCCCCGAGGCCGCGCTCGACGTGCTACGCCAATTGGCAGTGCACGAACCGCTGGCGGTCTCCGACGTCACCGCGCTGACCGGTCCCGACGCCGTTCAAGAGGCGCAGCGATGCGGCGTGGCCCGCGTCGAAGGACTTCAGGTGCGGTGTGTGCATCCGCTGTTCCTCCGCGCCGTACGGGCCGCCGTGGGCGGGCCCGATCTGCGACGGCTGCGCAACGCTGTGGTCGAGCAGCTGGCCGCCGGGCCACGTCCCGGCGTGGTGGACCGGCTGCGGGTGGCGGTGCTGGCCCTGGACAGTGACGTGTCCCTGCCCACCGACGAGCTTGTCGACGCCGCCGGCGAGGCATTGCGGTTGGGCGATCTGGAGTTGAGCGAGCGACTGGCCCGCGTCGCGGTGGAGTCCGGCGCATGTTTCGCGGGGCTGCTGACGCTGGCTTACGCATTGGCCTGGCAGGGACGCGGCCGGGAAGCCGACGCGGTGTTGGGGCAGATCGATCCGACCGGCCTGGACGACGACCAGCTGATGGCGTGGTCTTTGCCGCAGGCGGCCAACCAGTTCTGGATGCTGTCCGAGCCCGAACGCGCCACGGCGTTCCTGCGGGCCATCCGCCGCCGCGTGACGACGCCGAGCGCACAGATCACCATCGACGCGCTGGCGGCTACCTTCGCGATGAACGCCGGTGCGCCACAACGGGCTTTGGGTCTGGCACAGGAAGTGTTGGACTCCCCCAATGCCGACGACACCGCGATCGGATGGGCGGGGTCGACGGCAGCCCTGAGCTGTGCGCGGACCGGGCAGTTGGCCCGCGTGGAGGCCATGGCCCAGCGTGCGCTCGCTGCCGGGCATCCGGGGCTGTTGCGGTTCACCAGCGGCTTCGGGCAGACGACGGCGTTACTGATGACCGGTGAGCTCGACAAGGCCTGGGAATTGGCCTGCAACATCACCGATTTCACCCAGCTCCTGCAACCGGGACGAGCCATCGGTGAGGTGCTCATGGCTGACGTGTTGCTGGTCCGCGGTCAACTCGACGACGCGATTGCCTTATTGCGCAAGGCGGCCACCGCCTTGGCACCCACCGGCTACTCCTGGGGGCCGCTGGCCTGGATGCTGTTGGCCCAGGCGCTCGGCCAACGCGGGATGCCGATGGAGGCCGCCAAAGCACTCTCGCGGGCGGAATCCCGGCACGGGCTCAAGTCGATGTTGTTTGCGCCTGAGCTGGCCATGGCCCGGGCCTGGACGTGCTCTGCCCGTAACGATTCGGTGGGCGCGGTGACAGCGGCGCGCGAGGCGGCCAAGACTGCGGAGCGGGGCGGCCAATCCACGGTGATGCTGCGGGCCCTGCATGACGGTGTCCGACTGGGCGACACCCGCGCCGTCGACACGCTCGCCCGGATCGATGTGGACTTCGTGTTCGGTCAGCTGACGACGGACCACGCAAGCGCGTTGGCAGCCGGGGACGCCGCGGGATTGCAGTCGGTTGCGGGGCGATATCGCGAGGTCGGGATGCTCGCCGCGGCCGAGGATGCCGCACGTCAAGCCGGTAGCTGAACGCGGGTGACCAGGCAACTCTGGTCACATCAGCCACAGATTTCGGCCGGGTATCCGATGTGCCCGCCTACTAGCGACTTCTCAGCGACAATCGCCACATGGGCAACGCAGGTATCGACAGCCCCATTGTCGCTGGCCGATTTTGACACTCATGCACCACTGGCCCCCCGAGCATCACCTGTCCAGTGCCCGCATGCGAGCGACTCCGTCGCTGATAGCTGGACAACGCGAGTTTCGTGACAATTGAGGCGCGAGGACCCTGAAGTGACACAAGTAGTCAGTCGTCCTGCGACAAATGGTGCCCCTGGTGCTGATGCGGCGATTGTCGCTGAGAAGTCGCTGCTAGGCGGGCAGATCGTCACCTACTTGCCCGGCCCGCCACGCCGAACTCTCGAGTGGAACTTGCCGCTCGGCGCCCAACCGCGCCGACCGTAGAATGCGCAGATAGACCGCACGATCACAGGGGGCTCGATGAACCAGTTCATCGCCGATACCGCCGCGATGGGCAACTGGCAAGGGATCGTCGACGGGGTCAGTGGAGACGTCAGCAGCTTCAAGAACGCTTTCGCCGGCCCGTCCGATCTGGCGTCCAGCCACGGCGCCATCGGCTTTCCCATGCAGAACGCGTTCAACGGCGCACAGTCGTCGCGTGACGGTGCCCTCGGCGCCACCCAGGTCGCCGCGTCGCGCATGGCCGAACTGCTCGGTCAGGCCTCCAAGGCCTACGAGCGTGGTGACCTGGCCGCCGCCGGCCGGCTCAAGGCGCAGGCCGATCAGATCGAGGGCGCGGCTTCCCCGGCGGCGGCCGGTGGCGGCGGGGGCGGGGCAGCCGGAGGTGCCGGAGGTGCTGGCAGTGCCGGGCAGATGATGGGTCAGTTCAGCCAGATGGCCGGACAGATGGCGCAGTCGATCACCCAGCCCCTGCAGGGCCTCACGCAGGCCATGACACAGATGCCCCAGCAGGTCATGCAGGGCGTGCAGAGCATCGTCGAATCCGCCACTCAAGCGGCCGGTAGCGGCGGCGAGGCCGCCGGTCTGGCGGCAGATGCCGGAGCCGACGCCGCCGGAGCCGGGGCCGAACAGGCGGTCAAGGCGTCCGACACACACGGCCCGGACGACGGTGGCCCGGCAGATCCGGACGGCAAGACCGACGACAAGGATGCGAAGCACGGCGACGAACGGGAGCGTCCGACCGAGGTGGGAGCCGGCGCCGGCGGTGGGTCGGCCACCGAACTACTCGGTAATCGCGCCTCCACCGGGGTGACGCCGGAGGACCGCTTCGGCGTCGGCCCGGTGCCGACTCAGGCCCACAACGTCACCGGTCGGCGATAGCGGTCAGCTCGCCCCGGTCCAGCCGCAACCATCTGTCGATGCCGATGGCCTCCAGAAACCGCTCGTCGTGGCTGACCACCACGAACGCGCCCCGGTAGGCGTTCAGCGCCGACTCCAGTTGCCCCACGCTCTCCAGGTCGAGATTGTTGGTCGGCTCGTCGAGCAGCAGCAGTTGCGGTGCGGGCTCGGCAAAGAGCACACAGGCCAGGGTTGCCCGTAGCCGCTCACCACCCGACAGCGCAGCGATCGGTAGGTTGATCCGGTCACCGCGAAACAGGAATTGCGCCAACAGATGCATGCGCCGGGTGTGCGACAGGCCGGGCGCCGCCGCGGCCAGACTCTCGGCCACCGTGCGGCCCTCATCCAACAGATCCAGCCGCTGCGACAGCGTTGCCACGCGTCCCCCGGCCCGTTGCACGGTCCCGGCGTCCGGTTCGACCGCCCCGTCGATGATCCGCAGCAGCGTGGACTTCCCCGCACCGTTGGCTCCGGTCAACGCGATTCGTTCCGGACCGCGGATCGATAGGTTGATCCCGTTGCTGCAAAACAACTTCCGGCCGCCACGGCTGATCTGAACCCCCTCGCCGGAGAACACCGTGCGCCCGGCCGGAACCACAGTATCGGGCAGGTCCAGCGCGATCACTTTGTCGTCGCGAAGCGCCCGCTCGGCTTCGTCGAGACGTGATCGGGCGTCGTCGACCCGACGAGCATGCACATCGTCGGCGCGGGCCGCTGATTCCTGCGCATCGCGTTTGAGCTGGCCTGCCACGATCTTCGGCAGCCCGGCATCCTTGAGGTTGCGTGCGGCATTCGAGGAGCGCCGGGCAGCCCGTTCGCGGGCTTCCTGCAACTGACGCTTCTCTCGCTTGAGCTGCTGCTCTGCGTTGCGAATGTTGCCTTCCGCCACCGTCTGCGCGGCCTCCACCGCAGCCCGGTAGGCAGTGAAATTCCCTCCGAAGAAGGCGATTTCGCCCCGGTACAACTCGGCGATCTGATCCATGCGGTCCAGCAGCATCCGGTCGTGGCTGACCACAAGCAGGCAGCCGGTGTAGCTGTCGAGGGCGTCGTACAGGCGGTGACGGGCCTCGCGGTCCAGGTTGTTGGTGGGTTCGTCGAGCAGCAGAACGCTTGGCCGCTTGAGCAGTTGAGCCGCCAGACCCAGCGACACCACCTCCCCACCGGACAACGTCCCCAACCGTCGGTCCAGCGCCAATCCGTCGAGGCCGAGCCGGTCCAACTGAGCACGGGAGCGCTCCTCGATATCCCAGTCGTCACCGATCGCCGTGAACACTGCGTCGCCGGCGTCACCGTCAGCCAACGCCGCCAATGCGTCGAGCACATCGGCGACTCCCAGCACGGCGGCCGCGGTGAGTTCCGCAGTGAGAGGCAGTGTTTGGGGTAGATAACCGATGGGGCCGTCCACGTGAACCGAACCTGACGAGGGTCGGTACTCACCGGCGATCAGCTTGAGCAGCGTGCTCTTTCCGGCGCCGTTGGGGGCGACCAGACCGGTACGGCCGGGCCCGACGGTGAACGACAGGTCCGAGAACACTTCGGTGTCGTCAGGCCAGGCGAAGGACAAGTGCGAACAGACAATAGACATGCTGGTACTCCAAGGTGATGCGGGCAGCAGACCCCGCATTGAGGGACAGAAACGACTCAACTCGCGGGATCACCCGGAGATGTCGTCGTCTCCCAGCATGTTTTCGGCCCACCTCGACTCGACAGCAGATGCAGTACCCATAGTACGCAGCGATGCAACCGATTTAAGGTTCAGAATGTTCCGCGCAACCGATCCAGTTGTCGCCGTTCACGTTTCGTAGGCCGGCCGGCCCCTCGATCACGGACCGGCACTGACGCCAGGATCTCCTTGGGCGGCGGTGGCGGGCTGCGGTCGATCATGCACTCCGACGCGAGAGCAGCCCCGACTCTCTTGGCGATCGGGCGGATGACCTCGACGATGCGTTCCCGTCCGTCCAGCCGGACCCGAACCTCGTCACCGGGGCTCACGTGTTGTGCCGGTTTGGCGGGCACGTTGTTGACCCGGACATGTCCGCCGCGGCAGGCGGCAGCCGCCGCAGACCGGGTCTTGGTGATCCGCACGGCCCAGATCCAGCTGTCGACGCGGACACTGCTCATGTCAGATAGCGCCGCAACATCTCGGCGACCGCAGTGATCTGGGCAGTCTCGACCCGCTCGTCGACCTTGTGCGCGAGGTTCGGATCACCCGGTCCGTAGTTCACCGCCGGAATCCCCAGGGCCGCGAACCGGGACACATCGGTCCAGCCGTATTTGGCGCGCACCTGTCCCCCGGCGGCGGCCACCAGCGCGGCCGCGGCGGGTTTGGCCAGGCCCGGCAAGGCGCCTGCGGCGGCGTCGGTCAGCACGATCGTGACGTCGAGCCCGTCGAACACCTCGTGCACATGGGCGACGGCCTGCTCGACGCTGCGGTCCGGGGCGAACCGGAAGTTGACGGTCACCGATGCGGCGTCGGGGATGACGTTGCCGGCGATGCCGCCGTCGACCCGCACCGCCGACAACCCCTCCCGGTAGACGCAGCCGTCGATGTCGACGCTGCGAGGCTGGTACGTGGTGAGCCGGTCCAACACGGCGCCGAGTTTGTGAATGGCGTTGTCGCCCAGCCATGATCGCGCAGAGTGCGCGCGGGTGCCCGCGGCGCTGACGACGACGCGGATGGTGCCTTGGCAGCCGGCCTCGATGAAGCCGCCGGAGGGTTCGCCGAGGATCGCGACGTCGGCCTGCAGCCAATCCGGAAGTTCGCGTTCGATGCGACCGAGGCCGTTTGCGCTGGACTCGATCTCCTCGCAGTCGTACATCACCAGGGTGATGTCGTGGCTGGGTTCGGCGATGGTAGCGGCCAGGTGCAGGAATACCGCGTCACCGGACTTCATGTCCGAGGTGCCGCAACCCCAGAGTTCACCGTCCTCGACGCGGCTGGGCAGGTTCTCCGCGACGGGCACGGTGTCGATGTGACCGGCCAGCATCACCCGCGAGGACCGGCCGAGATGGGTGCGGGCCAGGACGGCGTCACCGTTGCGGATCACCTCGAAGTGCGGCGCCTGGGCCCGCAGCGCGGCCTCGATCTCGTCGGCGATGTGCTGCTCGCGGCGGGATTCGCTGGGGATGTCCACCAGCGCGGCGGTCAGCGCGATCGGATCGGCTCGCAGGTCTAGCCCCATGGACGTCAACGGTACCCAGTAACCTAGGCCAACGTGACTGCAGCATCTGGCGTCGGCCTGGCCACCATCACCGCCGACGGGACCGTCCTGGACACCTGGTTTCCCGCCCCTGAACTCTCCGGTTCCGGCGATGCCGGCACTGTGCGGTTGTCGGTGGCCGAGGTGGCGCAGGCGCTGGCCGTCCTGACCGGCCCCGACGCCGACCGCGACGTCGAGGTCGTCGCCGTGCGCACCACGATCGCCTCGCTGAATGACAAGCCGGCCGACGCACACGACGCCTACCTGCGGCTACACCTGCTCTCCCACCGGCTCGTCACCCCCCACGGTGCCAACATGGACGGCATCTTCGGCCTGCTGACCAACGTGGTCTGGACCAACTTCGGCCCGTGCGCAGTCGAGGGTTTCGAGGCCGTGCGCGCGAAGCTGCGCCGCCGTGGCGCGGTCGCGGTCTACGGCGTGGACAAGTTCCCCCGGATGGTCGACTACGTGTTGCCGTCGGGCGTGCGGATCGCCGACGCCGACCGGGTGCGGCTGGGCGCGCACCTGGCCTCCGGCACGACGGTCATGCACGAGGGCTTCGTGAACTTCAACGCCGGCACCCTGGGCACATCGATGGTCGAGGGCCGGATCTCCGCCGGTGTCGTGGTCGACGACGGCTCCGACATCGGTGGCGGGGCCTCGATCATGGGCACCCTGTCCGGCGGCGGCAAAGAGGTGATCAAGGTGGGCAAGCGCTGCTTGCTGGGTGCCAACGCCGGCCTGGGCATCTCGCTCGGTGATGACTGCGTGATCGAGGCAGGGCTGTATGTCACCGGCGGCACCAAGGTCACCACGGCCGACGGGCAGACCACCAAGGCCATCGAACTGTCCGGGGCCAGCAACCTGCTGTTCCGCCGCAACTCTCTGTCAGGCGCGGTCGAGGTCGTCAAACGCGACGGCACCGGCATCACGCTCAACGAGGCACTGCACGCGAACTAGCTGTTGGGGCCGGCTCACGAGCCGCTCAGGTGCAGGGAATCCCATGGGGGCCGCCGATCCAGTGACCGGGCGGTGAGTGCCACGGGCACCACTTCTTGACCTGGCCAGGCGGAAGGTTGGGGCCCTGATGTTTCATCAAGGTGCCACCCACCATGTGGTCGATGGCCTCCTGCGGGTTGTTGCGCATCATGTCGGTATCGACCGGCCCCGGCGCCAGGGCGTTCACCCGGATACCGAGCGGGGCGAACTCGGCGGCCATCGACCGGGTGACCGACATGAGCGCGGCCTTGCCCGAGGCGTAGATCGACAGCGACGGCGCGAAGTTGAACGCCCCGACCGACACCATGTTCAGCACTGCTGCCTTGGCGCTGGCCTTCAGATGCGGCAAGGCCTCCTGCACGAGAAACACCGGTCCGCGCAGGTTCACCTCGTAGGACTTCGCCCAGGCTTCCGGCGTCATCTGGCCCAGGGGCTGGGCCAGTGCGTTGGCGGCGTTGTTGACCACCACGTCGATCCCGCCGAACTCGGCGACCGTGCGTTCCACCAGGGTGCCGAGGTCGTCGATGCTGCCGCTGTGGGTGGGCACCCCGATCGCCTGACCTCCGAGACCACGCAAATGCTCGGCCGCCTTCTCGCACGCATCCGGCTTGCGGCTGGCGACCACCACATTCGCACCGGCCAGGGTGAAACCCTCGGCGAGGGCCAATCCAATGCCGCGGGTACCGCCGGTGACGATCACGGTCCGGTCGGTCATGTCGAACAGATGGTCAAAGGTCTCCCGGTTCACCCCGTCAGTAGAACACCCCGACGGGGGGTGGATTGAGTCGCTACCACAGTGTCAGCATGGAGGGGTAGCCAAGATCGGAGGGACCAGGCTGCATGAGAGTCAATCGGCGTCGCTGGTGGGTGCTACGGGCACTCGGCCGGAACCCGCTCGTCCGGCGATCCGATCGGCTCGAAGCATGGGCCATGGTGCTCGTCGCGATCTTCGTCGTCCTGGTCATCCCGCACGCCGTCACCGTCGGTGAGAACGTCTACGCACACACGCTTCGCACCGCCGAGATCCAGGCGCAGACCCGCAAGCCGGTGCAGGCGACCGTGGTGGACGACACCCCCGCGACAGCCATGCCCGACGAGGGCACGACCGCCACAGCCACCGTGACGTGGACGGCGAACGGCACCCCGCACACCGGTGCGGTGCGCCCGACTCGCTCATTGAAGGCGGGTGACACCGTGCCGATCTGGGTCGACGAAAACGGGCGCCGCGTGCCGGCGCCGCTGTCGCCGTCCAGCGCCGGAACCTATGCGATCGCCGCCGCCGTGTCCGTCTGGCTGGGCACAGCGGTGTTGTGCGGCCTGGCCATCGCCGGGCTGCGCGCGCTCCTCGACCGGCTCCGGATCCGCACCTGGGCCGCTGAGCTTCGGGTACTGCTCGACCGTGGCGACGGCCGAACCAGATGGCACCACTGAATCTCAACCCAGAGTTCGCGTGCTGACGAACTCGCGGTCGGCGCCGCTGACCGGGTCCGTGAACGCCAGACGCTGGGCCAGCAGCTGCAGCGGATGGTCAAAATCGTCTGGGCTGACCTCGATCACGTTGGGGTACAAGGAATCACCGACAATCGGCAGGCCGATCGAGGCCATGTGCACGCGCAATTGATGCGTCTGCCCGGTACGCGGGGTGAGCCGGTATAGCCCATTCCCGAGGGGTTCGACGTAGGTTTCGGCATTGGGTTCACCGGGTTCCTCGAAAGCCTGTAACCGACCGCGCTGCTTGATGATCCGACTTCGCAGCGTGGTCGGCAGAGCCACCGTCGGGGTGCCGGTCGCGCGGGCCAGATAGGTCTTGCGCACCCGGCCCTCGGCGAACAGTCGCTGATAACTCCCCCGAATCTCACGGCGCACGGTGAACAACAGCACGCCGGCGGTGAGCCGGTCCAGCCGATGCGCCGGACTCAGTTCCGGCAGGTCCAGATCCCGGCGCAGCCGCACCAACGCGGTCTGGGCGACGTGCGCGCCGCGGGGCATGGTGGCCAGGAAATGAGGTTTGTCGACGACGACGATGTCGTCGTCGCGGTAGAGCACCGGGATGCCGAACGGAACCTCTACCTCCTCGACCAGGTCCCGGTAGAAGTAGACGTACGCCCCGGCGGGAAGCGTCGTCGTCTCGTCGACGATCGAGCCGTCCGGTAGAACCACTTCGCCGGCAAGCACTTTCGCGCCGATGCCGAAACGGCTGTCCAACTCGTCGCGCACGTTGCCCCCGAGAAGCCGCAACCGGGCCGGGCCCAGACCGTCCCGCACCGGTAGCGGGGGCGGCTTTCTCAACGCACCCTCAATTCAGCGGCACGGGTTCGAGGATCTGCGCGCGGGCCTCGGGCGCGGCCTGGCGCAGCGCGTCGGCGGACTCGTCATCGGGCTGGCGTTGCGACTGCACCTCGGCCTCCACCCGGGCGATGTAGGTGGCCACCTCACGATCGACATCCTCGGCGCTCCAACCCAGCACCGGGGCAACAACTTCGGCGACCTCGCGGGCACAGTCGCGGCCTCGGTGCGGATACTCGATCGAGATCCGCATCCGCCGCGCCAGGATGTCCTCCAGATGCAGCGCCCCCTCGGCCGCGGCGGCATAGTAGGCCTCGACCTTGAGGTAGACCGGTGCATCGGTGATGGGTTCCAGCAGATCGGGCCGCCCTTCGGCCATCTGTAGCACCTCACCGATCAACGAGCCGTAGCGGTCCAGCAGGTGCCGAACCCGGTAGGGATGCAGCCCGTAGTGCTTGCCCACCGACTGGGTCTGATTGATCAGGGCGAAATACCCGTCGGCGCCCATCAACGGGACTTTCTCGGTGATCGACGGTGCCACCCGGGCCGGGATGTACTCTGCGGCAGCGTCTATCGCGTCGGCCGCCATCACCCGATAGGTGGTGTATTTGCCGCCGGCAATGGCCACCAACCCCGGTGAAGGCACCGCGACGGCGTGCTCACGCGACAGCTTGGACGTTTCCTCGCTCTCACCGGCCAGCAGCGGACGCAAGCCGGCGTAGACACCGTCGATGTCGTCATGGGTCAACGGCGTGGCCAGCACGGTGTTGACATGGCCGAGGATGTAGTCGATGTCGGCTTTCGTCGCTGCGGGATGCGCGAGGTCGAGATTCCAATCCGTATCGGTCGTGCCGATGATCCAGTGTGTCCCCCACGGGATCACGAACAACACCGACTTCTCGGTACGCAGGATGATCGCCACTTCGCTGACGATCCGATCGCGCGGCACCACGATGTGCACACCCTTGGAGGCGCGCACGCGAAACCGCCCACGCTCCTTGGACAGTGCCTGGATCTCGTCGGTCCACACCCCGGTGGCATTGACCACGACGTGGCCCCGCACTTCGGTGACGGCGCCGTCCTCGGAGTCACGCAGCGTCACCCCGACCACCCGATCACCCTCCCGCAGGAGGTCGACCACCTGACTCGACGAACGCACCACCGCGCCGTAGTGGGCGGCGGTGCGGGCCACCGTCATGGTGTGACGGGCATCGTCGACGACGGTGTCGTAGTAACGGATTCCGCCGATCAGCGAGCTCCGCTTGAGCCCGGGCGCCAGCCGCAGGGCCCCGGACTTGGTCAGATGCTTTTGTGCCGGAACGGATTTCGCGCCACCGAGCTGGTCGTACAGAAAGATCCCGGCCGCCACATACGGCCGCTCCCACCACCGGTTGGTCAACGGGAACAAAAAGGGCAGCGGCTTGACGAGATGCGGTGCCAGCGTGGTCAGGCTCAGTTCCCGCTCGTGCAACGCCTCACGGACCAGACCGAACTCCAACTGCTCCAGGTAGCGCAGCCCACCGTGGAACATCTTGGAGCTGCGGCTCGATGTCCCGGAGGCGAAATCGCGGGCCTCCACGAGCGCCACCTTGAGGCCGCGGGTCGCGGCATCGAGGGCCGCACCGGCCCCCACCACACCGCCACCGATGACCACTACGTCGAATTGTTCACCGCCGAGTCGTTGCCAGGCTTGCGCCCTTTGCTGCGGACCGAGGAAGGTTTGCCCGTCGCCCGGTGCTGAGATCGGGTCAGTCACAATTCCCAGGCTACGTGGACGATGGGGTATCCGCCTGATTCTCTAGTCCAGGTCGTCGTGTTTCATCAACTGGCGCGCCGCCTCGGTGATCGAGCCCGACAGCGACGGATACACCGAGAAGGTCTGGGCCAGGTCGGTGACCGGAATGCCGTTCTGCACGGCCAACGCGATCGGCAGGATCAGCTCGGAGGCGATCGGCGCCACCACCACGCCGCCGATCACCACACCGGTGGCCGGGCGGCAGAAGATCTTGACGAAGCCGCGGCGCAGGCTGGACATCTTGGCCCGGGCATTGGTGTTCAGCGGCAGGGTCAGGGTGCGGGCCGGCACGGACCCGTCGTCGATCTTGGCCTGCGGAACACCGACCGCCGCGATCTCTGGCCGGGTGAACACCGCCGCGGCGACGGTGCGGAGCCGGATCGGGGCCACCGCCTCACCGAGAGCGTGGTACATCGCGATGCGTCCCTGCATGGCGGCGACCGAGGCCAGCGGCAGCAGACCGGTACAGTCGCCCGCCGCGTAGACACCCGGCACCGACGTCCGCGACACCCGGTCGACGGTCAGGTAATTGCCGGGGCCGAGCTCGATGCCGACCCGTTCCAGGCCCAGACCGCTGGTGTTGGGCACCGAACCGACCGTCATCAGGGCGTGGCTGCCCTCGACGACGCGGCCGTCGTTCATCGTCACGCGCACCCCGCTGTCGGTACGGGTCACCGACTCCGCGCGGGCGTTCTTGACCAACGTGACACCGCGTTCGGAGAACACCTCCTCCAGCACCGCGGCGGCGTCGGAGTCTTCGTGCGGCAGGATCTGGTCGCGGCTGGCCACGACCGTCACCGTCACGCCGAGCTCGGTGTAGGCGTTGACGAACTCGGCGCCGGTGACCCCCGACCCCACCACCACGAGATGCTCGGGCAAGGTGTCGAGGTCGTACAACTGACGCCAGTTGAGGATGCGGTCGCCGTCGGGCGCGGCGTTGGGCAGCACCCGCGGGCTGGCGCCGGTGGCGATCAACACCACATCGGCGGTGAGCTGGCTGACCTCGCCGTCGTCGGCAGTGACCTTGACCCGATGCTGGGCCATGCCCGGCACGTCGTCGATCAGCTCGCCGCGGCCTGCCACCAGGTCGATGCCCTCGCTGCGCAGCCGCTGGGCGATGTCCACGGACTGCGCGGCGGCCAGCGTCTTCACCCGCTCGTTGATCTGGGGCAACGAGATGATGGACTGCTCGAAGTCCAGCGAATAGCCCAGGTTGGGTGCGCGCCGCAACTCGGTGCGCACCCCGGTGGAGGCGATGAAGGTCTTCGACGGCACACAGTCCCACAGCACGCACGCGCCGCCGATGCCGTCGCTGTCGACGACGGTGACGTGGGCGACCTCCGGGCCGCGGGCGGCGGCGACCAGCGCCGCCTCATATCCGGCGGGTCCGCCGCCGATGATCACGATGCGGGTAGCCACTGGACCAACCTAACGAACTTCGCCGATTAAGCTGTCTAACCGTGCCGCTGTACGCCGCGTATGGATCGAATATGCACCCGGAGCAAATGCTCGAACGGGCTCCGCACTCGCCGATGGCGGGTACCGGGTGGTTGCACGGCTGGCGGTTGACGTTCGGCGGTGAAGACATCGGCTGGGAAGGCGCGCTGGCCACCGTCGTCGAGGACCCGCTGTCCAAGGTGTTCGTCGTCCTCTACGACATGACATCGGCCGATGAGCACTCGCTGGACCGCTGGGAGGGCTCCGAACTCGGATTCCACAAAAAGATCCGCTGCCGGGTGGACCGGTTGTCGTCGGACACCACCACCGATCCCGTGCTGGCCTGGCTATATGTGGTCGATGCGTGGGAAGGCGGTCTGCCCTCGGCCCGCTATCTGGGGGTGATGGCCGACGCCGCGGAGATCGCCGGCGCGCCGGAGGAATATGTGCACGATTTGCGCACCCGCCCGTCCCGCAACATCGGTCCCTGACTGGTCTGACGCCGCGCGAGCGTGATTCAAGCGGGGTCGACGTAAGGCGCGGATCTGAGCACTGGCGAGATCAGGCCAAGATGTCCGCGCGTTCGGCTCGCAGCAGGGTCAACTCGTGGTTGGCCGCCTGCGCGCGCTGATCGAGTTGCCTGAGGATCTGCTTGACGCCCGTAATGGCCTGGCCGACTTTCCCCTGCGCCTCGATGATCCGGTCGCGCACCATGAAATCGGTGAAGAAATTGTCGAACCACACGTCGAAAACGCTGGTCATGGAGCGGAGTTCGACGAGCCGCACGCCCTCCATATGGACGTCGGCCAGCTCGACGGTGAACTGCTTGAGATGGGTGTCGGCAGAACGCAGCGACCATGACACGCTGTCGAGCCTGCCCTCCTTGACGATGCTGGCGATCATGCCGCCGTCGAACCAGGTGTCATATGCCGACCATGACCGTGCGCTGTCGAGCTGTTCAGCGGCGGTGCGCAGATCCGTCAACGCCAGTCGGCCGGCCGAGGTGGCCTCCGCCATCTCGTTGAGCTCAGCCGTCAATTCTCCACGGCGACCAGCGATTTCAAGGAGCCTGGTCGACCCGGGACGATGGTTGTCCTGAAGCCAGCGTTCCTTGGCGCTCAGCGCCTGCTCCAATGCGAGAGCCACGTCGCCGAGTGCCGCGAGGCGGGCGGTCAGATGCTCGACGAGGCGCTCGTCGGCCTCGGCACGCGCCCGCTGGGTCAGGTACTCGTACTCCGCGGCCTGGTGTTCGGCGGTCTCACGCGCCAGGTCGTCGTGGTGCGAACCTTTGAGGTGGGCCCAGATCTTGGTCAGCGAAAACGATTCCAGCTTGTGGACGTCGCGCGCCTCTGCGCCCAGGCGGCCGCCCGCTTCACCGGCGCGCGCAGCCGACTCCTCGGCATGCGCCCGCGCCGCGGCCAGTTGCCGTTTGAGCGACTCGGACTCCCGTATCGCCGCCGTCGCCGAAGCCAGTTGATCGTCAGGCGCAGCTGTCATGTCGACAGCCTAGGAGCGCTCATGCGCGACGAGTGACACCAAAATGTCGACGAAATGCGGCGTGTCTGGAGGCAAACACGCACGCTCGCGGGGCAGAGGGGGCCGAAAGTTACCCAGAGGCGGCGACGATGTTGACCATCGTGCGCACGCCCACGCCGAGCGCGCGCTCGTCGATGTCGAAGGTGGGCTGATGCAGATCAAGTTGTGGCCCTTGACCGCTCCACACCCCGAGACGGCCCATGGCACCGGGAACGTCTTCGAGGTACCAGGAGAAGTCCTCCCCGCCGCCGGACTGATGGGTGTCGGCGAGGACGTCGGGGCCGACGGCCTCGATCGCGTGGGTGAGGATGCGCGTGGACACCTCTTCGTTGACCACCGGGGGCACCCCGCGCCGGTAGTTGAGGCTGTGGGAGATGTTGAGCGGGGCCAGCAGCGACGTAACTGTCTCTTCCACAATGGATTCCAGCGTGAGCCAGGTGTCGCGACTGGCGGTGCGAATGGTTCCGGCCAGGGTGCCGATCTGCGGGATGGCGTTGGCGGCCACGCCCGCATTGACCGCGCCCCACACCATCACGGTGTCGTGGCGCGGGTCGATGCGACGCGACAGCACGCCGGGCAACCCGGTGATCAGCGTGCCGAGCCCGTAGACCAGGTCACCGGTCAGGTGCGGCCGGGAGGTGTGCCCCCCAGGTGAGTGCAGGGTGATCTCGATGGAATCGGCCGCCGAGGTGATGGGGCCGGGCTTGGTGGCCACCTTCCCCACCGCCAGCCGCGGATCGCAGTGCAGGGCGAAGATTCGGCTCACCCCGTTGAGCACGCCGGCATTGATCGCGTCGATCGCGCCGCCGGGCATCAACTCCTCGGCCGCCTGGAACAGCAGGCGCACCCCCACCGGCAACTCGGGGACCGACGACAGGGCCATCGCCGCGCCGAGCAGCACCGCAGTGTGCGCGTCGTGCCCGCAGGCATGTGCGACGTTGGGCACCGTCGAGGCGTACGACGCGCCGGTCCGATCGGCCATCGGCAAGGCGTCCATGTCAGCCCGCAGGGCGATGCGTGGCCCATCCTCCGGCCCGAAGTCACACGTCAACCCGGTACCGCCGGGCAGCACTTTGGGATTCAGCCCCGCGTCCGCGAGGTGGTTGGCGACGAATTCGGTGGTGGCGAACTCTTGGCGGCCCAACTCCGGATGTGCGTGCAGATGCCGACGCCACGACACCATCTCGTCGTAATGGGCCGACAACCAGCGGGCAGCGGCGTGCTGCAACACACTCATGACGCCCGCCTCACCCGCTGGGCCTCCAGCACCCGGTCGCGCTGCGCCGGTGTCTCGGCCAGCGCAACCACGGTGCGCGCCAACATGATCGCGCCTTCCACCACAGCCTGGTCGGCGCTGGGGCCGGCCGCTGCCGCGGTGAACGCCGGCTGGTGGATCGCCGCCCCGCCCGAGTCGATACCGATCACCGGATGGATTCCGGGCATCACCTGGCTGATGTTGCCCATGTCGGTACTGCCCAGCGGCACACTTGCCTCCACGTTCTCCGGTAACGGGTTTCGGCCCAACCGCACCATCTCGGCCCGGATGGTCTCGGAAAGCCATGGGTCGGGCACCATTTCGGCATAGGCCGGTCCGATCTCGGTCACCCGGTGTTGGCAACCCGTGGCCAGCGCCCCGGCCGAAAAGCACCCGGCCATCCGCTCTTCCAACTCGCGCAGCGCCGGCAGGGCGGTGGCCCGCATGGTGTAGCGCATCTCGGCGTGCCCCGGGATGACGTTGGCGGCCTGCCCGCCGTGGGTGACGATGCCGTGCACCATCTGCCCGGGCATGAGCTGTTGACGTAACAAGCCGATGGCCACCTGCGCGACCGTGACCGCGTCCCCGGCATTGACCCCCAGATACGGCGCCACGGCCGCGTGCGACTCCCGGCCGACGTAATCGACGGTCACCTCCGACAGCGCCAGGGAGCGGGCGGCGGCGATGTCCACCGGGCCGGGGTGCAGCATCACCGTCGCGGCGATGTCGTCGAACACTCCGGCGTTGAGCAGCAACACTTTTCCGCCGCCGAGCTCCTCGGCCGGAGTACCGACCAGAACCACGGTCAGGCCGAGGTCGTCGGCCACGTCGGCCAGCGCCAGCGCGGTACCGACAGCCGAGGCCGCGATGATGTTGTGCCCACAGGCGTGACCGATCTCGGGCAGGGCGTCGTACTCGGCGCAGACGCCGATCACCAGCTCGCCGCTGCCGTACGACGCGCGGAACGCGGTGTCCAACCCACCGGCACCCGCGGTGATCTCGAAGCCGTACTCGGCCGCCAGCGCCTGGGACTTGGCGCAGCTGCGGTGCTCGGCAAACGCCAGCTCGGGCTCGGCGTGGATCGAATGAGAGAGCTCGATGAGGTCGCCACGACGCCGGTTGATGGCGTCTTCGACGCTCAGCGAGGCGGTGGCGGACGGCATCCTCGCAGTATCTCACTGCTCGTTTCCGACGGTTAAGCTCGCCTATCGTGACCGATCTCGAGGCCTCAGCGCTGTCATCTGCCGAAGCCATCGCCGAACGCACCGGAGTTCGCCACCACGATGTCGCCGTCGTGCTCGGCTCGGGTTGGGCGCCCGCGGTCGCCGAGCTCGGAGATCCCGTCGCCACGGTGCCGATGGCCGACATCCCCGGACTCGTCCCGCCCAGCGCGGTCGGGCACCGCGGTCAGATCCACTCCACCCGCATCGGCGCTCACCGGGTGCTGGTGCTGGCCGGCCGGATCCACGCCTACGAGGGTCATGACCTGGACCATGTCGTGCACCCGATCCGCACCGCGGCGGCCACGGGTGTGTCCACCGTGGTGCTCACCAACGCCGCCGGCGGCCTGCGGTCCGAGTACGAGGTCGGCCAGCCCGTGCTGATCAGCGACCACCTCAACCTCACGGCCCGGTCTCCGCTGGTGGGCGCGCAGTTCGTCGACCTGGTCGACGCCTACTCCCCCCGGCTGCGTGCGCTGGCCCGCGAGATCGAACCGGCCCTGACCGAGGGCGTCTACGCCGGGTTGCCCGGCCCGCACTACGAGACCCCGGCCGAGATCCGGATGCTGCGCACCCTGGGTGCCGACCTAGTGGGCATGTCGACGGTGCTCGAGACCATCGCGGCCCGGGCGGCCGGCCTGGAGGTGCTGGGTGTGTCGATGGTGACGAATCTGGCCGCGGGGATGACGGGTGCGCCGCTCAGCCATGCCGAGGTGCTCGAGGCCGGGCGGCAGTCGGCGACCCGGATGGGTGCGCTGCTGCGTTCGGTGATCGAGCGGATCCGGCCGCTCACCTGACCGCAGCGACCGGTTCCTCGATCGGCCGGCCGTGTCGACGGCCCAGCCGGGCCATGCCGCGTGCCATCAGTGGCGCCGCGAACAGCATCAGAAGTACCCGCAGCACCTGCGCGGTGATGATGAAGGTGACGTTGGACCCGGTTTCCACCGCGGTGGCCAGCACCGCGTAGACGCCGCCCGGGCTGGTCGCCAGATAGCCCTCGAGCTGCGTCATGCCGGTGACGTTGGCCAGCAGTACGCCGAGCCCGGCGGTGGCCGCACCGAGCACCAGGATCAAGGTCAAGGCCACCGGCAGGATGCGGCCGATGGCGCGCAGCGATTCTCGGGTGAAGGCGATGCCGGCCTGCCAGCCGATCACCATGTAGGCCGCCTGCACCAGCAGCGACGGGACGGTGAGTCCGAAGGACAGGCCACTGAGTTCCAGCGCCACCGTCAACGCCAACGGACCCAGTAGCCCGGCACCGGGAAGCCTGGCCAACCGGCCGAGCACCACGCCGACCCCGACGATCGCGATCAGCATGAGGATACTGAGATACCAAGGAGCCGAATCGGTTTCAGCGGCGACCGGCGCGGGGTGGGACCGGTCGGCGCGGAAGATCAGGGTCACCACGAGCGGAATGGTCGCGGTGACGAGCGCCACCCGCAGG
The DNA here is from genome assembly GCF_001953975.1 of Mycobacterium sp. NS-7484. Taxonomy (GTDB): domain Bacteria; phylum Actinomycetota; class Actinomycetes; order Mycobacteriales; family Mycobacteriaceae; genus Mycobacterium. The sequence goes on from NZ_MBEJ01000051.1 coordinate 27,998, forward strand.
TACTGGACGACGGAGACGACGCGATCGTCGCCGCCGAGTTCGCGCGCGATGGCCACCAGACCCGACGCACCACCGGCCACCAGGGCCAGCGACCCGGTCAGTGGGCTGACGTCACGGTGCAATCCCAGCAAGCCGCCGGCCACGACGCTCAGCACCAAGGTCGCCACGGTGACCGCCGCCACGATCAGCCAGTCCGAACCCATGGCGTCGACGGCATCCTGATGCACCATCGTGCCGATGTAGACGCCGAGTACGCCTTGGGCGATCACCCCGGCCGGGCGAGGCATCCGCTCGGGGGCGAATGCGGCCAAGGCCAGCGTGATGCCGACCGCGAGACCGGCGAACAACGCCGCCGACGGAACGCCGACGAGGTTCAACGGGACGGTGACGGCGGCAGTCGCGACAACCAGCAGCACCCACCGCAACGTCCGAGTCATCCGTGCGTGCACCTCCTGCTCACATAATAAGTAATCCCTTGGCATTAGTCACCGCGAAAGGCGATCAACATGCAAATATCAGGGTAGATACCAAGGTATAACTTGATTATGTCTGCGACGTCGGCAACGGAACTCCGCGAGTCGATCATGGCGGTGGCCCGCCAGATGCGGCGTCATCGTCCCGATCACGGGCTGACCTTGAGCCAGTTGGAACTGCTCGGCGAGGCCGGCCGCAGCGGCACCACCGCTCCCGCCGAGATGGCTGCCCGCCTGCACGTACGCGTCCAGTCGCTGACCGACAGCATCAACGAGCTCGTCCGTCGCGGTCTGATCGCCCGCCGCCCCGACGACGCCGACCGCCGCCGCCAGCTGATCGAGATCACCGACGAGGGCACCGCACTTTTACAGGCCGACCGGGCCGAACGAGACGCCTGGCTGCACGCCACCATGCGGGAGAACCTGACCGATCTGGAAGTCGACCTGTTGATGCTGGTGGCGCCGGTCCTGCGCAAGCTTGCTTACTCCGACGCCAGTGCGGGCACACTTGGCACATGACCTCCATCGCGACTGCCTCCGCCGATTGGATCGCCCACGACCCCGATCCGCAGACCGCGGCCGAACTGGCCGCCTGCAGTCCCGACGAGCTTGACCGCCGGTTCAGCCGGCCGCTGACGTTCGGCACCGCCGGGCTGCGCGGGCCCCTGCGCGGCGGGCCGGACGCGATGAACCTGGCCGTGGTCATGCGAGCCACGTGGGCCGTCGCGCAGGTACTCAAGGACCGAGGGTCCGGCGGCACGCATGTGGTGGTGGGTCGCGACGCGCGGCACAAATCCGACGAATTCGCCCTGGCCGCTGCCGAAGTGCTGGCCGGGGAAGGTTTCGACGTGCTGCTGATGCTGGCCGCCGTCCCGACACCGGTCATCGCCTACGCCGTCCGGCACCTGCCGACGGCGGCGGGCATCCAGATCACCGCCTCACACAATCCGCCGACGGACAACGGCTACAAGGTGTTTCTGGGCGGTGGCATGCAGATCATCTCCCCCGTCGACCGCGAGATCGAGGCGGCGATGGCCCGGGCGCCACATGCCGACGAGATACCCCGGGTGCCGGTAGAAGTCGGCGGCCTGCGCCAGATCCACGGTTACGTCGAGCGGGCCGCGCGGGTGCGTCGCAGTGCGGGGTCCGTGCGGGTGGCGCTGACGCCGCTGCACGGTGTCGGCGGGGAATACGCGCTGGATGCCATGGCCCTGGCCGGATTCGACGACGTCCACGTCGTCGAAGAACAGTTCGTGCCCGATCCGGACTTCCCCACCGTCGGCTTCCCCAACCCCGAGGAACCCGGTGCGGTGGACGCACTGCTGGCGCTGGCCGACGACATCGACGCCGAGATCGCCATCGCGCTGGATCCCGACGCCGACCGATGCGCCGTCGGTGTCCCGGGTCCGGAGGGCTGGCGCATGCTCACTGGTGACGAAACCGGTTGGCTGCTGGGCGATTACATCTTGTCTCAGCTGGAGCCCGGCCCGGTCAGCGAGGCCGCCCTGGTGGCCAGCACCGTGGTGTCCTCCCGGATGCTGGCCGCGATCGCCGAGGCGCACGGCGCCCAACACGCCGAAACCCTCACTGGTTTCAAGTGGTTGGCCCGTGCGCAGAGTCCCGGCAACACCTTGGTGTACGCCTATGAAGAGGCGATCGGCCATTGTGTGGACCCCGCCGCGGTGCGCGACAAGGACGGGATCAGCGCGGCCATCCTGGCCGCCGACCTGGTTGCGGCGCTGCGTGATCAGGGCCGCACCATGCTCGACGCGCTCGACGATCTGGCCAAGAAGCACGGCGTGCACGTCACCGGCGCGGTGACCCGCCACGTCGACGACGCCGACGCCGCCATGGCCCGGTTGCGCTCGAACCCGCCGACCGAGCTGGCCGGCTTCGCCGTCGCCGTCGAGGATCTGCAGCAACGGCCCGGACAGCTCTGCACCGATGCGCTGATCTTCACCGGGGACGAGGCGGGTACGTCGGTGCGGGTGGTGGTGCGGCCCTCCGGAACCGAGCCGAAACTCAAGTCCTACACCGAGGTTCGGTGTGCCCCGACCGACGATGTGCGCACCGCGCGGGCGCACGCCGAGAAGCTGAGTCAGGCCCTGGCCGACGCGGCGGCGCGCTGGTAGGCAGCCTCAGCGCGGGCCGAACTGACGATCCCCGGCGTCACCCAGGCCCGGGACGATGTAGGCGGCGTCGTTGAGCCCCTCGTCGATGGACGCCGTGATCAACCGGATCTCGGGCGCCGCTTCCTTGAGGGTGTCGATCCCCCGTGGCGCACACACCACGCACACCGCGGTGATGTCGACGGCGTTGCGCTCGCGCAGCAGGCCGATGGTGTGGGCCATCGAGCCGCCGGTGGCCAGCATCGGGTCGAGCACGAACACCGATCGGGCACTCAGGTCGTCGGGCAGCGAGGCCAGATACGGCGTCGGCTGATGCGTCGTCTCGTCGCGGGCCATCCCGACGAACCCGACCTGCGCCTCGGGGATCAGGGCGTGTGCCTGATCGACCATGCCCAGACCGGCCCGCAACACCGGGACCAGTAGCGGCGGGTTGGCCAGCCGGAACCCGGTCGTTTCGGTCACCGGGGTTCGTACCGAGATCGCCTCGGAGGCAGCATCGCGGGTGGCCTCGTACACGAGCATCATGGTCAGGTCACGCAGTGCCGACCGGAACCCGGCGTTGTCGGTGCGCTCATCCCGCAGGGTGGTCAGCCGGGCGGCGGCCAGAGGGTGGTCGACGACGCGTACATCCATGCGCCGACCTTAACGGGGTCGCTGCCCGCAGTGGCCCACGGACCACGGACCACGGGTTTTCAAGGGTCCGCTACGGGGTTGGCCCGGACAGTCTGAGATGGCGTCAATCCTGCCCCCTCGACTCTGGAGAACTGACATGGCGAAAGTCGTAGACATCGGACCGACCGGCTCGCCCACGGACCCCACCGTCGAGGAGTCCGTCGCACAACTGGCCGACAGGTTCGCTCGTGAGGCCATGCCGTTTCAACCCGTCCTGTTGCGCACCGCGCGACGGCTCACTCTCACCCAGGCCGACGCCGAAGACCTGGTGCAGGACACACTGATGAACGCCTACGCCGGTTTTCACCGGTTCGAGCCGGGCACCAACGTGCGGGCGTGGCTGTTCCGGATCATGCACAACCGCTGGATCAGCACGCACCGGATGAAGCAACGGCGGCCGGACACGTTCACCGTCGGCGAGATCACCGACAGCGACATGTGGACCAACAGCAGCCATGGCAGAGCCGCAGAGCGTTCCGCCGAAGATCACGCTCTTGACCTGTTCTGCGACAACCGGATCCGTGACGCGGTGCTGACGCTGCCCGAGGGCTTTCGCACGGTGCTGTACTACGCCGACATCGAAGGTTTCACCTACGCCGAGACCGCGGCCCGGATGGAAATCCCGCTGGGAACGGTGATGTCACGGATATCGCGCAGCCGAGAACGACTGCGCGCCACGCTGGCCGACACCCAATGTGTCGCCTGAGAACAACGAGAGGACACCATGGAATCGGGATCGACCGAACTCAAGGGGTACACCGCGCTGATCACCGGCGGGACTGCCGGCATCGGCCTGGCATGCGCCGACCTGCTGGCCGGTGCCGGCGCAACTGTGATCATCACCGGCCGAGACGAGAAGCGAGGACGTGACGCCGCGGTCGCGCTGGGCGGTGACGTCGACTTCGTCCGCGCCGACCTCGCCGACCTGGAATCGGTGAAATCACTTTCACAACAATGTGATCAGACCGACATCCTGGTAAACAACGCGGCCGCGTTCCCGGGCGCGCTCACCGTCGAGCAGGGCATCGACTCCTTCGAGCAGACCTTCGACACCAATGTGCGCGGCACCTATTTCCTCGTCGCCCAGCTGGTGGGCGGCATGCTCGACCGTGGCCGCGGCAGCATCGTCAACGTCACCTCGATGGTCGCCTCCAAAGGCGTGCCCGGAGCATCCGCCTACAGCGCCTCCAAGGCCGCGGTGGAATCGCTGACCCGCACCTGGGCCGCGGAATTCGGGGCCGGCGGGGTGCGGGTCAACAGCGTGGCCCCGGGACCGACCCGCACCGAAGGTGTGGCGGCGCAATGGGGCGACACCAATGAGGAGTTGGGTCGTGCCCTGCCACTGGGCCGCACCGCCACGCCCGAGGAGATCGCCCACGCGGTGTTGTTCCTGAGTTCGCCGCGCGCGGCCTTCATCACCGGTTCGACGCTGCACGTCGACGGCGGCGGCACGGCCATCTGAACCCGACACTCAGCCCGACGCGATTCAAGGGAACCGAACGGCGTCGGCGGGCGTCCTAACCACATGCCCGCCGACACCCTGCGCGCCGACCTGGCGGCCATCCGCGCACTTGGCGCCGCCCTTGCCGCGCACGCCGCCGACCTGAACACCGTGGCCGCCGCCCTGCGGTCGATGCCGTCACCGGCCGATGCTCTCGGCCCTGTCGCTGAACGATTCGTCATCGCGTTCACCGAGGCGGTGACCGAACACAGTGCCGCAGTTGCGGCGCTCGGAACCCACACCGGCTCCGGTGCGCTGCACGCCGAGGGCACCGTCAACGTCTTCCACGCCGCCGGTGAGCGAGCCGCCGAGCTGTTGCCGCAGGTGTAGCGGTGCCCATCACCCTGGCCGCACCGCTGTACGAGCTGCGTGATCTCGTCGGGTCCGGCCACCACGTCCCCGCGGTGACGGCCCTGGACGGCGCGCACACCACGCTGTCGGACATCGCCGTCGCGCTGCGGCATTCCTGGGAACGGACCGGGGACTGGTCCGGAACCGCCGCCACCGCCGCCGCGGAGTTCACCGCGGGTGCCGCGGCTCAGGCGAGCAGCCTGGCCGAGCGGGCACGGGTGCTGAGCGCCTCGGCCCGGCACGCAGGCACCGCAGTGGCCGACGCGGGTGCGCGGCTGCAGGCCATCATCGACCGCTTCGAGCAACGCGCCGGGGCATTGGCGCCGCACCTCGCAGAGCCGGGGGTGGCCGAAGAACTCGAGGCCGAGGCACAGCGGGCGATCAGCGAGGCGTCAGCCGTCATCGAGGAACTCCGCGCCGAGCTGGATGTTCAGGCCGGCTCGCTCACCGGCGCCGTCACCGCCCCGGCTCCGGCCGGGTTCTCGGGTGGCACGGGGTTCTCGGGTGGCACGGGAAGTGCCGGCGGTGCGGGCCACGCGGGCGGTTTCACCCCGGCCTCGTTCAGCGGGGGTATGCCATCGGCTGCCGATCGACCCGAGGCCGCCGTCGGCCTACGCGACCCCGGCATGTTCGGTGACGGCGTCGCGGTACGCCTGCCCGACGGCAGTACCGCGGTGGCGCCCAATGCGGTGGCCGCCAGCGCCGTGCGACACGCCCTCACCCAGCTGGGCGTGCCCTACCGGTGGGGCGGCACCACACCGGGCGTCGGACTGGACTGCAGCGGCTTGACTCAATGGGCGTATCACGAAGCCGGACTGGACATTCCACGTCTGGCTCAGGAGCAGGACATCGGCAAGGCGGTGTCGGCCGGGTCGCTGCGCCCGGGTGATCTGGCCGTGTGGGACGGCCATGTCGCGATGATCGTGGGTGAGGGCACGATGATCGAGGCGGGCGATCCGGTGAAGCTGTCCCCGATCCGCACCACCAATGCCGGTCAGGGCTTCCAGGGCTTCTGGCGGCCCACGGCGTAGACCAACCTGACCGGGCGCGCAGGCCGTCCCATTAGGCTGTGCCGCATGGCTGCTGACATCGTGCCGGTCCGGCTCGGGCTGACCAAGGGCGACCTTTACACACTCTGGGCTCCGCGGTGGCGCGATGCCGGCGACGAGTGGGAGGCCTTCCTGGGCGAAGGCGACGCCCTCTATGGCTTCGAATCGGTCGCTGACCTGGTCGCATTCGTCCGCACCAACACCGACAACGATCTGGCCGACCACCCGGCATGGGACAAGCTGACCGCGGCCAACGCCCATCGGCTGCAACCGGCCGACGACCGTGAGTACGACATCGTCGGGCTCCCCGATCTCGTCGCCGACAAGCCGACGGAGGAGTCTGTCGCGACCCTGCACCGCACGCTGGTCGTGGTGTCCTCGATCGGCTCGGTCTGCGAGCTGGCGGCGATCAGCAAGTTCTTCAACGGCAACCCGGTGCTCGGCACGGTCGGCGGCGGGTTGGAGGGCTTCACCGGCCGCTCCGGTCGCAAGCGCTGGGCCGAGATCGAAGCCGTGATCGCCCGGGGCTGGGACGGTGTGCTCGATGCCATCGACGAGATCGTCACGGTGCCCGAGGATCTCGAGGCCGACGCCGTCAAGAAGGCCGAGGCCGAGCTGGAGGAGCCCGCTCCCGAAGAGGACGATGACGAGCTCACCGCCGAGACCGAAGACGCCGACGATGAGGGTGACGGCGAGGACGAGGCGGTCGCCGGTGAGTCTGCCCGCAGCGCCGCCGATACCGCGGTCCTGGGCGACGACGAGGATTTCTGGGCGAAGGTCGGCATCGATCCGGTGCGGATCATGACCGGTTCGGGCACCGTCTACACCCTGCGCTGCTACCTCGACGACGAGCCGGTCTTCCTCGGCCGCAACGGCCGTATCAGCGTGTTCAGCTCCGAGCGCGCGCTGGCCCGGTACCTGGCCGACGAGCACGACCACGACCTGTCGGACCTGGCGACCTACGACGACATCCGGACTGCGGCGACCGACGGCTCGCTGCGGGTGGAGGTCTCCGACGAGAACGTCTACGTCCTGTCCGGCATCTCCGATGACATCGCCGACGGGCCCGACGCGGTCGACCACGACCAGTTGGAGCTGGCCGTCGAACTGCTGCGCGACGTCAGCGACTACTCCGAGGACAAGACCGTCGATGAGACGCTGGCCGACACCAAGGCCCTCGGCAAGTTCGTCGGCTATGTCCTGGGCAACGACAACGCCCGCAAACCCGAAGCGCCCTACGCCCAGGCCGTCGAGCAGTGGGACGCGCTGGAGCGCTTCGTGGAGTCGCGGCTGCGCCCGGAGTAGCCGCGCGGACGAGCTCGGATCGACGTAGACATCTGAATTTCAGATCAACTACATCGATTACTGTTGTTTTACAGATGGGGGTTTCCTCATCCATCGTGGTCCTCATCACCACCGCGGGCCACAGGTTTACCGGGCCCAGATCCCGGAGGACCAGATGGCCGACATCCACAGCCAGACCCCGCCGATGCTGGAACAGCACACGATCGGTTTCGTACCGGCGTCCGACCGGCACGGCAAGGTGCGCGACCTGTTCACCCTGTGGTTCGGCACCAACATCGCGCCGCTGCCCATCGTCACCGGAGCGCTCGGGCCCAGCCTGTTCGGCTTGAACCTGTGGTGGAGCCTGGTGGCGTTCGCCGTCGGGCACGTGGTCGGCGGTGCGCTGATGGCGTTGCATTCGGCGCAGGGCCCGCAGATGGGCATTCCACAGATGATCCAGAGCCGTGGCCAGTTCGGCACGCTGGGCGCGCTGATCATCGTGGTGATCGCGGCCGTGATGTATCTGGGCTTTTTTGCCTCGAACATCGTGCTGGCCGGTCAGTCCATCCACGGGATCGCCGGTGGCGTGCCCGTGAACGTCGGCATCATTGCCGGCGCGGTGGGCTCGGCAATCATCTGCATCATCGGTTACCGATTGATCCACTTCCTCAACAGGATTGGCACCTGGGTCCTCGGATTGGCCATCGCCGCAGGCTTTGTCGCGATCCTGACGTCGGACCTACCCGCCGATTTCCTGACCCGCGGCGGCTTCAACTTCGCGGGATGGTTGGCCACGGTGTCCCTCGGCGCGCTGTGGCAGATCGCCTTCGCGCCGTACGTGTCGGACTATTCGCGCTACCTGCCGAAGGAGGTGGGCGTGGCCTCGACATTCTGGACCACCTACCTCGGCTGCGTGCTGGGATCGTTCCTGTCCTTCGCCTTTGGTGCCGTCGTCGCCCTGGCCGCCCCGGTCGGCATGGACACGATGGACGGCGTCCACGCGACCACCGGCGCGCTCGGCACCACCATGCTGGCGTTGTTCGTGTTCAGTGTCATCAGCCATAACGCACTGAATCTCTACGGCTCGGTGCTGTCGATCATCACCAGCGTGCAGACGTTCCGGGCCCGGTGGATTCCCACCGCGCGGGCCCGGGTGATCCTGTCGGTGGTGATCCTGATCGGTGCGTCGGTCGTCGCGATCGCCCTGTCAGCGGACTTCGTGTCCCACTTCGTCAATCTCGTGGTGGCGCTGCTGGTTGTGCTCGTGCCGTGGACGGCCATCAACCTCATCGACTTCTACATCGTCCACAAGGGCGTCTACGACCTCGAATCGATCTTCCGATTCGACGGCGGAATCTACGGACGCTACAACCGCGCAGCCATCATTGCCTACGTCATCGGCATCGTCGTTCAGATTCCCTTCATGGCGACGTCGCTGTACACCGGCCCGGTGGCCGCGCATCTGGGCGGCGCCGATCTGTCCTGGCTCGCCGGCTTGATCGTCACCGGACCCATCTATCTGCTGCTGGTACGACGCACCTCCGGCTCGACCGCCACGGTCAGCGTCCGCCAGCACGTCGAGACCTCGCCCAAGACAAGCGATCTCGTCGTCCAGCCCGAACGCTGACCAACGCCACGGCCAGGCGCACGACGATCGACGCGTCCATCTAGATCGTTTTTCGCGATGCAACACATCGAATATATGAACTGTACAGATGCAGTGAGCAACTGAATCATGGAATCAACGAACGAATCTTTCCCAACAACGGAGGTTGCGATGTCGAGCCAAGAGACCGAGGTTCTCGTCGTCGGTGCGGGTCAGGCCGGAATTGCGATGAGTGAACACCTCGGCCTGCACGGGGTGCCGCACATCGTCGTCGAGCGCGACCGGGTGGCCGAGCGCTGGCGTTCCTGGCGGTGGGATTCCCTGGTGGCCAACGGACCTGCCTGGCACGACCGCTTCCCCGGCCAGGAGTTCAACATCGACCCCGACGCCTTCGCCGGCAAGGAAGAGGTCGCCGACTACCTCGCCGCGTACGCGGAGAAGATCGACGCCCCGATCCGTACCGGCGTCGAGGTGCGGTCGGTACGCAAACACGACGGGCGGGCCGGCTTTCATGTCGAGACCTCGGCCGGAACCATCGACGCCCGCTTCGTCGTGGCGGCCACCGGCGCGTTCCAGAAACCCGTCGTCCCACCGGTCGTGCCGGAGAGCGCCGGCGTCACCCAGATCCACTCCAGCGCCTATCACAACCCCCAGCAGTTGCCGGAAGGCTCCGTCCTGGTGATCGGGGCCGGCTCGTCCGGCGTACAGATCGCCGACGAACTGCAGCAGTCGGGGCGCGACGTGTACCTCGCCGTCGGGCCGCATGACCGACCGCCGCGCAGCTACCGCGGTCGCGACTTCTGTTGGTGGCTAGGGGTTCTCGGCAAGTGGGACATGGCCGCGCCGCCGCGCGGTGCCGAACACGTGACCATCGCGGTCAGCGGGGCACACGGTGGGCACACGGTCGATTTCCGGTCGCTGGCCGCAAGCGGCATCACGCTGCTGGGCATGGCGGGCGAATTCGGTGACGGTGTCATGCGTTTCGCACCCGACCTGCGCGCCAACATCGAGGCCGGCGACGCGAACTACCTCTCGATGCTCGACGAGGCCGACGCGTACGTCGCCCGCAACGGACTCGATCTGCCCGAGGAGCCCCAGGCCCGCGTGCTCGGCCCGGATCCGGAGTGCATGACCGATCCCGTCCTCGAACTCGATTTCGCCGCGGCCGGGATCACCTCGATCGTCTGGGCCGTCGGTTTCGCGTTCGACTACGGCTGGCTGCAGGTCGACGCGTTCGACGAGTCGGGCAAGCCCAAACACCAACGCGGGGTGTCTTCAGAGCCCGGTGTGTATTTCTTGGGGCTGCCATGGCAATCCCGGCGCGGATCGAGCTTCATCTGGGGCGTGTGGCACGACGCCAAGTACATCGCCGACCAGATCGCGATCCAGCGCAGCTACCTCGCGTACACAGCCGCCGATTAGGAAAGGACGTCGACCATGACCGACATCGCAGCACCCACGCACACCCGGATCCGGCCCTTCAACACCAAAGAGACCTACCCCGAACAGAACCTCGACAACGACCTGTGCCAGGCGGTCGTCGCCGGCGGCGTGGTCTACCTGCGCGGCCAGATCGGTCAGGACCTCGAGACGCGCGAGTCGGTGGGCATCGGCGACGTCGCCGCCCAGACTGAAAAGGCCATGAGCAACATCGCGATGCTGCTCGACGAGGCCGGCAGCTCGCTGCGCGACATCGTGAAGGTCACGGTGTATCTCACCGACATCCGCTATCGCGAAACCGTGTACCGGATCATGGGCCGCTGGCTCAAAGGCGTTTTCCCGGTATCGACCGGTCTGGTCGTGGAGGCGCTCGCCCGTCCCGAATGGCTTGTCGAGATCGACGCCACCGCCGTGATCTCCGGGGAAGACAAATGACATTCTCCCTCGTGGCCCGCGACCCCGGCACCGGCGCCTTCGGCATCGTCATCTGTTCGTCGAGCCCCGCGGTGGCCTCGCGCTGCGCCCACACCCGGGCCGGAATCGGGGTGGTCGCCTCGCAGAACGTCACCAATCCGGCCCTCGGCACACTCGCACTGGACGCGCTGGCCGGCGGCTCCGATGCCGATGCGGCACTCAAAGCCGCACTGGCACAAGAACAATATCCGGACTACCGGCAGCTCACGATCGTCGACGCCAACGGCAACACCGCGGTGCACTCGGGGCCGAACAGCCTGGGCACCCACACGCATCTCGAGGGTGCTCAGGCCGTCGCCGCGGGCAATCTGCTGGCCGGCGAGAAGGTGATCGCCGAACTCCTCGGCGGATACGCGGCCAGCCCGTCGGACGCCTTCGAGGAGCGCCTGCTGGACGGTCTACGGGCGGCGCTCGCCGCGGGCGGTGAGGCCGGCCCGGTGCACTCCGCGGGAATGCTTGTGGTGGAAGATGTTCCGTGGCCGGTGACCGACCTGCGGGTCGACTACGCCGACGACCCGATCGGCGACCTTGTCGAGTTGTGGCAGCTGTGGCAGCCGCAGAAAGCCGACTACCGCATCCGCGGCCTCGACCCGACCCGCGCGCCGTCCTATGGAGTTCCCGGTGACCAGTAGCGACACCGCCATCGCGGCGGGTGTCGCCGCGGCCCACTCACAACTTGTCCAGCTGTCCCGCGACCTCTACGAGCACCCTGAAATCGCCTGGGAAGAAGAGTATTCCGCCCGCCGGGTGGCCGAAGCCCTCGCCGATGAGGGTTTCGACATCACCGAACGCTACTGCGGTCTCGACACCGCGTTCAGCGCCCGGATCGGCACCGGTGACCTGCACATCGCGTTGTGCGCCGAATACGATGCGCTGCCGGGCCTCGGCCACGCCTGCGGACACAACTTGATCGCGGCCATCACGGTCGGAGCGGCACGCGCCGTCGCGCCCTTGGTCGACGATCTCGGCCTGACGCTCACGGTGATCGGCACCCCCGCCGAAGAAGGCGGCGGTGGCAAGATCGAACTGCTGGAACGCGGTGGCTTTCGCGGGCAGCACGCCGCCGCAATGGTCCATCCCGGCCCGGTCGACGTGGCCAGGGCCCGTCCATTCGCGGTGTCACACAGCCACATCGGGTACCACGGCAAGTCCGCCCATGCCGCGGCGTATCCGGAACGCGGGGTCAACGCGGCCGATGCGTTCACCATCGCCCAAGTGGCGATCGGGCTGCTGCGGCAGCAGTTGCCCTCCTCGGTACGGGTGCACGGGATGATGACCCGCGGTGGGGAGGCCCCCAACGCGATCGCCGAACGCACCGAAGGGCGTTGGTATGTGCGTGCCGAGACGCTCGCTCAGCTCGCCGAGGTCGAGCCGAGGGTGATGCGTTGCTTCGAAGCCGGCGCATTGGCATCGGGCGCCGAGCTCACCGTGACACCGGAGTCCAAGCCGTACGCCGAGTTCCGCACCGACGAGGAGCTGCTCGCCTGCTATGAACGGCGGGCCGCAGCCGCGGGCCGGCGCTTTGCGTCCGGGCCCGACACCATGATGGCCCGCGCGTCCACCGACATGGGCAACGTCTCGCAGGTTGTGCCCGCTATCCATCCCTACATCGGTATCGACTCGTTGCCCGCGGTCAATCACCAGCCCGAATTCGCCGCGGCCACCCTGACTTCGGCTGCCGAGGCAGCCATCGGGCAAGGCGCGCTCGCGCTGGCAGGCACAGTGCTCGATGCCTGTACCGAAACCCACATTCGCCATCGCCTGCTGATCCGGGAGTGAACGTGTCCCCTCTGACCCGCACCGAACACGACCTGCTCGGTGACCACGAGGTACCCGCCGATGTGTACTACGGGGTGCACACCGCGCGGGCGTGTGAGAACTTTCCCATCAGCGGCGTGCCGATCTCCCGGCACCGCGATCTCGTGGTCGCCCTCGCCTCGGTGAAACAAGCTGCCGCAGAAACCAATCAGCAGCTCGGCCAGCTCGACACCCGGATCGCCGAGGCCATTGTCGCGGCCTGCATCGAGATCCGTGACGGTGCGTTACACGACCACTTCGTCGTGGACCAGATCCAGGGCGGGGCCGGCACCTCGACCAACATGAACGCCAACGAGGTGATCGCCAACCGCGCCTGCGAGATCCTGGGCCATGAGCGCGGCGCCTACCACGTCGTGCACCCACTCGAGCACGTCAACCTGGGGCAGAGCACCAACGACGTCTACCCGACCGCGGTGAAGGTCGCACTCGGAATGGCGGCGCGCTCCCTGGAACGCGCACTGCGGGACCTGGCCGCCCAGTGTGCCGCTAAGTCCGTCGCTTTCGCCGACATGCTCAAGCTCGGACGCACCCAGTTGCAGGACGCGGTACCGATGACCCTCGGGCAGGAGTTCGGCGCGTTCGCCGTGACCATCGTCGAAGATGCCGACCGGCTCGGTGAGGCGATGGCTCTGATCGCCGAGATCAACCTGGGCGGAACCGCAATCGGCACCGGGCTCAACACCCACCCGAAGTATGCGGCGCTGGTGTGCGAGCGACTGCGCGATATCACCGGCCTGCCGTTGATCACCGCGGGCAACCTCGTGGAGGCCACCTCCGATGTGGGAGCTTTCGTTCAGCTGTCCGCGGTCGCCAAACGCGCCGCCGTGAAGCTGTCGAAGATCTGCAACGACCTGCGACTGCTCTCGTCGGGACCGCGCGCCGGGTTCGGCGAGATCAACTTGCCTGCGGTACAGGCCGGATCGAGCATCATGCCGGGCAAAGTGAATCCGGTCATCCCGGAAGTGGTCAACCAGGTGGCCTTCGAGGTGATCGGCAACGACCTCACCGTCACCATGGCGGCCGAGGCAGGGCAGTTGCAGCTCAACGCATTCGAGCCGATCATCGCCAGGGCACTGCTGTCTTCACTCAACCACCTCACGGCCGCGGTGACCGTGCTGGGGGAACGTTGCATCCAGGGCATCACCGCCAATGCCGACCGCATGCGCGATACCGTCCTGCGATCGGCCAGCATCGCAACCGCCCTCAACCCGGTTCTCGGCTATGAGGCCGCCACCGCGCTGGTCGCCGAAGCCATCGCCACCGGAGCATCGATTCCGGAACTGGTGCGACGCTCCGCGCTCCTCGACGACGCGGTTCTGGCCAGGATGCTCAGCACCGAGAATCTCTGCCGGCCAAACGATCATCAGGCGCGCTGAGCGCCTCACGCGTCCGGATCGGCGAAGATGGCTCGTGCGGTGTCGGCGACCGCACGAGCTCGTGCAGTGCTCCGCACCGACTGTAACCGGGCCAGCACGATGGGCAGGCCGGGCAGATCGTCACGGATGGAGACGGCGCTGACGGCGCCACCGTCATACGTTCCCTGGTGCGCGGGCAGCTGGTTGAGGATCGAGAAACCATGCCCACGGGCCACGAGCCCGCGCACCGCCTCATAGCTGGCCGAACGATATCGGATCCGAGGCGTCACACCCGCTTTGGCGAGGATCGACTCGAAATAGTCACGGCTGTCGGGAAGGTCGAGCAAGACCATCGGCTCGTCGGCCAACTCCGTCAGCTCGATGCATTTGCGCTTCGCCAACCGATGATCGAGGGGCAATGCGACGTACGGGGCGGCGACCCCGAGAGGCTCCGCATCGACACCGGCCCCCAGTCCGAGGTCATACGTCAACGCCAACTCTGCTGTGCCATTGCGCAACACCGTCGGGATCGCGTCGGCCGACGTCTCGATCACCTCCACCTCGAGATCTGGGTGCCGCGCCGCAAGCTCGGAGAGCAACCGGGGCAGGACGAACGGTGTCAAAGTGACAAAGCAGGCCAACCGCACCGTCCCGTGCACCTGGTCGACACTGCCGCTCGCGCTGTCGAGCACCTCATCGAGGTGCGCCAGCAGCGCGCGTGTATCGCGCAACATGTCCTCGCCGGCGGCGGTCAGCGCCAGGCCGCGGGCCCGGTGCCGGATGAACAACTGCGTGCCGATCTGCTGTTCGAGCTGGCTGATGGCGGCCGAGACCGCCGACTGTGCGATGTGCAAATCGTCGGCGGCCTTGGTCATGGACAGATGGGTGGCAGCTTTCACGAAGTACCGCAGCTGGGTGAGCGTGACGTCAGGACGTCGGCGCATGCTGATACTCCCTACTGGCTCGCCCTCTGAGACGCGGGATACCAGCATTACAGCTGCGCGGCCTCGTTACCAAGAACCCCGCTCGCCGGGTCTGGCGCATCGCCTGCGACGGGTCGTTCGGCCCGCACGGAACGCGCCCGCAGATAACCCACTGCGCCGAGGAGGCCCAGCACCACCAGAGTGCCGAGAGTGAAGACTTCGAAGGTCACCTGGCTGACGCCCCAGGTGTCGACGAAGTCGTAGTCGAGGCCGAACAGACGCTCCAGGGTGCCGGGGAATACCGCAACCCACGACCCGAGGGCGACCCATGCGAAGCACAACCCGCCCAGGATGCGGAACCCGGTGTCGCCCAGCGGCACCCGGAACGGTCGCACCACGTCCGGGAATCGGGTGCGCAACCGCACCACTGCCGGGATCGCGATGACGTAGCTCAGCAGGAAAGTGGAGATCGAGATGCTCAGCACCACACCGAAGATCGATGCCGACGATCCGGTGACCTGCATGGCGACCAGACAAAACACCGTGGCGACCGTCCCAGAGAGCAGGTTGACGCGCACCGGGGTGCCCAGTTCAGGGTGGAACCGGCCGAAGAAACCACCGAAGAACGCGCCGTCCGCGGCGGCCATGGCCTGCATGCGGTCGCTGATGATCATCCACGCCGAGCCCTGTGTCATCAGCACGATGGCGAAGATGACGCCGGTGAGGGAGAGCATCGCCGGCGCCGCCGACCCGTACACGCTGAACACCGTGGCGACCGCCTCCATGAGCCCGCCGATTCCGGTGATCTGGTCGGCCGGCAGCACGATCAGGATGGCGAAGATGGGCAACAGGTATGCCGCCGCGGCGATTCCCGCCGACCGGGCGATGGCGAACGGAACGTCACGGGCCGGATTCTTCATTTCGCCGGCCGCGCTGTTACCCGATTCGAAACCGAGATAGGAGAACAGCAGCAGCGGGGTCACACCCAGAAGTCCTCCGACCGTCGGCGCGAAGTCGCTGGCAGACAACCCGGCAACGCCGTTGCGGGCCGCGTAGATCCCAGTGGTGACCAGGAAGACCGCCAGGAACGCGATCTTGAGGATCGCACCGATGTTCGGGATCCACTTGCCGTGCTGCAGGCTGATGATGGCGGCCAGCACCGTCAGCCAGATGAACACCAGCTTGAACGCGTAGTCCACCAGCGAGCCGTGTTCGAAGGGCGCCACATAGGTGCTCCACGCCTCCGAGGCGATGAAGGCCATCGATCCACCGACCCAGACGGGTTGGGTGACCCACGTCAGCAGCGAGGCGACCGCCGCTGCCGGCCGTCCGAAAGCCTTTCGGCACCAGACGTATACGCCTCCCTCGCCGGTGAACGCCGCACCGGTCTCGGCAAAGATCAGGCCGTACGGAACCAAGAAGGTCACCGCGAGCACCAGGGCCCATGTGAAGGTCTCGGCACCGAATCCGGAAACTTGTCCCAGCGCCTCGATGGAGACGACGGCAGCCACGATCAGAAATACGATGTCGAGGCGACCCAGGGTCTTCTTGAGGTGTTTCACCTCGCGATCGGCCTGGGCGGTCTGCGACTCCAATGCCGGTTCGGATGTCGGCTTCGATGCTGGTTCCACGACGGCCTTCTATTCTTGTTGTGGATGTGACGGCCCCCACAGTGACCGGTCCCGGGCACAGCTGTAAAACATCCATTTCCGCGAATACGCATCAAAAGTTTCGATGCGGCGCAGCGCGCTGCCCTTCGCTCTCTCGAACCGGGCACGCGGACGTCATCGGAAAATCCGATCCAGATCAACTGAAACCACTAGTTGAACTCCGTTACCAACGGCACCACGATAGCTAGCAATCGCGTGAGCCAGATCACGCACGCAGCCCCACAGCCATACAGCCCTAGGAAGTGACCCATGCGAGACCCTCGGTACGACATCCTGTTCGAGCCTGTGAAAATCGGGCCGGTCACGGCACGAAACCGCTTCTACCAGGTGCCGCACTGCAACGGGATGGGCTACCGCGACCCATCGGGTGAGGCCTACATGCGCCGGATCAAGGCCGAGGGCGGCTGGGCCGTGGTGTGCACCGAACAGGTCGAGATCCACCCCACCTCGGACATCGGCCCGTTCATCGAGCTGCGGCTGTGGGACGACCAGGACATCCCCGCCGTCGCCCGCATCGCCGACAAGATCCACGAGGGCGGGGCGCTCGCCGGCATCGAACTCGCCCACAACGGTCTGAACTCCCCCAACCTGATCAGCCGGGAAACCCCGCTCGCCCCGCAGAATCTGCCGGTCGTGTCGTGGAACTACGACCCCGTGCAAGCGCGCGAGATGACCAAGGCCGACATCGCCGACATGCGCTTCTGGCATCGCGAGGCGGTGCGCCGGTCCCTGCAAGCCTCCTACGACATCGTCTACGTCTACGCCGGCCACGCCATCGGCGGGCTGCACCACTTCCTGTCCCGGCGCTACAACAATCGCACCGACGAGTACGGCGGCAGTCTGGAGAACCGGGCCCGCCTGCTGCGCGAGATCCTCGAGGACACCCGCGAGATGTGTGATGGCAAGGCCGCGGTCGCGTGTCGCATCACGGTCGACGAGCTGCTCGGCGACGAGGGCATCACCCGCGCCGAGATCGAGGACGTGATCGGCATGCTGGGCGAGCACCCCGATCTGTGGGACTTCGTGCTGGGCAGCTGGGAGGACGATTCGGTCACGTCCCGCTTCGGGCCCGAGGCCGAGCAGGAGCCGTATGTGCGCGGCCTCAAAGCGCTGACCACGAAACCTGTTGTGGGCGTGGGACGTTTCACCTCGCCGGACATGATGGTGCACCAGCTCAAAACCGGTGTGCTCGACCTCATCGGCGCCGCCCGGCCCTCCATTGCCGACCCGTTCCTACCCAGCAAGATCGAATCGGGCCACCTCGAGGACATCCGCGAGTGCATCGGCTGCAACATCTGCGTGTCCGGTGACTTCACCATGTCCCCCATCCGCTGCACCCAGAACCCCACCATGGGCGAGGAATTCCGGCGCGGCTGGCACCCCGAGAAGATCCGGGCCCGCTCCAGCGACTCGACAGTGCTCGTCGTCGGGGCCGGCCCGGCCGGTCTGGAGGCGGCCCGCTCCCTGGGTAACCGCGGCTACACCGTGAGCCTGGCCGAGGCCACCCGGACCCTGGGCGGCCGGGTCGCCCGCGAGTCGAAGCTGCCTAGCCTGTCGGCCTGGATCCGCGTCGTCGACTACCGCGAGGCGCAGCTGGCCAAGCTCGACAACGTCGAGGTGTTCATGCAGAGCGAGATGACCGCCGACGACATCATCGAGAACGACTTCAACCACGTCGTCGTCGCCACCGGTGCGTCCTGGCGGCACGACGGGGTGGGCCGGTTCCACACCCAGCCGATCGACATCGCCGAGGGCGCTGACGTTTTGAGCCCCGACGACATCATGGCCGGCACCCGGCCGCGTGGACAGCGCGTGGTCGTGTTCGACGACGATCACTACTACCTGGGTGGAGTGATCGCCGAACTGCTGGCCAAGGAAGGCCTGGCGGTCACGTTGGTCACCCCGGCCGCACATGTCTCGCAGTGGACCACCAACACCCTGGAGGTGGCACGCATCCGCAAGCGGGTGATCCGGGCCGGCGTCGACGTGCAGACCAATACCGCCGTCACCGCCGTCACGCCCGACGGTGTGACGACCGCCTGTGTGTACACCGGTGACGAAGGTGCGCTCAGCGCGGACTCCGTCGTGATGGTGACCGCCCGGCTACCGCACGACCTCCTGTATCAGGACCTGATGAACCGGGAAACCGAATGGGCCGACGCCGATCTGCTGAGCGTGCGCGCCATCGGCGACGCCTGGGCCCCGGCCACCATCGCCGCGGCGGTCTGGTCCGGACACCGCTACGCCGAGGAGCTCGACGAGCCGCAAGCGCCGGGTCCGGTGCCGTACCTGCGCGAAACGTCCGAGCTCGCCACCGAACCTGTTGTCTACCTACCCATCACGCCGGTCCAACCGGTCAACGTCTGAAGGAGAATGCACATGGCCACCCTGATCCCCGCCGGGCCCGACGCCGTCGCGGCGATGACCCCCAGCAGCTATGTCACCCCCGAGACCCTGCGGGAAGGTGACCCGGCCGAGCGCGAAGCCGTACATCTGGCCAGCGGCGACGAAAAGTTCACCGTCGGTTCGTGGAGCGCCGAGCCCTACGCCGAGTTCATCGAAAGCTATCCCGGCGACGAGTACACCCGGGTGCTGCAAGGGTCGATCACCCTGACCGGTGAGGACGGCGTCGCGCACACGTTCGGCCCGGGCGACTCCTTCACGCTGGCCAAGGGCTGGCGCGGTGAATACCGCGTCACCGAGCCCCTGGTCAAGCAGTTCGCGATTTACGTTCCCTGAGAGGCAGGCAGATGAGCACAGTTGAGGACTGGACCCGGCTGGCCGCCGAGATCACCCCGCGTACAGAGGCTTTCATCGACGGCAAGTACCGGCCCGCGCGGTCCGGCGCGACGTTCGACTCGATCAACCCCGCCACGGGCGAGCTGATCGCGCCGGTTGCCGCAGGTGACACCGAGGACGTCGACGCCGCGGTGGCCTCGGCCCGCGCCGCCTTCGACACGGGTGTCTGGTCGAAATCCTCGGCGTCGCATCGCAAGCGCGTGTTGCGGCGGCTGTCCGATCTCATCCTTGAGCACGGCGAAGAACTGGCGCTGCTGGATTCGATCGACATGGGCAAACTGGTCGCCGAGGCGCACACCGTCGATGTGCCCTCGGCCGCCGAGCTTTTCGCGTTCTACGGCGAGGCGCTCGACAAGCAGTCCGGTGAGATCGCCCCCACCGAACCCGGCAACCTCGCGCTCGTGACCCGGGAGCCACTTGGCGTCGTCGGCGCCGTGACGCCATGGAATTTCCCGTTGGACCTCGCGGTGTGGAAGGTGGCGCCGGCCTTGGCGGCCGGCAACTCCGTCGTCCTCAAACCCGCTGAGCAAGCGCCGCTGTCGTCGATCAGGCTGGCCGAACTCGCGGTCGAGGCCGGCGTGCCCGAAGGTGTGCTCAACGTCGTGCCCGGCCTGGGCCCCACAGCGGGCGAAGCACTGGGCCGTCACCCCGACGTCGATGTCATCGCGTTCACCGGTTCGACCGAGACCGGCAAGCGGTTCCTGCGCTACGCCGCTGATTCCAACGCCAAGCAGGTCTGGCTGGAATGCGGCGGTAAGAGCCCGAACGTGGTGTTCGCCGACGCCGATCTGGACGCCGCGGTCGACAAGGCGATCTTCGGAGCCTTCTACAATCAGGGTGCGGTGTGCTCGTCGAATTCCCGGCTGCTGCTGCAGGAGTCGATCGCCGAGGAGTTCCTCGCCGAACTCGTCAAGCGCACGGCCGAACTGCGGCCCGGAAACCCACTGGATCCTGCGTCCACGTTGGGCGCGCTCGTCGATGAGCAGCACACGCAGCGGGTGCTCGGCTTCATCGACCGTGCCCGCGCCGACGGCGAGATCCTCACCGGGGGCACCCGCGAAACCGTGGCCGGCCGTGGTTGTTTCGTCGCTCCCACCATCGTGGCGAATCTTCCTTCTACTGCCGAGCTGGTGACCGAGGAAGTCTTCGGACCGGTGCTGGCAGTACAGCGATTCGCCGACGAGGCCGAGGCGATCGCGATGGCCAATGACACGGTCTACGGCCTGGCCGCGTCCGTGTGGACTCGGGATCTGTCACGCGCACATCGCGTCTCGTCCGCGCTGCGGGCCGGCACGGTGTCGGTGAACACCGTCGATGCGTTGAGCCCCCAGACCCCGTTCGGTGGATTCGGACAATCCGGATTCGGACGCGATCTGTCCCTGCACGCCCTCGACAAATACACGGGCCTGAAAACGACATGGATATCGCTCTGAAGTGTGATGCGTCAGGAACTCTCGTGCTCATACGAAACTTGACGGCAATATTTCCCTAACGTTTTCGTCATCGCGAAAAGCGATGAATAACTTCGGAATTGCGCACTTTATGTTCACGACGACAACGCGAATACTGACGTGATCCGCAAAGAGAAAGCAGCCGCCAGTTGAACGAGAAGACGCCGGTCCCCGCGCCTGTCGAACGCAGAACCATCGAGCACGTCCCGGTCGACGAGCGCCACGGGCGGGCGCGTGATCTGTTCACCGTCTGGTTCGGATCGAACATCATGCTGCTGACCATCATCACCGGCGCGCTCGCGACGACGGTGTTCGGTCTGCCACTGTGGGCCGGCGCCCTGGCAATCGTGTTGGGCAACGTCATCGGTGGCGTGGTGATGGCTCTGCACGCCGCGCAAGGACCCCAGATGGGCGTGCCGCAGATGCTGCAGACTCGAGCCCAGTTCGGCTCGTACGGCAGCCTTCTCGTGGTCATCCTGGTGGTGTTCATGTACCTGGGCTTCTTCGCGTCCAACGCGGTTCTCGGTGGACAAGCCCTGGCCAAGGTGACCGGGTTGCCCACAAACTGGTCCATCACCGTGATCGGTTTGATCAGCGTGGTCGCCACGATCGTCGGATACCGGCTCATCCACCGGGTGACAGCGCTTCTCTCCGTCGTGGCCGGCGCGGCACTGGTCATCGCATTCGTCTGGATGATCGGGGTCAACGGCGTGCCCACGGATACCTGGCACACCAGCGGCTTCAGCTGGGCCGGGTTCATGGCCACCCTTTCGGTGGCGGCGCTCTGGCAGATCGCGTACGCGCCCTATGTTTCCGACTACACCCGGTACATGCCCAAGGACACGGGCCAGCGTGCCGCCTTCTGGGGCACGTACTCGGGGTGCGTGTTGGGTTCGGTTCTACCCATGCTGCTCGGGGTGCTGGTGGGCGCGGCACTACCCGCGGACGACACCCTGGACGGGCTTTCGACCCTGACGCACGGCGTGAGCACCGGGGTGTTCACGATCTTCGCGACCGGTATCGCGGCCACCAATGCCATGAACCTCTACTGCGGTTCATTGTCGGCGATCACCGTGGGCCAGAACCTGTTTCCGCGTTGGCGGCCCGCCGCGATGAGCCGTGCGGTGACGGCGGTGATCCTGTTCGTCGTCGCGATCGTCCCGGCACTGGTGAGCGCCGACGACTTCCTGGCCAATTACGCGAGTTTCCTGGCGTTGCTGCTGTGCGTGCTCATCCCCTGGACTGCAGTCAATCTCGTCGACTACTACCTGTTGCGCCACGGCGACTACGACATCGACTCGTTGTTCGAACAGGACGGCGGCCTCTACGGCAAGTTCAATTGGGCTGCCATCTCGTGCTACTTCGTCGGGATCGCCGTGCAGATCCCGTTCCTGTCGACCACGTTGTTCACCGGGTTCTGCGCCGCGGCCCTCGGTGGGGTGGACATCTCGTGGATCGTCGGGCTGGCGGTGATCTGCCCGTTGTACTACGTCCTGATGCGCCCGAAAGTGTCCGCACCGGTGGCGCCGACCGCCGTGGCAGCGGAGTCGGCAGCATGAGCGATTATCTGATCGTCGGCGGCGGTACCGCCGGATGCATTGTGGCATCCAGGCTTTCGGAAGACCCGGGGATCACGGTCACCGTGCTCGAAGCGGGCCCCTCCGATCGGGAGGAGCCCCGCGCCCGAGATATCCGGCGGTGGGCCCAGATGCTCGAAAGCGAGTACGACCTCGACTACCGCAGCGTGCCGCAACTACGTGGCAACTCCGGTATACGGCAAGCCAGAATGCGGATCCTCGGAGGCTGCTCGACGGCCAACACGATGATCACCTGGCGACCGCTCGCCGCCGACCTCGACGAGTGGGCAGCACTTGGCGTCAGCGGCTGGGATACCGCTACGGTGCACGGCGCATTCGACCGACTTCTCGCCCCCGTCGAACCCGTCGCCGACAAGGACCGCAACCCGTATGTCAGCGACGTAGTCGATTCAGCCCGTCGTGCGTTGAACCTTCCGGCCCGCCGGTCCTGGAACTCCGATCCGGATTTCGCCGTCACCGGCGTCGGGGCGGGGTTCTTCGAGATCGGCTACACACCGCACAATCACCTGCGGTCCTCCACGTCGGTGCACTATCTGCACGATGCGATCACCAACCGCGACAACCTCATCGTCGAACACGGCCAGCAGGCCGAGCGGCTCGTCATCGAGGACGGCAGGGCCGTCGGCGTCGTCACCCGCGACGGCGATGGCAACCGGAACGAGTTCCGGGCCGACCGTGAAGTGATCGTGTGCTGCGGCGCCATCGATACACCAAAGCTGCTGCAACTGTCGGGGATCGGTCCTGAGATGGTGCTCGAGGCGTCCGGTGTGCAGACGATCGTGAACGCTCCGGGCGTGGGCGAGAATCTGATGGACCACGCCGAGGGTCTGATCGTGTGGGAAGCCGCCGTCGACGTTCCCGATACCTGTGCGACGGGGTGGGATGCCGGTGCCGCGGTGCGGTTGTCGGACGACGGCCCGGCGCGGCCCGAGGTGCTGATGCACTTTCCGGTCGAAGCCGTCGCCGACCACGCCGTCGCCCGCGGCGTCGAGATGCCCGCGCGCATCGTGTCGATCGCCCCCAACGTCGCCAAGCCGAGCAGCCGCGGCCGCGTGTGGATCACCTCGGCCGATCCTGCCGAGCGACCGTCGATCGACTACCGGTACTTCACCGATCCGGATGGGCACGACGAAGCGGTCCTGATCGCGGGCATCCGCCTGGCCCGCCGGATCGCCGCCACCGAACCAATGGCCAATTGGCTGGTCCGCGAGGTCTTCCCAGGGCCGGACGCACAATCGGACGAGGAACTGTCGGAGGCACTGCGGGCCACGCACCAGACCGTGTACCACGTCTCGGGCACCTGCCGCATGGGCGCCGACGACGATCCGATGGCGGTGTGCGATTCGCGACTCCGCGTCCGCGGCGTACACGGCCTGCGGGTCGTGGATGCCTCGGTGTTCCCCACGATCCCGTCGGTCAACCCGGTGGGCACCATCATGGCAGTCGCCGAACATGCCAGCTCCCTGGTGCTCGCCGATCGCCGAGAAATCACAGCCTGAGAGACACCATGTTCGCTGATCGCATCTTCACCAACGCGGCCGTGTTCCCGGCCGCCGGAGCCGAGCCCGCCGACACCGTGGCCGTCCACGGCGACACCATCGTCGCCGTCGGCCGCCGCGTGGACCGCGACATGGTCGGAAAACACACGGAAGTCACGGATCTCGGCGGCGCCAGCCTGCTGCCCGGATTCGTCGACGCGCACGCACATCCCGTCGCCGCGGGCATGGCGGCGCTGCGGTGCGACCTGTCCGGACTGGCCCACGATCGCCAGGCGTACCTCACCGCCATCGCTCGCTACGCCGCCGACCACCCCGACGAGCCGGTGATTGCCGGGGCCGGCTGGTACGGCGACGCCTTCCCCGACGGCTTCCCGACCCGACACGACATCGATTCCGTCGTATCCGACCGACCCGTAATTCTCACCAGCCACGACTACCACGGCGCATGGGTCAACTCCCGAGCCCTGGAACTCGCCGAGATCGGTGCTCACACTGCCGATCCCGTCGGCGGCCGGATCATCCGCGATCATGCAGGTGAACCCACCGGGGTGCTCCTCGACCGCGGCGGCGATGCCGTCAATGGTCTCATCCCCGAGGTGACGCCGGCGTTCATGCGGCGTGCTCTGCTCGAGGCGCAACGGCGGCTGCATTCCGTGGGTGTCACCGGCTGGCAGGACGCGGCCGTCGGTGCCGAGTTCTTCGGGCTGAAAGACAACTTCGACACCTACGTCGAAGCCGATGAAGCCGGCGAACTGACAGCTCGGGTGGTCGGCGCCTTGTGGTGGGAGGCCGGACGCGATACCGAGCAACTCGCCGACCTGTGCGCCCGCCGAGAGCTCACAGGCCATTCGCGATTCATCGCGAGCATGGTCAAGGTCATGCAGGACGGCATCTGCGAGAACTGCACGGCCGCGATGCTCGCGCCGTACCGGGCCGTCGCCGGTCACGACATTCCGAGCGGGCAGTCGTTCATCGATCCCGACGACCTCCACAAGATCACGGCCCTGCTTGCCGGAGCGCGGTTCGGCATCCATATGCATGCCGTCGGCGACCGCGCGGTGCGTGAATGTCTCGATGCACTCGAACACGCCGCCGCACAGCATCCTCAGTTCGACGCTCGCCACCAGATCGCTCACCTGGATGTGGTGGATCCACTCGACATTCCGCGATTCGGCCAGCTCGGGGTCATCGCCAACATCCAGGCCCTTTGGGCACGGCGGGACAAAGAGATCGTCGAGCGCAAGCTCCCGCTGCTCGGGCCCGAACGTGAACCGTGGCACTTCCCATTTGCGTCCATCCAGCGTCACGGCGCCACGCTCGCCATGGGTAGTGACTGGCCGGTGACCGACCCGAACCCCTTGTGGGCCATCCACACCGCCGTGCACCGCACCGGCACCCGTGCCGATCCACACGCGATCGGCGACGGCGTCTTCGACACGCCGCTGCAACCTCAGGAGGGCATCAAGCTGGCTTCAGCGATCCATGCCTACACCGCGGGATCGGCCTACGCCAACGGTCAGGATCGGACCGGGCGCATCGCCGAGGGCATGCTGGCCGACCTCGTGGTCCTCGACCGAGATATCCGCACCGCCGCCGACATCGGGGAGGTACGGCCGGTGGAGACGATTGTCGGCGGACAGACCGTCTATGCCGCGCCGTGACCCTCAGCCGACCAGCACCGCGTACCGAGGCTTGATCACCTCGTCGATCAATGCGAGCCGTTGGTCGAACGGGATGAAGGCCGATTTCATCGCGTTGATCGTGAACCGCTCCAGATCACTCCAGCCGTAGCCGAACGCCTCGACCAGACGCAGCATCTCCTGGCTCATCGTGGTGTCGCTCATCAGCCGGTTGTCGGTGTTGACCGTGACCCGGAACCGGAGTCGGGCCAGCCGGTCGAAGGGGTGCTCGGCGATGCTTGGTGCCGCCCCGGTCTGCACGTTGCTGCTCGGGCACATCTCCAGCGGGATGCGCTTGTCCCGCAGAAGCGAGGCCAGCCGGCCCAGGTGTTGGGTGCCGTCGTCGAGCTCGGTGATGTCGTCGACGATGCGCACGCCGTGGCCCAGCCGGTCGGCACCGCAGAACGCGATGGCCTCGTGGATCGACGGCAGACCGAACGCCTCGCCGGCGTGAATGGTGAAGCGCGCGTTGTTGCCCCGCATGTACTCGAAGGCATCCAGGTGCCGGGTGGGTGGGTAGCCGGCCTCGGCTCCGGCGATGTCGAATCCGACCACGCCCTTGTCGCGGAATCGGATTGCCAGCTCGGCGATCTCACGTGACCGGGCCGCGTGGCGCATCGCGGTGACCAGGCAGCGCACGGTGATCGTGCGACCCGCGGCCGCGGCTGCCTTCTCCCCGTCGGCGAACCCGGCCAGGACCGCATCGACGACGTCGTCGAGCGACAGGCCGCGGTCGATGTGCAGCTCGGGGGCGAACCGGACCTCGGCGTACACCACGTTGTCGGCCGCCAGATCCTCCACGCACTCGTGGGCCACCCGATGCAACGCCTCAGGGGTCTGCATGACGCCGACGGTGTGGGCGAACGGTTCCAGGTAACGCTCCAGCGAGCCGCTGTGGGCGGCGGTGCGGAAGAACGTGGCCAGCTCGTCGACCTCCGTGGCGGGTAGGTCGTCGTACCCGAGCTCACCGGCCAGCTCCAGCACGGTGGCCGGACGCAGCCCACCGTCGAGGTGGTCGTGCAGCAGGGCCTTGGGTGCGTGCTGAATCTTGTCCAAGGTCAGCGGGGTGCTCATGCCCCCCATCATCCCTCGGCACCGCAGCCGTGGGTGCCCGTCAGACGATTCGGTCGATGACCAGGGGCCGCTGCGCCGGTGCCGAGTCGTCGACCGACCAGGCGCCGTCGAGTTCGGCGAGCGCGCCGGGTAGCCGCTCCGCGGTCTCGGTGTAGAGGGTGAACAGCGTCTCTCCGGCGGCCACGGGCTCCCCCGGCTTGCGGTGAATCCGCACCCCCGCGCCGAGCTGTACTGGCTCCCCCGGCTGCGCCCGACCCGCACCCAAGCGCCACGCCGCCATCGCCACGCCCATGGCGTCGATGTCACCCATGATGCCGCCGTGCGGGGCCGTCACGGTCTCGGTTGCCGTCCCGATCGGCAGCGGGCGGCTCAGGTCCCCGCCCTGCGCTGCCACCAGCGCCCGGAACCGATCCATCGCGGTCCCGTCACGCAGCGTCTGAGCCGGGTCGGCGCCGTCGACACCGGCGGCGCCGAGCATCTCGGCCGCCAGCGTCAGCGTCAGCTCGACCACGTCGGCCGGGCCGCCGCCGGCCAGCACCTCCAGCGATTCGGCCACCTCCACGGAGTTACCGACGGCGCAGCCCAGCGGGCAGTTCATGTCGGTGAGCAGGGCCCGCGTCGGGACCCCGTCGGCATTCCCGAGGTCGACCATGATCCGCGCCAGCTCCCGGGCGTCGGCCTCGGTCTTCAGGAACGCACCCCGGCCGACTTTGACGTCGAGCACCAAGGACCGGGCACCCTCGGCGAGCTTCTTGCTCATCACCGAACTGGCGATCAGGGGCGTCGAATCGACGGTGGACGTGATATCCCGCAGGGCATAGATCTTGCGATCGGCCGGAGCCAGCTCACCGGCGGCGAAGATCGCTCCGCCGACATCGGAAAGTTGCTGGCGGATACGGTCTTTGGACAGCTCCGCGGTGAACCCGGCGATCGATTCCAGCTTGTCGAGCGTGCCACCGGTATGCCCCAGGCCGCGGCCGGATGCCTGCGGAACGCTGCCCCCGCAAGCCATTACGACCGGCAGCAGCGGGATGGTGATCTTGTCGCCGACCCCGCCGGTGGAGTGTTTGTCGACGAGGGCGAGCGGCTTGCCCTCACGACGCAGGTCGGTGAAATCGAACCGCTCCCCGGAAGCGACCATGGCGGCGGTCCAGCGGGTGGTCTCGGTCACCGTCATCCCGTTGAGGAAGATCGCCATCAACAGGGCCGACATCTGCTCGTCGGCCACCCGTCCGTGGGTGTAGCCGTCGATCACCCAGTCGATGGCGGCGTCGGACAGCACACCGCCGTCCCGTTTGGTCCGAATGACAGACGGCGCGTCGAAAGGCATGGCCGTCAACCTACTCGTCGGTAACCGGAGTTGTTGGACCACTTGGCCTTACCGACGTTCCAGATCCTGTGGGCCGAAGGCGTCGGGCAGCAGCTCGGCCAGCGGCCGCGGGCCACTCGGATGGTCGACGAGCATCCCCGGCCCGCCGTGTTCCAGCAACACCTGACGGCACCGTCCGCAGGGCATGAGCAGGGCGCCATCCGGGCCCACACACGACAACGCGACGAGCCTTCCACCCCCTTGCGAATGCAAGGCGCAGACCACAGCGCACTCGGCACAGAGACCTAGGCCATATGAGACATTCTCCACATTGCAACCGGCCACCACGCGACCATCGTCGACGAGGGCCGCGGCGCCCACCGGAAATCCGGAATACGGCGCGTAAGCCCGCCCGGAAACGTCAATTGCCTTGTCACGCAATAACTTCCAGTCCACATTCGCCGTCATACGGGCATCCCCCACATAGGTTCTGAATGCATTCCGAAACCCCCGTCCGCGGCTCTCGCATTAAGATAGGTAAGCCTAACTTTTGCCTGTTCAGTGGGCCGAACAGGTCAACCGTAATTCGTTCGCCACTACAAATGGGTTTAGAGTCGCCCCGAGGTTTGGGGCTAATCCTGAGCAGTCCCAGACGTCCCACCGATGGCGTTGGAGGGCCCGATGAGTACTCAGACGGAGGTACCGGCTCCGCAACCCAGGAAAGCACGACGGCGCACCCTTTATCGCGGTGATCCGGGAATGTGGTCCTGGGTGCTGCACCGTATTACCGGTGCCACGATCTTCTTCTTCCTGTTCGTACACGTCCTAGATACCGCGTTGGTCCGCGTGAGCCCGCAGGCCTACAACGAGGTCATCGAGACGTACAAGACCCCCATCGTCGGATTGATGGAGATGGGCCTGGTCGCCGCCGTGCTGTTCCACGCACTCAACGGCATCCGCGTCATCCTCATCGACTTCTGGCAGCAGGGTCCCCGCTACCAGCGGCAGATGCTCGCGGTCGCCGTCGGCGTCTTTGCCGTGGTTCTCATCGCCGCACTAGGAGTTCTCGGTATGCACATGGTGGAGCGGTTCCTGTGAGCGCGCCAGGAGCAGGTGAGTCGCGGCTCGGCCGCCCCGCACCGGTGATGGAACGCGAACACGACCGGCCGGCTGCGCTGGACCACCCGCGCGCGCCCCGTCGTCCCCGCGGTATCCCGTACTTCGAAAAGTACGCGTGGCTGTTCATGCGGTTCTCGGGTGTCGCCCTGGTGTTCCTGGCGCTGGGCCACCTGTTCATCATGCTGATGTGGTCCGACGGTGTTTACCGCATCGACTTCAACTATGTCGCGCAGCGGTGGGCCTCGCCGTTCTGGCAGATCTGGGACATGGCCCTGCTGTGGCTGGCGATGATCCACGGGGCCAACGGCCTGCGGACCATCATCGGCGACTACGCCCGTAAGAACACCACGAAGTTCTGGCTGAATTCGCTGTTGCTGCTGGCGACAGGGTTCACCCTGGTTCTGGGCACCTACGTCTTGGTCACCTTCGACCCGAATATTGGGAGCTGACCCATGATTCAGGAACATCGCTACGACGTCGTCATCGTCGGCGCGGGCGGCGCCGGCATGCGCGCAGCCGTCGAGGCCGGTCCGCGCGTCCGCACCGCCGTGCTGACCAAGCTGTACCCGACGCGTTCGCACACCGGCGCAGCCCAGGGCGGCATGTGCGCCGCGCTGGCAAACGTCGAAGAGGACAACTGGGAATGGCACACCTTCGACACCGTCAAGGGTGGCGATTACCTCGCTGACCAGGACGCCGTCGAGATCATGGCCAAGGAGGCCATCGACGCGGTGCTGGACCTGGAGAAGATGGGCATGCCGTTCAACCGGACGCCCGAGGGCCGCATCGACCAGCGCCGCTTCGGCGGGCACACCCGCGACCACGGCAAGGCCCCGGTGCGCCGGGCCTGCTACGCCGCCGACCGCACCGGCCACATGATCCTGCAGACGCTGTACCAGAACTGCGTCAAGCACGACGTGGAGTTCTTCAACGAGTTCTACGCCCTGGACATCGCGCTGACCGAGACCCCGGCCGGCCCGGTGGCCACCGGCGTCATCGCCTACGAGCTGGCCACCGGCGACATCCACATCTTCCACGCCAAGGCGATCGTCTTCGCCACCGGCGGGTCCGGCCGGATGTACAAGACCACCTCCAACGCCCACACCCTGACCGGTGACGGCCTGGGCATCATCTTCCGCAAGGGACTTCCCTTGGAGGACATGGAGTTCCACCAGTTCCACCCGACCGGTCTGGCCGGCCTGGGCATCCTGATCTCCGAAGCCGTGCGCGGTGAGGGCGGCCGGTTGCTCAACGGCGAGGGCGAGCGGTTCATGGAGCGCTACGCGCCGACGATCGTCGACCTCGCGCCGCGTGACATCGTGGCCCGGTCGATGGTGCTGGAGGTGCTCGAAGGCCGCGGCGCCGGACCGAACAAGGACTACGTCTACATCGACGTGCGTCACCTCGGCGAGGACGTGCTGGAGGCCAAGCTTCCCGACATCACCGAGTTCGCCCGTACCTACCTTGGCGTGGACCCGGTCACCGAGCTGGTGCCGGTGTACCCGACCTGCCACTACGTCATGGGCGGCATTCCCACCACGGTCCACGGCCAGGTGCTGCGCGACAACACCAACGTCATCCCCGGCCTGTACGCCGCCGGTGAGTGCGCCTGCGTCTCGGTGCACGGCGCCAACCGCCTGGGCACCAACTCGCTGCTGGACATCAACGTGTTCGGCCGTCGTGCCGGCATCGCCGCCGCCGAGTACGCCGCCAACCACAACCACGTCGACCTGCCGGAGAACCCGGCCGACATGGTGGTCGGCTGGGTCGGCGACATCCTCTCCGAGCACGGCAACGAGCGCGTCGCCGACATCCGCACCGCGCTGCAGCAGTCGATGGACAACAACGCCGCGGTGTTCCGCACCGAGGAGACGCTCAAGCAGGCGCTGACCGACATCCACGCCCTCAAGGAGCGCTACGCCCGAATCACCGTGCACGACAAGGGCAAGCGCTACAACAGCGACCTGCTCGAGGCCATCGAACTGGGCTTCCTGCTGGAGCTGGCCGAGGTGACCGTGGTCGGTGCGCTCAACCGCAAGGAGTCCCGCGGCGGCCACGCGCGTGAGGACTACCCGAACCGCGACGACACGAACTACCTGCGCCACACCATGGCGTACAAGGAAGGCCCCGGGCTGCTCGCCGACATCCGGCTGGACTACAAGCCCGTGGTCCAGACCCGGTACGAGCCGATGGAAAGGAAGTACTGACCGTGAGTGCACCTGTCATCGATAAGCCCGAAGCCGGCGATCCGCCGCTGCCCCCGGTCCCCGAGGGCGCGGTCATGGTGACGCTGAAGATCGCCCGGTTCGACCCCGAGAACCCCGACGCCGCCGGCTGGCAGAGTTTCCGGGTGCCGTGCCTGCCCTCAGACCGGCTGCTGAACCTGCTGCTGTACGTGAAGGGCTACCTGGACGGCACGCTGACGTTCCGTCGGTCCTGCGCCCACGGAGTGTGCGGTAGCGACGCCATGCGGATCAACGGTGTGAACCGGCTGGCCTGCAAGGTGCTGATGCGCGACATGCTGCCCAAGAACCCCAAGAAGCAGCTGACCATCACCATCGAGCCGATCCGCGGCCTGCCCGTGGAGAAGGACCTGGTGGTGGACATGGAGCCGTTCTTCGACGCCTACCGCGCCGTCAAGCCGTTCCTGATCACCAGCGGAAACCCGCCCACCAAGGAGCGCATCCAGAGCGCCACCGACCGGGCCCGCTACGACGACACCACCAAGTGCATCCTGTGCGCCTGCTGCACCACCTCGTGCCCGGTGTACTGGAGCGAGGGGTCGTACTTCGGCCCGGCCGCGATCGTCAACGCGCACCGGTTCATCTTCGACTCACGTGACGAGGCGGCCGCCGAGCGTTTGGACATCCTCAACGAGGTCGACGGTGTGTGGCGTTGCCGCACCACGTTCAACTGCACCGAGGCGTGCCCGCGTGGCATCCAGGTGACCCAGGCGATCCAGGAGGTCAAGCGCGCTTTGATGTTCGCGCGTTAGATCTTCGATGTTCCGCCGAGTGTGAAGACGATCGCGAGATTTCTCGAAAATCTCGCGATCGTCTTCACGTTGGGCATCAGAAGGGGGCGCCGGCATCCCGGAGGGCTTGGCGGGTGCGGTCGATGATGATTCGTTGGCGGTGACGCAGCAGATCAGCGCCGACGCGAACGATGCGCCAGCCGAGTTCGCGGTACTGGGCATCCTGATCGATGTCCTTGGTGCGCTGTCGCGGATCGGTCCAGTGTTGAATGCCGTCGTACTGCACGCCGACCTTCCATTCCGGCCAACCCATGTCGATGCGGCCGACCCACGTATATCCGTCGAACACGTTGATCTGGGTCTTGGTCGGGCGCATGCCCGCTTTCGTGTACACCAGCCGGAGCCGGGTTTCCTGCGGTGATTCGGCGCCATAGTCGGCACGATCCAACACCTTCCGCAACTGCACGAGCCCCCGCACGCCGCGGTGATTTTCGATAAGTGCTTGAACCTCAACAAGTTTCAGGTCGCAGGCCTGCAGCAGGGCGTCGACCCGCTCGACGGCGACCGATAACCCCGGCCGGCGGCCCAAGTCGAATGCGGTCCGAGCCGGCGTCGTCGTCTGGATTCCGCGCACCCGGCAGACTTCCCCGTCGGCCAGGGTGTCGCTGTGCAGGACGATCCCGCCGGTCTTGTGGCGGCTGGAGTGGATCAGCTCAGCGGGCAGTTGCGCGTCGATCCACCGAGAGCCGTGCAGCGCGGAAGCTGACATGCCCGCCGCGACAGCGCGCAGGCCCGACCACAGCCAGGCCGCGACCGCCCGGTCGATGGGAGTGAGCACCGATCCACGTGGCGCGTACACATTCCGGTGGAGCAGGTCGTAGTTGGTGGTCAGCTGATACCGGTTGACCTTGCCCGCGGCCAACGCCTCAGTGCCCAGAAACGGCAGTGACATGACAAATAGGACGCCGCGCAGGTCACCAGGGTTCCACCTGCGCCGAAGGCGAACAAAATCGCGAGATTTTCCGAAAATCTGGCCATCGTCTTCACATTCGACGAGGCGGCGTCACAAACTCAGCGGCCATCTCGTCTACTGGATATGACCGAGACAAAAACACGAATCGCCCCCGTCACCCCCAAACAAGCCGGCCTGTTGACCCGTGCCATGTACTGGTTCGCCAAGCGTCAGTTCGGTGAGGTGCCCGAACCGTTCACCGTGGCGGCACACCACCCGCGTCTACTGGTCGCCAACGCTGCACACGAAATGCTGTTGAAGAGTGGTTCGAAGAAGTTGCCGGCCAGCGTCCGGGAGCTCGCGGTGTTCTGGACCGCCCGCACAGTCGGCTGCTCGTGGTGCGTGGACTTCGGCTCCATGCTGATGCGGCTGGACAACCTCGACATGGAGCGGCTCAAGTCGATCGACGACTACGCCACCTCGCCACTGTTCACTGACGACGAGCGAGCCGCGATCAGCTACGCCAACGCCATGACCACCGATCCGCACACCGTCACCGACGAGCAGGTGGCCGACCTGCAACGCCGCTTCGGCGACGACGGGGTGATCGAGTTGACCTACCAGATCGGCGTGGAGAACATGCGGGCCCGGATGTACTCGGCGCTGGGCATCACCGAGCAGGGGTTCAATTCCGGGGATGCGTGCCGGGTTCCCTGGGCGTGATCTCGATGTACGCCATGGGCACACCGAGCGTTTGACTCCCGGCATCCAGGCTGCGCTCGAACAACTTCATCGGCAGACTCCAGTTGGCCGCGATCACCGACTCGGCGTGCGCATGTTCGGATTCGTCGAGGATGCGGGCCACACCGGCCACCACCGGACCGGTGGGCTTGCCGCGCAGATTGCACGCCACGACGAGGACGTGCGGATTGTTCCGAATGCGCCTGACCTTGGCGGTCGACGCATCGGTGCGGACGTAGAGCTTGCCCGGACCGGCGGGGTCGATGCCGTGGTTGATCGGGCTGGGCACCGCCTCCCCCGAACGTCGGTACGTCACCAACACGATCTGGCGGTGGTTCTCGAATCCGGCGAAATCCGTCCCGGTCGCCGGGCCGATGTCGAAGGCGTCACGGTGACGCATCTTGTCCATGCCGCGGAACATCATCCGGCTGAAGGTTTGGGCCAGGGTGCCGGGCTCGTTCGGCATCACCGGGCACCTCGCAACGGGGATCCGGTGAACTTGTCCGGGTTGGCGATGTCCCATACCGCGCAGACCAAGCCGTCGCGGACGGTGAAGATCGTGACCCGCGGCATCATCTCGGGGTAGCCGTCACCGGCGGGGGCGCCTGTCGTGTAGACGCCCAACTGGCCGTTGACAAGCGCAAATTGACTGCCCGCCAACCAATTCGGGCCGTACTTCTGCGCCAGTCCGAGGATGAAGCGGGCCACCTTGTCCGGCCCGTGGATGACGCGGGCAGCGGTCGGGGCGCGCCGGTTCGAATCGCCGGTGAACGTCACGTCCGGATGCAGCAAGCGGACGACGGCGTCGAGCTCCCCCGACGCCAGGGCGACCATCAGCTCGCCCGCAACCTGGTTGTGCACATCGTCGGACGACGACGGCGGTGGGTTGTCGGAGACTGCGCGGCGGGCCCGCGAGGCCAACTGGCGGGCCGAGGCGTCGCTGACTCCGAGCACGCCGGCGATTTCGCCGAAGGGTAGGCCGAAACCGTCGTGCAACACGAACGCCACCCGCTGATCGGGCGTGAGCCGTTCGAGCACGACCATCGCGGCGAACCGCGCGTCCTCCCCTGCCACCACCGCGTTGAGTGGATCGTTCGCATCGAGCCCGGTCACGACAGGCTCGGGCAGCCATTCGCCGTAATAGGCCTCGCGTCGATGGGCCGCAGAACGCAGCCGGTCCAGACCCAACCGGCTCACCACGGTGGTCAGCCAGGCGCGTAGGTCGGCGATCGTGCTCTTATTGTCGTGCCAGCGCAACCAGGCGTCCTGGACGATGTCTTCGGCATCGGCATAGGTACCCGTCAACCGATAGGCGACCGCCAACAGGTGCGGCCGCAGCGCCTCGAACTCGTCGGTGCGCGCCGCAGTGGTCACAGACCAAGCTTAATCCCGCCGAGCGTGACCGCGGCACACTGCGGTCAGCGCTTGTTGAATACCGTTCGGTGCCAGCCCTTTTCGACCGCACCGGTGATGTCGCTCATCACGTGCTTGATGGTGAGGTACTCCTCGAACGAGTAGTCGCTCATGTCCTTGCCGAAGCCGGACGCGCCGACGCCACCGTGCGGCATCTCGCTGATGATCGGGATGTGGTCGTTGACCCACACGCATCCGGCGTTGATCTCGCGTGAAGCCCGCTGGGCGCGGTACACGTCGCGGGTCCAGGCCGAGGCGGCCAAGCCATAGTCGGTGTCGTTGGCCTGCCGGATCGCATCGTCGTCATCGGTGAACGACCGCACCGTCAGCACCGGGCCGAAGATCTCGTCGCGGTACACCTCGGAGGTCTCCGCGACATCGGCGATCAGGGTGGGACGGTAGAACGCGCCGGGCAGCTCGGGGATCACGCCGCCGGTGACGACACGGCCGCCCTGCTGGGGTGCCCGGGCCACCATGCCCGCCACCTTGTCGCGGTGCGCGAAGGAGATGAGCGGCCCGAGGTCGGTGTCGGGATCGTGCGGGTCGCCGACGACGATCTTGCTCATCACCTCTGCCACGCCGGCGACAAAGTCGTCGTAGAGATCGCGAGCGACGATCGCCCTGGTGGCCGCGGTGCAGTCCTGGCCGGTGTTGATCAGGGAAGCGGCCACGGCTCCCTGAATGGCAGCGTCCAGATCGGCGTCGTCGAACACCACGAACGGCGCCTTGCCGCCCAGTTCGAGCTGGGTGCGGTGACCGTGGGTGGCTGCGGCGGCCATCACCTTGCGGCCGACGGCAGTCGACCCGGTGAAGGTCACGACGTCGACGTCACGGTGTGCGGCCAGGGCCGTTCCCACGTCGGCGCCACCGCCGGTGACCACGTTGAACACGCCGTCGGGCAGACCGGCCTCGGTGGCCAGCCGGGCCAGTGTGAGGGTGGTCAGCGGGGTGACCTCGGCGGGCTTGATGACGACCGAACAGCCGGCGGCGAGCGCCGGGATGACCTTCCACACCGCCATCTGCAGCGGGTAGTTCCACGGGGTGATGGTCGCGACCACGCCGACGGCCTCACGCCGGATGCTGGAGGTGTGGTCACCTGAGTACTCAGCGGTGGCCTTGCCTTCCAGGCGACGGGCAGCACCGGCGAAAAAGTCGATGTTGTCGATACTGCCGGGCACGTCGAACTCAGTCGCCAGCCGCACCGGCTTCCCGGTCTGGCTGACCTCCTCGGCGATCAGCTGATCGGCGCGCTCGTCGGCGAGCTTGGCGAGTTTGGCCAGTACTGCTGACCGTTCGGCCGGGGCGGCCTTCGCCCAGCCGGGGAATGCCTTACGTGCAGAGGCGACAGCGGCATCCACATCGGCCTCGGTGGCCAAGGAGTAGTCAACGACAGCCTGGCCGGACGCCGGGTCGATGATCTGGTGGATGGGTCCGGCCGTCGCCACCGGTGCGCCATCGATCCAACTGCTCGTCACATTCACTGCCACACTCATGGGGCCCCACGGTAACCGAAGACATGAACGTTCTCTACGCAATCCCGTGTCACACCCGGGTTGCGACGAAGGATTTCATTGATTCAGTTGCCGCAAACAACGGATTCCGTGCACAATCGGTGGATGACCAACCCTGAGGGCGCTGACCTTCAGCCCGTGCCGCTGCGGGTGAACAATTCTCGCACCGCCTTTCAGCTCGATGATCTGTCGAAGGCGATCATCGAGAAACTCCAAGCCGACGGACGCCGCTCGTACGCCGGAATCGGTAAGGCCGTGGGACTGTCGGAGGCCGCGGTGCGCCAGCGCGTGCAGCGCATGGTCGACGCCGGGGTCATGCAGATCGTCGCGGTGACCGATCCACTGCAACTCGGCTTCGCGCGGCAGGCCATGATCGGCATCCGCTGCACCGGAGACACGCTCAAGTTGGCCGAAAAGCTGTCGGCCCTCGAAGCGGTGGACTATGTCGTCCTGACGGCCGGATCGTTCGACGCCATCGTCGAGGTGGTGTGCGAGGACGACGACAGCCTGCTCGAACTTCTCAACACCGAGATCCGGTCCCTGCCCGGAGTGATCACCACCGAAACCCTCGTTTACCTCAAACTCGTCAAGCAGCAATACAACTGGGGAACCCGATGACCAACACGGAGACAACCGATCTGGGCGCCAAGGCCAATCGCCACCTGTGGGGCCACTTCGCCCGGCACGGCGAGGGCATCACCCCGCCCATCATCACCCGCGGCGAGGGCGTGCACATCTTCGACGACAAGGGCAAGAGCTACATCGACGGGTTGAGCGGCCTGTTCGTCGTGCAGGTCGGCCACGGCCGGGCCGAGTTGGCCGAAGCCGCAGCCAAACAGGCCGAGAAGCTGTCGTTCTTCCCGCTGTGGTCCTACGCCACACCGCCGGCCATCGAACTGGCCGAACGCGTCGCCAATTACGCGCCGGGCGACCTGAACCGGGTGTTCTTCACCACCGGCGGCGGCGAGGCCGTCGAGAGCGCCTGGAAGCTGGCCAAGCAATACTTCAAGCTGACCGGCAAACCCGGTAAGCACAAAGTGGTTTCACGTGCGATCGCCTACCACGGCACCCCGCAGGGCGCGCTGGCGATCACCGGGATCCCGGCCTTCAAGGCGCCGTTCGAGCCGCTGACCCCCGGTGGCTTCCGCGCGCCGAACACCAACTTCTACCGCGCACCGGCCGAATACGCGCATGACGAAAAGGTTTTCGGTCGCTACTGCGCCGACCGCATCGCCGAGGCCATCGAGTTCGAGGGCCCCGACACCGTGGCCGCAGTGTTCCTGGAGCCAGTGCAGAACGCGGGCGGCTGCTTCCCGCCACCACCCGGCTACTTCGAGCGGGTGCGCGAGATCTGCGACTCCTACGACGTGCTGCTGGTGTCCGACGAGGTGATCTGCGCCTACGGCCGGATCGGATCGATGTTCGCCTGCGACGACTTCGGTTACGTGCCGGACATCATCACCAGCGCCAAGGGTCTGACATCGGGTTACTCGCCGCTGGGAGCGATGGTAGCCAGCGACCGGTTGTTCGAGCCGTTCAACGACGGCAAGACAGTCTTCGGCCACGGCTATACCTTTGGCGGACATCCGGTTTCGGCCGCGGTGGCGATGGCCAACCTCGACATCTTCGAGCGCGAGGGGCTCAACGACCACGTCAAGGAGAACGCACCGGCGTTCCGGTCCACCTTGGAAAAGCTCTACGACCTGCCGATCGTCGGCGACGTCCGCGGTGAGGGCTTCTTCTACGGCATCGAGCTGGTCAAGGACAAGGCCACCAAGGAGACCTTCAACGACGAAGAGTCCGAGCGGTTGCTGCGCGGCTTCCTCACCCCGGCATTGTGGGAGGCGGGGCTGTACTGCCGCGCCGACGACCGGGGCGACCCGGTGATCCAGCTGGCCCCGCCGCTGATCAGCGGGCAGGCCGAGTTCGATGCGATCTACGAGATCCTGCACGGCGTGCTCACCGAGGCCGGCAAGCTGCTCTGATTCCCTACCGGAATACCGATTCGGCGGCAGACTGACTGCGTGCCACGCAAACCGCCGATCGATCCGATCCGTTGGACACCACCACCGATCGATCCGCTACCGGACTTCGGGCCGGCCGAGCTCACCATCGTCCCGATGCCCGGCCACGGGCCCGAGGACGTCGTCGTCGACGCCTCCGGGCAGCTGTGGACCGGTTTGGAGGACGGTCGCATCGTGCGGGTCTCCCCTGCCGGTGACACGACCGTCGTCACCACTACCGGCGGGCGGCCGCTGGGCCTGCACGTCGCCCGCGACGGGCGGGTTTTGGTCTGTGACAGCCACCGCGGGCTGCTGGCGTTGGATCCTGACTCCGGCGCGTTGACGACGCTGGTCGAGTCCGTGGCCGGCCGGCCCTTGAGGTTCTGCTCCAACGTGACCGAGACTGCCGACGGCACAATCTATTTCACAGAGTCGACCAGCCAGTTCCACTACGAGCATTTCGCCGGTGCGGTCATGGAGGCCCGTGGGCGCGGCAGCTTGTTCCGGCTCGGCACCGACGGCACGGTCACCACGCTCGTCGACGGCCTGTACTTCGCCAACGGCCTGACCGCCACTGCCGACGAATCGGCCCTGGTGTTCGCCGAAACCCAGGGCCGGCGGTTGTCGAAGTACTGGCTGAGTGGGCCGCAGGCCGGGACGGTGACGCCCCTGGCAGTGCATCTGCCGGGGTATCCGGACAACATCTCCACCGGTGTCGACGGCCGGATCTGGGTGGCAATGGTCTCCCCGCCGAACGCCGCCGCCGAGGCCCTCGCACCACGGGCACCGGTGATCCGAAGGCTCTTGTGGCGGTTGCCCGATCGGCTCCAGCCCAAGATCCGGCCACACGTATGGGTGCTGGCTTTCGACCCTGGCTCCGGCGACGTGCTCACCGGAATCCAGGCCACCCGTCCGGACTTCGGCACCGTCACCGGCCTGGTGGAATCGGCGGGCAAGTTGTGGATGTCGACGATCGCCTTCCCGGCGTTGGCGTATGCCGACGTTCCGGGTGTGCGTTAGCGCAGTTTTAACACCAGTCACACCAGCCACAGCGTGGCAAACCGCAAACGGCGTCGACGTGGCCTAATCTTCGGACACGATGGCGACCTTGCAGAAGACGACCCGGCGCGTG
Source organism: Mycobacterium sp. NS-7484 (assembly GCF_001953975.1). Taxonomy (GTDB): domain Bacteria; phylum Actinomycetota; class Actinomycetes; order Mycobacteriales; family Mycobacteriaceae; genus Mycobacterium. Next base: position 67,997 of record NZ_MBEJ01000051.1, read on the forward strand.
GTGTCCGCGTTCGCGGCACTGGCGATGCTGACCGCACCCCTGATGACGGCCGGTGCGGCCAACGCCGATCCGGCCGTGGACTGCCCGTACCGGGTGACGACCCCGCCGGCCGTGGACGCCTCAGAGGTTCCCAAGCCGGGCGATCCAACCCCCGGCCCGCTCCCGGTGCCCACCAAGACAATTGGTGGCGAAGCGCTGTCGAGCTGTGGCGTGATCACTGCGCCCGACACCCCGCCACTGCCCAACGATGTCTCCGCCGAGGCCTGGCTGGTCGCCGATCTGGACAGCGGCGACATCATCGCCGCGCGCGATCCGCACGGCCGGCACCGCCCGGCCAGCATCATCAAAGTCCTGGTGGCCACCGCCGCGCTCAACGAACTCAACCTCAACAAGCTGGTCGCCGGCACCCAGGAGGACGCCAACTCCGAAGGCACCCGCGTCGGCGTCGGCCCCGGCGGCCAGTACACGATCAACGATCTGTTGCACGGTCTGCTGATGCACTCCGGCAACGACGCCGCGCACGCGCTGGCGGTGCAGTTGGGCGGGATGGACCCGGCGTTGCAGAAGCTCAACATCTTGGCCGGCAAGCTCGGCGGCCGCGACACCCGGGCCGCCACGCCCTCGGGTCTGGACGGCCCGGGCATGAGCACCTCGGCCTACGACATCGGGCTGTTCTACCGGTACGCCTGGCAAAACCCGGTCTTCGCCGACATCGTGCGGACCCAGAGCTACGACTTCCCCGGCCGCGACGGCAACGCGTCCTACCCCGTCGAGAACGACAACAAGCTGCTCTACAACTACCCGGGCGCCCTCGGCGGCAAGACCGGGTACACCGATGACGCGGGCCAGACCTTCGTCGGCGCAGCCGAACGCGACGGCCGCCGCCTGGTGGCAGTTCTCATGAAAGGCACCCGGGTGCCGATCGCCCCATGGGAGCAGGCTGCCCATCTGCTCGACTACGGTTTCGCCACCCCACCGGGAACCAAGATCGGCACGCTCGTCGACCCGGACGCGTCACTCAAGCCCAAGCCGGCCGAGCCCGATGCCGCCGCGGCGCAGGCGGCCTCGGTGCTACCGCCCGCCGATGCCCTGCCGGTCCGAGTGGGTGTCGCGGTGGTCGGCGCTCTCATCGTGTTCATGCTGATGATGGGCGCGCGGTCGCTGAATCGCCGCACCATCCGGTGAGCAGCACAAGCGCTGCAGCAGAGCCGCATTCGGAATCGGTATGACTGCCTACCTGCCCTGTCTGCGCGGAACCGCAAGATACTTGTACTCAAGGAATTCATCGATACCGACTTTGCCACCTTCGCGGCCGAGGCCCGATTGCTTCACCCCGCCGAAAGGGGCTGCCGGGTTGGACACGATACCGGTGTTGATGCCGACCATTCCGACCTCAAGCTGCTCACTGAGATCGAAGGCGCGGTCGATGTCTTGCGTGAAAACGTATCCCACCAAGCCCCATTCGGTGTCGTTGGCTTGCGCTATCACGGTGGCTTCGTCATCGAACGGTATAACGGGTGCAACCGGCCCGAACACCTCGGTGGTCATCAGATCTGAATCCGAAGACACGTTCGCCAGCACGGTGGGTGGATAAAAGTAGCCCCGGCCCCCGGGGAGTTGACCGCCGGTAAGCGCCGTTGCTCCTCGCGACAACGCGTCATCCACCAGCCGCTGCACTTTCTGTTGTCCGGCGGAATCGACGAGCGGCCCTACTTCCGTGCCGTCCGCAAGTCCGTTACCGACCTTCAAAGCCGCCATGCGAGCAGCGAGCCGCTCGGAGAATTCGTCTGCAATATCGCGATGGACGTACAAGCGGTTGGCTGCCGTGCACGCTTCGCCCATGTTTCGCATCTTGGCCGCCATCGCACCTTCGACGGCAGTGTCGATGTCGGCGTCTGCACAAACGATGAAGGGCGCGTTACCTCCCAACTCCATTGAGGACCTCATCACGGTATCGGCGGCCTGTCGCAACAGAAGCTTGCCTACCGCCGTTGAACCGGTGAAGCTGACCTTTCGCGCTTTACCACTGGCCATCCACCGCTCGACCACGGTCGCAGCATCGGTCGTGTTGACCACGTTGAGAACGCCATCAGGCAGCCCGCTTTCCTGCATGATCGCAGCCAGCGCCAACGAGCTGAGCGGGGTCTGGGGTGCCGGTTTGAGAACCATTGTGCAGCCGGCCGCTACCGCCGGCGCGATCTTGCGAGTGCCCATAGCCAGTGGAAAGTTCCATGGCGTGATCAGAATGCAGGGACCGACGGGTTCGCGGGTAACAATGATGCGGTTGGCTCCGTCGCCAGTTGTAGTGTGATCGCCGGAGATCCGGACTGCCTCTTCCGAAAACCACCTGAGGAATTCAGCCGCGTAGGCGACCTCACTCTTTGCTTCGGCGAGCGGCTTACCCATTTCCATGGTCATCACTGTGGCCAGCCAATCTTGCCGGGCCATTACCAAATCGTATGCGCGACGCAGGATTTCGCTGCGATAGCGCGGCGCGGTACGCGCCCACGATGCCTGTGCCGCCACGGCGGCAGCCAGTGCATCGTCCCCATCTGTTGGTCCCGCGTCTGCAACAGCGGCCAGCACCTCGCCAGTGGCGGGATTCTCTACCTCGAACATTTTGCCGTCGCCAGCATCTAGCCACCGCCCGCCGATGAGCAGTCCGTTGGGAATCGAGGCGATATCAACGTCTGGCGTGGTCGAACTTGGCAAAGTCGTTGTTGCGGTCATCGGTGTATCTCCTATCGGGGACCGGGGTCGAGAAGTTGCGCGAGATGATCGGAAGCGCTCGGCGTAGCGTTATCGGAGAGTTGCCTTGCCTGCATGTGACAGCTGAAGCCGTCAGTGAGAACGATCGCGGTCGGGTCAGCCCTCAAAGCCGGTGCAAGAGCTTGCTCGGCGACGGCCATGCTGACGTCGAAGTGATCTCGTTCGAAGCCGAAGTTGCCGGCTACCCCACAACATCCTGTTGCCTCGTGAACACTTTCGATTCCGACGCTCTCCAGCGCACGACGCTGTGTGGCGGCTCCAAACACTGCGTACTCATGACAGTGGGATTGCACGATGACCCTCGCCGGTAGAGCTGCTCGCGGAGTCCAGCCTCGATCACTTTGCGCGCTGACCTGTTGGGCGAAGCTACGGACACGGCGTGCCACTCGCTCTGCGGCCGGGTTGTCGACTAATGGTCGAGAAATTCTGCCTTATATGTCGCCATGTCCACACCTGTTGGGCAATCCGTGGAGCATGCCTTACATGACAGACACAGGTCCAATGCCTCGCGCACATCTTCTGAAGCCCAAGCTTGCTGAACGTTGCGGGCGCCTCGGACCATGTCTTGCAGGACGCGGGCTCGCCCACGGGTGGAGTCCTTCTCGTCCCCGGTCGCCCTATAGCTCGGGCACATGACACCACTGCTATGTGATCGGCAGCGGCCTACGCCAATACAACGTTGCACCGCTTCGGCGAACCCCCCGAGTCCCGCACTTCTCGAATCCTGAAGAGCGAAGGTCGTCGGCCACGGCAGGTCCGGAATGTCGGCCAGAGCGAGATTGTCGGTGACTGGCTGCGGATCGATGATCATGCTCGGGTTGAGAATGCCGCGCGGATCAAACAGCTGCTTGAAATCGGAGAAGGCGCGCATCATTGTCGGCGAGTACATTTCGGGCAGCAGCTGGGACCGAGCTCTGCCGTCTCCGTGTTCGCCTGATAGCGTTCCGCCATGCTCGACTACTAAACGTGCGGCCGCAGTGAGGAAGGCCGACATCACGTCTCGACCTTCCGGCGTCCGTTGGTCGAAGGTTATGCGTATGTGCATGCAGCCGGCGCCGAAGTGGCCGTACATCACTCCGACGAGCCCATACTGCTCAAGCAGTAGCTTGAAGTCAGCCAGATAGTCAGCAAGGTTCTCTGGGGCGACTGCGGAATCTTCCCACCCTGGCCAAGACGTTACGCTGGTGCCGTCGGGCAGCGGCAACCGTGAGGACAGACCCGCGCCATCTTCCCGGACGCGCCACAGCCGCTTGCGCTCGGAGGGGTCGTGGACCTCCCGACAGGCCAGCGCTCTTCCGTTCTTCTGCAGGTCGGCGGCAAGGCTTTTCGCTCGTGCGGCCACGTCGGCTTCGTCGTTTCCGTCCAGTTCGACATAGAGCCAGGCTTTTCCGGCTGGCAGCTCGGAAGCAGCGTCGTTACCGCGCCGCGCTTTCATCGTCGCGACAATTTGTTCGTCGATGCCTTCGATTGCAGCCGGCAAATAGCGCAGGATTGTTGTGACGTCGCGGGCGGCATCCACAATGTCGTCGTAGGCCACAATCATCAGCAGTGTCGAGGGCGGCACTTCCACCAATCGCATGGTGGCGCCAACTACCACTGCGCAAGCGCCTTCGCTGCCGACGAGTGCACGAGCAACATCGAAGCCATTCTCCGGTAGGAGATTGCCGAGATGGAAACCGGATACTTGACGCGGAATACGCCCCAGCTCTAGCCGAAGATACGGCATGTACGCGGTAGCGAGCGCACGCAATCCAGCGGACAACTCGCTGGCTCGCTCGGCTGCAACCGCATCGCTGGGGTCGGTGGCGTACATACCGGATCGCGTTGCAGTGACACGAGTTCCGTCGGCCAAAACCAGGTCGAGGGAGATCACATGGTCGCCGGTGCGGCCATACCGGACGGAATGATTGCCGCAGGCATCATTTCCGATGGATCCACCCACAGTTGCCCGATTCTTGCTCGACGGGTCCGGAGCAAATGTCAGCTGGTTGTCCGTGGTCTTCTGCACCGTTTCGGCGAGGTCAGTAAGGATGACTCCTGGCTCGACGACTGCAGTCCTGCCAGAGGCGTCGATTTCCAAGATCCGGTCCATATATCTGGAGAGATCAAGGACCACCCCCGTGCCGATAGCGTTTCCGGCCATCGAAGTGCCTCCGCCCCGGGCGATGACGGGAACACCTGCTCGCGAACACACCGAGAGAATTTGGCTGACTTCATCGGAGCTGCGGGGAAAAGCCACCGCCAGCGGTGCCACCCGATAATTCGAGGCATCGTAGCTGTACTCGGCGAGACGCCGACTGGCGGTGTCGATCTCGATTGCACTGGTAGTCAGGTGTTCGAGTAAGTCTGCAGCGGCTACTTGCGCCATCATCTGTTATGCCGTCCGAACGATGCGGCCGACATTGCTTGTGCAGCACTCAATGAAGCTCCTCGGCCAGAACGGTGTCGAGATTCTCCAGCATTCTGTCGGCATCACTGATCGAGAAGGGCAGCGGCGGGCGGATTTTCAGCACGCTGCCTCGCGGTCCAGAGGCCGAGATCAGGACCCGGCGACGGCGCATGTGATTGACCACTCGCAGAGCGGCTTCCCCATCAGGGGTGTTCGACGCACTGTCGGTGACGATATCCACGCCGATGAACAAGCCCGCCCCCCGGACTTCGGCGATCTGGTCATAGCCTGCGGTGAGCCGGGAGATCTGGTCTTGGATGTAGTCACCGACCCGCTTCGCGTTGTCGATCAAACCCTCGTTCTCGATCACGTCTAGCACAGCCTGTGCTGCGGCGATAGAGACCGAGTTGCCGCCAAAAGTATTGAAATAACGAATGTTGCGGCCGAACTCCTCGAGAAGCTCGGGTTTGAAGACAGCTGCAGCGATAGGGGTACCATTACCCATCGGCTTGCCGGTAGTCATGATGTCTGGTATCAGTCCATGCCGCTGGAATCCCCACCAATGTTCACCGGTGCGGCCGAAGCCTGGTTGCACTTCGTCGGCGATAAAGAGCCCACCGGCGTTATGCACTTCCTCGATCACCGGTTGCAGGAATCCCGGGGGGTCTGCGTAGATCCCGTCGGAAGAGAAGATCATGTCGGCGATGAATGCCGCGACACCGAACCCGTGCCGCTCCAGATCGGCGATGGCATCGCGGATTTCCCGGCGCATCGCTGCGACAACTTGGTCATCTCCGCCATGCCGCAATCGATCCGGCGCGCTGATGGTGCGCACGTGTGGCCCGAGCGGGACGCCGACACCTAAGGATGGGGAGAACGCTGACACATCGGAGGTCAGGCCGTGGTAGGCGCCTGCGGTGACGATAATGCCTTGGTTCCCGGTGTAATACCGCGCCACCCGCATCGCAAGGTCGTTGGCCTCGGAGCCGGTGCAGGTGAACATGACATGTCCGAGTTCCGCCGGCATAGTGCTCAGGAACTGCTCGCTGTAGTTCAGAATCGATTGTTGGATGTAACGGGTGTTTGTGTTCAGTGTCGAGAGCTGGCGGCAAACGGCGTCGACGACGTAGGGATGGCAATGTCCGACGCTGGTCACGTTGTTGTAGACGTCGAGATAGTCTCGGCCTTCGGCATCGAAAAGCAAGGTTCCGGCCCCGCGTACGATCTCGACGGGATCTGCGTAGAACAGCCGGTAACCCGGTCCGAGAAGACGGTCACGCTCTTGGACCTGCTTGCGCGTCTTCGCTGACAACTCATGAATGCGCGATTTGTCGAACCCGTTCACCATGGGCTCGGACGCCTTAGGTGCGATGCTCTTGGTCATTGCCTTTCCTTTCCCTCCACGGGCGACTTACCACCGGCGGTCGACAACGATTCTTCGACGGTGGCCTTGGACACCGACAGCGCGCAACGAAGTCGGTTCCAATCGAGTGCAGAATGCGACAGTCCGTAGTCACGGGTATGCGGATGACTGACCGCTCGCCATCCGAAAACCAACGCGCGCAGAAGAAGTCGGGCCGGACCGGCGATAGCAAGTAGCCGCGCGTCAGCGTTCGAGAGGGCCCGCACCGATCGGTACCCCCTCACGATGTCTACCGCGCTGTTCCATGGGTGGCGCTGATCGATGCCAATCTGGTTGGCGACAGCGACAGCAAGTTCAAAGACCACTGGACTTCGCACGACATCGCCGAAATCTATGATGCCGGTGACAAAGTCGGGCGAGGTCGGGTCAACAACGACGTTGAACGGACTGAAGTCGCCATGGATAATCTGACTCTGCAGAGTGCCAATTTTGGGCGCAACATAGGTCTCGAATTGGTCGAATACCCATGTTGCCATCGTCAGGTCGTCGCGATCGTTGACGAATTCGAGTAGCGGCCTCATGTGGAGGAAGTTCTTGAGATCCCAGATGAGCCGCCGTGCGCCCTCAGGGTGATGGAAGTTAGCCAGTGCGTTGTCCATCCGCGCCAGCATGGAACCCACACATCGCAACTGAGAGGATGTAGGCACGGTCCCGGCAAGCAGCTCACCGTCCAGGTAGGTCAGGACCCGCAGAATGCGTTCTTTCCCGTGGGCGTCGATGATGATGGACTCCACTTGGCCCTGTACGCCGCGGATCAGCCGCTGGGCCGGCACCGCCGCGGCCGAGCGCTCAAGGTGCAACATGGCTGATGATTGCAAGTTGACGATGCGGGCACTCTCGGATGCAGGTGCAATCTTTACCAGGAACTTTCCCACGTCGGTTGCGAGCCGAAAGGTATCGTCTTTTTCCGTCGGAATACGAGTGAGCCGGCCCGCCAGGTCGTACTGATGACGCAACTCGGCGGCGACCTGAGACTCCGGCAACTTGTCGGCATACGATTCCAGAGCGCTCTCTTGCGCGATCTGAGCCAGCACATCAGAACCTGCGATCACGTCGCCCTGCCCCTCACTACATCAGCCCCTTCGACAACTGCTTCACCTTTTCGCGAGCCAATAACCAAGTTTCGTGACGCCCAGAGCCGACCGGCCCCATGACCGCGATGGAACATCTTCGGGAACAAGCAGCCCTGCTGCTTCACGTCGGACGGTTTCGGACACGTTTCGATGAACTGTAGAACATTAGGACATAGGTGTCCAGCGTGACCGCCCACAATTGATGACACTGCACCCAATCAGCTGTTTAACAGTTGTACGATGCCTGCATGTCTGTAGCAGACCGCATCCAGATCGTCGGACGTAGCAGCGCACAGCAGATTGCCGACGGGCTGATGGACATGATCCTTGAAGGCGAACTCAAGCCCGGGGAGCGCATCAGGGAAAGCGTCGTGGCCGACGCTTTAGGGATCTCGCGCAATACCGTTCGGGAGGCCGTACGACTGCTGCAGGGCACCGGGCTCGTCAAGTACACCTTCAACCGAGGGCTCGTGGTGTGGGACCCCTCCGATGAGGAGGTCCTCGACATCTATCGCGCGCGATTGCATTTGGAAAGTGCGGCCGCCACCTCGTTGGGGCCGGACACCGACCTGTTGCCGCTGGTTGCGGCGATGGAGGAGTTCAAGTCAGCGCTGAAAACCGAGGATCCAGAGACAAGACGAGAAGGAAGTAGCGGAGATCCGACAGCAACTCGGAGTAGAACTTGTCCAGGCGCGGGCTGTTCATCATCCCGACTATTGCCTGGTGGATCGCGAGATCCTTCTCAACGATCGTGCGTGGATCCTCGGTTTTCAGCGCTGACTTGAACTCCTCCATCGCCGCAACCAGCGGCAACAGGTCGGTGTCCGGCCCCA
>NZ_MBEJ01000052.1 GCF_001953975.1 Mycobacterium sp. NS-7484
GGCCCGCAAAGACCCCCGCAATGGCGGTCACCATCGCGACCAGCACCCGACTGAATGCCTTCATGTTCTCCCTAGCTACGCCGGTGATTTCTTCGTCTTCCACCAACCAGGAACACGTGCAGAGATGCATCCGCATAAGGCGCGATTAGGGGCGCCTCATCCGGTTCTCACGCCGTGCTCATGATTGGCACGAGAAACGTAACCGGGTGGCACCGGGGCAGCAACGGCTGCGGGTTTTCGGCCGATGCACGGTACGAAGACTGATACAAATTTGCTGAAACGACCCCGACGAACATCACACCACCGCCGGGGAACTCCTGGGCATCTAGACGTATGCAAATCGGCCACGCGCCGCCGCACCACTCCACCCCGCGCCAAGACATGCGGCTCGAACTGCGGTTACACGGGTTCTCCTGCGGGCACACCACGCAATCACGCTGAGCCGAATCATTGCCGTCGGCACCGTCAATTTCCGGCGTCCCGGCGTCGCCCGCCCCGAGTTTGCGATTGCTGTGTAAACACCCGATTACGCGGCCCCGGGAGTCGGATTAACTGCACAGCCGCAGATCGACCCCGTTGACCGGCTGCCGATATTCCAGTTTGTGGTCGACATCACACTTCGGGCCTGTGAAATCCCCTTGCGTCGCCCCGTCTTGGCGGGCACTCAACTGCCAGATCGGGCGTTATGCCGATATGAGCATCCCGCCATATGAACCCCCGAAGTCCAGCCCGTCGCCCGGGGTCGGCAACACCTTGCTGTGCCCGAAGTGCGCCGGGGTCATGAAGACCTATGAGCGCAACGGCATCCATCTGGAGCAATGCGACACCTGCCGGGGCATCTTCCTGGATTTCGGCGAGCTCGAGGCGCTCACTCAGATGGAGAACCGGTTCGTCCAGGCACCGCCGCCACCGGCACCGCCGGCGCATCCGGGTTACCAACAGAGTTACTCCGACTACGGGCCGGGCTGGGGACACCGCGGCAACAGGCACTATCGCAAACAGGGCTTCGGGCGGCTGTTCTTCTCCAGCTGAGGCATCCTCGCGCAGGCCGCCGCCAGCAATTCGTCGTCGGGATCATTGCCCGCTGACTGAATGACGGCGGCCCGGGCGAAGGGCTCCAGCACCGGCCACGGATCCCCCGGCGGCAGCGCCGGCCCGCCCGCCTCCCGGTAGGCGTCGAGGAACTGCCGCCAATCGGAGTCGGGCATCAACCCGGCCGCCCAAAATCCAGCCGGACGCGCCAGATCCCAAGCGGGATCGCCCATCCCGAGATCGTCGACGTCGATGAGTTGCCAGCGCCCGTCGTACCGACCCACTTGCCCCAAGTGGAAGTCGCCGTGCACGAGCGTCTGTGGCCGTCCGGCAGAACCAGGCCGCCACGCGTCGTCCGGCAGCCCCGCCGCGGCACCTACAACCGCGTGGCCACCATGGCGTCGAGCACGACCGACCGCGCGGCGCAGCCTGGCCGGCCAGCCATGCGGTGGCAGACGTTCGGCGACCGGTTCGTTGTGCAGGGCCGCCAGTAGCCGGGCGACGTCCGCCCACGGCACCGATTCAGGTTGTGCTGCAAGCGTTTCGACGAGCGGCCACCGCGTCAGCCAGCGGTCGCTCACCGCCACGGGCAGATCGGACAACGGACTCACCAGGGCGTCGACCCGGCCGGCCGTTCGGAGCCGGACCCGCAGTGCGCGCGGGTCGGTGCCCGGCCGGTGCAGCTTGTCCACGATGGCCCCGCGCACCGTGACGTCTGCACCCGACCGCGTCTGCACCTCTTCAGTCTGCCGCGAGTTCAGCGGCGCGGGGGAACCGATTTTGCGACTGCGTTGATCCTGTTCCAGGCATTGATCGTCACTGCCATGGCGACAACCTGGCCGAGTTCATGTTCGGTGAACGCCGCAGCCGCGCGGGCGTAGACCGCGTCGGATACCGGCCCGCCGGTCAGGTCGGTGATGGCCTCGGTCAGTGCGAAGGCCGCCTTCTCCTGCTCGGTGAACAGATCGCCGGCTTCCTCCCAGGCGGCGATCAGGGACAGCCGCTGCTCGGCCTCCCCGTTCTGGCGGGCGTCGTGGGTGTGCATGTCGAGGCAGAACGCGCAGCGGTTCAACTGCGAGGCGCGGATCTTGATCAGCTCGGCGATGGTCGGGTCGACGTCTTTGGACGCCGCATTCGACAGCGTCATCATCGCGTCGTAAAGCCCCGGCGATGCCTTGTAGATCTTGAGTCGGTCGACGGCGGCGGCGGGTTCGAGTGTCTGTGTCATGGCCACTACGCTAAGCCCGAAAATACCGCGTAGGTGGTTCAATATCGACGTGACTTCGCGGGCCAATTTCGGCGGTCGGGATCTACACCTCGATCTGCGCGCGGTGATCGAACCGGGTAGCCGCACCGCTCGGGACCAGCTGATCACCGCACTTCGGGACGCCATCCGAACCGGCCGGTTGAGCACCGACACCCGGCTGCCACCGTCACGCACGTTGGCTGTCGACCTCGGTTTGGCCCGCAACACCGTTGCCGAGGCCTATGCCGAGCTGGTCGCCGAGGGCTGGCTGGCCTCCCGGCAGGGTGCAGGCACCTGGGTGGCGCGAGGCACCGCCCCGCGGCAGGCCCCGCGGCCGCGGCGGGTCCCCGCCCTCCCCAGGCACAACCTGATGCCCGGCTCCCCCGATGTGTCGGAGTTCCCGCGGTCCGCGTGGTTGACGTCAGCACGCCGGGCCGTCACGAACGCCCCGGTGTCGGCGCTGCGGATGGGTGATCCGCGCGGACCGGCGCCGCTGCGTGAAGCCCTGGCCGAGTATCTCGGTCGGGTCCGTGGCGTACGCGCCTCTCCGGAATCGATCGTCATCTGTTCGGGCGTGCGTGACGGCGTCGACCTGCTGGGTCGGGTGCTGGGCACCGCGCGGCCCATCGCAGTAGAAGCCCACGGGCTCTTCATCTTTCGCGATGCGCTCGGGGCGCTCGGCGTGCCTACCACGCCGATCGGCGTCGACGAGCACGGTGCGGTGGTCACCGATCTGGATCACCTCGACACCCCGGCGGTACTACTCACTCCCGCGCATCAGAGCCCGTTCGGCATGGCCCTGCATCCGACGCGGCGCACCGCGGTCATCGACTGGGCCCAGCGCACCGGTGGATACGTGGTGGACGACGACTACGACGGTGAATTCCGGTATGACCGACAGCCGATCGGCGCGCTGCAGCCCCTGAACCCCGAGCGGGTGGTGTATCTCGGCTCGGTCAGCAAGAGCATGGCCCAAGTCATGCGGGTGGGCTGGATGGTGCTGCCCGACGCGCTGATCGATCCCGTGATCGCGGCGGCGGGCGGGGCGCAGTACCACGTGGATGCGCTCACCGCGCTCACCCTCGCCGACTTCATCCACAGCGGCGGTTATGACCGGCACGTCCGGCGGATGCGTAACCGCTACCGGCGTCGCCGCGACGCGCTGGTCAAGGCGCTGAGCGGGTTCGACCTCGACATCGGTGGACTGTCGGCGGGCGTCAACATGCTGCTGACGCTGCCCGACGGGGCCGAACCCGAGGTCCTGCGCCGCGCCGGTGAGGCCGGTATCGCGTTGATCGGGCTGTCGATCATGCGGCATCCGCAGGCCGGACCGGACATCCCCGATCCCGACGGGGTCATCGTCGGATTCGGAGCCCCGGCCGAGCATGCCTTCGGTCCCGCGGTCGACGCGTTGTGCCGGGTGCTGGCGGATACGTTGCGTCAGGAGTGCCCTCGCTAAGCTGCCTGAGTGGCTGAGCCCGTAATGTCGCCGACCCTGGACCTCAAGACGCAGGCGTTCCGGTTCATCGTGACCGGCGGCTTTTCGGCGATCGTGGACTTCGGGCTGTACGTCCTGCTCTACAAGGCCTTCGGCTTACAGGTCGACCTGGCCAAGACGATCGGCTTCATCGCCGGCACCACCACCGCTTACCTGATCAACCGGCGCTGGACCTTCCAAGCGCCGCCGAGCACCGCCCGGTTCATCGCGGTATGGGTGCTCTACCTGGTCACCTTCGCCGTCCAGGTGGGGCTCAACCACCTCGTGCTGCACCTGGCCGAGTACCGGTCCTGGGCGGTTCCGGTGGCCTTCATCATCGCCCAGGGCACCGCGACGGTGATCAACTTCATCGTGCAGCGCGCAGTGATCTTCAAATTGCATTGAGGGTGTCTGCAGCCGCAGCCGCGAGAGTGACGCCATGGTTGCTCTGCGGGCGGTGCAGCGACCATGGCGTCACTCTCGGCGTTCATAGACTCAACCGGGCGGGGCGCAGGCTACTGCCGGGTACTCTCCTTAGCGATGTCGACTACCGATCTGCCGACCACTCCCAAGCGCCTGACAGGCTGGGGCCGGACCGCACCGACCGTGGCACAGGTGCTCTCTACCAGCGATCCCGAACTGATCGTCAAGGCCGTCACGCAGGCCGCCGAGCAGAAGGACCGTGGTGTGATCGCCCGCGGTCTGGGTCGCTCCTACGGCGACAACGCGCAGAACGGCGGCGGGCTCGTCATCGACATGTCGGAACTCAACCAGATCCATTCGATGGACGCCGAAACCTGCCTGGTGGACGTCGACGGTGGAGTCAACCTCGACCAGTTGATGCGGGCCGCGCTACCGCTCGGGCTGTGGGTGCCGGTGCTTCCCGGCACGCGCCAGGTCACCATCGGCGGGGCCATCGGCTGTGACATCCACGGGAAAAACCACCACAGCGCGGGCAGCTTCGGCAACCACGTCCGCAGCATGGACCTGTTGACCGCCGACGGCCAGATCCGCAAGCTCACCCCGGACGGCGATGAGTCCGAGCTGTTCTGGGCTACCGTCGGCGGCAACGGCCTGACCGGCATCATCCTGCGCGCGACGATCGAGATGACGCCGACCGAGACGGCCTACTTCATCGCCGACGGCGATGTCACGCACACGCTCGACGAGACCATCGCCTTCCACAGCGACGGCTCCGAGGACAACTACACCTATTCGTCGGCCTGGTTCGACGCGATCAGTGCCCCGCCGAAGCTCGGCCGCGCCGCGATCTCGCGGGGCTCGCTGGCGACGCTGGACCAGCTCCCCAAGAAGCTGCAGAAAAATCCGCTCAAATTCGATGCGCCGCAACTACTTACGTTGCCCGACGTGTTTCCCAACGGGTTGGCCAACAAGTACACCTTCGGCCCGATCGGCGAGCTCTGGTACCGCAAATCGGGCACCTACCGCAACAAGGTGCAGAACCTGACGCAGTTCTACCATCCGCTGGACATGTTCGGTGAGTGGAACCGGGCCTACGGACCGGCGGGGTTTGCGCAGTACCAGTTCGTGGTGCCCACCGAGGCCGTCGACGAGTTCAAGCGCATCATCTACGACATCCAGCGCTCCGGGCACTACTCGTTCCTCAACGTGTTCAAGCTGTTCGGCCCCGGCAACCGGGCGCCACTGAGCTTCCCGATCCCGGGCTGGAACGTCTGCGTGGACTTCCCCGTCAAGGCGGGAGTCGGTGAGTTTCTCACCGAATTGGACCGGCGCGTGCTGGAATTCGGGGGCAGGCTCTACACCGCCAAGGACTCGCGCACCACGGCCGAGATGTTCCACGCCATGTACCCACGCATCGACGAGTGGATCGCGGTGCGCCGCAAGGTCGACCCCGACGGCTTGTTCGTCTCGGACATGGCCCGTCGGCTGGAGCTCGTCTAGCTGCTGTCGGCCGGTCAGTGTGATCGCCGAGATTGCATCCAGGGACAGGATTCCCTCGGATTTTGTCCCTGGATGCAATTTGGGCGCACTTCGTGCGGCTGGATCGGGTCCGGCCCAACAAGCGGAATCGGCGCGAGAAGTTTATTCTTGACTAAGTCCAGAAAACGGGCCAGACTCGGTTCCGTGGCGACGACCTCGGACTTCCAGCAGATGCTGCGGAGTGCCGACATGCGGGTGACCCGTCCACGAGTGTCGGTGCTGCACGCGGTTTTTGCCCATCCACACGCCGACACCGACACGATCATCCGTGCGGTACGTGAGGAACTGCCCGAGGTTTCCCATCAAGCCGTCTATGACTCGTTGCACGCCCTCACCGCAGCCCAGCTGGTACGGCGCATCCAACCGTCGGGCTCGGTGGCTCGGTACGAATCTCGCATCGGCGACAACCACCACCACGTCGTGTGCCGATCGTGTGGCGCGATAGCCGATGTCGACTGCGCGGCCGGGTCGGCCCCATGCCTGACCGCGTCGACAGACCACGGTTTCGAGATCGACGAAGCCGAGGTCATCTATTGGGGCCTGTGCCCCGAATGTTCCACTGCTCCAACTGGATAAACCCTTAACCCGCCAGCCCCGGAAAGGATTGCCATGACTGAAGCCGAAACCCATCCCCCGATCGGTGAATCTCAGACGGAACCCGCCGAAACCGGCTGTCCCATGCGGATCAAGCCGCCCGTCGAGGGTGGGAGCAACCGCGACTGGTGGCCCAATGCAGTGAACCTCAAGATCCTGCAGAAGAACCCGCCGGCCATCGATCCGATGGACGAGGGGTACGACTACCGCGAGGCCGTCAAGACCCTCGATGTCGACGAGTTGGCCCGCGATTTCGACGCCCTGCTGACCGATTCCCAGGAGTGGTGGCCGGCCGACTTCGGGCACTACGGACCGCTTTTCGTCCGGATGGCCTGGCACGCCGCGGGCACCTACCGGGTCGAGGACGGCCGGGGCGGCGGCGGACGCGGCATGCAGCGCTTCGCCCCGCTGAACAGCTGGCCGGACAACGTGAGCCTGGACAAGGCGCGCCGTCTGCTCTGGCCGATCAAGAAGAAGTACGGCAAGAAGCTGTCCTGGTCCGACCTGATCGTGTACGCCGGCAACCGGGCCATGGAGCACATGGGCTTCAAGACGGCCGGTTTCGCGTTCGGTCGCCCGGATTACTGGGAGCCCGAGGAGGACATCTACTGGGGCGCCGAGGCCGAGTGGCTGGGATCGCAGGACCGCTACGCCGGCTCCGACGGTGACCGGACCAAGCTCGAGAACCCGCTGGGCGCCAGCCACATGGGCTTGATCTACGTCAATCCCGAAGGCCCCGAAGGAAATCCGGACTACCTGGCCGCCGCCATCGACATCCGCGAGACCTTCGGCCGCATGGCGATGAACGACGTGGAGACCGCCGCCCTGATCGTCGGCGGGCACACCTTCGGAAAGACCCACGGTGCCACCGACATCGAGAACGGCGTCGAGCCCGAGGCCGCCCCGCTCGAGCAGATGGGGCTGGGCTGGGCCAACCCTGGTCTCGGCAACGACACCGTCAGCAGCGGCCTGGAGGTGACCTGGACCCACACCCCCACCAAGTGGGACAACAGCTTCCTGGAGATCCTCTACAGCAACGAGTGGGAGCTGTTCAAGAGCCCGCAGGGCGCAAACCAGTGGCGGCCCAAGGACAACGGTTGGGCCAACTCGGTGCCGCGGGCGCAGGGCACCGGCAAGACCCACCCCGCCATGCTCACCACCGACCTGTCGATGCGGTTCGACCCGATCTACGGGGAGATCACCCGCCGCTGGCTGGATCACCCCGAGGAGCTGGCGCAGGAATACGCGAAGGCCTGGTTCAAGCTGATCCACCGCGACATGGGCCCGGTGACCCGCTACCTCGGTCCGCTCGTGCCCGAGCAGACCTGGCTGTGGCAGGACATCATCCCGGCCGGCAAGCCGCTGTCCGACGCCGATGTCGCCACCCTGAAGGCGGCGATCGCGGAGTCGGGTCTGACCACCCAGCAGCTGATCGACACCGCGTGGAAGGCGGCGGCCTCGTACCGCTCCAGTGACATGCGTGGCGGCGCGAACGGCGGCCGGATCCGGCTGCAGCCTCAGCTCGGCTGGGAGGTCAACGAACCCGACGAGCTGGCTCAGGTGATCGGCAAGCTCGAAGAGATCCAGGCCGCCTCGAACATCGAGGTGTCCTTCGCCGACCTGGTGGTGCTCGGCGGTGTCGTCGGCCTCGAAAGGGCGATCAAGGACGCCGGTTTCGACGTCGCGGTGCCCTTCACCTCGGGTCGCGGCGACGCCACCCAGGAGCAGACGGACGTCGATTCGTTCGCCTACCTCGAACCCAAGGGCGACGGCTTCCGCAACTTCGTGGCCAAGGGTGACAGCCTGCCGGCCGAGTACCGGCTGATCGACCGGGCCAACCTGCTGGGCCTGTCGGCTCCGGAGATGACGGTGCTGATCGGTGGTCTGCGGGTACTGGGCGCCAACCATGGCGGTTCCGATCTCGGGGTGCTGACGGACCGCAAGGGGCAGTTGACCAACGACTACTTCGTCAACCTCACCGACATGGGCACCAAGTGGGCCCCGGCACCGGCCGACGACGGCACCTACGTCGGCGTCGACCGGGCCAGCGGCTCGCCGAAGTGGACCGCCAGTCGCGTCGACCTGCTGTTCGGCTCGAACTCGCAACTGCGGGCCCTGGCCGAGGTCTACGCCGAGGACGATTCCAAGGAGAAGTTCGTCAAGGACTTCGTCGCGGCATGGACCAAGGTGATGGACGCCGACCGGTTCGACTTGGAAGCCTGATCGGCTGACCGACGAGTAAGGCAACACCCCGCGGGCCTCGGGCGCGCGGGGTGCTGTCGTTTCGGGCCCGCTGCCGGCATCCGCCGCGCGTTTCGGACGGGTACCCGATGTGCCCGACTATTAGCGACAACTCAGCGACAATCGCCACACGGACAACCCGCGCCTCACCAAACCCATTGTCGCTGATGATATTTGACACTCTGGGCTCATTGGCCTCTTGAACATCACCAGTCCAACGTCCGCATGCGAGCGACTGTGTCGCTGATAGCTGGACAGGCCCAATTCTGCGACAGATGAGGAAATAAGAGCCTCAACTGACGTAAGTAAACACCGAGGTCGGGGCGAACGGTGCCTATGGTGCTCAAGTGGCGATTGTCGCTGAGTTGTCGCTAATAGTCGGGCACCTCGGCCCCCATCCGATTTCCGCGACACGCCGAAGGTGCATCGCGCCCCGGAACCATCGACCCGAGGCAATCGCCTCGAGATCTTGTGCAGAGATGTTCTGCCGAGGTCGCACGGTACCCTCGTCACGATGTCCCCCGAGGCTTGGAGCTGCGCTAGATGGTGTTCGACGCCGTAGGTAATCCCCAGACGATTCTGCTGCTCGGCGGCACCTCAGAGATCGGGCTCGCGATCTGTGAGCGCTATTTGCGCGACGCATCCGCCCGCATCGTGCTGGCCGCGCTGCCCGGCGACCCGGGACGCGACGACGCGGTGGCCCAGCTGCGCAACGCCGGCGCCAGCGCGGTGGAGGTCATCGACTTCGACGCGCTCGACACCGCCAGCCACCCCGACGTGATCGACAAGGCCTTCGCCGCCGGTGATGTCGATGTGGCGATCGTCGCATTCGGCCTGCTCGGCGATGCCGAGGAACTGTGGCAGAACCAGCGCAAAGCCGTTCAGATCGCCGAGATCAATTACACCGCAGCGGTTTCCGTCGGTGTGCTGGTCGGCGAGAAGATGCGCGCCCAGGGCTACGGCCAGATCATCGCGATGAGCTCGGCCGCCGGCGAGCGCGTGCGCCGGTCCAACTTCGTCTACGGCTCCACCAAGGCCGGGCTCGACGGCTTCTACCTCGGCCTCGGCGAGGCGCTCCGCGAATTCGGGGTGAAGGTGCTGGTGATCCGGCCCGGGCAGGTGCGCACCCGGATGAGCGCCCACGTCAAGGAAGCCCCGCTGACCGTCGACAAGGAATACGTCGCCGAGCTGGCGGTCACCGCGTCGGCCAAGGGCAAGGAGCTGGTCTGGGCGCCGGGGGCGTTCCGCTACGTGATGATGGTGTTGCGGCATATCCCGCGGTCCATCTTCCGCAAGCTCCCCATCTGATGCAGGCGGTCCGCTCAGCCAGGGTGGCCGGACACATGGTGATCGCCCTGCTGCTCGCCTCGGCCGTGGCCGGGGTGTCGATCGCGGCGATCGCCCAGGTCCAATGGCCGGCCTACAACACGTCCAACCAACTCCATGCGCTCACCACGGTCGGCCAAGTCGGCTCGCTGGCCGGCATCTTCGCCGCCGGACTGATCTGGCGCCGCGGCCGCCGCACCCTGGCCCGGCTGGCTGCCCTGGTCTTCCTGTCGGCGTTCTCGGTGGTCACCTTGGCCATGCCGCTGGGCGCCACGAAGCTGTACCTGTTCGGGGTCTCGGTCGACCAGCAGTTCCGCACCGAATACCTGACCCGGCTGGCCGACACGCCCGGCCTGCACGACATGACCTACTTCGGGCTGCCGCCCTTCTATCCGGCGGGCTGGTTCTGGATGGGCGGTCGCATCGCCGCGGCCACCGGAACCCCGGCCTGGGAGATGTTCAAACCGTGGTCGATCGTGTCGATCACCATCGCGGTGGCCCTGGCATTCGTCTTGTGGGCGAGCATGATTCGCTTCGAGTACGCGCTGGTGGTCACCACGGCGAGCACCGCGGCCATGCTGGCCTACGCCTCCACCGAGCCCTACGCCGCGATCATCACGGTGCTGTTGCCTCCGGTGTTCGTGCTGGCGTGGTCCGGGTTGCGGGGCGGGGCCAGACACGGCGGCTGGGCCGCCGTCATCGGCGTCGGGATCTTCCTTGGCTTTGCCGCCCTGTTCTACACGCTGCTGCTCGCCTACTGCGCGTTCACGCTGGCCCTGATGGCCTTCGTGCTCGCCGTCGTTCGCCGCAGCATCGACCCACTGCTGCGGCTGGCCGTGATCGCGGTGATCTCCGGACTGATCGCCCTGATCACCTGGGGCCCCTACCTGCTGGCCGCGCTGCGCGGTGAACCCGCCGAGAAGGGCACCGCCCAGCACTATCTGCCCGACGCCGGCGCCCAGCTGACCTTCCCGATGCTGAGCTTCACGCTGCTCGGCGCGTTGTGCATGCTCGGCACCTTGTGGCTGGTGGTCCGCGCGCGCTCGTCGACGCGCGCTACCGCCCTGGCCATCGCGGTGCTCGCGGTCTATGCGTGGTCGCTGCTGTCGATGCTGACCACCCTGGCCGGCACGACCCTGTTGTCGTTCCGGCTGCAGCCGACGCTGACCGTGCTGCTCACCACCGCGGGCGCGTTCGGATTCATCGAAGCAACACAGGCGATCGCGCGGCGTTACCAGCCGGACACCGGGCGCCGCGTCGTCACCGCCGCCGCAGCCATCGGCGTCATCGGCGCCGTCACGTTCAGCCAGGACATCCCGGACGTGTTGCGCCCTGACATCAACGTGGCCTACACCGACACCGACGGCACCGGGCAGCGCGCCGACCGCAGACCTCCCGGCGCTGAGCGTTACTACCGGGAGATCGACGCCAAGATCACCGAGATCACCGGGGTGCCGCGCAACCAGACCGTGGTGCTGACCGCCGACTACAGCTTCCTGTCCTTCTATCCGTACTACGGCTTCCAGGGTCTGACGTCGCACTACGCCAACCCGCTGGCCGAGTTCGACAAGCGCGCCAAGGCCATCGAGAGCTGGGCGACACTGACCAAGGCCGACGACTTCGTGAAAGCGCTCGATGAATTGCCCTGGAAAGCGCCGACCGTATTCCTGATGCGCCACGGCGCGAACGACACCTACACCCTGCGGCTGGCCTCGGACGTGTACCCCAACCAACCCAACGTGCGCCGCTACCACGTCGCGCTGGACGCGGCACTGTTCGACGACCCACGCTTCGAGGTGAGCGACATCGGCCCCTTCGTCCTGGCGATCAGAAAGCCGACTCCCGATGGCGATTAATTCCGGCGCGGACACGCCGATAGCATCAGAGCCCGTGACGGGAGCGCAGGAAACCGCAGGCAGCAACCACCGGACTGCGCGGCTCATCGCGATCGTCGCCGGGTTGCTCGGCGTGCTGATGGCAGTGGCAACACCGTTGTTGCCGATCAAACAGACCACCGCAGAACTGAATTGGCCGCAGAACGGCACCTGGCAGAGCGTCAACGCGCCGCTGATCGGATACGTCGCCACCGACCTGACCATCACGGTGCCGTGCCAGGCCGCCGCCGGACTGGCCGGGCCCGACAACCTGCAAAACCGCAGTCGCACGGTCCTCCTCTCCACGGTGCCCAAGCAGGCACCCAAGGCCGTCGACCGCGGTCTGCTGATCGAGCGGGTCAACAACGACCTGCTGGTCATCGTGCGCAACACCCCGGTGGTCAGCGCCCCGCTGGATCAGGTGCTCAGCCCGGCCTGCCAGTACCTGACCTTCACCGCACGCGCCGACAAGGTGACCGGTGAGTTCGTCGGGCTCACCCAGGCCGCCGCCGACGACACCGCCGATGACCCCGACGCCCCGTTGCGCGGGGAACGCGGCGGGTACGACTTCCGCCCGCAGATCGTCGGCGTCTTCACCGACCTGTCCGGCCCCACACCCGAGGGCCTGAAGTTCTCGGCCACCATCGACTCGCGCTACAGCAGCGCCCCGACGCTGCTCAAGCTGCTGGCGATGATCATCGGGGTGGCGATGACCGTCATCGCGCTGGGCGCCCTGCACGTACTCGACAAAGCCGACGGGGTTCGGCACCGCCGCTTCCTGCCGCCGCGCTGGTGGTCGATGACACCGCTGGACGGACTGGTCACCGCCGTCCTGGTGTGGTGGCACTTCGTCGGGGCCAACACCTCCGACGACGGCTACATCCTGACCATGGCCCGGGTGTCCGAGCACGCCGGCTACATGGCCAATTACTACCGCTGGTTCGGCACCCCGGAGGCCCCGTTCGGCTGGTATTACGACCTGCTGGCACTGTGGGCGCACGTCTCCACCGCGAGCATCTGGCTGCGGCTGCCCACGCTGGTGATGGCGCTGGCCTGCTGGTGGGTGATCAGTCGCGAGGTGCTGCCCCGCTTGGGCCACGCCGTCAAGACCAACCGCGCCGCCGCCTGGACCGCCGCGGGCATGTTCCTGGCGTTCTGGCTGCCGCTCAACAACGGCCTGCGCCCCGAACCCATCATCGCCCTGGGCATCCTGCTGACCTGGTGTTCGGTGGAGCGTGGCGTGGCCACCAACCGCATGCTCCCGGTGGCCGTCGCGATCATCATCGGCGCGCTGACCCTGTTCTCCGGGCCCACCGGCATCGCCGCCGTCGGCGCGCTGCTGGTGGCCGTGGGGCCGCTGAAAACCATTGTGGCCCGGCATACCTCACGCTTCGGCCACATGGCCCTGCTGGCGCCGATCCTGGCCGCCTGCACCGTGACGATCATCCTGATCTTCCGCGACCAGACGCTGGCCGGTGAGATCCAGGCCAGCTCCTTCAAGTCCACCGTCGGCCCCAGCCTGGCCTGGTTCGACGAGCACATCCGTTATTCGCGCCTGTTCACCTCCAGCCCCGACGGTTCCGTGGCGCGACGCTTCGCGGTGCTGACCCTGCTGGTGGCGCTGGCGGTGTCGGTGGCGATGACGCTGCGCAAGGGCCGCATCCCCGGCACTGCCGCCGGCCCGAGTCGGCGCATCATCGGCATCACGATCATCTCGTTCCTGGCGATGATGTTCACCCCGACCAAATGGACTCACCACTTCGGTGTGTTCGCCGGGCTGGCCGGCTCCCTGGGTGCACTCGCCGCCGTCGCGGTGACCGCGGCGGCGATGAAGTCCCGACGCAACCGGTCGATGTTCGCCGCGCTCGTGCTGTTCGTGATGGCGCTGTCGTTCGCCACCGTCAACGGCTGGTGGTACGTCTCCAACTTCGGTGTGCCGTGGTCGAATTCGTTCCCCGAATGGCACTTCGGGTTCACCACCATGCTGCTGGGCCTCTCCGTGCTGGCCCTGCTGGCGGCGGCCTGGTTCCACTTCAGCGGTCGTGACAAGTCGCCGGACCCCACGCGCCGCTGGCAACGGATGGTGCAGTCACCGCTGGCCATCGCGGCGTGGGTGCTGGTGATGTTCGAGGTGGTGTCACTGACCTTGGCGATGACCGACCAATACCCGGCCTGGTCGGTCGGCCGCTCCAACCTGGAGGCGCTCACCGGCAAGACCTGCGGGCTGGCCAGCGACGTGATGGTCGAGGAGAACGCCAACGCCGGCATGTTGGCCCCCATCAGCGAGCCGCCCGGTCAAGCGCTCGGCGCGGTCACCGCACAGGGATTCGGCCCGAACGGCATTCCTTCGGACGTCTCGGCCGACCCGGTGATGGAGCAGCCCGGCTCGGACAACTTCGCCGACAGCGACTCCGGCACCGTCACGGGCAGCGAGGTGGGCACCGAAGGCGGCACCACCGCGGCCGCCGGCGTCAACGGATCACGCGCCCGGCTGCCCTACGGACTCGACCCCGCCACCACCCCGGTGCTCGGCAGCTGGCGGGCCGGCACCCAGCAGCCCGCCATCATGCGCTCGGCCTGGTACCGGCTCCCTGACCGCGACAAGGCCGGCCCGCTGCTGGTGGTCTCGGCCGCCGGCCGCTTCGATCCGGGCGAGGTCGTGGTGCAGTACGCCACCGACGAGCAGGCCGCGGAGAACAAGCCGGGCGGCGGCATCGGATTTGCCGACGTGGGCGCCGCCCCGGCCTGGCGCAACCTGCGGGCCCCGATGGCGGCCATCCCGCGGGAGGCCACCCAGATCCGGTTGGTCGCCTCCGACGACGACCTGGCTCCCCAGCACTGGATCGCGGTGACCCCGCCGCGCATCCCGCAGCTGCGGACCCTGCAGGAGGTCGTCGGCTCGTCCGACCCCGTGCTGCTGGACTGGCTGGTGGGCCTGGCGTTCCCGTGCCAGCGGCCGTTCGGCCACCAGTACGGCGTCACCGAGGTGCCCAAGTGGCGGATCCTGCCGGACCGCTTCGGCGCCGAGGCCAACTCCCCGGTGATGGACTACCTGGGCGGCGGCCCGCTGGGCATCTCCGAACTGTTGCTGCGGCCGTCGAGCGTGCCGACCTATCTGCGCGACGACTGGTTCCGGGACTGGGGATCGTTGCAACGGCTCACACCGTGGTATCCCGACGCCGGACCCGCCCGTCTGGACCTGGGCACCGCGATCCGCAGTGGACTGTGGAGCCCGGCTCCGCTGCGACACAGTTAGGACACAGCTGGGACAACACTGCTGAGCCCGCGGTAGGGCAAAAGGGCGTTCACATACGGGTCGCATAACATCGAGCCTCGTGCCTTCCGATGAACCAACCGACCGTGTTGTGAGCATCGCACGCCTGATCGCCGTCATCGCGGGCATCGCGGGCGTGGTGCTGTGTGCCCTGGTGCCACTGCTGCCCGTCAAGCAGACCACCGCGACCATCCAGTGGCCGCAGGGCACCGACGCCGAAGGCAACATCACCGCGGTGACGGCCCCGCTGGTGTCGGGTGCGCCGCTGTCGCTCGACGTCTCCATCCCCTGCACCGCGATCGCGACCCTGCCCGCCGCGGGCGGTCTGGTGTTCTCCACCATCCCGCCGGGCGGCATCGACGCCAGCCGCAACGGCCTGTTCGTGCGGGCCAACGCCGACACCGTGGTGGTCGCCTTCCGCGACTCGGTGGCCGCCGTGGCCCCCCGCGACGCGATCGCCGCCGGCGGCTGCAGCGCCCTGCACGTGTGGGCCAACCTTGGCGGTGTCGGCGCCGACTTCATCGGCATCCCCGGTGCCACCGGCACCGCGGCCGTCGAGAAGAAGCCTCAGGTCGCCGGTCTGTTCACCGATCTGAAGGTGGCGCCGCAGCCCGGGTTGAGCGCCCGCGTCGACGTCGACACCCGCTTCATCACCTCACCGACCCCGCTCAAGCTGCTGGTCATGGCCCTCGGCGTGCTGTGCGTGGTGGCCTCGATCGTGGCGCTGGCCGTGTTGGACCGCCGCAGCACCCATCGCGTGCGCGGCGCGTGGCGACGGTTCGTCAAGGTCCCGGTCGCCACCTGGATCGCCGACATCGGCGTCATCGGCGGCCTGGTGCTGTGGCACCTGATCGGCGCCATCTCCTCGGACGACGGCTACAACCTGACCATCGCGCGGGTGTCGGCCGACGCCGGCTACACCGCCAACTACTTCCGTTACTTCGGCGCCACCGAGGCCCCGTTCGACTGGTATCAGTCCGTGCTGGCCCACTTCGCCTCGATCAGCACCGCGAGCGTGTGGATGCGGGTGCCGGCAACGCTGGCCGCCATCGGCACCTGGTTGCTCTTGAGCCGTTGGGTGCTGCCCCGGCTCGGCCGCCGCGTCGCCCTCAACCGGGTCACGATGTGGACCGCGGGCGCGGTGTTCCTGGCCGCCTGGCTGCCGTTCAACAACGGCCTGCGCCCCGAACCGCTGATCGCCTTCGGTGTGCTCGCGGTGTGGGCGCTCGTGGAAAATACGATCGCCACCCGCCGCCTGTGGCCCACCTGTCTGGCCATCATCGTCGCGGCCTTCAGCGTCACCCTGGCCCCGCAGGGCCTGATCGCGCTGGCGCCCCTGCTGATCGGGGCCCGGTCGGTGCTCGCGGTGATTCGCAGCCGATGCATCGGCCTGCCCGCACTGGCGACCCTGGCCGGCTCGGCCGCCCTGGTATTCGTCGTGGTGTTCCGGGACCAGACGCTGGCCACCGTCGCGGAATCGGCCCGGATCAAGTACACCGTCGGCCCGACCATCTCCTGGTACCAGGAGTTCCTGCGCTACTACTTCCTGACCGTCGAAGATTCGGTGGACTCCTCGCTGACCCGGCGGTTCGCCGTGCTGATCATGCTGCTGTGCCTGTTCGGCATGATCGCGGTGCTGCTGCGCAAGGGCCTGGTCCCCGGGCTGGCCAGCGGGCCGGTGTGGCGTCTGCTCGGCACCACCGCCGCGGGCCTGCTGCTGCTCACCTTCACCCCGACCAAGTGGGCCGTACAGTTCGGTGCCTTCGCCGGGTTGGCCGGTGCGCTGGGCGCGGTCACGGCGTTCGCCTTCGCGCTGGTGGGCCTGCACAGCCGACGCAACCTCGCGCTCTACGTCACCGCGCTGCTGTTCGTCCTGGCCTGGGCCACCTCCGGCACCAACGGCTGGTTCTACATCGGCAACTACGGGGTGCCGTGGTTCGACCGTCAACCGGTGATCGTCGGCCAACCCGTCACCACGCTGTTCCTGTTCCTGGCGATCGTCACCGCGGTGCTGGCCGGCTGGCTGCACTTCCGCATCGACTACGCCGGGCACACCGAAGTGGCCAACACCCGGCGCAACCGGGTCCTGGCCTCCACCCCGCTGCTCGTGGTCGCCGTCATCATGGTGGTGCTCGAGGTCGGGTCGATGGCCAAGGGCTTCGTCCAGCGCTATCCCGTCTACACCACCGCGGCGGCCAACGTGCGCGCGCTGAGCTCGGGGCTGTCGGCGGACAGCTGCGCCATGGCCGACGACGTGCTCGTCGAGGCCGATACGAATGCCGGGATGCTGAAACCGGTTCCGGGTCAGACCTACGGCGAGTACGGGCCCCTGGGTGGGGCGAACCCGGTCGGGTTTACCCCCAACGGCATCAGTGACACCCTCGAGCCACCCAAGCCGGTGGTGGCCAACCCGGGCACCGTCAACTCCGACGGCTCGCCCAACAAACCCAACGTCGGCATCGCGTACGCCGCGGGCACCGGCGGCGGGTATGGACCCGTCGGCGTCAACGGCTCCCGGGTGTTCCTGCCGTTCGGCCTCGACCCCGCCCGCACCCCGGTGATGGGCAGCTACAAGGAAAACACCCTCGCGGCCAAGGCCACCTCGGCCTGGTACCAACTGCCGCCCCGCACCCCGGACCGCCCGCTGGTCACGGTCGCCGCAGCCGGCGCCATCTGGTACTACGACGAGGAACACGAGTTCCACTACGGCCAATCCCTGAAGTTGCAGTGGGGCGTGCACCGCCCCGACGGCAGCTTCGAGGCACTCAACTCGGTCCAGCCGATCGACGTGTTCGCCCAATACGCCTGGCGCAACCTGAGATTCCCGCTGGCCTGGGCGCCGCCGGAGGCCAACGTGGCCCGGATCGTCGCCGACGATCCGAACCTGAGCGATGACCAGTGGTTCGGATTCACCCCGCCGCGGGTGCCGACCCTGCAGACCGCGCAGGAATTCCTCGGCTCACAGACCCCGGTGCTGATGGACATCGCGACCGCCGCGAACTTCCCCTGCCAGCGCCCCTTCTCCGAACACCTCGGCGTGGCCGAGCTGCCGGAATACCGCATCCTTCCCAACGTCAAGCAAGTGGTGGTGTCGTCGAACATGTGGCAGTCCGCCCAGAAGGGTGGCCCCTTCCTCTTCATCCAGGCACTGTTGCGCACGTCGACCATCCCGACGTATCTACGTGACGACTGGTATCGAGACTGGGGTTCGATCGAGAAATACGACCCGGTGGTGCCGCCCGGCCAAGCGCCCGTCGCCAACATCGATGAAGGAACTCAGCGAGTGTTCGGCTTCAGCCGGCCCGGACCGATCCGGGCCCTGCCATGACCACCACCGTGCGTGAACATCGCGCCGACAAGGACGTGAAGGTGGCCCGCTGGGTCGCGATGATCGCCGGGCTCATCGGCTTTCTGTGCGCGGTGGCCACGCCGCTGCTGCCGGTGGTACAGACCACCGCGACGCTCAACTGGCCCCAACAGGGCGAGCTGAACAACGTCACCGCACCGCTGATCGCCCAGACCCCGGCCACCATGTCGGTCACGGTGCCCTGTGAGGTGATCCGGTCCGTTCCGCCCGAGGGGGCCATGGTGCTGGGCACCGCTCCCAAGGAAGGCAGGCAGGCCGCGCTCAACGCGTTGTTCGTCAACGTCAACAGCAAGCGCGTCGACATCACGGACCGCAACGTGGTGATCGCCAGCGTGCCGCGGGAGAAAGCCGCCGCGTGTGAACGCATCGAGATCACCTCGTCGGAGGACGGTACCTTCGCCACGTTCGTCGGGTTGACCGATACCAACGGCCAAGAGATGCGCACCGGCTTCGCCGACCCGAACCTGCGGCCGCAGATCGTCGGAGTCTTCACCGAACTCAGTGGCCCGGCGCCACAAGGCCTTTCGCTTTCGGCGACGCTCGACACCCGGTTCACCTCCAAGCCCACCGTCCTGAAGCTGCTGGCGATCCTGCTCGGGATCGCCACCACCGTGATCGCGGTGCTGGCGTTGTGGCGCCTCGACCGGCTCGACGGGCGACGGATGCACCGCGTGATCCCATCGCGCTGGCGCACATTCAGTGCGGTCGACGTGGTGGTGGTCGGCGGGTTCCTGCTGTGGCACATCATCGGCGCCAACTCCTCCGACGACGGCTACCAGCTCCAGATGGCGCGGGTGGCCGACCACGCCGGCTACATGTCGAACTACTTCCGGTGGTTCGGCAGTCCCGAAGACCCGTTCGGCTGGTACTACAACGTGCTGGCCCTGATGACCCACATCAGCGACGCCAGCATCTGGATGCGGCTGCCTGACCTGGTGTGCGGAGTGGTGTGCTGGCTGCTGCTGTCCCGCGAGGTGCTGCCGCGCCTCGGGCCCGCGGTGATCGCCTCGAAACCGGCACTGTGGGCGGCGGGTCTGGTGCTCCTGGCGGCCTGGATGCCGTTCAACAACGGCCTGCGTCCCGAGGGCCAGATCGCCACCGGCGCGCTGATCACCTACGTGCTGATCGAACGGGCCATCATCTCCGGCCGGCTCACTCCGGCTGCGCTGGCGATCATCTCGGCCGCGTTCACCCTCGGCATCCAGCCGACCGGGCTGATCGCCGTGGCCGCCCTGGTGGCCGGCGGCCGTCCGATGCTGCGCATCCTGGTGCGTCGCGGGCGCATCCTCGGCGTGTGGCCGCTGGTGCTGCCACTGTTGGCCGCAGGCACGGTGATCCTGTGTGTGGTGTTCGCCGACCAGACCTTCGCGACCGTGTTGGAAGCCACCAGGATTCGCACCGCGATCGGGCCCGCACAGGAGTGGTACACCGAGAACCTGCGCTACTACTACCTGATCCTGCCGACCGTGGACGGCTCCCTGTCGCGCCGGTTCGGCTTCATCATCACCGCGCTGAGCCTGTTCGCCTCGCTGTTCATCATGTTGCGGCGCAAGCGGGTTCCCGGTGTGGCCCGCGGCCCGGTCTGGCGGCTGATGGGCATCATCTTCGCCACGATCTTCTTCCTGCAGTTCGCCCCCACCAAGTGGGTGCACCACTTCGGCCTGTTCGCCGCGGTGGGTGCCGCGATGGCCGCGGTGGTCACAGTGCTGGCCGGACCTGCGGTGCTGCGCTCGGCACGCAACCGGATGGCCTTCACCTCGGCGGTGTTGTTCGTGCTCGCCCTGTGCTTCGCCAGCACCAACGGCTGGTGGTACGTATCCAGCTACGGCGTGCCGTTCAACAACGACAAGCCAAACATCGGCGGAATCACGGTCAGCGCCATCTTCTTTGCGCTGTTCGTCATCGCCGCCCTGTGGGCCTACTGGCTACACCTGCGCCCCTCGGCCGAGGGGCGGTTGACCCGCGCGCTGACCGCCGCGCCGGTGCCGCTG
This sequence comes from Mycobacterium sp. NS-7484, assembly GCF_001953975.1. Lineage (GTDB taxonomy): Bacteria > Actinomycetota > Actinomycetes > Mycobacteriales > Mycobacteriaceae > Mycobacterium. The sequence goes on from NZ_MBEJ01000052.1 coordinate 20,385, forward strand.
GCCGCCGGCCTCATGGTGGTGGTGTTCGTCGGCTCGATGCTCTACGGGGTGGTGCGGCAGGAGGGCACCTACTCCAATGCCTCGTCGAACCTGCGGGCCTTCGCCGGCGGCTGCGGCCTGGCCGACGACGTCCTCGTCGAACCGGACACCAACGCCGGATTCCTCACCCCCGTACCGGGCGACTACGGTCCGCTGGGTCCGCTGGGCGGTGCTGCGCCGACCGGGTTCACGCCCAACGGCGTTCCGGATCACATTGTCGCCGAGGCGATCCGGATCACCGTGCCGATGCCGGGCATCGATGCCGACTGGGATGCCCCGGTCGAGCTGAAGGCGCCGGGTGTCAACGGATCGACCGTTCCCCTGCCTTACGGACTCGATCCCGCGCGTGTGCCGCTGGCCGGCAGCTACGTCGAGGGCCCCGCCCAGCAGGAGAGCAAGCTCACCTCGGCGTGGTACCAACTGCCCGCACGCGACGACGCTCATCCGCTGGTCGTGGTCACCGCGGCCGGAACCATCACCGGCAACAGCATCTTCAACGGCCGCACCGAGGGCCAGGCCGTCGAGCTGGAGTACGGGCGCACCGGTCCCGACGGCGCGCCGGTGCCGGCCGGTCGCGTGGTGCCCTACGACCTGGGCCCCATCCCCTCCTGGCGCAACCTTCGGTTCGACCGCGACGAGATCCCATCGGACGCAACGTATGTCCGGGTCGTCGCCGAGGACAAGTCGCTGTCTCTCGGGGACTGGATCGCGGTCACCCCGCCCCGGGTGCCCGAGGTCAAGACCGTCCAGGAGTACGTTGGCTCCGAGCAGCCGGTGCTGATGGACTGGGCGGTCGGCCTGGCCTTCCCGTGCCAGCAGCCCATGTTGCACGCCAACGGCGTCACCGAGGTGCCGAAGTTCCGCATCACCCCGGATTACAACGCCAAGATGAAGGACACCGACACCTGGGAGGACGGCATCAACGGCGGCCTGCTGGGCATCAGTGACCTGCTGTTGCGCCAGCATGTGATGGCCACCTACCTGAACAAGGACTGGGGCCGGGACTGGGGCTCGCTGCGTAAGTTCGACACGATCGTCGACGCGACGCCGGCCGAGATCGAGCTGGGCACCGCAACGCATTCCGGGCTCTACACGCCGGGGAAGATCCGCATCAAGCCGTAGCCTCACCACCGCCGGTTTCCACCTCAGGGTTGTTGCGACGCGAATATCGCAGCCCTGCGGTGGAAATCGGCGCTGTGTCTAGCGGGTGCGCAGCTGCGCCAGCGCCCGAGTCGCGGCATGGGCGCCGCACATGCCGTGCGCGCCCGGACCGGGCGGGGTGGCCGCCGAGCAGATGTACATGCCCGGGATGCCGACGTCATAGGGCGCCAAGGTGATCCGCGGCCCGAACGTCAACTGACGGATGTCCTTGGCGCCGGTGCAGATGTCGCCGCCGACGTAATTCCGGTTGTACACCGACAGCTCCGTGGTCGATCGCACGGCGGTGCCGACGATCCGATCGGCAAACCCGGGCGCGAACCGTTCGAACTGCGCGATGATGGCCGCGGTGGCGTCGCCGGTAAACCCGTGCGGCACATGGGCATAGGCGTAGATCGGATTGATGTCACCGGCCGAACGCCCAGGGTCGGCCACATACTGCTGGCCCACCAGAACAAACGGCCGACGCGGCATGCGTCCGGCATGGATGTCACGTTCGGTGGCCGCGATCTCGTCGAAGTCACCGGCCAGATGCACGGTGCCGGCCCGGCCCACGTCCGGGTTCGTCCACGGCACCGGGCCGCGGATCGCGAAGTCGACCTTGAAAGCGCCGGGGGCGTAGCGGAATCGGCGGTAGCCGCGGGCCGCCCGACGCGGCATCCGGTCACCGAGGATGTCGGCGACCGCCGTCGGGGCGAGATCGAACATGGTGATGTCGGCTTGGGGCAGTTGGGCCGCACTGGCGATCGCGGTCCCGGTGTGGATCTTGCCACCGAGCTCGGCCAGCACTGACGCCAGCGCGTTGGTGATCGCTTGAGAACCACCCTCGGCCACAGCCCAGCCGTGCCGGTGCCCGGCGGTGAGGATCCCGAGACCGATCGCCGAGGTCATCGGGTAGTGCAGCGGCCGGAACGTATGGGCCGCAACGCCGCCGAACAACGCCCGGGCAGCCGGAGTCCGGAAGATGCGCGCGAACACCGCCGCGGGCAGAACTGTGGGGGCACCAAATCGGGCCAACGCCCACGGGTGCGCCGGGATGCGCAGCAGCGGGCCCATGACGTCGTCGGCCAGGGTGTCGAATCGGGCCGAGGGGCCACCGAACACCGCCCGCCAGCGTGGGCCGTCGATGCCGAGCCCGGCCGCGGTCTGCTCGACACTGCGGTACAGCAGACCGGCGCCACCGTCGTCAAGCGGATGCGCACAGTCGATTTCGGGCCAGCGCCAACGCAATCCGTGCCGCTCCAGCTCGAGGTCGGCCAAGAATGTCGAGGCGACGGCCATCGGGTGGATCGCCGCGCAATGATCGACCACGACACCCTCAAGAGTGCCGGAGCGCACTCCCCCGCCGATCTCGTCGGCGGCCTCCAGCACGGTGACCTCGTGACCCGCGCGGGCCAACACGATCGCGGCCGCAAGTCCGTTCGGTCCACTGCCCACCACTACTGCCGTACCCATCGGCGCCCCCTTCACCGTCAGCCTAGCCAACTGAGCGCCCAGCCAACTCCCGCCACCTGTGGATAACTTGTGGATAAATTATCCCAGGCGGGGCGTCGCTCGTGGTCAGCAAGTGTGCAAACGAATTACACGCTTGTGAGTAAGGCTGTGCGATTGTCGGCCGAGGCAAACTACAGCGGCAGCAGGCCGTGCTTGCGCTGAACCTTGGGACCGTTCTGCTTGTCCCGCAACAGCTTCAGCGACTTGCGCAGCAGCAAGCGGGTCTCGTGCGGCTGGATGACGCCGTCGATGTACCCGCGCTCGGCCGCGATCCACGGCGTGGCCATGTTGTCGTTGTAGCCCTTGATGAAGTCCGCGCGGATCTTCTGCACCTCCGGCGCAGTCGGATCCGGGAACCGCTTGACCAGCAGCTGTGCCGCCCCTTCGGCACCGATCACCGCAATGCGCGCGGTGGGCCAGGCATAGTTCAAGTCGGCCGTCAGCTGCTTGGAACCCATCACCGCATACCCGCCGCCGTAGGCCTTGCGGATGATCACGGTCACCTTCGGCACGTCGGCCTCGACGATGGCGTTGAAGAACCGGCCACCACGCTTGATGATGCCGCCGGTCTCCTCGGCCACACCCGGCATGGCGCCGGGGGTGTCGACCACGAAAACCAAAGGCAGGTTGTAGGAGTCGCAGAAGCGGATGAAGCTGGCCGCCTTGTCCGAGGCCTCGTTGCCGATGGCCCCCGACATGTTCATCGGCTGGTTGGCGACCACCCCGACCGGGTGACCGTCCACCCGGGCGAATGCGGTGATCAGCTCGGGAGAACGCTGATCGGCGATCTCGAAAACATCGCCGTCGTCGAAGATCCGCAGCAGGATCTCGTGCATGTCGTAGGCCATGTTGTCGGCGTCCGGCACGATGGAATCCAGCTCAAGATCATGCGGCGTGATCTCCGGCTCCAGGCCGGGATTGATGATCGGCGGATTGTCGAAGTGGTTCGACGGCAGGAAGCTCAGGTAGTCGCGCACGTACTGGTAGGCCGCGGCCTCCGACTCGACCACCTTGTGGATGTTGCCGCGCTGGGCCTGCACATCGGCACCGCCGAGCTCGTCGAAGGTGACCTCCTCGCCGGTGACGTCCTTGATCACGTCCGGGCCGGTGATGAACATGTAGCCCTGATCGCGCACGGCCACCAGCAGGTCGGTCTGGATCGGCGAATAGACCGCGCCGCCGGCGCATTTGCCGAAGATCAGCGAGATCTCGGGAACCAGCCCGCGCAGCATCTCGTGCCGGCGGCCGAGCTCGGCGTACCAGGCCAGCGAGGTCGCGGTGTCCTGGATACGGGCGCCGGCGGAGTCGTTGATGCCGATGATGGGGCAGCCCACCATGGCCACCCACTCCATCAGCCGGGCCACCTTGCGGCCGAACATCTCACCGACCGAGCCCTGAAACACCGTCTGATCGTGGCTGAACACACCGACCGGACGACCGTTGATGGTGCCGTGCCCGGTGACCACGCCGTCGCCGAAGAATGCGTTCGGATCCCCCGGCGTCTTGGCCAGAGCGCCGATCTCCAGGAAGCTGCCCGGGTCGAGCAGAGCGTGAATCCTGGCCCGTGCGGACGGAATTCCCTTCTTGTCCCGACGGGCCTTGGCCTTCTCGTCGCCCGGATCGGCAGCGATCTCCAGCTTCTCGCGGAGCTCCGCCAGCAGTTCAGCGGTGGTCTTGTTCGTCACTTGCTCTCGCTCTCCGCAGTCGACATTGTCGCTTCGCTCTCGATACGGTTGATCGCCTCACTCAGGTGGGCACCAACCTTGGCAATGTACGGCTCGTCGATCGCCTGGATGTGCTCACCCCCGATGTGCACGACCTCCAGATCCGAGGCGTAGTCGCCCCAGCCTCCGTCGGGCTTACGGGTGGCGTACGCGGGCTCGAACACGATGGCGTCATCGTGGTACCGGTCGGCCATGTAGAGGGTGACGTGGCCGTCGTAGGGCTGGATCTCGATGGTGTCCAGCGCCCGGTTGTCCAGGTACGACGTGCGCTGATGCTCGATGATCCCGCCGGGGATCTGCACGCCGCTCTGCGCGACGACCTCCAGGACGAACTTCACCTGGCCCTCGTCGTCGAGCTTCTCCAGCTCCTCGTAGGGGATCTCGGGAACCTCGACGTTGAAGGTGCGCTCGGCGAACCGGGCGTAGCGGTCCCAGCGGGCCCGCATGCCGGCCTGGCTTTGATCGATCGGCTCACCGGGGCGCACGCAGTCGATCAGCCCGACGAAACGGACATCGGCGCCGGCCTGCTTGAGGCCGATCGCACAGGCATAGGCCAGCGCCCCGCCCAGTGACCAGCCAGCCAAGATGAACGGACCCTTGTGCATCTCCAGCAGTTTGGGCACGTACTCGGCCGCGCGCTCCTCGATCGAGCCCTCGACTCGCTCGATGCCGTACACCGGGGTGTCGGCGGGCAGGCGCTTCATCAACGGCTCGTAGACGACCGTGGATCCACCGGCCGGATGGAACACGAACAGCGGCACCTGCGAGCCGCCTTGTTTCGGTGCCCGCAACGTACGCACGAATCCATCGACCACACCCTCTTCGAGCTGATCGCGCACGATCGTCGACAGCTCTTCGATGGTCTTGGCCGCCCGGACCTGATCGACCGTCACGGTGCCCTCGGCACGCTCAGAGAGCCGCTCGGACAGCTTCGTCGCGGTCTCGACATCGACGAACGGCAGCTCGTTGAAGATGCCGCCCGGCGACTTGCCGGTGACGATGGCCCACGTGGCGAAGGTGACCCGCTCGGCCGCATCACGCGGGGGCACGTCGGCACCCAGCGCCTCGGTGACCGCCTCCTGGGTCAGCACCTTGGCCGCGGCCGCGGCCGCGGTGGCCTTGCTGGGGCCGACTGGAGCCGACGGTCCCGACGGATCCGACGGCGGGGCCGGGATGGCCGGGCCATTCGGATCGGTGGGCGGCGGGGGGATCTCCAGACCTTCGGTGGCGGCGGCTTCGGCAGCCGGATCCGGCCCACCGTCCTCCCCCGTCGCTCCGCTCGCCTCGGCCAGCTTGGCCTCCAGCTCGGCGACCGTGGACGCACCACCCAACAGCTCGGACTGCTCGGCGGCGATCTCCTCGGCCGTCTTACCCTTCTGGGACTCGGCGATCTGATCGACCTCGTCGCGGTGCTCGATCGCGTACTTGATGAGCTCTTCGACGTTGTACAGGTTGGCGTCGCGGACCGCCGTCAGCTGGATCGGCGGCAGGTCGAAGTCGTACTCGACGCGGTTCTTGATCCGCACCGCCATCAGGGAATCCAGGCCCAGCTCGATCAGCGGCACCTCCCACGGCAGGTCCTCGGGTTCGTAACCCATGGCCGCGCCGACGATGGTGCCCAGTCGCTGCGCGACGGTCTCACCGGAATCCGGCGACCACTTCTCGAAGCCGGCGCCCATGCCGGCGCCCTTGGTGAGGTTGTCGGACAGAATCTCCGCATCATCCTCGGGCTCCGGCTCGGCCAGGGCCGGTGCAGCCGAAACCTGTTCGGCGACAACACCGGCGCCGACCGCGGTCGGCAGGGCCGTGGCCGCACCACCGCGGGTCACGATCGCGTCGTAGACCAGCGTGAAACTCTCATCGATCCGGGCATGCACCTGAACCGAGGCACCACCCGGATGCCGGGTCAGCGTGGTGACCAGGCGCGAACCCTGGGCGGGCACCGCGCGCTGCTCGGACGCCGTCAGCTTGGCATCCGGAAGCACCTGCGCGGCAGCGGCTTTCACCAGCGCGGCCAGATCGGTGTCCTTGCCCACGTACTCCCAGACGTGCTTGCCGTCCGGCGTCGCGACGTGGTTGCCGGGCATGACGGCCGAGCTGTCACCGGTGAAGTGCGCCTCCAGCCAGTGCGGCTTGCGCTTGAACTTCGTCGGCGGGATGTTCGCGAAGTCCAGCGCACCGGCCAGGCCGGTCGAGCGACGCGGGAACAGCGTCCGGAAATCCAGATCGTGGCCGTGCACGAAAAGGTGCGCCATGGCCGTGACCATCGAGGTGACCTCGTCCTGCTTGCGGGCCAGGGTCGGGATCAGCTGCGCGTCATGCAATCCGGCCGACGCGGTGGTCAGCCCCACCTGCATGAGCGCCACGGGGTTCGGCGCGAGCTCCAGGAACGTGGTGTGTCCGTTGTCCACCGCATTGCGGATGCCGTGGGTGAAGTAGACGCTGTGCCGCAGCCCCTTCTTCCAGTACTCCACATCGTGGATCGGCTCGGCGCCGGCGCGGATCAGCTTGCCCTCGTGCACGGTGGAGAAGTACGCCGTCTGCAGCGGATGCGCTTCGATGCCTTGGATTTCCGCGGACAGCTCACCCAGCAGCGGGTCCATCTGCTGGGTGTGGCTGGCGCCCTTGGTCTGCAGCTTGCGGGCGAACTTGCCCTCGGCTTCGGCCCGGGCGATGATCGCGTCGATCTGCTCGGGCGGACCGCCGATCACGGTCTGGGTCGGGGCGGCGTACACGCACACCTCAAGGCCCGGGTAGTCGGCGAACACCGTCTTGATCTCGTCGGCCGAGTACTCGACCAAGGCCATCAGCCGGATGTACTCGCCGAACAGCATCGCCTCGCCCTCGCCCATCAGGTGGGCACGCGAGCAGATGGTGCGGGTGGCGTCGGCCAGGCTCAGGCCGCCGGAGAAGTAGGCTGCGGCCGCCTCACCGAGCGACTGACCCACCACCGCACCGGGTTTGGCGCCGTGAGCCTTGAGGAACTCGCCGAGCGCGACCTGGATGGCGAAGATCACCGTCTGGACCACTTCGATGGGGTATTCGCAGGTCTCGTTGGTGTAGTCGATCGCGTCGTCGAGGATCAGCTCGACGATGGAGTACCCGCGCTCGTCCTGAATGTGCGCATCGACCTTGTCGATCCACTCGGCGAAGACCGGCTCGCGCAGGTACAGCTCTTTGCCCATCTTGCGGTGCTGCGCACCGAAACCGGCCAGCACCCACACCGGGCCGTTGGTCACCGGCCCATCCGACGAGATCACGCTCGGATGCTGCTTGCCCTCGGCGACGGCCCGCAGGCCCTTGATCGCCTCATCATGGTCATGGGCCAGCACCACGGCCCGCGACCGGCCGTGGTTGCGCCGCGACAGCGAGCGCCCGATGGATTCCAGCGACGACGCCCGGCCCTCTTCACTGTCGATCCAATCGGCCAGCTCCGCCGCCGCGGCCTTCTTGCGCGAGCTCAGGAACGCCGAAACCGCCAGCGGCACAACCTTCTTGACGGGGTTCTCGGCGTCGGCAGCGGCCAGCTCCGCGCGGGCCGCCTCGATCAGCCGCTTGGCCTCATCGGTCAGGCCGGGGAGTTCGTAATTCTCCTCGTCATACGCGGGATATTCGCCATCGCCGCCACCCGATTCATCGTCGTCGTGAATGAACTCGCCGTACTCGTCCATCCGCACACCACCGACGTACACGGCGTCGGCGTCGGCGGACGCCGACTTGTCCTCCGTCGGCTCCGAAACCGGCTCGGGCTCAACGAGATCCGAGGCCAGCACCTCGCGCAACACCAGGTGCGCGTTGGCCCCGCCGAAGCCGAAGCCGGACACCCCGTTGACGGCGTGGCCGCTGTAACGCGGCCAGTCCGAGACGGTGTCGTTGACCTTGAGGTGTTCCTTGTCGAAGTCGATGTACGGGTTGGGCCCGGCGTAGTTGATCGACGGCGGCAGCTTGCCGTGCTGCAGCGACAACGCCATCTTGGCCAGGCTGGCCGCACCGGCCGCCGATTCCAGGTGGCCCAGGTTCGATTTCACCGCACCCAGCAGAGCGGGCTTGTCCGCATCGCGGCCGCGGCCGACCACCCGACCCAGCGCGTCGGCCTCGATCGGATCACCCAGGATGGTGCCGGTGCCGTGCGCCTCGATGTAGTCGACGCTGCGCGGGTTGATCCCGGCGTCCTTGTACGCCTTACGCAGAACCGCTTCCTGCGCATCGGGATTCGGGGCGAGCAGGCCGTTGGACCGGCCGTCGTGGTTGACCGCGCTACCGGCGATGACGGCCAGGATCTGGTCGCCGTCCCGGCGGGCATCGGAAACTCGCTTGAGCACCAGCATGCCGCCGCCTTCGGAGCGGGCGTAGCCGTCGGCGTCCGACGAGAAGGACTTGATCCGGCCGTCCGGCGCCAGCACGCCACCGACCTCGTCGAAGCCGACCGTCACCAGCGGGGTGATCAGCGCGTTGACGCCACCGACCACCGCGACATCGGCCTCACCCGAGCGCAGCGCCTGCACACCCTGGTGGGCGGCGACCAGCGAGCTCGAGCACGCGGTGTCCACCGCCACCGATGGCCCGCGGAAGTCGTAGAAGTAGGACACCCGGTTGGCGATGATCGAGCTCGCCGTGCCGGTGATGGCGTAGGGGTGGGCGATCGACGGATCGCTCATCGCCAGGAAGCTGTAATCGTTGGTGGAGCTGCCGATGTACACCCCGACGCTCTCGCCGCGCAGACTCGACGCCGGAATCCGGGCGTTCTCCAACGCTTCCCAGGTCAGCTCCAGCGCCATGCGCTGCTGCGGGTCGATGTTGTCGGCTTCCATCTTCGACAGCGCGAAGAACTCGGAGTCGAAACCCTTGATGTCGGACAGGTAGCCACCACGGGTGCGGGCCTTGCCGACGCGTTCGGCGATCCGCGGCTCGTCGAGGAACTCCTCCCACCGGCCCTCGGGCAGGTCGGTGATGCAGTCCTTGCCGGCCAGCAGTGCTTCCCACATCTGGTCCGGGGTGTTCAGGTCACCCGGGAACCGGGTGGCCACACCGACGATCGCAATGTCTTCCACATCGCGTTCGCGCGACCAGTCCTCGTCACCGGTGTCCTCGGGTTCGGGTTCGCCCTCGATGATCACCCTGGCCAGCGACTCGATGGTCGGGTGCCGGAACAGCACGGTGGCCGTCAGCGTCACACCGGTGAGGTCCTCGATGTCGCTGGCCATGGCCACCGCGTCGCGCGAGGACAGGCCCAGCTCGATCAGCGGCGTGGTTTCGTCGATCGCGTCCGGTGACTGTCCGGTGGCGTTGGCCACCGCCTTGCGCAGCCACTCGCGCATCTCGTTGACCGTCAGGTCAGGGCGCGACGCCGGCGCCCCGGTGCCTTCTGGAAGATTCGAATTGCTTTGGGTGTCATCCATGTTCAAGTCACCTTCGTCGTGCGGGGGCGCCGGGCAGCAGATGCCTGGTTGAGGCTCAGTCCGTCTCGTCGGGGAACGCGTTGGCGATCTTGCCGCTGCGCAGCGATCCGTCGAGGTACGCCGAGCGGCAGGCCCGCCGGCCGATCTTGCCGCTGGAGGTACGCGGGATGGCGCCGGCGGCGGTCAGCAGCACATCGCGCACCGTGACGCCGTGGCGCACCGCGATCGCGGCCCGGATGTCGTCGGTGATCGGGCCGACCTCGAGCTTGTGCGCGCCGGGTGCCCGCTCGGCCACGATCACCAGCTGCTCGGAGGTGTCGTCGGGGTCGCGGTGCAGGCCCGAGTGCGCGTTTTCGAACACCTCGTCGGGCAGCTGGTTGGCCGGCACCGAGAAGGCCGCCACGTACCCGGTGCGGACGGCCTTGCTGGCCTCCTGCGCCGAGTACTCCAGGTCCTGCGGGTAGTGGTTACGGCCGTCGATGATCACCAGGTCCTTGACGCGGCCGGTGATGTAGAGGTCACCGTCGTAGAACGCGCCGTAGTCGCCGGTGCGCACCCAGGTGGCGTCGTCGGCGGCACCCTCGGCGTGCGACGGGCTGGTACGCGACTTGAGGATGTTCTGGAACGTGAGACGAGATTCCTCGGGCTTGTCCCAGTAGCCGGTGCCCATGTTCTGGCCACTGATCCAGATCTCGCCGACCTGGCCGTCGGGCAGCTCGGTCGCGCTCTCGGCGTCGACGATGACGGCCCACTCGTCCACCCCGACCTTGCCGGCCGAGGCCTGGGCCACGGCCTTGGGGGAATCCGAGGCGACCTCGACGATGCGTCCGTTGTTGAGCTCGTCGCGGTCGACCGTGATGATCTTCGGCTCTTCCGAGCTCGGCGTGGTGGAGACGAACAGCGTGGCCTCGGCCAGACCGTAGGACGGCTTGATGGCCTTGGGCGGGAAGCCGAACGGCCCGAACGCCTCGTTGAAGCGGCGCACGGTGGCCGCCGAGATCGGCTCGCTGCCGTTGAGCACCGCCTTGACGTTCGACATGTCCAGCGGGGTGCCGTCTTTCGGAACACCACGCGCGGCGGCATGGTCGAAGGCGAAGTTCGGCGCCACCGAGATGGTGCCGCCGGTGTCACCTTCCTTGCGGGCCAGCTCACGGATCCAGCGTTCCGGACGACGCACGAAGGCGGCCGGGGTCATGAACGTGAAGTAGTGGCCGATCATCGGCGCCAGCAGCGCGGTGATCAATCCCATGTCGTGGAAGAACGGCAGCCAGGACAGGCCGCGGTCACCCTCTTCGCCTTCGAGCGCCTCGACCACCTGCACGACGTTGGTAGCCAGGTTCAGGTGGGTGATCTGTACACCGGTCGGGATGCGGGTGGACCCCGAGGTGTACTGCAGGTAGGCGATGGTGGTCTCGTCGGGCTGGTCCGGCTTGACCCACGTGGCGGCGACGTCGTTGGGCACCGCGTCGACGGCGATCACGCGGGGACGCTGGTTGGCCGGCCGGCTGCGGAAGAACTTGCGCACACCCTCGGCGGCCTCGGTGGTGGTCAGGATCGCCGACGGGTGGCAGTTGTCCAGCACGGCGTGCAGGCGGCCGACGTGGCCCGGCTCGGACGGGTCGAACAGCGGCACCGCGATGCGGCCGGCGTAGAGCGCGCCGAAGAAGGCGACGAGGTAGTCGAGGTTCTGCGGGCACAGGATCGCGACGCGGTCACCGAGCTGGGTGACCTGCTGAAGCCGGGCGGCCACGGCCTTGTTGCGGGCACTGAACTGCGCCCAGGTCAGGTCGCGGGCGACGCCGTCCCGCTCGGTGGAGAAGTCCAGGAAGCGGTATGCCAGCTTGTCACCACGGACCCTGGCCCAGCGCTCGACGTGTTCGACGATGCTGGCGCCGTCAGGGAACTTGATCTGACCGTCCTTGATGAACGGATTGATGAACGGCATTTAAAACTCTCCTGTCAGAGCCGTACTCGTCGCGTTGTCGCACGTCACTGGCGGTGCGTCGCAGCCACTCGGCGGCCGGTACGTACCCAAACCCGGACGATCGTACCGGGCGCGCTCCGGACCCACGGATCACCTGATGAATACATACAACCCGCGACGGACGCGCAAAGCTCTTATTTTTCTCTTAATGTTAGGGGACCGTGATGGTCCCGGACAAATCCGGCGCGGCGCGATCAGCCGTGCTTGGGATGCGGCGCGTTCTCCACCAGGTCCTTGGCCCAGTTCAGCGTCCACTGTGTGGCGGTCTGTCCGTTCTCCACCCAGAACTGCGGGGTGTTGTACAGCGCGTGCACCGGTCCGGCCGCGCTGCCCGACAGCGTCTCCAACGTCTTGGGCAGATTGAAGATCGAGAACGCTTCCTCGGGCGCCGAACAGATCAGATCGCCCTTGCCGCAGATCTGGTTGGTCCGCTTGTCGAGTGCCCCGAAGCCTCCTTGGCGCGGACCCGTCATGGTCAGCCCCATCTCGGACAGCACCGGCACCTCGTGCAGCGTGATCTCGGCACCCTGGCCCGGCGGGTTGGGGCCGATGTCCTGCCCGACACCGAGCTGGCGGCGGCCGTCGGCGATCAACGTCACCCCGAGCACCAGGTCCTCGTCGACCGGACCACGACCGTTACCGATGTCGCTGGCCAGATCCCCGCCGATCACCGCACCCTGCGAGAACCCGGCGATCACATAGCTGGTCAGCGGGCAGCGGTCGTTCATCTCCGTCATCGCCTTGACCGCGGTGCGCATGCCCTCGGCCCGGCTGTCGTTGTAGGACATCTGCTTGTCGGCGGAGAACGGGTTGTGGAACTGGGCGGTGTAGGGGACGGTGTACACCTCGAGGCGGTCCCGGCCGAACTGCTCGGCCAACGGCCGGGTGATGTTGGACATCAACGACATCGGGAACTGCGTCGGGTTGAACGGGTCGTCGGTGGGCGAGGACTCCCAGGTTCCCGGGATCGAGACCATCATCACGTCGGGGCAGTCCGCGGACTGGAACTCTGGTCGCGGTTTACGCGTCGTCGACGGGCCGCCGGGCACGCCCGCCGGGGGTTCGGCCGAAGGCGGGGCCGAAGGGGTCTCCGGACGACGCAGGATGATCACCACGACCGCGACCACCAGCACCACCACGAGGGCCATTGCCGCAGCGGCTATCAGGGCCAGGATGCGGTGACGCTTCCTGCGGCCGGCGTTTTTTGCCATGGGTTACTCGGGCTCCTCGCGTACGGGCTGGGTGGTCTGCGGTCAGCAGAGATGTTCGGTGGCGATACGGATGTAATCGGTGGCGGCGGCATCGATCTCGGCAGCGCTCGGCGCGGCCCGGCCGGAGTGCGCGTCGCGCACATCACTGCGCACCAGGGGCAGGACGAAATCCCGCACCGCCTGCTCGCCCTGCTTCGCAGCGCGGGCCTGGCACACGTACGAGCCGATCGACAATGCCAGCAGCTCACTGGACGGATCGATGCCCGCGGCCTTGAGCTCATCGAGATAGACGTGCTGCTGGGACGTGATGGCCACCCGGCCGGTACGGCCCTGCTGCGCGGACACCGCCTGCGGCTGCGCCCCGCCGACCTGGGACGTGGGCAACACGAGGGGCGCCATGATGTCACCGCCCGCATCGCAGCCCGTGAGCAACGACGCAGCGGACACCGCTACCACCAGGGTGGCCGACCGTACCGTGTGCTGCACGCTTCCACCGTACCGGCTGGTGAAATGTGCCCCGGCGCAGCTGATTCTGGTCACTACGGCGGCCTGCCCGGACGGCTACTTGATGGTGGCGACCAATTCACCCGACATGTAGGCGAGCTGCGGCGCCCAGCTACCCCAGTCATGCTGACCGGAGGCAGGGATGTCGAAGTGGCCGTTGCTGCCGCCGACGGCCCGGTAGTGCTGGTAGAACGCCCGGTTGCTGCCCTGGGCCTGATCGCAGACGCCGATCATCGCGGCCGGGTCGCTACACGTGAGCGTGGCCGGGCTGTACACCCACAGCCGGGTGTTGGCATCGGCGAGCAACTGCACGTGCACGTCGGGGTCATGCCACTTCCAGCGGCCCAGCTGTGGGGCTCCCCACATGCCATAGCTGTCGACGCCGCCGAATTGGGCCAGCCCCGCGGTGATCGCACCGTTCATCGTGGTGGCCGACGGAGTCAGGAAACCCGACAGCGACCCGGCGAACCGGAACCGGTCGGGATGGAATGCGGCCAGGGTCACTGCCGCGGTGCCGCCCTGTGCGGCGCCGACGATGCCGTGCCCGTTCGGGGCGAGGCCTTTGTTGGCGGCCAGCCAGTCCGGCAGCTCCGCGGACAGGAACGTCTCCCACTGCTTACTGCCGTCCTGCTCCCAGTTGGTGTACAGACTCCAGGCGCCGCCGGCCGGCGCAGCCACCGAGATACCGCGGCCCGCCAGCGTCGTCATGGCGTGCCCGGCGTTGACCCAGTTGCTGACGTCGGGTGCGGCGTTGAACGCGTCGAGCAGGAACACCGCATGGGGGCCGCCGCTCTGGAACGCCACCGGGATGTCGCGGCCCATCGCCGCCGACGGCACCATCAGGTATTCGACTCCGTCAGCCCGAGCCGGTGCGCCCGTCGTCGCGGACACGGCCCACAGACCGGCACCGAGCACCGGCGCCAGCAGGGCCAGCAGCATCGCCCGCGTCAGGCTCAACGCACGTCTCATCATCAACCTCTCCTGCTGCCGGTCGGTCCCAGATGTGCCCCCACACACGTAACCCGGGTTGTAGTGAACCACATCGCCGCTTCACCCGACGCTGGAAACGACTGACGGCGGGCGGGGGCGCGGGGGGGGGGGGGCCCCCGGGGGGGGGCGCGGGGGTGGGGGGCCGCCCCCCCGCGGCGGCGGCGGGGGGGGGGGGCGCCCCCCCCCCCCGGTTTCGGGGTGGCGCCCAGCACGCGGGCCCTGCGCTCTGTTC
>NZ_MBEJ01000053.1 GCF_001953975.1 Mycobacterium sp. NS-7484
CCGGACCGACATCGTCGAGACGCTCGGCCGCAAGGACCTCACCATCCGCAATCTGGTGAGCAACCGCAAGACCGGATCGGATCTGGTCGAGTACGTGCGTGAGACCTCGCACACCAACGCCGCCGCGGTCGTGCCCGAAGCGACAAGCTCGGCCGCTCCGACCGCTCCGGGAACGGCCGGCGCGCTGGTCCCGAATGCCGGGGGCGGCTACAAGCCCGAGGGCTCTTGGGCGTTCGAGATCAAGCAGGAGCCGGTCAAGACGATCGCCGAGTGGGCACCAGCCACCAAGCGGGCACTGGCCGACGTCGCCGCCCTGGAGGGTTTGATCAACGACGAGCTGCGCGCCGACATCGCGGAGACCGAAGAAGATCAGATGCTCAACGGCAACGGTTCCGGTGAGAACTTCACCGGCATCAACAACACCTCGGGCATCCAGACCCAGGCGTGGGCGACGGACTTCTTCACCACGACCCGCAAGGCGATCACCAAGGCCCGCACCGTGGGCCGCGTGAACCCGACGGCGTGGGTGCTGAACCCGGCCGACGCCGAGGCGCTGGACCTGCTCAAGGACGGCGAGAACCGGTACTACTACGGCGGACCGCAGGCCCTCGGCCCCCGCACGCTGTGGGGCCGACCCGTGGTCGAGTCCGAGTCGCAGACGGCCGGCACCGGCTTGCTCGGCGACTGGTCCAAGGCGGTCCTGTGGGACCGGGAGCAGACCACGGTCACCATGACCGATTCGCACGCGGACTTCTTCGTGCGGAACCTGGTCGCGATCCTGGCCGAGGAGCGGCTGGCGTTCGGCGTGACCCGTCCGGCCGCGTTCGTTCAGGTCGACCTCACCGCGTAGCGGTGGCTCTGATCACCAGTGGCTTCGGCGGGGACACCCCCCCGCCGAAGCCCACTCAGAAAGGCGGACCCGTGAAGCGATACGACGTCGAAATCAACGGCGTGCGAACCACGCTGCAGCTGTCGGATGCCGATGCCAAGGCGCGCGGACTGATCAAGCCAGCCGCCGAGGAGAAGAAGGCCGCGCCGACGAAGGCGCGCACGGCGGCGAACAAGTCGCGCACCGCGGCCAACAAGAGCGGCAATGCCGGTTAGCGATCTCCCCGCGGCAGATCT
>NZ_MBEJ01000054.1 GCF_001953975.1 Mycobacterium sp. NS-7484
CGAACAGCTGGAGACGCTGCGGTGCTTCCTGCGCCATCACGGTTCTCGACTCAAGGTGGCCGAAGAACTCGGCCTGCACCGCAACACCGTGCGCAATCGTCTGGCCGCCATCGAGGCGGTGCTACCGGGCAAGCTCGACGATCCACAGACCCGGGTGAGCGCCTGGATCGCCCTGCAGTCGATGCCCGACGACCTCAGGCCTTGAAGTAGACGAACTGGTGGCTGGTGGCCAGTAGCGCGCCGGCACGGCCGAACAGGTGCGCAGTCTGGTCGAAGTAGCCGCCGGAGAACTTGTGCGCCCGCGCGGTGGCGAGCACGAAGTCATCGCCTTGCGCGGCGAGTTGCTCCTCGTCGGCGTGGAAGTACACCGTGAGCGTCACCGTCCCGGCCGGCACGAACTGGCCGTGCCGCAAGAACACCCGCGGATAGAAGATGTCGCTCACCGAGGTCAGGGCGCTGAAATCCAGTGGCCGCGGCGGGTTGTTGCGGACCCACAGCGTCGTGGTCGAACCGGCCGATTCGGTGGGCTCGTCGTTGGGGTCGGGCATCGCGCCTTCGGCAAAACGCATGTCGTAGTTGTCGAACCACACCACTCCGAACGGTGGCACCGATCTCTGGATGTCTTCGGGTCCGGCCACCTCGGGCGCGGCGATCTCGGTGTCCGACCAGCCCTGGCGCCGTAGACCGAACACCGCGGTGGCGGTGGTCTTGGCCTCCCCGTCCTGGCTCAGTTCGACGATCCAGTGCTGATTGGAGCGGTTGGTCTTGACGCACCGGGTGACGATCTCGAACTCACCGTCGGCGATGGGGGCCAGATAGTTCACCGTCAACGCGATGGGCTGGCCGTGCCGTTGCGGGTGTAGCTCGACCGCGCGCACCAGGGAGGCTGCGGTGATACCGCCGAAGGGCCCGACCATGTTGGCCCACTCGGGGATTGTCCGCCCACGCCACCGGCCGTCGCCGGCTGCTTCGAGGTCGAGCGCCTTGTCGAAGGGATGCACCGGGCCACAGTACCGAGGGTTGCGGGCTACCTCGCCGCAGCGTAGTTCGGCCGGCCCAGGCCCAGCGCCTGCTGGGCGATCATGTTGCGGAACACCTCGAGGGTTCCGCCGTAGATGCCGGTCGGGCCGGCCAGCCGGAAGATGTATTCGGCACCGCCGTCGTCGGCGGCCCCAGCGGTCCCGACGGGCAGGGCCGCGGCCGAGCCGACGATGTCCATCAGGTCCGGGGAGATATCGCGCATGGTCTGGGCGATGGCCACGCGGCCGTACATGTCCGGACTGCTCATCGCGGCCTCCAGGCGGGCGACGGCCCGGCCCAGCCGGTACCGGGATGCCGCGTCGTCGGGGGCGACGGCCGCCACCCGGTCGAGCACCTCGGCCGTCAACGTGATGTGTTCGGTCATCGTGGCGAGCTTCTGCAGGCCGCGGGTCTCGCGTTCGAAGGTGCCGTGTTCGAGTTCGAGGGCACCGCGCAGCACCGTCCACCCGCCGTTGACCTCGCCCACGCGGTAGCGGTCGCTCACCCGGACATCGCTGTAGTAGGTGATGTTGGTGCGGTCCCCGTCGACGGTCCGGATCGGTTGGATCTCGACGCCCGGCGAATCCAGCGGCACCAGGAACATCGTCAGGCTCTTGTGCTTGGGTGCCGACGGATCGGTGTTGGTCAACAGGAAAACGTACTGGGCGTTGTGGGCGTTCGAGGTGAACATCTTGGACCCGTTAACGATCCAACTGTCGCCGTCCCGGACCGCGCGAGTCTTGCAGGTCGCCACGTCGGACCCGCCCTCGGGCTCGGTGTAGCCCAGGCACAGTCGCAGCCTGCCGTCCAGCACACCCGGCAACACTTCGTCGAGCAGCTCGGGTGTGGCGAACTTCTCCATGGTGTGCGCCACCATCGCGGTCGTGCCCCAGTGGAACCACGGGGTGTGGGCCCGGCCGATCTCCAGTTCCCAGATCCGGCGCCGGACCGCGCTGAACCCGCCGTCGGCCTCGGCCCGATAATCTCCGGCCAGATATCCGGCCGCGCCCAGGGCCAGATGCACTGCCTCGTCGAAATTCTCGCCGGTCTCGCGATCACGCTGGATCACCTCGTCGGTGACCACCTCGGCGAGGAATGCCCGCAGCTCATCGCGGAACGCCAGGTCGTCCCCGGAGAGCTCGACGTGGGAGAAGTCCATCAGGACACCGTGACATTTTCTGGATCATTTGTAAAGACGACGTCCTGTCGCCGCAGCAGCAACAACAGCCCTCCCCCGACCAGTGCTGCGGCGCCGGCCAGGACGAGAAACCCGTCAAAGCTGTTACTGGCAGCCAAGATACGGCTCAGCACGACCGCACCCAGCGCCGAGGACACCCCGATCACCGCGGACAGGATGCTCAGTACCGTGCTGTACACGTCCAGGCTGAAATGTCGGGCCACCAGATAGGCGATCACATCTCCTTCGGCGCCCCAGGCGGCACCCAGACAGCAGACCGCGACGGTCAACACACCGATGTGGTCCCACGGGGAGGCCACCAGCAGGCAGCCAAGTCCCGGCAGAGCCATCGCCACCGCGGCGACCACCTGCGCCGGCAATCGGTCGAGGGCCACCCCGCAGACGAAGCGGCCGACGATGACGGCGGTGGCGAACACGGTGATGAGTACCGCGACGGCGCCACCGGCTCCGGCGTCACCCAGCATGATCCCAAGTTGAGTGGTGGTCACCGAGTGGTACAGGTTGCACAGCAGCACGCCGAGCAACAGGATCCAGAACACCCGGCTCCCGCAGATGGCCCGATAATCGTTGCCGGTCTTGCGTTTTCGTGCCGACGGCGACGCATCCCCGTCACCCCGCGGAATGAGCACCAGCGCGATGACGCCGATCACCGCGATGGTGGCGGCGATCGCCACGCAGCCGGCCCGCCAGCCGTAGATCCGGTTGATCACGGCGAGGGCCGGAGAGCCCACGGCGCCCAACAGCGGCGGGCCGGAGATTGCAATGGCCAGGGCCAGGCCCCGGGCGGCCTGGAAGCGGGTGGCGACCAGCCGGCTGTAGATCGCCGGGGTGGTGGTCACCCCGAGTGCGATGAGGACGACGTTGATCGCGAAGTACTGCCAGATCGGACCGGACATCATCGCGTACGCGATCCAGCACAGCGGCAATCCGACGACACCGGCGGCCGCGACCCGGCGCACCCCATACAGGTCGGCCAGGCGGCCGTAGACCGGGAGGAAGACGAAGGTGAGCAACGTGATTGCCCCGGTCAGCGCGAACTCCGAACGGCTCCACCCGAACGCCGCGAGGAACTGCGGCCCCATCGCGGCATTCGTGTAGGCACTCAGGCTCAAGCCGGCGCTGAGCCCGGCCGTGGCCGCAGCCAGCGGTTGCCAGTTGGTCCGAAACTCACCGAAGTAGCTCATAGACCGGTCAGTTTCGCACTGCCAACCGAGCGATCTCGATCGGCCCTCGACGACTGGCTGCAGGTGTGCCACACGGCGGGGCAGACCAAGACGACGGCGATCCTGCTGAAATATGGTGTCGGAGACTGGAATGCGCTGCACCGCGACCTCTACGGCGAGTTGATCTTCCCGCTGCAGGTGGTGGTCGACCTGTCCCAGCCCGACAGCCCATCGGCACTGCGGTAGGGGCATGCCCGCTATTACGGCCTGCCACAACATCTTCCCATTGACTAGCCAGGCTCTATGTCTAAGATTCCAGCCACATACTGGCAGTAATCCTCGGCGTAAGTGGCTCCAGGGTTGGAGACCTGCCGGGTCTAGCTCGTAGACACCGGGATCGCCGCGGTGTCGTCATCGTCGGCGCGGGGAGTCCGCCGCGAGACCGGCTTGCGGAAGTGGTTGTCCCCACGGGGATAGACCACCTGCGGCCACCAGAACCACCGGCCCAGCAGGGTCGCAATGGACGGCATCAGCAGTGACCGCACGATGAAGGTGTCGATCAGCAGGCCGATGGCAATCGTCGAGCCCATCTGGGCCAGCACGGTCAGGTTGCTCGCCATCATGCCGGCCATCGTCGCCGCGAACACCAGCCCCGCCGAGGTGACGACCCCACCCGTGCCGGCCATGGACCGGATGATGCCGGTCTTCAGGCCCGCGTGGATCTCGTCCTGGAACCGCGAGACCAGCAGCAGGTTGTAGTCCGATCCGACCGCCAGCAGGATGATCACCGACATCAGCATCACCAACCAGTGCACCGGCATCCCGAACAGGTCTTGCCACAACAGCACCGAGATGCCGAACGACGCCGCGATCGAGCTGCCTGCCGTCAGCACGATGGTCAACGCGGCCACCGCACTGCGCGTCAGGATGAGCATGATCATGAAGATCAGCGTCAGCGCCGACACCACCGCGATCATCAGGTCGTAGCGCGCGCCGTCGGACATGTCCTTGTATGTCGCCGCGACACCGCCGAGATAGATCTTGGCGTCCGACAGTGACGACATCTTCAAGGCCTCCTGCGCGGCCTTGCGCTCGGACTCGACCCGTGCGATCCCGTCCACCGTCGCCGGGTCGGTCTGGTGGGTGATGAACATGCGGGCGGACTTACCGTCCGGCGACAGGAACATCTTGAGGCCGCGCTCGAAATCGGGGTTCGTGAAGGCTTCCGGGGGCAGATAGAACAGGTCGTCGTTCTTGGCGTCGTCGAAGGCCGCACCCATCGACAGCGCGGTGTCGTTCATCGCCTGCATCTGGTCGATCAGGGCCTTCTGCGAGTTGTACGACGCCAGCGACAGGTCCCGACTCGTCTCCAT
Organism: Mycobacterium sp. NS-7484; assembly: GCF_001953975.1. Taxonomy (GTDB): domain Bacteria; phylum Actinomycetota; class Actinomycetes; order Mycobacteriales; family Mycobacteriaceae; genus Mycobacterium. The sequence goes on from NZ_MBEJ01000054.1 coordinate 4,755, forward strand.
CGACGCGATCGTCTGCGGCAGCAGCGCGGTCAATTTCGGTGCGAGGTCAGCGAGTTGGTCGGTGTTGACCTGGACCGCCGAGGTCTTGTCGGTCAGTTCATCGATTCCGTCGAGAGCGTCGAAAACCGAACGCGCCGCGGCGCACATCGGAATGTCGAAACAGTGTGGTTCCCAGTAAAAGTAGTTGCGCAGCGGCCGGAACTGGTCATCGAAGTTCGCGATGTTGTCGCGCATCTTCTTGGTGACCTCGAGCAGTTCGGCCGACTTGGCCGCGGAGTCCTGGGTGAGCTGGGTCTGTTCGAGCGAGAGCTGGTATTGCCTCTTCATGATGTCGATCGAGGTGTTGGTCGCGTCGATCATCCGAAGCTGGTCTTCGAGTTGCTTGCGCTGGAACGGCAGGTTCATATTGCTGGTCTGCCCCGAGATGCTGGTCTGGAACGGAATCGAGCTGTGCTGGATCGGGATTCCGAGCGGCCGGGTGATGCTCTGCACCATCGCGATACCTTCGGCATGCATCACATTGCTCGAAATCTTGTTCAGCACAAGCATGTCGGCGGGATTGCGCATGTCATGGGTGGACTCGACCATCAGGATGTCGGGGTTCATCCTGGCCTGGGAGAAGTGCCGGTCGGCAGCGGTGAAACCGACGTTCACCGGCGCGTCGTCGGGCAGGTAGTAGCGGTCGTTGTAGGCCGGCTTGTACCCGGGGATGGCCACCACGCCGATCAGCACGATGAACAGGCTGGCCACGAAAATCGGTGCAGGCCAACGCACCACCGCGGTGCCGACCTTGCGCCAGAACTTGCTCTGCGGGGGCCGCTTGGACTCGTACAGCCCGACCCGGCTGCCGAGGTAGAGCACCGCCGGGCCGAGCGTGACCGAGATGATTACGACGACGACCATGCCGATCGCCACCGGTGCACCCATGGTGGAGAAGTAGGGCAGACGCGCGAAGCTGAGGCAGTAGGTCGCTCCGGCGATGGTCAGACCGGAGCCCACGATGACGGGTGCCACCGATTTGAAGGTCGCGTAGTAGGAATCATCCCGGTCCAGGCCCATGCCGCGGTCTTCGCGGTACCGGCCGAAGATGAAGATGCCGTAGTCGGTGGCGGCGGCGATGGCCAGCATGGTCAGGATGTTGCCCGCGAAGGTGGTCAATCCGAACACGTTGTGCATCGCCAGCACGGACACCACGCCGCGGGCGGTCAGCAGCGCCAGGAACGTCAGGAACAACTGGATCAGCGTGGTCCTGATCGACCGATAGACCACCAGCAGCATGACGGCGATGGCGACCAAGGTGATCACGGTGATCTCGGCCAGGCTCGCGTTGCCGATGACGTGCATGTCGTTGGTCAGTGCGGCCGGCCCGGCAACGTACGCCTGCACCCCCGGCGGAGCCTTCGTCTCCTCGATGACCTTGCGGACGGCTTCGACACCCTCGTTGGCGAGCGTCATGCCTTGCTCACCGGCCAGGTTGATCATCACGTAGGACGCTTTACCGTCGGCGCTCTGCGCACCGGCTGCGGTCAGCGTGTCCCCCCAGAAGTCCTGGATGTGCTGGATGTGCTCGGGATCCTGCTGCAGTTTGTGAATGATCTCGTCGTAGTACCGGTGCGCGTCCGGACCCAACGGCTCCTGGCCCTCGACGACGACCATGATCGTGCTGTTGGAGTTGAACTCCTGGAAGTTGGCCCCCATCAACTTCATCGCCTGCATCGACGGGGCGTCCTCGGGCGCCATCGGCGCGGCGTGCAATTCGCCGACGACCTCGAGTTGCGGTGCAATCACATTCACCACGACCGCGATCGCGATCCAGATCAGGATGATCGGCCACGCCAAGATGCGGAGCAGGTGCGGGAAGGCCGGACGCTTCGGCTTGCCGGTGGACTCGAGCGAGGGGGCGGATGTGGTCATGCGGACTTCACCAGGCAGTAGGTCTGGGCGTTGACGCCATTGGCGGATTGCTCCTCGCGGACAGTGCCGTTGACGGTGACACGGCACCCGATGTGGTCGGCGCTGCTTTCGCTGTCGCTGCGCGCCATCAGGTTCGCGCTGACGGTCGGCAATGTGGTGGACAAGGTGACGGACCAGGGCAGCGGGGCATTGACCGAGTGCACCTTGGCGTCCGGATCGAAATAGCTGATATCGGCGGAAGTTCCGGGCGGCCCGTACACCTCGTACAGGACCACCTTCGGATTGAACTGGACGATCTCGATGCCGGCCCCGGCGTTGGCGTTGAGGTCCTCGGAGCCGAACATCCGGTGCAGTCGTGAGACCACCAGGCCCGAGATCGCCAGCACCACCACGAGAACCAACGGAATCCACATCCGCTTGAACAGTCGGCCGACCGGCGCAGCCCTCACGAACACCTCCCGACAGACCCAGCGGCGAATTAGTTCGAATACCTATGTACAGCGGGGTGAAACTTTACACCCGTCCACAACCCCGGTGGGCCGCAGCCTATTCCTGTGAACTTGCTGGCAGAAGGCTTGAAACGGCACCCCGGCCAGCCCGGCCGACATGGCCCCGATTGGCCATCGGCTACCTAGATCAGCTATTCTTATACATAGAATTTCTATGTAATGTCGGGAGGTTGCCATGTCGGTGGAATTCGTCGACACGGTGCTGCCGTGCGTCGAGCAGATCGAACGTGGTGCGCGCCGCCTGACCCACAACCGGTACGACGCCGAAGACCTCGTGCAGGAGACA
>NZ_MBEJ01000055.1 GCF_001953975.1 Mycobacterium sp. NS-7484
CAGACAGGGGAATTGCGTGGACCTGACACCGAACATGCTTTCAAAGCATGTTCGGACCCCTATCAGGGGAGGTCAACGGTCATAAATCAGCGATTCTGTACACACATTTTGGCCATTAACCCGTTCTGGGGGTTATAGCCCCTCTCGTCGGGAAACCCCTCGGCTCGATGATTGATATTTGAAGCATAAGGGCTTGACGAAGCGCTCTTTGCTGCAGCATCCTGGATATGCCTGGTATTTAAAGCATAAGAAGGGTTGCGATGGGTCCGCGACGGAGGCGGTCGCCTCAAGAGGGTCCTATGCCTGAAATTGCACGCATAGGAGCTCTCTTCGCTGAGCGGCGGATCGCCTTGCGGCTAACCCAACAAACTCTCGCCGACCTGGCCGGCGTATCCCGCTCCAGTATTCAGTCGCTCGAGCGGGGCGCCGGGTCGGTCAAGCTCGGGTCGGTCATCGAAGTTGCCGACGTTCTGGGTCTGCGCCTCGATATCAACGTGGGCATGGAATGACAGCTCCATACCAACTCGATCTTCGCGAAGTCGACGCAGCCGATTTCTACATCAAGGACGAGATCGTCGCCCATCTGCGCCGCGAGTCCGGTGATCGCGTCGCTTTCGCGTATGTCGACGAAGACCGACCGGCCGACGGGCGTATTCGTGATCGGTCCGTTTCATGGTCGCTGTTGCGGTCAGGTGAGTACCCCGTGGTGACGACGGGCGGTGCGGTTCCGGCGTTCTTCGCAGGCCTGCTTCCAGAGGGCGTCAGACTGGGGGTGGTGACGTCGTGGAAAATGAGCATTTCTTCATGACGATGGCTGCAGCGTGCGGTTTGAGAGTTGCCAAGACGTCGGTGTTGAAAGATGTCGATGGTCGAAGCGCCTTACTCGTCAATCGTTTTGACCGTGCCGGACAAGCGCGCCTTGCCCAAGAAGACGCATGCCAGATCGCCGGCCTGTATCCCGCCTCGAAGTACCGCATCAAAACCGAGACTGCCATCGGCTCACTTGCCGACGCGTGCGCACGTGGCGGTGGCTCCAGAGTCGTGGCAGTCGCAGAACTGCTCAAAACCGTTGTCTTTTCCTGGCTCATCGGAAACGGTGACCTGCACGGTAAGAACCTGTCGATCTACAACCCTGACGATGTGTGGCAGCCCACGCCAGCCTATGACCTGCTGTGCACGCAGCCCTATGCCGGGTGGAAGGATCCCATGGCGTTGAGTCTCTACGGCTGGGCGAACAAGCTGACCCGCGCGAACTTCGTCGAAGCAGGCGAACGTCTCGGTCTGCGGCACCGCGCGACAGCTGCCATGATCGACGGTCTCATCGACGCCGCGCAGCGTTGGCCGCCGCGATGCGATCACATCGGATTCGACGATCGACAGACCGTGCGTCTGGAGCAAATGCTTCGTCAGCGCATCGACGCTCTGAAATCCGTTGGCACCAACGAATGTGCGGAGTCAGAGTGAGCCGTTGCGTCAGCTCTCCTCGGCGGGAGCGACGAACCCGTCGCGCCAACTGGCCAGCGCGGCGTTCACCCCGGCCTGCACCGCGGTGCCGTTGCCCCAGCCGGCGTAGTAGTGCAGCTGCAGCACGATTTCGTCGAGCTCGCTTTCGGTGAGCTCACCGTTGATCAGCGCCCCGCGCACCTGGACCTCGATCAGATCGGCGCGGCCCAGCATCGCGGTGGCGCCGAGCACCACCAGACGCCGGTCTCGCAGCGACAGCCCCGGACGGTTCCAGACCTCGCCGAACAAGTGGTCGACGGTCATTTCCAGGGCCGGCTTGCGTTCGGCGGGCATGGCGTCGGCGAGCCCGGTGCCGTAAACCTCGTCCATGGTCTGCAGGCCGCGGGTGGTGCGGTCGGTGGCCGGCGGGGCGTCCGCGACGACTCCGAGGGTCTCGTCGCCGTGCGTGCGTGCGGCGTCGACCAGCGGCACCGCCACGCCGTTGCCGGTGGCCAATTCCTGTGCCGCGCTGAGGTCTTTGTCCATCAGGCGCAGTACCTGCGGGCCGGCCTCGGCGGCCAGCTCGGGGGCGGCGACCTGGTTGCGCAGCCACAGCAGCGGCGTGGCGCCGGCCGGGTCGGCTTCGTCGATGACCTCGATCAGGGTGGCCGGATCCACACCGGCCGAGCGGGCCAGCGCGGCGGCCTCGTGTGCGGCGCGCCAGCTGCCGTAGGTCAGAACGTTGCGGGCGATCTTGGTCGACATTCCGGCGCCGAGGGGCCCGCAGTGCACGACCTTCTTGGCGAAGTCCGCCAGCACCGGCATGGCGCGCGCCACGGTGTCGTCGTCACCGCCGACCATGGCCACCATGCCGTTGTGCGCGGCCTGATCACCGGGGGTCACGCCGCAGTCCAGCAGTTCCACGCCGTAGGCGCGGCAGTCCTGTGCCAATGCCTGCACCTCGGGCACCGAGACGGTGGACAGCAGCACCACGACCACACCTGGTCGCGAACCGGCCAGCACGCCGTCGTCGCCGTGCAGCACCTCACGCACCTGGGCGGCGTCGACGACGGCGATCAGCACCACGTCACTTACCGCGGCCACCTCCGCCGGGGTGGGCACCGCCAGGGCCAGTCCGAGTTCTCCGGCCGCCTCGGGGCGCACGTCGTGGACGACCGGGATGCGGCCGCGGCTCTCGAGGCTCACCGCCACGCCACCGCCGATCATGCCCAGACCGACCACGCCCGCACGCGGCGCGATACCGCTGTTGGCTCCGGGCGCCAGTTCGGTGAGGCGCAGCTCCAAGTCGTCGAGTTGGGCAGTCATCGGAATCTCCGTAACGTAAACGATTTTCAGTTAACAAAAGCTTAGATCGTCTACACACTTTCTGTACTGCGCTGACCTGGTGATACTGGGCACATCGCGCGGCAGACTGTGCGGCAAGCCGCATCCGGGGGCGCCCGGTCGGCGCCAAAACCCGCTCGACAGCATCGGGAGAATCGATGTTATGACCACGCAGCGCGTCGTCGAGACCAAGTTGGTGAGCTTCGCCAGCCACATCGACGACAACACCATCGAACAGGCGAAGCAGACGGCCTCGATGCCGTTCGTGCATCCGCATGTCGCGCTGATGCCCGACGCACACAGCGGTAAGGGGTCCGCCGTCGGCACCGTCATCCCGACCATTGACGCCGTGATCCCGGCCGCGGTCGGCGTCGACATCGGCTGCGGCATGATCGCCGCCCGCACGGAGTTCAGCGCCGCCGACATCGAGGGGCGTGACCTGGCTGCCTTGCGTACCGCGATCGAGTCGACGATTCCGCTGTCGCCGGGCAACTACAACGCGTCGCTGTCCCGCTTCCCGTTCACCCGGGGCCGCATCGCCGACCTCGAGCACCTGGCTCAAGACGGCGGTGTCGACCTTTCTCACTCGCCGAAGTGGCGTGAGCAACTCGGTTCGCTTGGCGGCGGCAACCACTTCATCGAACTGTGCCTGGACCAGGACGACCGGGTGTGGTTGTTCCTGCACTCCGGCTCCCGCGGTGTGGGCAACAAGATCGCTCAGAAGCACATCAAGATTGCACAGAAGTTGATGAAGCGGTGGTGGATCGAGCTGCCGAACCCGGACCTCGCCTACTTACCCCAGGGCACACCGGAATTCGGCGATTACCTACGAGAACTCAACTGGGCCCAGCGGTTTGCGCTGGAGAACCGGGCCGAGATGATGGACCGTTACATGTGGGTGTTCGCGGCCTGGATGGGCTACGGGGAGTTGGACCAACCGCAGACCGCGGGTGATTTCGAGGTCGAGCGGATCAACACCCACCACAACTACACCCGCAAGGAACAGCATGGCGGGCGTGAGGTGTGGCTGACCCGTAAGGGCGCGATCGACGCTCATGCCGGGGTGATGGGCCTGATCCCCGGCAGCATGGGGACGCGCTCATATGTGGTGCGCGGCAAGGGCAACCCGGCCGGCCTGTGCTCGGCGCCGCACGGTGCCGGGCGTCGGTTCTCGCGTAACGAGGCTCGCCGCCGGTTCACCGCGGACGACCTCGCGAAGCGGATGCAGGGCATCGAGTATCGGCACGGTGAGCAGTGGGTCGATGAGATCCCTGACGCGTACAAGGACATCGACGTGGTGATGGCCGACGCCGACGGATTGGTGGAGATCGTGCACGAGCTACGTCAGGTGCTCAACGTCAAGGGCACATGACGGGTAGGTCAGGGTTTGCGCCCGGCGACCAGATAGGCGACAGGCACCACACCGGAGGTGCCCAGCACGCTGAGTGCGCTGCCCCACAACCACTTTGGCCCGTTGATTTGGCCGGCGTCACGGCTTGAGAGGTCGCGGAGCGCCCAGGCGCGCAATCCCGCGTCGACGGCGGTCACGACCACGACCATCGTCTTGGCCTTGGGAGACAGGTCTTTCCAGCGTTTCTTTGCCATTACGGGCTCCCGGGCATCGTCGTTATCGGTGAGCTGCCAGAGCCGCCACTGCCACTGCCGCTGCTGCCGCGCTCGGAGCCGCCGCCGAACAGGCCACCGCTGGATGACCCGCCACTCGACGAACCCCCCGACGACTCACCCGACGAACCACCCGACGGATACTGCGGATACAGCGTCTCAGCCGGGGCCTGTGTCGCCGGGATCTCCGGTTGTTCGACCGGGGCCGTGTACGTCGGCACCGTATGCGTCGGGGTCTCGACAGGCGGTTCCGAGGTCCGCACCGGCGGCACGGACGTGGTCGGCGGTGCCGTCGTTGTGGGTGGTGCGGTGGTGGTCGGCGGTGCGGTCGTCGTAGATGGTGCGGTGGTCGTCGGCGGCGCCGTAGTAGTTGGAGGCGCGGTGGTAGTCGTGGGAGGCGCCGTGGTGGTCGGCGGTGCGGTGGTGGTCGGCGGCGTCGTCGGCGGCGTTGTCGGCACCCAGGGCGACGGCAGCGTTGGCCACACGACGGGCGGAAGCGGCACCGGCACCGGTAGGGGCACAGGTATCGGTACCGGAACCGGCCCCGGCGAAACCTGGACAGGTGGGGGAGCCGGCACGGCGGGCGGTGCGGCCGGTGGTGCCACCGCAGGAGCCTGGTTGGCCGGTTGATTGCCGATGTCCGAGCGCACCCTGGGCGCAGCCGGTGCCGCGGGCGGCGGAGTCAGCACCGAGACGGGCAGGACCACCGGATCGGGTTCGTGCGGAACCTGCGGCAGATAGCGTCCGGGCACGGTGTCGGACTGTTCGACGGGTGCTGGTTGTGCCCGCACATCGGCCGCCGGTCGGACGTTGATCGCGACGGTGACGGCCAAGGTGGCGAAGCTGACCACGACGAACGCCAAGGCGCTGCCCATCAGCAGCATCCGCGGCGGCGGTGGCGCGATGACTGTCGTGTAGTCGGGGTCCTGCTCTTGTTCGGGCACGAACTCGCCGACCGCGTCCATCGGCATCTCGTCGGCCCACGGCTCGGCGTCGGTTTCTTGTGAGTAGGCCAGATCCGGCCCCACTGCGGCAGAGTCGACAGCCGGGGCGGGTGCCATCTGCGTGGCCTCGGCGGCCGGGGCGATCTGCGTAGCGTCCACCGACGGAGCCATCTGCGTGGCATCGAGTGCGGGGGCCATCTGTGTGGCCGCCCCGGCCGGCGCGATGTCGCCGACCAGCTGGGCCGCACCACGGGCGATCGCATAACCCGCGTCCGGTAACACCTCGACCGGCGCCGTCGAACGAAGCTCTGCGGCAACCGAATCCAGATCCAGCCGCTGGCCGACCAGAACCACCCGTCCCGGGGCTTCATCGGCGGATACGCGCTGCAACACCGCCGCGCAGGCGGCCGACACCCCGGCGGTGCCGATCGGCGCAGTGGCCAACGTCGAAGTCGGTGCAGGTGTGTCGGATTCCTGGCCGACCGTCGTCAGCGACACGGTGTCGTCGTCGGCCAGCAGCAGGGCGGCGTCCGCTCCGACACTGCGGGCCAGGGCCGCGGCCGCTTCGGCTTCGGTCACCACCTCGACGTTCGGCACGCCGGCGTCGAGCACGGTCTGACGCAAGGTGTCGGCTGCCGACGGGTCGGGCACGCACAGTCGCGTCGCGGCAACCTGGTTGCCCGACTCGGCCACTGCGCGGTAGGTGCCGACGATGGTCTCGGCCAGCTCCGACATCTCGGCAATCAGGTCGTCGGGCAGGTCGAGGGCGTACTGATCGAGAACCTGGCCGCCGCTCGCGGGCGAGCCGATCATCGCCAAGCGCGCCACACGCCCGGTGACCGCCACCCCGAGGACTACGTCCACGGTTCCACTCCTCGCTTCATGGTTGACCTACCAGCCCCGACGGACTTCAAAGCTACCGCACAGTCGTGGCGGGCCTTCGTGACTGAACTGCCTCGGCTGCCAGCGCTGCTTGTGCGTCGGAGCAAAAGTGAGCACGCTGGTTGGAGCCTTGCGGTGTCACTCATAGAGAGGAATCGGTAAGTGAGCGACGAGCGTTACGACGCGCCCGCCACCGTCGCGGTGGAGACGACGGCCGCGCCGGTCGTGGCGCGTTCCCCGCGGGTCGGCTACGTGCCCACCCGGGCCAACCGGGTGCGCGACGGCCTGGCGGTGACGCTGCTCATCGTGGCGCTGCTGCTGCCGTGGAACCTGGAATTCGGGCTCGGTGTGCCCGGCAGCACCGGGTCGACCTTCGGCTTGCTGGCCGTCGTCACGTTGCTGTCCATCGTGGCCGCCCTGACCCCGCACCTCGGGCCGTTCCGGCTGGGGACACCGCAATCCGATGTCAGGCGCACCAGCCGGATTCGCCTGCTGCTCAGCGTGACTTACCTCGTCGTGGTCGTGGTGTTCGTCGGTTACCACGTCGTGCAGACGGTACGCCAGGGCGGCACCGGGGCCGTACCGCCCGGAATCGGGCCGGGTATCTTGCTCGGCGTTGCGGGCGCACTGCTGGCGGGACAGCCGCCAATCACGTCGATCACCGTCGAGGACAACAGGTTCCGGCGCTGGTACACGGCCGGACGGATGATCGGCTTTCTGTCGATCGCGCTGGCGACGCTGTCTGTCGCTTTCAACTTCTACTGGCGACTGCGGTACCTGTTCGTCACCCAGGGCGACTTCGGGGGCCACGACATCGCGGTCATCGTGACGACCCTGCTCTACGGGGCAGAGGCGATGATCGCCCTGGTCATCGCGTCGCGTTGGCTGACCGAACGCACGGGGGCGGCGCGGTTGGCGACGACGGCCATCGGCGTCTCCGGCGCGATCGCGTCGACGCTGGTGTGGCTGCTCGGCATCGGGCGCGACATCGACGCCTTCCACGGCATCGCCCAGAACACCTCGACCGCGGCGGTGGGTTACGAGGGCTATCTAGCCTGGGCCGCGGCGGCTGCCATCGTGGCGCCGACGACGTTGTACGCGGTGTTCCTGATCAAGCCGCCGACCATCGGCGCCTACCGCGGCGCCGCGCAGAAATGCTTGACGCTCATCGCTTTCTGGGCGTTCGCCGCGGCGACCCTACGGGTCGTCGACTTCCTGATCGCGCTGTCGCTCGACCTTCCCCGCGCCCTCTATGACACCGTGGCGATGACGGTGTTCAACCTCGTCACCGGGTTGGTGGCGCGGTGGCTGCATCGGCAACTCGGCAATGGGGTGACCTCGACGACGGTGGCCGCCGCGTTCAGTGCGGTGTTGTTCGTCTTCACAGTCGCCAACATTGCGATCGGCGTCGCGCTGGCGCCGCGGTATGCCGGACCGGCGCCGGCGGCCGTCTACGGCAACAACCTGGCCCAGCAGATCACCAGCACCTTCGACGTCGCGGTCTGTGTGCTGAGCCTGCTCGTGCTTGCGGTCATGGTGTTCACCGGGCCGTTGGTCGGCTATCTGGCGCGCCGCGAAAGCCGTTCGGCCAAGCCGGTAACCGCGCCCACGCCGCCGCAGCCCGCCGTTGAACCCTCCGCCCCGCCGACCATCGTGCGGCAACCCCGGGCGGCCGCGGTGCCGAAAATCGTTCGGCTGAAGGAGGACCGGACGACAGTGCTGGCCGCGCCACCGACCACCGAGCTTCACGTGCCGACGACGACGTTGCGGATTCAACGCCGCCCGCAGCGGCCGCCGACTCCAGGCAGTGCCCGTCACGACGGGCTTTGACCAAAAAGAATTCTTCGTCCGGTCTTTTTCTCGGCAAGAAGATTCATTTTCCGTCACGGCTTCGAATCGGGAAAACGCAATTGGCTACGTGCCCGGTGTCGACGGCATTCCGGTCAATCGTTGGCAATTTCCGGCGGGGAACGAGCTGCCCGCCTAGTAGCGACAATCGAGCGACAATCGCCACATCGGCAACATCAGCCTCACTGAACCCAGCGTCGCTCGACATTTTTGACACTCGGATACCATTGGCCCCACCAGCATCATCTGTCCGTTGTCCAGCTGCGAGCGACTCCGTCGCTGATAGGTGGACATCCCAAATTTCGTGACGGGTGAGGCATTTGAGCTCTCAAGTGACGCAAGTAGTCAATGCCGCGTGACAGCCGGTGTCCATGGTGCTCATGTGGCGATTGTCGCTGAAAAGTCGCTACTAGGCGGGCAGCTCGCACCCCGTTCCAGATGCGCGAGACCGCGCAGGTCGCCGCGATTCGCCGCACCGCCCGGCGGCGCCACACATTCTGAGAATTCTCTCTCGTTTGTGAGGGAACTCTATGTCTACGTATTTCAGCAGGCGCCCAATGCGGCACCATGTCAGCATCAATTGGTGGTGAAATTCGGAAGTGCCGGTTTAGTAGCCGTCATGGCGGGGGCGGCTTCCGTGCTGAGCAATGTGACGATGCCGTCCGCCGACGCGGCACCGTGTCCGGATGCCGAGGTGGTCTTCGCCCGCGGCACCATGGAGCAACCTGGGGTGGGCACCATGGGTGAGGCGTTCATCGATTCGTTGCGGGCCAACGTCGCTCCGAAGTCCGTGGCGGTGTACGCGGTCGATTACCCGGCCACCACCGACTTCCCGACGGCCGTCCAGGGCATCGCCGACGCACGCGCGCGCATCATGTCCACGGCCGCGGCCTGTCCCGACACCAAGATGGTGCTGGGCGGGTTCTCCCAAGGCGCGGCGGTGATGGGCTTCGTCACCGCAGCCGTTGTGCCCGACGGGGTTTCACCGGCTGACGTGCCGGCGCCGATGCCGGCGGAGATCGCTGATCACGTGTCCGCGGTGACGTTGTTCGGTAAACCGTCGCCGCGGTTCATGAAGGTACTCAACAACCCGTCGATCGTCGTCGGGCCGTATTACGCAGCCAAGGCCATCGACTTGTGCGTCGACAACGATCTGGTGTGCGACCCGCAGGGCAGAAGCTTCGCCATCCACACGCAGTACACCGAAGAGGGGTTGGTGGATCAGGGGGCAGTGTTCGCGGCGAGCAAGCTGCGTGACGACTGGGCCCAAGAAGCGGCGGAGTCGGCTCCTCCGGCCACGCTGGTGGGTACCGGCCCGTCACAGCACGGACCGTCTCTGCAACCTGCTCAGCACATGGGGCCCGAACCCCAGACGCGGCCCGGCCCGGTGCCGCGTCCGGCATCGCCTGCGCCGACGAGCACTGCGGCGCCGGTCGCCCCGCTGGCTTGATCAGCTCACGTCGACGCCCAAGAGTGTGAGGCCTTCCTTGATCCGCAGGTGCGCCTCGTCCATGGTGTCGCCCAGCTTGGTCAATCGGCTGGAACTGTTGGCCGGCGTCAACGCCACGCACTGGTCGGCCATGCTGCGATAGCCGTCGAACCCTTCCCGCAACGCCGTGTTGACCTTGACGTCAGGGCCGGGAAGCACCCGGTTCTTGGCCGAGTCGATGTAGTCGCGCATGTCGCTGCAGGCGTTGTGCAGGTCGGTGTAGTTGGTCATGTGATCGGGCGTCACCATCGCGTTGGCGATCGGCCCCAGCTGGGTGCCCAGCCCGGCCACCGCGTCCACCACCGCCTGGCGCCATTCGTCGGTCACCGGAGCCGCGGTGGGCGTACCTGCCACGGCGCACCCGGTGAGCAGGGCGGCGGCAGCCGAGACGACGACGAGGTACCTCATATACAGCGAGCTTATGGGGTGCCGTCGTTCCGGCGCGCGCCACGGCTGCTCGAAGAGTTTGCGCAGTGATCGCCGCAGCCAGGTGTAAGCGCGGTCACACCGGTAACCTGAGTTGCGAGTGACTAGAGCAGATCGGGGGATCGACATGGATCTCGTGCTCGGCCTCGCGATGACCTCGAGGGCCGTTCGGTGGGTGCTCGTCGAAGGTACGACGGGCGAGGGACGTCCCCTCGACCGTGGCGCCATCTCGTTCGACGACGTCGCCACCTACGACCCGGACGGACTGTTGCGCGGGTTGGTCGACGACACCGAACTCGACGGGATGCACCGCATCCACGCGATCGGCGTGACGTGGACCAACGATGCGGCGCCGCTGGCCAGTCACATCATGCAATCACTGGACAGCCGGGGCTACGGCAACGTCTTCGCCGTCTCCGAGATCGAGGCGGCCGGCATGCTGGCCAGCGGTATCGCCGAGATCACCGAACATGACGACATCGCGGTGTGCATCGTTGAACCCGATGCCGCGGTGGTGGCGATCGTGACCCCTGATGACGTGAGCGCCGACCGCATTGACCGGTCGGACACCTTCGTCGCCGACATCGCCGGGCTCCTGTCGCTCACCGGCCGGCCGATCAGCGGAATGTTCATCCTGGGCTCCGATGCACGTGAGCCGATCGTCGCCGAGCTGGCCGAGTCCATTCCGACCGCGGTGATCACCTCTGCCGAATCCGATCTGGCGTTTGCCCGGGGCGCGGGGCTGGCCGCGGCGCTCGCGGTGAACACCCCGGCCATCACCCCGGTCAAGGCGGTGCACGTGACCAAGGTCGGCGCATTGGCCTCGGTCGTCGGGGGTGCATTGGTGACGCTCGTCGTCGCGACGTCGGCGGCCATCGGTTTGCACCTGCACCCCGGCGCCGTGCAGGAGACCGCGCACGCCGCCTCCGTCGGCGAGTCGGCACCCGAAGCCGTCCCGGCACCCAAACCCACGCACAAACCGGTGGAGAAGGCCGCCACCAAACCGGCACCCGAGGCTCCGCCGAAACCACCGGCCGCCCCGCCGTCGGTCGAGGCCGTCGACGCCCCGCAATACGTGCCTCCCGCTCCGGCCCCCGCCGCTCCGGCGCCCGAGCCGGCGCCGGCGTACGTCCCGCCCGCTCCGGAGCCGGTCTACTCTCCGCCGCCGGCCCCGGTGTACAGCCCGCCGCCGTACGTGCCGCCAGCGGTGACCTATCCGAAGCCGAGGCTGCGGGACCGGATCATCGAGCGCATCCCGATCATCAACCGCTTCCACTGAACCGGGCGCTGAGCCCGGCACGCTCCAGCCGCGCCTGCTCGGCCCGGACCACCTCGTCCTGATGCGGGGGTGCCTGGTCGAGATCATGCGCCAGCCGGCGGATCGGTTCGTCGACGGTGCCCTTGGCCAGCAGCCGATAGACCCGCACGGTGGGCAGTTCGCTGAGTCGCTGGGTGCGTCCGATCACCTGGCGCTCGGTGCGGGGCTGCCACTGTGGTTCGGCGATGACGAACACCGCCGGGGCGGTGAGGTGACGCAGGTTCAGCGCGCCGGCGCCGATGTGGGCCAGCAGGGTGGCCGGGCCACGATCGGTCGCGAACGCGTCGAGCATGGCCTGCTGATCGGGTACTGACGCGTCGAGCGGGCCGAAGATGTTGCCTGGCAAGGCTTTACGAATGACATCGAGCACCCCGGGATAATGTGAGAACACCACCACCCGGGCGCCGTTGATGTGGGCCTCGCTGGTGAGTTCCAAGAGCCGGTCGAGTTTCGCGCCCGGAGTCGGTGCTCCCGAGGGCCAGGCGGCCTGCCGGATCGCGCTGAAGTTGCCGCTGGCGACGGCTTGGCGGTAGCGGTCGCGGTCGGTGCGGCTCGGGCGCACCCACTCCTCGGTCGCGATGCGCACCGGCAGTTCGTCGACGACGTCGCGGTAGTCGCGCCGCAGGTACACCCGGTCGACCGTGCGGCGGAATGCGACCGAACCGCGCTCGCCCGCGTTGGGCGGGACTTTCCCCGCCACGTCGGGCTGCAGGAAGTCGGCCAGGTGGCGGAAGCCGCCGATGCGCTGGTGCATCGGCACCCCGGACAGAAACAACACCCGGTTATCGGAGGTCAGCACGTTGCGCACGGCGCGGGCCCGGTCGGATTTCGGGTCACGCAGCAGGTGCGCCTCGTCGACGATCACCAGGCCGGGGCGTTCGGGCAGCTTGATGCGCGCCAGCGTGTCGAAGGAGACGACCGCCACCCCGCCTGTGGACTTCCACTGCTCAAGGCGGTCCTCGCGGGCGCTGCCCCGGATCTCGATCGCCCGCAGCCCGGTGTGCTTGGCGGTCTCTGCGGCCCAATGGATTCCGGTGTCGCGCTGGCAGATCACCAGGGTGTGGCGGGTCTGTCCGACCGCGGCCAGGTGTGCCGCGACCGCCAGGGCCTGCACGGTTTTGCCCAGACCCAGGTCGTCACAGATCAGCACGCGCTCGCGCGCCAACGCATAACGGGCGCCGAACTCCTGGTACCCACGTAGCTCGGTACGCAGCAGCGACCGGTTCAGCACCGTCTGCTCGACCTGGGCCGCCACCTCCACGCCGACGAAACCCTGGGCGGCATCCACATCGGTTGTGCCCGAGGCGAACTCGCTGAGTAGTCGGTCTATCGGGCGGGGGTCGGTGCGGTAGCACTCCCACGGGTCGCCCGCGTGATGGTAGGCGTCGTCGATCCGGTTGATCAGGCCGGTCACCGCTTCGAGCAGTTGATCGGAGGCGGTGTGGCTGCGCAGCCGCGGCATCAACCGGCGCAGTTGTTTGACCGGTGCATCGGCGTGCGCCAGGGTCAGCAGTGAGGTCAGCAGCGTGGTGTCGTGTTCGCGGCGCAGCCGGGGTCGGGTGGTGGTGCGGATGTGGTCGGCCATGGCCTGGGCTGCGGCCTGCGCGGCTTGCGCAGCCTCGATGTCGACGCCGGGCACCTGGGTCAACAGGCGGGCCGGCACCGCGTGGACATCGGCGACGGTGCGGTACTCGGAGTTGGCCAGGCCGCCGAGGCGGGCGCCGCGCGCCAGGTACGGGCGTAGGCGGTCCAGCGCAGTGGCCTGCAGAGTCTGGGTCACCACCTCGTCGGTGGTGGTGCGGATCCGGTCGGCGATTTCGGCGCGGAGTTTGCCGACGCCGGCGAGCGCAGCGTCGGCATGGCGGATCAGCTCGGTGGCATCTGCGCTGTCCATGACAAATCATCATGGCACTGTCCGCTCACGGCAGGGCACAGAGATTCTTCGCCGAGCTGTGCAAGCTTTCAGGAACCACACAGCGAATGCCCAGTGCAACGGCCTACCGTGAAATCAGACGTACAGAAATGTACGAAAGGTGGCAGATCATGCGAATCTCTCCTGCCGCCGCGCTGGCCGTGGCCGGCGCCGCGGCGTCGATCATCGTGGCGCCTCTGGCGGGCGCCGCACCGGCTCCGGCCGCGAATCAGCAGATCAAGCCGATCCCGCAGACGTGTGTGACGACACGGGTCAGCACTCAGTGCCGGTCACCGGGCAACGTCCAGATCAACGACGCGCCGCCGTTCGTCGATAACTTCCCGATGTATGGGTACTTCCCGTGGATCTTGTGACACGTTCGAGGGAGGCGCTGTTGGATCCGACCCGGCCCGAGGGTGCCCTGCGCGACCATATCGACGAACGACAGTTCGCCGGCGGCATGCTTCCCGTGCCGGCGCGGTTCCCGTCGCTCCGGGTGGGCCGGCACTGGGTCAACGCCATGTGGCTGGTGGCCTTCGCGGCCGTCGCCATGGTCGTCGTGATCGCGGTGGCCCAAGAGTTGCGCGAGTACGGCTGGATGCAGGACTTCATCGCGCGCTATCCGGGAACGTCGCAGACCTACGCGCCCGCGGTGACATCGGGTTTCCCGGCCTGGCTGCGCTGGCAGCACTTGTTCAACATCGTCTTCATGATGTTCATCCTGCGATCGGGGCTGCAGATCCTGGCCGACCATCCGCGGCTGTACGTCAACTCCGGGTGCCGGCCCGGCACGGAGTGGCTGCGGCTGCGTGACGCGGTACCTGCCGATCGCCTGGACAAGACCGACCCGCCACAGGTGTGGACCTCCAAGGACGATTCGGTGGCGCTGCCGAAGTGGTTGGGAATCCCGGGGATACGCCATTCCATCGGCCTGGCCCGCTGGTGGCACTTCAGTTTCGATCTGCTGTGGCTGATCAACGGCGCGGTGTTCTACGTGCTGCTGTTCAGCACCGGGCAGTGGCATCGGATCGTGCCGGTGTCATGGGATGTCTTTCCGAACGCGGTGTCCACCGCGGTGCAGTACGCCTCGCTGGATTTCCCGACCAATCACGGCTTTATCTCGTACAACGGGCTGCAGATGCTGGCCTACTTCATCACGGTGTTCGTCGCGGCGCCGCTGGCGTTCTTCACGGGTCTGCTGCAGGCCCCGGCGGTGGCCGCGCGGTTCGGCACTGGCCGAGGACCGTTGAACCGCCAGGTGGCCCGGACCGTGCACTTCACGGTGTGGCTGTGGATGGTGCTCTTCATCGTGGCCCACGTGACCATGGTCCTCACCACGGGTGCGGTGGAGAACCTCAATCACATCACGCTGGGCACCGACACCGAGTCGTATTGGGCGCTGGCCATATTCGGGGTGGCGGCCGTGGTGCTGATCGGATTGTGGCTGGCGGCAACACCTGTGACGCTTCGGTACCCGCGGCTGGTACAGAACGTCGGGCGGTTCATCGTCGGATGGGCCAAGGCCTGGATGGAACGCGCCCATCCGCGGGCGACATACCGGGACAAGGACATCAGCCCGTACCTGTGGGCCAATGGCCGGTTGCCTGACTCGACCGAGTATCGCCGGCTCAAGCACGGCGGCTGGACGGATTACCGGCTGCGGATCGGGGGACTGGTGGGCAACCCGGTCGAGCTGTCCTACGCCGAGTTGTTGGCGTTGCCCAAACACGAGCAGATCACCCAGCACTACTGCATCCAGGGCTGGTCGGGGGTGGCCAAGTGGGGTGGGGTGCGGATGGCCGACATCCTGACGATGGTGCGGCCGTTGCCGGAGGCGCGTTGGGTGGTGTTCTACTCGTTCGCCGACGGTGCCGAACCGGGCCACGGACGTTACTACGACTGCCACCGCATCGAGCACATGCGTGAACCACTGGCACTGCTGGCCTACGAGATGAACGGGGCGCCGCTCAGCGAGACCCACGGTGCCCCGGTGCGGCTCCGCAACGAACTGGAACTCGGCTTCAAACAGGTCAAATGGGTCGAGGCCGTCGAATTCGTGGCCGATTTCCGTGAAGTCGGTTGGGGCCGTGGGGGTTACAACCAAGACCACGAATATTTCGGGAACCGGATGCCGATCTAGATCATCTCGTTCTTGGTCAACCACCGCATCACCGGCCACCCGATGAACACCGGCAACCAGCACGTCAGCACTCGGTAGAGCAGCACTGCGGGCACGCCGATCGCGGCCGGCACGCCGAATGCCGCCAGACCACCGATCAGGGCCGCCTCGACCGCGCCGACACCACCGGGCGTGGGGGCCGCCGAGGCCAGGGTGCCGCCGACCATGGTCACCACCGTGACGGTGACGAAAGAGGTGGTGCCGCCGAAGGCTTCGACGCTGGCCCACAGTGCCAGGGCCGCACCGAGAGTCGTGCCCGCGGCGCCCAACACGATCAGTGCCAGCCGCTGCGGTTCGCGGGCGAGTTTGATCAGGTCGGCGGTGACCTCTTCGAGCTTGGGGCGGATGGCCGAGGACAGCCAGCGACGCAGTTTGGGCACGGCCAGGTAGGCGCCGACGAGTCCGAGGGCCAGCCCGGCGATCAGGTAGAGAATCGTGGCGCTGGGCACGAAGTGCGACAGGTCGGCCGATGCCCCGGCCACGGTGCTGAACAGGATCAGCAGGATCACGTGCACGATCACCTGCACGGACTGCTGCAGTGCCACCGCGGCGGTGGCGCGCATCGTGGACAGTCCACCCTTCTGCAGGAAACGGGTGCTCAGGGCCAGGCCGCCGACTCCGGCGGGCGTGGTGGTGGCGGCAAAGGTGTTGGCCACCTGCATGATCGAGAGGTGGCGGAAGCTGACCAGCCCGTCGGCGCACGCCCACAGCGCGGCCGCCGCACCCACATACGTCAACGCCGAGACGGACAACCCGAGCAGGGCCCACGACCAGTTCATCGTGCGCAGCTCGGAGAAGAAGGTCGGCACGGTGCTGATGAACGGGTAGGCCACATAGACCAGGGCCACCAGCAGCACCAGCTGGATCACCTGGGTGCGGGTGAACCGGGTGATGGTCTCGGCCTGGATCTGATCGGCACCCGTCTGGTGTTTCACCTCGTCGCGCGCGGCGGCGATCACGGCCTTGGCGTCCGGGATCGCCTCGCGCACCCGGGCCGGCACGGCCGCCTTGGTCAGCCGGCGGGATGCGGTGAGCACCGCATCGCGGCCGAACGAGTCGATCGCCGCGTTCACCGCCGATTTCGCGTCGTACAGCGCCGTGGTGGTGACGAGCAGTTGGGCGATATCGGATTGCAATTGGGCGTCGGTGGCCCCGTATTCGGCGCTGCCGAATCCGCCGAACAACACGGCCCCGTCGTCGACCGTGATCTCCTTGGCGCGCAGATCTCCGTGGGCGATCTGGTGGTCGTGCAGGGTGCGCAACGCGTTCCACACCCGTCCGACGGTGATGTCCGCGGTGCACTGGTCCAATGGGATGCCGCGTTTGCGGTTGTGCGCGTACAGCGTCCAGCCGCGGTCCAGCGCGGCCACCGACATCGTCGACGTGCTGGCCAACCCGAGATCGCCGATGGCGATGGCCATCAGGGCCCGGTGCTCGACGGCGCGGCGCATCGAGGTCTGCAGCGGCGCGGTCTCGTTGGAGCGCAGCCGCAGTTTGCGCCACACCTGCCGCACCGCGCCGCCGCTGCGTTGGTTGGGGCCGTAGAGCTCGACGACGGCGTGGGAGTCGGGATCTTGCGACGCGGCGTCGAGCAGGAGCGGACCGGCCCCGGCCGGGCGAACGACGCTGAACGCCGAGACGACGAAGCCGCGTCGGGCCAACGCACGCACCGCCCCGTCGAGCGGAACCTCCAGGGCGGGGGTGCCGACGATCCACACCACCAGCGCACCGACGAACCAGCCCGCCGACAAGCCGAGCAGTGAGCGGGCCGGCACGACTGCGCTGACCACCAGGTGGATCGGCACGAACGCCAGCAGCAGCGTCCACCACCAGCGCCGCAGCCGACGGGACAGCCAGGGCCCGGAGACCGTGAGCACCGCGGCGAGCATGCCGATCCAGCGCGGGTCGTCGAGGAATTGCGACAGCTGCGAGTCGAGCCGGTCGGACAGGTCGAAATGCCATTTGGGGGCCGCGATGCCGTTGGCGGTGATCGACAACGACACGATGGTGATCAGCGCCGCCGCGCCGTAGGCGCCCAGCAGTTTCCACTGCCGTCCCAGGATCAGGCTGACCAGGATGACGAACGGCAGCGCCAGGATCGCGATGCCGTAGGCCAGGTACACCAGGTTGGATTGGGTGGGGGTGAGCACCCCGACGATCTCGGAGATCGAGCGTTCCAGCGCCACCCACTCGTAGCGGGTGATCAGCGAGCTGGTGATGACCGTGGCCAAGAAGATCGCGGCGAGGGTCAGGCGCAGGATGTCGTTGGTGCGTCGGGTCGGCGGTTGCAGGAGGCTGCCGGTGACGGTGATATCCCGTCCGTCAACGCGCATGGTCCCCCTTTCTCAGCCGCTATTGCCCGGGACCAAGGTAGCCGGATGAGTTGCCGAGATCGGCCATTGGTGGTGATCTGGACCGTTACGAATTCACATCGATCACTCCCGTCACCGCGACCGACAATTTTTGCCAGCGCGATGTGAGCTAGGCCGACAACAGCAACGAACGTGATGTAACTTCGATCGACATGCTGACGCCGAAGAGGCCGCTCCCGAGGAGTTAACGGTGGATGCGACACCTTTCGGGCACTATCAGCTGCAGAAGCTGATCGGCCGCGGCGGCATGGGCGAGGTTTACCAGGCCTACGACGAGGACACCGATCGCATCGTCGCGCTCAAGGTGCTGCCACCGCATCTGGCTCAGGACGCCACCTTCCAGGAACGCTTCCGGCGGGAATCGCACGCCGCGGCCGGGGTGAGCAATCCGCACGTGGTGCCCATCCACGGCTACGGCGAGATCGACGGCCGGCTCTACCTGGACATGCGGCTCATCGAGGGCCGCAACCTCGGCGCCATGCTCACTAAGACCGGCAAGCCGCTGGACCCGGCGTTCGTGGTCGGGATGATCGAGCAGGTGGCCGAGGCGCTCGACAGCGCACATCGCGCCGGGCTGATCCACCGCGACGTCAAGCCGTCGAACATCCTGATTGCCGACAACGATTTCGTGTACCTGATCGATTTCGGTCTGGCCCGCACCGCCGGGGATTCCGGGATGACGACCGCGGGCAGCACCCTGGGCACGTTGGCCTATATGGCACCGGAACGGTTCGACGGCGGCAAGGTCGATCCGCGCTCGGACATCTACGCCCTGGCGTGCGTGCTCTACGAATGCCTCACCGGGGGTCGGCCGTATCCGGCGGACAGCCTCGAGCAGCAGATCGCCGGGCACATGGTGTCCCCGCCACCGCGGGCCTCGGAGAAGGATCCGCGGCTGGCGGCGTTCGACGAGGTGATCGCCAAGGGCATGGCCAAGAAGCCGTCCAAGCGCTATCAAAGCGCGGGCGATCTGGCGGCCGCGGCGCGGACTGCCCTCGAGACCCGTGTGCGCACCACCGGCCGGTCGGGTCGCCATTCCGCCCAACGGGTGCCGACCCGGTCGCGGCTGTCCAAGAAGGTGGCCGCGATCGCCGGGGCGACGGTTCTGGTGGCGGGGCTGGGTGCGGTGGGGATCTGGCAGCTGCGTGGCAGCGGTTCGGGTCCCGACGCGCATTTGGCCGATTCGGCCTCGAAAACCGGTCCGGTGCAGGCGCCGACGGGTGCGGTGGCCGACATCGCCACGACCGTGCCCGACGACATCCGCGAATCCGGCCGGCTGGTGATCGGGGTGAATGTGCCCTACGCGCCGAATGAGTTCAAGAATTCCAGTGGCGAGATCGTCGGGTTCGACGTGGATTTGATGAAGGCCGTCACCAAGACCATGGGATTGGTGCCCGAGTTCCGCGAGACCGGGTTCGAGGGCATCCTGCCCTCGGTGGTCGACGGCAACTTCAACGTCGGCATGTCCTCGATCACCGACACCGCCGAGCGTGAGGAACAAGTCGACTTCGTCACCTACCTTCAGGCCGGCACCATGTGGGCGCGCCGTGCCGGCACCACGGCCGACCCGGGATCTCCGTGCGGGCTGCGAATCGGCGTGGCGTACAGCACGATTCAGCAAACCGCGGAGATCCCGGCGAAGTCCGATGCCTGCGTCGCCGCCGGACTGCCGCCGATCGAGGAAGTGGTGCGCACCCACCAGGACGAGGTGACGGCCGCGCTCATCGCCGGTGAGGTGGACGCCATGACGGCCGATTCACCGGTCACCGGGTTCGCGATCAAGCTCAGTGGCGGCGCGCTGGAGCCGGCCGGCGCCATGTTCGACGCCGCGCCCTACGGATGGCCGGTGGCCAAGGGCTCCGGGTTGGCCGAATCGTTGCGGTTGGCGCTGGAACATGTGATGGACACCGGCGAATACCGCACCATCGCCACGATGTGGGGTGTGGAGAAGGGCATGATCAGCCAACCGGTGATCAACGGGGCGTTCGGCTGAGGCGGTTGTCGACCGCGGACAATCCTGCGCAGGGTCATCGCACGCGGCGGCCATGGCTCGTAGGGTGGGGTCATGAGCGGTGCCGCATCGCTGCCACCGGGTCCTCGATTACCCCGGACGGTGCAGGCCGCATTGATGCTGCGGTACTGGCCGCGGTTCGTCTCGGCCTGCCGGCGTCGCTACGGTGACGTCTTCACCCTGCGCGTCGCGGCGATGGGCACCCTTGTCTATCTCGCCGACCCGGCCGACATCAAGGTGGTGTTCGCCGGCGATCCGACGATTTTCCATGCCGGCGAAGCCAATTCGGTGCTCAGTGCGCTGCTGGGGGACAGCTCGGTGTTGGTGATTGACGAGGATGAGCATCGTGAGCGCCGACGCCAGATGTTGCCGCCGTTTCACCGCGACGCCGTGGCCCGCCAGATCGAGGTGATGCGGGAGATCGCCGCGGCCAACATTGCGGGCTGGCCGGTGGGCACCACGTTCGCGGTGGCGCCGAAGATGGCCGAGATCACCTTGGAAGTGATTCTGCGAACCGTGATCGGGGCGTCCGATCCGGCCCGGTTGGCCGCGTTGCGCACGGTCATGCCGCGGCTGCTCAGTATCGGGGCGTGGGACACATTGGCGCTGGCCAGCCCGGGCCTGCAGCGCCGCCGCCCGTGGCGGGCGCTGCAACGCAACATCGACGAGGCCGACCGGCTGCTGTACGCCGAGATCGCCGATCGTCGGGCCGACCCCGAGGTGGCGACCCGCACCGATGTGCTGGCCATGCTGGTGCGTTCTGCCGACGTCGACGGGCACACCATGACCGATCGTCAACTCCGCGACCAGCTGATGACGCTGCTTGTCGCCGGGCACGAGACCACCGCGACCGCGCTGTCCTGGACGCTGGAGCGGCTGACCCGTCACCCCGCGGTGCTGGACAAGGCCGTGCACGCCGCGCAGACCGGTGATGACGACTACCTGGACGCGGTGGCCAAGGAGACCTTGCGAATCCGGCCGGTGGTGTTCGACGTGGGCCGGATGCTGACGCAGCCCGTCTCGGTGGCCGGTCATCGGTTGCCGGCCGGGGTGATGGTGGCCCCGGGGATCGGCCTGGTGCATGATCGCGACGACGTCTATCCCGACGCCGACCGGTTCGACCCGGGCCGGATGCTCGGCGCGAGTTTGGGGCCCACCACCTGGTTCCCGTTCGGCGGTGGCAACCGGCGGTGCCTGGGCGCGACGTTCGCCATGGTCGAGCTCCGGGAGGTGCTACGCGAAATCCTGTGCCGGGTCGATCTTTTCGCCACGTCAGCCGCCGACGAACATCAACGCGTCAAGCATGTCACGTTGGTGCCGCATCGCGGGGCGCGGATCTGCGTGCGGGCGCGTCGGGAGGTCCCGTCGGCTGCCGAACCGCTGGCAGCCAAGGGTTCGTAGTCACATCAGTCACATCAGCACCGCTGAGTCGGTTGATGTGTCGGTTGGAAATGCAGTATCGCCGGTGATATCAGGTTTCCAGCCCCATGCCCGCCTCCAGAGCCGCGACGGAAGGAACTCACCCGATCCCGTAATCAGGCAGCGCCAGGTTGTCGCGCACACTGCCCGCGAACAGCCCGGCGATCGGACGGCCCAGGTTCATCGCACGCAGCGCCACGTCGCGGAACCACAACCCGAACCGCGTTCTGGTGGCGAAGAATCCGAGCATCCGTTCGGCCCCGGCCTGCTTGCCTTCGATGAACGGCCGCAGCAGCGATTCGTAGCGGTCGAAGGCGAGGCGGTGATCCCCGTCGGCGCGCGCGAGTTCCCCGGCCAGGGCATAGGCCTCGGTGATCGCCAGCCCGGTGCCCTCGCCGCCGAGCAGCGAGATGCAGCCCGCGGCGTCGCCGACCAGCAGCACCCGGTCGTGTGACCAGCGTGGCATCCGGATCTGGCTGACCACGTCGAAGTAGAGATCGTCCACGTCGTCCACCGCGGCCAGGATCTCGCGACACTTCCAGCCGGCATCGCCGAACTGCTTGTGCAGCTGCTCCTTTGGTGTCAGCCCGGCGTCGTGGTGATCGCGGAACACGAACAGATACATGGTGCGATCACCGCGCAGCGTGAACTGGCCGATTTGTCGACCCGGGACGCTGTAGGTGAGATAGGCATCCGACGTCCCGCCGCGAGGACCGTCGACCACACAGGCGGCGACCTTGCAGCCCAGATAGTGCTCGAATCGCTGCTCGGGCCCGAAGACCAGGCGGCGCACCGCGGAGTGCAGGCCGTCGGCGCCGATCACGAGGTCGAAGTCATCGGCCGGATGGTTCTCGAACGTCACCCGCATCCCGTCGGGGCGTTGGTCGATGCCGGTGATGCTGTCGTCGAACACCGTCGGGACGACGTCCTCGATGGTGCGGTAGATGGCGGCGGCCAGGTCCCCGCGGGGCAGGCTGGTGAAGTCGTTGCCGATCATGCGGCGGAACACGTCGACGCGCAGTTCGGCGTTGGTGGAGCCGTCCGGGCCCAGCGAGCGCACCGACTGCACGTCATAACCGGCCTCGCGGATCGCCGACTCGATGCCCATCATGCGGGCCACCCGGTAACCGATGCCCCAGAAGTCGATCATGTAGCCGCCGGTGCGGAACGCCGGCGCCCGTTCGATCAGGGTCGGACGGTGGCCGGTGCGGTGCAGCCAATGAGCGAGTGCCGCCCCGGCAACCCCGGCTCCATTGATGGCGATCCGCATGACAATTCGATGCTACGCCCGCCTGTATACAGCTACGCATGCCAAGCTGACGCCATGGCTGCACAACGTAACCCGCTCCGTGCCGACCTCGTGCTCTCCGGTGGCGGAGTCAAGGGCATCGGCCTGGTGGGCGCCGTCGTCGCACTCAAGGACGCCGGCTATGCGATCGAGCGGGTGTCAGGCACCTCGGCGGGCTCCCTGGTCGGCGCGGTGGTAGCCGCGGCCGCGCAACGCGACGACATGACCGGTGAGCAGCTGCGAGAGTTGGTGCTCAACGTGCCGTATCACAAGTTTCCCGACAGCGGGCCGATCGAACGGATTCCCGTCGTGGGCGCGGCGTGGGGACTGCTGCGGGAGACCGGAATCTATCGCGGCGATTTCGCGCACGACTGGATGCGCAGTGAGCTGAAGAACCTGGGCGTCACGACGTTTGGTGATCTGGCGATCGACGACAAGAACCTGCTGCCCGAGCGGCGCTATCGGCTGGTGGTGACGGTGACCGACGTGACCACCGGTCAATTGGTCCGTCTGCCTTGGGATTACCGACGGGTCTACGGGTTGGATCCCGAGGAGCAACTGGTCGCCGACGCGGTGCGGGCGTCGATGGCGATACCGTTCCTGTTCCATCCGGTCACCCTGAACACCGCTGACGGACAACCCTGCACGCTGGTAGACGGTGGTGTGCTGTCGAACTTTCCGATCGACTCCTTCGACCGCCCCGACGGAGCCGAGCCACGCTGGCCGACCTTCGGGGTGACGGTGGTGCCGTATCTTCCGGCGCCGACGGCCGAGCAGCTCATCCCCGGCCTGGGAATGCTGCGGTTCGGCAAGCCGACGTTTTTGGAGAGCCTGCTCACCACCATGTTGGTCGGTCACGACCAGGCCCATCTGAGCCTGCCGTGGGTGAAGGTGCGTGCGATCGAGGTGGATTCGACCGATGTCGGTGTGCTGGATTTCGACATCACCCGTGCCGAGGCCGAGGCACTGTACGACAAGGGTTATGCCGCGACGACGCAGTTCCTGTCCACCTGGGATTGGCCGGGCTATCTGGACCGTTTCCGCCGCGCGACCCGGGTGCAGCCCTAGGCTCTAAGCCCTACGCACTCAGCGCAACTTCACCATCCGCGTCGTCGAACTCTCGTCCAACTCGACCACATCCGAGCGCGACCGCAGGAAATCGCTGAACGATTTGAAGCCCAAGGATTTCTCGCTGAAGGACGGGTCCATCCGTTTCATCTGGGCCTTGACCACGGAGTTGTGCAGCCACTCCACGTCGTCTTTCTCCAGGCCGATCTGCAGGGCACGGGTGAGCAGCGCGGTGGCCTGTGTCTGGGGATCAGGGTCCTCGGATTTGCGGGCGCGTTTGGGCGCTTTGGCTTCGGGTTCGGGAGCCGAGGTGGGGATGCCGGGCAGTGAGTCATAGACGACGAACTCGTCGCACGCGGCGGCCAACATCCGGCTCGAGGAGCCGGCGACACCGATGCCGACGACGTAGCGGCCCAGCCGTTTGCAGCGTTGCGCGAGCGGGATGTAATCGGAGTCGCCGGCCACGATCACCACGTGGGTGAGGTCGGGCAGGCGGAACATGTCCTCCACCGCGTCGACCGCCAGCCGGATGTCGGCGCCGTTCTTGCCGTACGCAGCGGCCGGGAACAGCTGCACCAGGTCGACCGCGCGTCCGACAAGCTGCAACCGGTACTCGGCGTTGACCTCGGCCGACCAGTCCGCGTAGGCACGGGTGAGCACCAAGGTGCCGAAAGAAGAAGCGAAGTCAAGGATCGCGCCGATATCCACCGTGGCCCTGGTCAGCTTGTCCGGATCCAGACCCTTGGCCTTGTCCTTCTGAAAGGAGTTGCGGCCGTTGACCTGGTCGTAGCGCGAGATGACAATGTTGTCGAAGTCGAGGTAGACCGCGACGCGGGTGGCGGGTTCGGTCATGTTCCCAGTCTGACAAATCTGGCCTGTGTCGGTATGGGCAGTTCTAAAGTGGGAAGTACTTTCTCGCTGTGAGTCCGCGAAGGAGAATCGAGAAACCGGCACATGCTTGCGCAGGCTTCGGGTCATTTTCCCGATGTCGTCGTCACCGCGATGACATCGACCACTTCCCTTGCGCCTGAAGCCGAGGACACGTGGCGCTTGCTGCTCGAGGGCCGCAGCGGGATTCGTCCGCTGGACAAGCCATTCGTCGACGAGTTCGACTTCCCGGTGCGAATCGCCGGGCAGCTCACCGAGACGTTCGACGAGATCCTGAGCCGCATTGAGCGGCGCAAGCTTTCGTACATGGGGCAGATGTCCACGGTGCTGGGGCGTCGGCTCTGGGAGGTCGCCGGCTCACCCGAGATCGACACCCGCCGGCTGATGGTCTCGGTCGGGCTGGCGCTGGCCACCACCGAAGAGATGATCCTGCAGTACGACACGTGGAAGGAAAAAGGGCTGCGCGCCGTCGCACCCACCTCGATCCAGAAGTACATGCCCAACGCGCCGGCGGTGGCCGTGGCGTTGGAGCGGCACGCCAAGGCCGGTGTGATGTCGCCGGTGATGGCCGACGCGTCCGGTGCGTCGGCGATCGCGCACGCCTGGCGCCAGATCATCCTGGGGGATGCCGACATCGCGATCTGCGGTGGAGTGGAGACCTGCATCGAGGCGGTGCCCATCGCGGCATTCACGCAGGCGGGTTTCATGTCCACCGACAACGACGATCCGGTGGCCGCCTGTCGTCCGTTCGACAAGGACCGCCACGGCATGGTCTTCGGTGAGGCCGGGGCGTTGATGCTGATCGAAACCGAGGAGCACGCCAAGGCGCGCGGCGCCCCGATCCTGGCCCGGCTGCTGGGTGCCGGCATCACCTCCGACGGCTACGACGCCATCCGGCCCGATCCGACGGGGGAGCGGGCCGGTGACGCCATCGCCCGGGCCGTGGAGTTGGCCGGTCTCACCCCGGCCGACATCGACCACGTCAATGCACATGCCGCCGGCACGTGGTGCGGGGATGTGGCCGAGGCCAGGGCCATTCACCGTGCCCTCGGCGCGTCGACGCCTGCGGTGTATGCGCCGAAGGCGGCGTTGGGTCACTCCCTGGGGTCGGCCGGGGCGGTGGAGGCGGTGCTCACCGTGCAGGCCCTGCGCGACGGAATCATCCCGCCCACGCTCAACCTGAAAAATCCGGACCCGGAGATCGAGCTGGATGTGGTCGTCGACAAGCCGCGCCAAGGCGATTACCGGTATGCGATCAGCGATTCGTTCGGGTTCGGCGGGCAGAACGTGGCGTTGGCGTTCGGCGCCTATTAGTCCCCTTTGGTGAAGGTGAACTGGGCGACTTCGGAGATGCCGCGGCGGAAGAAGTCGGCGCAACCGGTGATGTAGCGCATGTAGCGGTCGTACACCTCTTCGGAGGTGGTGGCGATCGCCTCGTCACGGTGGGCGACGAGATTCGCCGCCCAGGTGTCCAGCGTCCGTACATAGTGGGCGTTCATCAACTGCAGCTGTTCGGTGTAAAAACCGGCGGCCGAGGAGAATTCGTACATGTCGTCATCTGAGGGCAGCTGACCGCCGGGAAAGATCTCCTTGCCGATGAACCGGGTGAACTTCATGTCGCTCAAGGTGATCGGGATGTGGTGTTCCCGCCAATAGTTGATCGGATGGGTGAAGATGGTCTCGATCACCATGCTGCCGTCCTCGGGCAGCACCCGGTACGCGGTGTCGAAAAACGCTGCATACCGGGACTTCCCGAACGCCTCGAACGCCTCGATGCTGACGATACGGTCCACCGGCTGGTCGAATTGTTCCCAGCCCTGCAGGCACACCATGTGTGAGCGGTCGGACTCGACGTGGTCCAACAGGTTCTGGTCGAACGCGTATTGATTGCGGCTCAGGGTCAGACCGATCACGTTGACGTCGTAGCGTTCCAGCGCGCGTTTCATCAATGCGCCCCAGCCGCAACCGATGTCGAGCAACGTCATGCCCGGTTCCAGGTCCAGCTTGTCGAGGGCCAGGTCGATCTTGGCCATCTGGGCTTCTTCCAGTGACATGTCATCGCGGTCGTAGAACGCGCAACTGTAGGTGCGTGACGGGTCCTGGAAGAGTCCGAAGAATTCGTCGGAGAGATCGTAGTGGGCTTGAACATCCTCGAAGTACGGCCGCATCTGGGCCGTCCCCGCCACGCCGTCGGCCATGCGCACTTACCTCCCCGTTGGTTTATGCCTTCTCACAGGTGAACTGGCACACGTCGGTGTAGCCGTCACGAAACAGGTCCGCACATCCGGTCAGGTACTTCAGGTAGCGCTCGTAGACCTCTTCGGAGGTGATCGCGATGGCCTCGTCCTTCTTGGCCTGCAGATTGGCCGCCCAGGTGTCGAGGGTGCGGGCATAGTGCGGACGCAGGCGCTGTTTGCGGGTGACGTGGAAGCCTGCCTCGGTCGCGCGGTCTTCGACCATCTTGATCAGCGGAATGCGGCCCCCGGGATAGATCTCGGTGACGATGAAGCGGAAGAACCGCATCAACGACATCGTCGTCGGCAGGCCCATCTCGGCCACTTCTTCCTTGCTGGTCGAGACGATGGTGTGCAGCAGCATCACCCCGTCCTCGGGCATCAGCTCATAGGTCTTCTTGAAGTAGTCGGCGTACTTCTCGAAGCCGAAGTGCTCGAACGCGCCGATCGACACGATCCGGTCGACCGGTTCGTCGAAATCCTCCCACGGTTGCAGCCGTACTTCTTTGCTGCGGGGGCTGTCGGATTCGGCGAACCGTTGCTCGATGTGGGCGAGTTGGTTGTGCGACAACGTCAACCCGATGACGTTGACGTCGTACTTCTCCACCGCGCGCATGATCGTCGAGCCCCAGCCGCAGCCGATGTCGAGCAATGTCATGCCCGGCTGCAGGCCCAGTTTGCCCAGCGCCAGATCGACTTTCGCCATCTGGGCCTGCTCCAGCGTCATGTCGTCGCGCTCGAAATAGGCACAACTGTAGGTCTGGGTGGGGTCCTGCCACAGCCGGAAGAAGTCGTTGGACAGGTCGTAATGGGAGCGGACTTCGTCTGCCGTCGACCCGTGTCGCTCACCCGGACGCGCACCGATGTACGGTGCTGCGGTTTTGTCTTTGTGCTCAGTAGCTGTCACTAGCCGCCCCGTACGGTTTCGGACTCGGTAGCTGAGGGGCATACCGCTTTTTTGATACGCCGTGACCGGACGTTACTCCTTTAGGGTCACGCCGGGTACCCCTTGGAAGAACTTGATCCCGGTGATCTTGAAATGCCGGGCGCTGCTTGCGGATTCAAACAGTCGGGTCAGTCTTCGGTTTCCTGTCGGCCGACCAGGTGGCGCGTGCCGGTCGGGCCGAGCAGTTCGCGGAACGCCTGGACGGTGTATCCGACGACGACGGCCTCGCTCTTGGCGCGGGTCGTGGCCGAGCGGGGCAGACTGAACAACGGGCCCATCTCGCCGAAGTAGTCACCGGGGCCGGCGACTTTGATGATTTCCTCACCGCCACTGGCCAATTCACGCACGATCTCCAGCTCGCCGGCGGTGACGACGTAGATCAGATCACCCATCTCGCCCTGGGAGAACAGCACCTCGCCCGGTTCGAGCGTGACGGCTTCGGTGCTCTGATGTTCCACGGCGACGTGCGGGACGAGCTCGACCACCTGATCGGCCAGCGGCAGGATGCGGGTGTCGTGCGTGGCGACGACGACGACGCGCTCGCCGCTGGCCAGCTCGCGGATCAGCCGCAGCACCTCCTCGACCTGGATGAAATCCAGATGGGCCGTCGGCTCGTCGGCCAGGATCAGTGGCGGGTCGAGCGCGATGGCACGGGCCACGGCGACGCGTTGCTGCTGGCCGCCGCTGAGATTGCCTGGGCGGTGGTGCAATCGGTCTTTCAGCCCGACGCGGGTGAGCAGTTCCATGGCGCGTTCGCGGGCGCCGTAGCGGCTCATGCCGGCTGCGCGCAGCGGCACGATGACGTTTTCCAGGGCGGTCAGGCTTGGCACCAGGTTGAACGCCTGGAACACGATGCCGACGGTATCGCGGCGGTAGTCCGACAGGCCCTTCTTGTTCAGGCCCGTCACGTCGATGTCGCCGAACTCGATGCGGCCCGCGGTCGGTTTCAGGATCCCACCCAGGCACGACAGCAAGGTCGTCTTGCCGCAACCGCTGGGGCCCAACAGGATTGCCAACGAGCCGGCCGCGACCTCGAGGTCCAGGCCGTCGATCGGGCGCACCACGTAGCCGCCGCTGGAGTACTCCACGACGAGGTCTTTGACGAGAAGGCCGGCCATGTCAGGGTCCTCGGAACGCCAGGGCAGGGTCGATGGTGACGGCGCGACGCAGCCCGGCCACACTGGCCAGCAGGCCGATCCCGACCGCGAGGATCGGCAACGCGACGAAGGCGGCCGTGGGCACGTCGCAGCGCATCGGG
Source organism: Mycobacterium sp. NS-7484 (assembly GCF_001953975.1). Taxonomy (GTDB): domain Bacteria; phylum Actinomycetota; class Actinomycetes; order Mycobacteriales; family Mycobacteriaceae; genus Mycobacterium. Next base: position 28,893 of record NZ_MBEJ01000055.1, read on the forward strand.
AACGGTGGGCCGAGCACCAGGGACAGGCCGGCGCCCAACAGGGCGGCCAGCAGCGCCACCGTCACCGCCTGCATCGCCAACCCGGCCATGATGGACCGGGTAGCCACTCCGACGGCTTTGAACACCGCGAAGTCGCGGCTGCGTTCCAGCGCGGACAGGTAGATCACCGAACCGACGATCAACGCCGCGACCGCCCACAACAGGCCGGCCATCAGGCTCATCGCCTGCTTGGCGCCGCGCAGGGCGCGCACCATGTCGTCGACGGCGCCGGCCCGGTCCACGATGCGGAAATCCGGTGGCGTCTGCTGCGGGGTGCCGAGGATGCCGACCGACGAGATCAGCTTTTGGCCCGAGAACAGCAGTTGTTGGGCGCCGGGCACGGTCAGATAGATGTTGTCCTGACCGGCCAGGGCCGTGGAGTCATCGACCAGGCCGACGACGTGTAGCTTCGCCGCGCCGACGTCGATGTCGGCCCCGATCGGGCGGCCCATCGTCGTGGACACCGCGACCTCGTCGACGGCATGCGGCGCGCGGCCCTCTTTGAGGTGTGGCGCGCCCGGGCCGTCGTCGGGCACGCCGAACACGTTGACGTTGCGAGGGGTGCCGTCGGCGGGGATCGTCGAGGAGCCGTAGACCAGCGGGACCGCGGTGTCGACACCAGGAAGACGGGCGGCGATCTGAACGGCGTTGGGTGGCAACGGCGCTGAACCCAGGAACGGTCCGGCCGCGCCTTCTTTGATCATGAAGTGGTCGAGGCCCAGCGCGTCGACGCTGCGTTCGGCCTCCACGCGGAAACCGTTGGCCAGCCCCGTCAACACCAACGTCATCGCGAAGACCATCGCGGTGCCGACCACGGCGATCATGAATCGCCGTCGCCGCCACTGCAGATCGCGTAACGCCGCGATCAACACGTCGGTGTCTCCTGCATCGCTTTCGACGTTACCGAGGTGGTTGTAGCGGGTGGTAGTTATTGGGGCATCTTCTCTTTGATCACAGGGGCCACAGCGGTATCGGCTGTGGGACCGATAGGCAGTCTGGAAACCTGATATCGCCGGTGATATCAGGGGTGGTGACTCGGCCTCCTGCAGGGCAACTGCGTCAGTGCGCATCCTGCCAGGACCTGCCAGACCTCCGGGAGCCATCGTCCGGGTGGGCTATGACCATTCGGTGGCCGTCGTGAGGAAGCGCTGAAGTGCGGAAAGACGTCGTACGGCCTCTTTAGCAAAAGATGTCGAACGACAACAATCGGAAATGTCGTCGAACGACTGCAAGGAGCGGGCCATGCAGATCAAGACAATGGGTGACGTTGGTGCTCTCGTTCGTTCTGCTCGCACAGCTCGTGGAATGACTCAGGCTGAGCTGGCCGCGCAACTGCGCATGAGTCGAGATTGGGTCGTCAGGCTGGAGAAGGGGCACCCGCGACTGGAAGCGCAACGCGTGCTCGATGCACTTCGCGTCGTCGGTGTGAGTCTGGAGGCGACCGCGCCCGAGATGCCGTCGAGTGCCCGCAAACGTACTCGGAAGGAAACCCCGGAGAAGTCCCCGCCTGCCGGAACGGTTCCCAGAACGCTTGATCCGTTTGACGCGCTGTTCGGCACAAGGAAAAGACGATGGCGGACAGGACGCTGCGGGTCTACCTGGACGGGATCCCGGCCGGTACCGTGACGCAATCTGCCCACGGGGCTCTGCGTTTCACCTACGACGATGAGTATCTCGACCGGCCTGATCCCACACCGTTGTCGCTGTCCTTTCCCATTGTCGAATCGGCATCGGGACAAGGCTATTCGGTCCTACCTTGAGGGCCTGCTTCCGAACAGTGAAGGTGCGCGACAGCGGTGGGGACGCGAGTACAACATCTCGCCGAACAATCCTTTCGCTCTGCTCGCTCATGTCGGACGCGACGCGGCCGGGGCGGTTCAGCTTCTCCCGCCTGACGTCGGTCCAGCGGACGCCCGCGCACGGACCGGTGATATCCAATGGCTCAGTGAGACCGAACTCGCAGATCTCGTCCACCTGCTCGCCACTCATCAAACTGACTGGGACCCAGGAAGATTCGGAGGTCGGTGGAGCCTCGCCGGCGCTCAACCCAAGGTCGCGCTGTTCCAGGACCCGCAATCTACGACCGCCTCTATGACGGGATTACCTGGCACCGAGTCCACCAAGAAGACATGTGCCAGGCGCTGTCGGTCCACCCCGGTTTGAAATACCAGTCCGATGGCGGCCCCGGTGTCGGTGACGTCGCCGATCTGCTCAATCGTCTGCCGATCGAGGACCGCGCTGTGAACGCCGAGCGGTTCTTCAAGGCGCTGTCCTACAACATCCTTATCGGTGGAACCGACGCTCACGCAAAGAATTACTCCCTCGTCCTCATCGGATCGAGAGCGCAGGTGTCGCCGCTGTATGACACCGCCTCGGCAGCACCATATGACCAGCGCGAGCGTCTTCGCTCTTCGATGCAACCTGAGGCGCAACGCATGGCGGAGCGGATCGTCGAGCATGTCTCGGGGACATGGAAGCCGAACCTGAACCGCTGAGGAGAGCGAGATGGCGGCATGCCTTCGTGAACTTCCGGGTCTATGCCGACGGATCGCGAACCGCGTCTACGCCACCCGCACCTTGGATGCGGCGGTGTGGGGAGCTGAGCCGGCCGTCGGCGAGGCCGCACCAGGCGGGAGCCCGTTAGCTCGATACGGGGATTTGTGCCCGCTCCCCGTACCCTTCCCTCGTGGACGCGATCGACCCTGACCAGCTCAGCACGTGCCTGCGGGTGCTGTCCGAGGTGCACAAGTTGCCTCCGGAGCACCCTGACGCCATTGCTGTGCGCCAGGCCACCGCGAAGATGTTCAAGGAATTGAAGAAAGTTCGCCGGGCCGCCGCACGCGAGGCGGTCGCGGCCGCCGACCGCGCCGTCATCGCCGCCACCGCCACGGGGGCGCCGGGACGGATCGACGACGAAACCCAGGGTCTGCCGCTGGTGTCGACGGCGGTCGGGGCCACTGCGGGCACACTGCTGCGCTCGCGGGCCTGCTACATCTGCAAGAACCACCACACCGTCGTCGACGCCTTCTACCACCAGCTTTGCCCAGACTGCGCCGCGATCAACCGAGCCAAACGCGACGCCCGCACCGACCTGACCGGGCGCCGGGCCCTGCTCACCGGCGGGCGCGCCAAGATCGGCATGTACATCGCGCTGCGGCTGTTGCGCGACGGTGCGCACACCACGATCACCACCCGGTTTCCCAACGATGCGGTGCGTCGCTTCGCCGCGATGGAGGACAGCGCCAACTGGTTGCACCGGCTGCGGGTGGTCGGGATCGACCTGCGGGACCCGGCCCAGGTGGTGGCCCTGGCCGACGAGGTGGCCGCGCAGGGACCGCTGGACATCCTGATCAACAATGCGGCCCAGACGGTGCGTCGGGCGCCGGGCTCGTATGCCGCGTTGGTCGAGGCCGAGCGCACCCCGCCGCCGGCCTTGGTCGACGTCGTCACCTTCGACCACGTCAGCGACGCGCACCCACACGCCCTGGTCGGCAGCCTCGGCGAGCACCCGTCGGCGCATGCGCTCACCGAGCTGGCCCTGACCGCCCGCAGCGCCTCCCCGGAGCGGATCTCCGCGGGCACGGCCATCGACGCGGGCGGCCTGCTGCCCGACACCGCGCCGGTGAACAGTTGGACCCAACGCGTGCACGAGGTCGACGCAATGGAGCTCCTCGAAGTACAGCTCTGCAATCAGACCGCGCCGTTCATTCTGGTGAGCCGGCTGCGTCCCGCGATGGCCGCGTCACCCGCCCGGCGCAAGTACGTGGTGAATGTGTCGGCGATGGAAGGTCAGTTCAGCCGCGGCTACAAGGGCCCCGGGCACCCGCACACCAACATGGCCAAGGCCGCGCTGAACATGCTGACCCGCACCAGTTCCGGGGAGATGCTGGAGCAGGACGGGATCTTGATGACCGCGGTCGACACCGGGTGGATCACCGATGAACGTCCGCACCCGACCAAACTGCGGCTGGCCGAGGAAGGTTTCCACGCACCGCTGGATCTGGTGGATGGTGCTGCGCGTGTATGACCCGATCGTGCGCGGGGAACTGGGCGAGGATCTGTACGGGTGTTTCTTGAAGGACTACTCGAAGAGCAATTGGTAGGAATCGGACCGGCCAGACAAAGCCACGCCTCCGGATTGGGAAGCCGCAACAGGTAGGGCAGCCGGGAATCTTCATCCGGATTGAGGGCTATGAGCATCTCCGCCACACCGCGATTGCGCCGGTTGAGCGGCTGTGGCCAACGATGTGCCCGCGGAACCCGGCGGGGCGTGGCTGCTCGCGGCGTGCGTGTTGGCTAGCCTGACGTCACCTCCCGAAAGCGAATTCTCAATGTTGGTTGTGCACGGATTCTGGTCGGCCGGCGGCTTGTGCGTGTGGGCCGAGGATTCGGACCGTCCGGTCAAGAGCGCAAGTCAGGCGTTGCGTGCTGCCCGTCGGCATCCCTTCGCCGCGCCGGCGGAGGTGATCGGCTCGATCCACGCCGGCAAGCCCGGCAGTACGGTCTTGCTGTTGCCGTCGCTGCGGACGTCCCCGCTGGACTCCCCGGAGCTGTTGCGGCTCACCCCGCGCCCGCCGTCGCGCAGCACACCCGCTCTGCTGCCGTGGACGGTTCCGACGATCTGGCTTCCGGCGGTATCAGCGTTGGCGCTCCTGGATGAGCCGGCCGTCGACGTACGCTACGGCGAGTCGGTCGCCTACTTCGCCGATATCGCCGACTTCGCGCGAAAACTGGTGGCGCGTGGCCGGATTCTTCCGGCGCTCGGCATCGACGGACACCAGCCGGTCGGGTTCTGGCGGCCCGTCGTGCAGGGCGCGGATGTGATGGAATTGAACGCGATCATTGCGGCCATGCCGCCGGTGTGCCGGGCGGAGTCGGATGCGCAGGCGGGTTTGGCCACGTCGGCGTTGGCGGCGTTCGTCGACGAATTGGCCCGTGTCGCCATCGCGCCGGCTGACGAGTTGCTTCCCCCGCGGCGTGGCCGTCGACCGAAAAGTCTTCCGGTAGAAGAAGAATGGATTATCGCGCTGACGGCGCCGGACGGCAGGTTCGATGCCGAGTCTGATGCACTCGACCGCTTGGCGGACGCATTGGCGCCGTGGGATGAGATCGGAATCGAGGAACCTGGTCCGGCTCGCGCCACCTTCCGGCTGGCCGAGGTGGACTCCGACGATGACCCGGCCGGCTGGCGACTGGAGTTCCTGCTGCAATCGATCGCCGACCCCAGCCTGCTGGTGCCGGCTGAGCAGACCTGGGATGACGACGGCAGCCTGCGGCGTTGGCTCGACCGCCCCGAGGAACTTCTGCTCACCGAGTTGGGGCGGGCGGTCCGGATATACCCCGAACTGACCTCCGGTCTGCGCACCGCGCGTCCCTCCGGCGTCGATCTGGATGCCGAAGGCGCCTACCACTTCCTGTCGACCGCGGCGCCGCTGCTCGACGACGCCGGCTTCGGGGTTCTGCTGCCGTCGTGGTGGGACCGCCGCCGCAAGCTCGGTCTGGTGGTTTCGGCGTCCACCCCGGTCGACGGTGTGGTCGCGACGGCCGGCCGATTCGGCCGGGAACAGCTCATCAGTTTCCGGTGGGAACTCGCGGTGGGGGACGAGACGCTCACCGAGGCCGAGATCGCCGCGCTCGCCCAGACCAAGGCGCCGCTGATCAGGTTGCGCGGCCAGTGGGTGGCGGTCGACCCGGAGCAGTTACGCCGCGGGCTGGACTTCCTCAAGCGCACCCCGACCGGTCAGGCGAGTCCCGCCGAACTCCTGGCGCTGGCGGCCCGCCACCCCGACGACACCGACACCCCGCTGGAGATCACGTCGGTGCGGGCCGACGGCTGGCTGGGTGATCTGCTCAACGGCGCTGCCGCGCAATCGCTTCGGCCGCTGCAACCGGCACCGGACTTCGTGGCGACGCTGCGCCCATACCAGCAGCGGGGCCTGTCGTGGCTGGCTTTCCTGTCCGCCCTCCGCCTGGGTGCCTGCCTGGCCGACGACATGGGCCTGGGCAAGACCGTGCAGCTGCTCGCCCTGGAGTCCGCGCAGCGTCACGACGAACCCGCCACCGCGCCGACCCTGCTGCTGTGTCCGATGTCGTTGGTTGGCAACTGGGAGCGTGAGGCCGCGAAATTCACACCGGCACTTCGGGTTTACCAGCACCACGGGGGTGACCGACGGCACGGCGAGGCGCTGGAAGAACAGTTGACGCAGGCCGACCTGGTCGTCACCACCTACGCCACGGCCACCCGGGATATCGACGAACTCGCGCAGTATCGGTGGAACCGGGTGGTCCTCGACGAGGCGCAGGCCGTCAAGAACAGCCTGTCCCGCGGGGCCAAAGCGGTGCGCCGGCTCGATGCCGAGCATCGGGTCGCGCTGACCGGCACCCCGGTGGAGAATCGGCTCGCCGAATTGTGGTCCATCATGGACTTTCTCAACCCCGGACTGCTCGGCTCGTCTGAGTCATTCCGGGCCCGGTATGCGATTCCGGTGGAGAAGTACGGTCAGACCGAGCCGGCCGAGCGGCTGCGCCGGGTCACCCGTCCCTACATTCTGCGGCGGCTCAAAACCGACCCGACAATAATCGATGATCTGCCCGACAAGATCGAGGTCAAACAGTATTGCCGGCTCACCGTCGAGCAGGCGTCGCTGTATCAGGCCATCGTCGAGGAGATGATGGAGAAGATCGAGAGCACCGACGGAATTGAGCGGCGCGGCAACGTCCTTGCGGCGATGACCAAACTCAAGCAGGTGTGCAACCACCCAGCGCAACTCTTGCACGACCGGTCGCCGGTCGGTGCGCGCTCGGGCAAGGTGGTCCGGCTCGAGGAAATCTTGGAAGAGATTCTCGCCGAGGGGGATCGGGTGCTGTGCTTCACCCAGTTCACCGAGTTCGCCGAGATGCTGGCGCCGCACCTGGCCGCCCGGTTCGGTCAGGATGTCGCCTACCTGCACGGCGGGGTACCGAAGAAGCGGCGCGACGAGATGGTGGCGCGGTTCCAGTCCGGCGAGGGACCATCGATCTTCTTGCTGTCGTTGAAGGCCGGTGGCACCGGCCTCACCCTGACGGCCGCCAACCATGTTGTGCACCTGGATCGGTGGTGGAATCCGGCAGTGGAGAACCAGGCCACCGACCGCGCTTTCCGGATCGGTCAGAAGCGCACCGTGCAGGTACGCAAGTTCATCTGCACGGGCACCCTGGAGGAGAAGATCGACGACATGATCGAGCAGAAGAAGGCGCTGGCCGATCTCGTGGTCGGCGATGGGGAAGGCTGGCTGACCGAGCTGTCCACCGGGGAGCTGCGCACGCTGTTCGCCCTGTCAGAGGGGGCTGTCGGTGAGTGACTGGTATCCCGCCTCGCGCCCCCGTCCGGTCGAGAGCGGGTTGAAGGCCCGCAGCACCCGGGGCGCCATCGCGCAGACGTGGTGGTCGCAGCGGTTCATCGAAGTGCTCGAAGGCATGGGCATCGGCAGCCGGTTGCAGCGCGGCCGCAACTATGCCCGCCGTGGGCAGGTGATCTCGCTGGACGTGGGGCCGGGCCTGGTCGCCGCGCAGGTGCAGGGCAGCCGGGTGCGGCCCTACCGGGCCCGCATCGGGATCACCGCATTCGACAAGAGTGAGTGGGCACAGATCGAAGCCGCGCTGGCCCAAGACGCCTTGTACACCGCGGCGTTGCTCGCCGGTGAGATGCCGGCCGACATCGAGGGCGTGTTCGACGCGTTGGATCTGCCACTGTTTCCCGCGACGGCCCGGGAATTGTCGCTGGATTGCTCGTGTCCCGACAGTGCGGTCCCGTGCAAGCATCTCGCCGCGGCGTTCTACCTGCTGGCCGAAGCGTTCGACGAGGACCCGTTTGCGATCCTGGCCTGGCGTGGTCGGGACCGCGACGACCTGCTGGAGAACCTGGCGGCCGCCCGCGCCGGTGGCGGCTCGGCGGTCGATCGGGCCGAGCCGGCCGGCCGGCCGCTCGCCGACTGTCTTGATTCTTTCTTTGTGCGGCAGAACACGATTCCCGTCTCTGCTCCTCCTGTGGCGTCATCGGCGGCGCTGCTGGATCAGCTGCCTGACATCGCGGTGGCCGTGCGCGGGCGGGCGTTGGTAGAGGTGCTGCGCCCGGCGTACCTCTCTTTCGATGCTCGGCCGGCCGATGGTGATGCTGAGGGCGTCTGACTTCAGGTCGAACGTGACCACTCGGCCGGCATCCACGGGTGTCGCGTGGCCTGGCGGCTCAGGCTGCGGCGCATGAGGTGGTGTGTAGGATCGTTACACATGAGTAGCCGTATTCAAGTGATTCTGTCGGAAGCTGAACGTGAGGCGTTTCGTCGCCAGGCTGCGGCCCGCAAAATGTCGTTGAGCACGTGGTTGCTTGAAGCTGGACGCAAGCAGCTCGCTGCCGAGCAAGCCGGACCACTGCGCACGGTTGCCGAGCTACGCGAATTCTTCGGGTCGCTGCCGGATGAACCGGGTGTCGAGCCGGATTGGGACGAGCATCTCCGGGTGATGGCAGAGTCGCGGCGACATGGTGCGTCGGCTCCATGATCTTTGTCGACACGAATGTCTTCATGTATGCCGTGGGTCGGCAGCATCCACTGCGCCAGTCAGCCCGGGACTTCCTCGAGCACAGCGTTGAGGCTCGCAGCCGGCTGGTCACCTCGGCGGAAGTGTTGCAGGAGCTGCTGCATGCCTACATTCCGGCGGACCGAATCGCCACCCTGGATGCGGCGTTGACGCTTGCGCGATCGTTGACCGAGGTTTGGTCGATCGAGGAGGCCGATGTGGTGCATGCTCGCACGTTGGCTGACCGTCACCGTGCGCTCGGTGCGCGTGACCTCATCCACCTGGCCTGCTGTCAGCGTCGCGGTGTCACCGAAATCAAGACCTTCGACCGCGCTTTGGCCAGCGCGTTCGGCTGAAGGGTGGATCCTGACAGACGTTTCCAGCGCTGCGTGTGCCCGGTGGGTTCGCGGGCCACGAGACTGGATCCGGATTTTGCGCTGTCGGCGCCACCCGCGTTCGTAACGTGGTGGTGCGCATCACCCCGCGATCGGACGACGCACGTCCAGCTGCGCCAGGTCGGCGGCGATACGCCCGGCCGACCAACCGGCCCCGTTGGACACCGACATCATGCGGGCGCTGGTCACCGGGAAGAGCCGGTTGGTGAGGTCATCGGTCGCCTGGCTGTGCGCAGCCAGTACCGGAAGCAGCGTGCCGCGGTCCACCTCGGTGGCCACCGTCGTCGAGGTGGCGGTGAGGCGTTCACCGATGCGCTCGGCGTACGAGAGCAGAAACGATTGGCGAAACGAACGCGTCCGGGCCTGACCGCCACTGGTGGTGCGGCCCGCCGCCAGCATCGCCCGGTTGGCCTGGACCAACAGTGAAGTAGACAGCAGCTCAACGAATTCCAGGCCGCAGTCGGTACCGATGACGGTGACGAACCCGAGCTTCTCCGCGCACACCAACCGGCACCGGTTGGCCGTTGCCACCGACTGCACCAGTGTTGCCTTGGCGCCGACGTAGGGGTTGTCGATCCAGAGCCGCCGGGCGGTTGCCTCCGCGGCGTGTCCTTGCTCGTGATCACGGATCGCGTGGTGCAGCGAGTATCTGCTCATCAGCTCTTGCGCCTTGGCCGAAAAGGCTTCGGCTTCTTCGGGAAACTTGGTGGCCTCGGCTTTGGCGAGCAGCCCGCGCACCCGGCTGAGCGCTTTCGCATCGGCGGTGGACACCGGCGTCGACGAATGCTGGTGCCTGCCGGGCAAGGGCAGTAGCGGTTCGAGGGTCGGAAGGGTTCCCAACAGCCACAGCACCTTCAACACGATCACCAACACGGCCTGACGGTCGCGACCGTTTCGGTCCGCCCAGTCCCGCATCTGCGCAGCGCCGTGATCACTGCCCGTCGGCAGCTCGGCAAGCTCGCCACGCCATCGTGGGTGCAGCGTGGCGGCGGAGTAGTGCCGGGACTCCCGAACGATGGCCTCGTCCAGGTAGCCGGCTGCCACTGTGTCGAGACGGCGACGAGCGAACTCGTGGAGGTCGTTGGGCGACCACCCCGCCTGCCATGCGTTGCTGATCGCACCGGCCAAGGTGCCCTCGGCGGCAAGGTCGAGATCGTCTGCCCGGCCAGGGAATTCGTCGAGCAGCTCGTTGGCGTGGAATCCCGCATCGTGGTAGGGACACAACGCGAAGTGGTACAGCGCGGCGGTGAGGCGGTCGAGGAGGGCGGCCCGGTCGTACCCGGGATCGGGGCTCCAGCGTTCACGTGGTGACGATGCGCGGCGACGGTCCTTGTGCTTGGCGGCGCGCTTTTGGCGGTTGCGGCGGCTCATGGCTGGAGTCTGGTGCAAGGGTCCGACAAGTAGCCGCTGCTGCCGCGCATACCGGCGGCATGCTGGTCGTCTTCGACGCGGTGCGCGCCTGTACGGGGTAGTGCCGCCAGGGAGTCGGGGCAGATCTCCTGGCCTGGAACGGATGCTGATGAGCACCGCGGGATTGGCTGAACGCGAAGGCCTTTGGATCGTTTCCCATTCTCACTATACGGCCGGAGGGGGGTCTTGCGGCAAGGCCCCTGACGTGCTGCACAATCGTCCGATCCGTGACGAGATGGGGAATGTTGTGACGAGTACGCCGAAGCCTTTCGAACTGCACGAGTCGGGTGCGCTGCTGCACGGCACCAAGGCCGACCTGGCGGTGGGTGAGTACTTGGTGCCCGGACGGGAGTCGAATTACGAGGCGGGACGGATCATGAACCACGTGTACGTCACCCGCACCTTGGATGCCGCGGTGTGGGGCGCCGAGATGGCTGTCGGTGAGGGGCGGGGCCGCGTCTACATCGTCGAACCCGAAGGTGCGCTGGAGGACGACCCGAACGTGACCGACAAGAAGCTGCCCGGCAACCCGACCCACTCCTACCGCACCCGGGAGCCCGTCAAGATCGTCGGTGAGCTCACCGACTGGGTGGGGCATTCACCCGAGCAGATCCAAGGCATGCGCGATGGCCTGGCCGATCTCCGGCGGAAAGGGCTCGACGTCATCTACGACTGACCTCTCCGATTGTCGGTGGCTCGTGTGACGATGCGCGGTTCACTCAATTCAGGAGGTTGATATGAAGCGTGTAGTGGTGGCTGCGGTGACGGTCGCGATGGCTGTCGTCCTGAGCCCGGTGGCGTCGGCCGAACCGTCATGGACGATGCCGAACCTGATCGGGATGGACCTGTAGGGGGCGCAGGATGCCATCCAGTCGCTGACCCACGGCGAGGTGTGGTTCAGCAGCTCGACCGATCTGACCGGGAAGGGCCGTGCGCAGATCAGCGACCGCAATTGGCAGGTGTGCAGTTCCACGCCACCGCCCGGGGTGAAGTTCTCGGCGTCGACCGAGATTGACTTCGGGGTGGTGCGGATTGACACGGAGGAGTGTCCGTGAGGCCTCGTTCGTAAGGCACTCGGCACGCTGCAGTGGGTGGACGCCGGCGGTGATCCGATGGCGTCCACCCAGGTGGACTTCGCGCATCGATGGTGCCGATAACGGCCGTACGCTCATGGGCATGCGATTCGGGCCTGTCACCGCGCTCTTGATCGCGCTGTCGGTCGGCGTGAGTGGCTGCACCGGTGCGCCCGACCGCGAACAGGAAGCACTCGACATCCGCAGCCGCATCGCGGCGATGCCGGGGGTGTCCGACGTCGACCTGATCTATGAAAACGGCGTTTTGGAGGGCACCCGGTTCGAGCTCGATGTTGCCATGGACGGGGCCACCGATGAGCAGGTCGGCGCGGTGGCCGGGCAGCTCGACGAGCTACGCGGCACAGACTTCGCCAAGTTCGACCAGTCGGTGAAGATCGTTGTGGCCGAAGGGACGTCGATATCTGGCGGTGCGGACCTGCCCGACGACATCGGACCCGTGACCGGGTTGGTGCGCCGGCTTCGCGCGGACGTTCCGGCTGGGGAGATCCGCTGGTTCGGCGGTGCCGCGCCGGACGCCTCGAAGATGCAGATCCTGAAGGCGCAGTCTCCGGATGCCGCGGTCGACGCCGTCTTGCGGATTTTCGCCGACCGGCCGCCGAGCGAGATCGAGGTCGCCGCAGCCGACCGGGTGGCCGATCCGCACTGGATGATCGTCAACCGGTTCACCCCCGCCGACAAACAGCGCGTCGACGGGCAATTGGCCGCGGCGGCGCCGGCCGATCCGGGGTGGATCGGTGTCCGTGACGGCAGGATCGACCACCTTACCTTCGGTATACCGACCCCGGCGGCCGCCTACGACGACGTGGTGCGGACCATTCATGCGATCGGGGCCGGTCCGGACAATCCCGTCAGCCTCACCTGGGCCTGGCACGGTATTAAGTACCGCTACGACGAGCCGCGCTGGGCGGGCAGCGCCATGATCGGCAAATGCGACTACGTCAACGGTGACCGCACCAAGTCCGAACCGCTCGTACCCGATGCGTTGGCCCTGCAACAGCGCATCCGCGACGAGTTCGATACCTGCCTCAAGTAGCGGCTGGTCTCGGGGTCAGCTTGATCGCGGCGAGGTGCTCACGCTCGACGGCATCGGCGAACTCCCGCAGGGTGGGCATCCGTGGTTCACGGAACGTCAAGCCCATCATCCGTTGCGCGCGTTTGACGCCGTAGGACTCGGCGCAGCGGTGGAACAGATCGGCGACGGTCGCGTGGTCCTCGATGAGGTCGCCGTGCATGGTCGTGGTCTGCCCGTCATGCAGGACCTCGGCGGTGGCGCCGTTGCGGAAGTTGTATTTCCATGGCGCGTCGGTCATGGCATAGAGGGTGTTGTCGATGACATGGGCGCTCAACGGAATCACGTACTGCCGTCCGGTCTTTCGGCCGCGGACGGTCAGCACCATGAATTGTTTTCGCGCAGCGCCGGCGAACGGCATGCGCAGAAGGAACCGCAGCGCCGGATTGACGACGCGCATCATCGCCTGTGGTGGATGGGTCACGGTGACCATGGGCGATTGCTCTGTCATGACCTCACGCTAGGCGGATTGCTCGGCGTTGCCCAGGGTGTTGGCGGTGCGATTGCCTGACGGCTTCTCGCGGCGGGATGGACGAGCACGGCTGTTGGTCGGGCCGTTCCCATGAAGCGGCAGCTGCGGTGTTCACTCGTGCGGAGATTGATGCCGTTAGGTTTTCTTCGTGTCCGAACTGAACCTCCCCGAACCAGCGAACTGGTCCAAAGCAGACAAACGCGCGGTGTGGGCGGGACTCGCCGTGTCCGCGGGCATGGTCTACTTCGTTGTCCTGGCGCTCCTTGCCGGTCTGCGCGGCAACTACTTGACGACGGTTTTGATTTTCGGCTTCATCACATTTCCAGTCCTGATGACGGCTGCGCTTCTCATGGCCGCAGCAGGCAAGACGCAGACGCGAACCTCCAGCGACGCAACCGGGTTCACCGTGTGGCCGGATAGGCGGTTCGGCATGCTGTATTTGACGGGACTCGCGACGTTCGGCCCTTCGGCACTGCTGCTCGCGTTCTTCATACCGCGCGGCGTGATCGACATTCCGATGTCGCGAGGGCTCCAGATCTTCTCGCCCCCGCTGTTCATGGCAGCGGCGATCGTCGCGGTCGTCGGTCTGATCAGCTGGAGGCGGCGCGGCGGAGTCGGATGCCTCAAATTCAGTCCGGCCATGGTTGAGATCGCCGATGTGATCAAAACCAGAGCGGTGGAATGGGATGACATTGTCGACGTCAAGGATCATTCGGAAGCCAAGGACAGCAAAAATGCCGGCAGGTCGGTGGTGTTGTGCCTGCGTGACGGCAGCGAGAACGTTATCGGTGGCCTGAACCTTTATGTCCCGACGGGCGTTGCGCTGTACTGGTTGGTCCGGCATTACTGGCGACATCCCGAAGATCGGATGGAGCTGGTGGACTCGCGGGCTCCAGAGCGATTGCGCAACAGTCGTTTCGACCTCACGTAGCGGGAAGAGATGCCGCGGTGTGGGGGCGCGGCCTTCCCCGGCCAGGAGAGATCAATTGAAGTCGGTGCTGCCGGCCACGGCGTGCGTCGTGCTGATGAGCTTTGCGTAGCAATGATCCCGATCGAAGCCGTAGGTGCGGCACCAGGCCAACGCGCCGCTCGCATCGGGAAAAGAGATCGGCGCGATGGTGACCCAGAAGTTGGGCGCGTCGAAGGTCGACCAGTCGCCCGACCACAGCAGCTTGGCGTCATACTGCTGCCGCAACCGCAGATGCTCCGCCAACGTCAACGCGTTGTCCCACACAACACCTTCATCGACGACACCCGGCCGCTTCGAACTCAGCTGCGGCACCCACCGATCCGCGCCGTCGGCACTGACAACGCCGTGGTCATCGAGGGAGATCTGACGTAGCTGCGCCGCACTCGACACTTCGGGGTTGCGGGCTGCCGTCTGGGTGTACGACGGGGCGGGTGGCGTCGTCGGCGCCGGCACCGTCTTGTACACGGTCGTGCCGGGCACTGAAATGCTCGGTGCCGGGGCGAGTGTCGACGTGGGCGACGAATTGTTGTCCGGCGCCGGATTTTTCGGGATGAGGAGTCCGATGACAACTCCCACTACACCCAGCAGAAGCGCACCCGCCAGCCCGACGACTGCCCACGGCAGCACCGATTGCCGGTGACGGCTGCCGGTGTCGAAGGCGTCGGGATGGGTGGCGTGGGGCGAAACATTCGGAGCCGTCATGGTTTCGGCGCTGGCTGCGGTCGCTTCGTCACTCGTGGTTACCGCTCGCCGCGCGGCGCGACCCAACGCGCCGGCGCTGCCGTAGCGATCGTCGGGTTCCTTGGCCATGCCACGGGCGATGACCGCATCCAGCGCGGTGGGAAGTCCCCGACGAGCTGCACTCGGCCGTGGTGGCGGGCTGGAGAGATGAGCTGCGATCAGCTGTTCGTGGCTGTGCGTGGGGAAGGGGGTATCGGCGGTCAGTGCCTCATAGAGCACACACGCCAGCGAGTAGGTGTCGACGGCGGGTGAGCATCGGCCGTCACCGAACCGCTCCGGCGCCATATAGCTGAATGAGCCGATCCGCATGTCTGTTTGGGTGAGGCGCGAATCGCCTTGGGCCTGGGCGATGCCGAAATCGAGCAGGTAGGCGAAGTCGTTGGGGGTCACGATGATGTTCTGCGGCTTGACATCGCGGTGGATCAGCCCCTGAGCATGGGCGGCATCGAGTGCGGCGGCAATCTGCTCGACGATCGACACTGCCTGCAGCGGGTTCAACGGACCGGCGCGGAGCAGGTCGTGCAACGTTTGCCCGCGGACCAGCCGCATGTCGATGTACAGGTTTCCGTCGATCTCGCCCCAGTCGTGAATGGGCACGACGTGGGGCTCTTCGAGGCCTGCTGCCACGCGCGACTCACGGAGGAACCGGGTCCGGAATTGTTCGTTGTCCGCATACTCGGTGCGGAGGATCTTCAGCGCGACGGTCCGGCCCTTGTCGACGTCGACGGCCTCGTATACCTCGCCCATGCCGCCGCGGCCGAGCAGCGCGGTCAGCTCGTACTTTCCGAAACGGCCGCCCACGCGCGGGTTGTTCTCGACCATCCTGTGCCTCCTCGACTGGCGAACAGGCGAACGTAGCGCGGGGTGCTGACAAGTTTATTCACCGGACGGAGTTCCGTAGCGGGAATTTGCTCATAGATCGGTGCCGGACCCGACGTGGGGCCCGATAGCGGATTGCGGCCGACGTACCCGGCGCGTCACCATGGCGATATGGCCGGTTTCGTGACCGTCCGGGCCTACGCCGAGCTCAACGATTTCCTGGACGTTGACTCGCGCGGTCGAGCCGTGCACCGGCCCTGCCAAAGTCATCAGACGGTCAAAGATGTGCTGGAAGCCATGGGCATCCCGCACACCGAGATCGACCTGATTCTGGTCAACGGGGATCCGGTGGGCTTCGAGCACCGGCCGACAACCGGCGACCGCGTCGCGGTGTTTCCGATGTTCGAGGCACTCGACATCGGTCCCACGGCGCGGTTACGGCCGGAACCGTTGCGGGATCCGCGGTTCGTGGTTGACGTCAACCTCGGTCGGCTGGCGCGGTTGCTGCGGGTGCTGGGTTTCGATGTGTGGTGGCGCAACGATGCCGATGATCACACGCTGGCCGACGTCAGCCTGGACCAGCAGCGGACCCTGCTGACGCGAGACCGTGGTCTGTTGAAGCGTCGCGCCATCACCCATGGTTTGTTCGTCCACTCCCAGCAACCCGAGGAACAGACGCTGGAGGTGATGCGTCGGCTGGATCTGCGGCGGCAGGTCACACCGTTCACCCGGTGCCTGCGGTGCAACGGCACGTTGACCGCGGTGGACAAGGAGCAGGTGCTCGACCGCCTGGAGCCGTTGACGCGGCAGTACTACGACGAATTCAGTCAGTGCCCATGCTGCGGTCAGATCTACTGGGCAGGAACGCATTTCGAACGCTTGTCTGGGCTGGTCGACAAGCTGCTTGCGCGACTTTGATCAGCTTCGAACCAGGAGAGAACCATCATCGGGTCCTTGGCGGTGAGCACCGCCGACGTAGCCGTCGCCATGATCGTGCGCGCGTCGTCCGCGAGCGCGACGCCGGGATGCCTCGTGGGAATTCTTGGGTAGCCAGGAGCGACCCGAGATCGTGCTGCCCGACGAGGCGAGCCACCTCGGGTCGGCGGTCGCACCAGTTCAGAACGTGGGGGACGGGGTTGTACTGAGAACACGGCCGCGGGTGGGTACCCCTACTTCAGTGTCGAACGTTGGGGGAAGGAGATGACGATGACGAAAGTCCTGATGGTGATCTCGGCGGCTGACCACTGGACGCTCAGGGATGGAACGGTGCATCCGTCCGGGTATTGGGCCGAGGAGGTCGCCCGCCCACACCAGATTTTCACCGCGGCGGGATGGGACATCACGGTGGCGACGCCGGGCGGCAAGGCGCCGACGCTGGACAAACTCAGCCTCGGGTTCGCCGGTGGTCTGCCGTGGAAGCGCCGCGAGGTGAAGCGCTATCTGGACAGCATCGCCAATGTGTTGGCTCATCCCGTCGCGCTCGACACCGTGAACGACGACGACTTCGACGTGGTGTTCTATCCAGGTGGCCACGGTCCGATGGAGGACCTCGCCTACGATCCGGTCTCCGGGGCTCTGTTGGCGCACCGGCTGGCGACGGATAAACCACTCGCCTTGCTGTGCCATGCGCCGGCGGCGATCCTGGCCGCTGCTCGGCCGGACGGGACCTCGCCGTTCACCGGGCGGCGCATGACCGGGTTTTCCAACAACGAGGAGCTGCTCAACGGCTTCGCCAGAAAGGCGCCATGGCTGTTGGAGGACCGACTGAAAGAGGCCGGCGTCGACTACTCCAAGGCGCTGATTCCGCTACGTCCGCATGTCGTGGTCGACGGCAACCTCTACACCGGGCAGAACCCACAGTCCTCGGAGAAGTTGGCGGAGCGGCTGGTGGCGGACGTGAAAGCGGGCGTTGGGTGATGCCTGCTTGGAGCCAGTGCGGCGTCGACACCGATGGGATCCGTCTGGGTGGCAGGTGCGCTTGAAGCTCGTCAATCTCCCTGGCGACTCCTGGTCGGTATGAGAGCCAATCTGGGGTTGTCGATCGAACGCAATTTGCCATTTGCTGGGAGTCGGTAACCGTAATCACTGACGAGTTCAGCACGTGTGTGCTGCCAAGCGGTGTGCGCAGATACAGACGGTCGCATGCGGCATCATGAAACTTTACGGAAAGCGATGATGGCAGGCGTATTGACCATTGTGGGTCGCGAAGGTGCCGGTCTCCGCGGGGTGGCAGATGGCCGTCCAAAACCATTGCCAGGCTATTCACAGGTTCATTTGTAGGATCTTGAAAAGGCGATTGCCGCGGTCCGCGACGGACTGGCACGCCTTTAGACAGGGGATTGATTCAACGCCACGGGGGGCGGCTATGGCAGACCTACAGGTGACACCGGATGTATTGGGGCAGGTGTCAACGGAGTTCGAGTCGGCGGCACAGCAGCTGCGGGAGAGTTTGAGTTCGCTCGATCGTGAGATCGCGCAGATGCTCGGACCGAGTTGGTCTGGGAGTGCCGCCTCGGCGTATGACGCAGTGTGGCGCGAGTGGCATGAAGGCTCTTCGAAGGTGCATCAGGGATTGGCGATGATGTCTGATTTGTTGATCGCGGCTGCCGCCCGATACGCGGAGACCGATCGGGATGGCGGGGCGGCCATCGCCGGGTCGGGGTCATAAGCATGGGGGCCTTCAAGGTGGATCCGGCGGTGCTGCTGGCTGCCGCCGATCGGATGGCGCAGTTCGAGCAGCACATGGAACAAACGCTGGCGCAGTTGGCGGCCGTCGAACATCAACTGGGCGCGACGTGGGACGGTGAGGGTGGGCGCGCACAAGCCGCCGCTCAACAGCAGTGGGCCGAGGGCGCAGCCGAGATGCGACAGGCACTGGCCCATTTGCGGGTGATCGCCGAGGGCGCACATGAGAACTATCACGGTGCTGCGCAAATGAATCTGCGCAACTGGGGTTAGTCGGTGGGGGGTTATGAGGTCGACCCGGAGCGCTTGGCTGCCTCCGGGAAAGAGGTTGGCGCGCAAGGGGACGTGCTGATCAATGCGCTGGATGCCCTGGATTCTGCCTTGGCTGGCTCGGGCATGATGTGCGGCACCGACGCCATGGGAATGGCGTTTTTCATGGACTACCGCAAGGGTGGGCAGGGCGTGATTTCGGCCGTCGAATCGGCGGTAAACGCCTTTCGCAATGTCGGCTACGGCGTGGAGGTGTCCGCGCACAACTACGCGGTCAGCGATGCGGTCTCGACCGTCGGGGGTAGTCGCGAATCGGTTCCCGTCCCGGCCGAACCGACCAAGTACTCGGCGTCTGGCGTAGCAGGGCAGTCAGGCGCGGAGATCCCGGAGCCCAGTTTGTGGGCGGTGGTCGAACCATTCATCAGTAGAGCGTGGCCGAACGGCAATCCGGACACCATGCACACCGCTGCCGGTGCGTGGCGGGCGCTCGGCACGGCGATATCGGGTGCGGCGGACGATGCCGGCGGCTGTCTGTCGAGCGTCTCTGGTCACGACATTCCTGAGTTGATGCACATCACCGATGCCTTGAACACGTTGACGACCGGCACCAGTGGCCTGGCTGGGAAGTGCACTTCGATTGCTGAAATGTTGGAATCGTTTGCTGGCGAGGTACAGAGCTCGCAGGACGCGATCCGCGATCTATTGCACCGGCTGAGTGTCTCCGGGATCGTCAGCCAGATCGGAAGACTTTTCACCGGCCATAACCCGATCGATGACCTCAAACAGATCGGCCACGACATCTCAGAGATCTTGCACACCCTGAGTGGAGAATTGGACGCCACGGCTTCTGGCTTCCAGGTCGTGATCGATGGGATGGACGGCCTGGTCCGCAAGTTCGAGGAATGGGACCGAAAAGAGTTCACTCGCTTCTTCGGTGATCAAGTAGGCAACAAGCTGGCCGACGGCGTCAACGCGTACGCGGATATCGAAGAGGGCGTGGCGAAGTCGGTCCTCGAAGTCGGGGAATCGGTGCCGGCTATGCTGGCGCACCCAGTAGACACCGTCAAAGGTGTCTGGGAAATAGACAAGAACTTGGCCGAGTTTTTCAATCCGCTGGGGCCGATGTTCGACGCGCAAGGGCAGAAGGAAGCAGGCGACCATCTCCTCGATGTCGTCAAAGGTGTTGTTGATACCAAGGATTGGTCAAGCGACCGCCCTTTGGTCGGGTTGGGTGACAACCTCGGCAACATCGCCCAGGTATTGATCCCCGGTGTCGGGGAGGCCAAGGCCGGCGTGACGGCCGGAAAGTTGGGCGAGGAGGGCGCTCAGGTGGCCCGGGCCGAAGGCAAAGTCGCGCGGAGTGGGCTGGAGGCGCTCGGCAAAACCAGTGGAGAAGAGATTGGCGGCCAGGCCGCGAAGATCGGCAAGGATCTCGATGGGCTGGGCGCTCATCCGTTGGAGACTCCCAAGGCTCCCGAACCCATCACACGGCCGGCAGAAGCTGGACCTGCGCCATCGACGCACCCCGGTGATGGCGCCGCGGCGGCGAACAACGGCGCCGGAAAGGCCCCCGTCGACGCGGGTGCGCGGCCCGGCGGGGAGCCAGCTCCCGGTTCGCATGGGCCCGGTCTGGCACCGCATCCCGGTGAGCCGCAAGCGGGCCCGTCCCACAGCGCAGAACCCGCGCCGCATAACGGACGTGCGGAACCCTCGACGGGCGGTCACGAGCCTGGAGAATTACAGGCCGGCACGTCCCAGGGTGACGGGCCGCGTACACCGGTACCGGCACATGCCTCAACCGGCGAAGCCGCGCCCGGCAGCTCGGCCCCGCACGATGTGCCCGCTCCTCGGGAGTTGGCTGAAGCGCATAGCGGTGGTTCGCACAGTGGTGGTCACGGAGGGGCTTCGCCTAGTGGTGGTGACCATCAGCTCACCCATGATCCGGGCGACCACTCGTCTCCGGGAGATTCGGTGCCGACCACTGATGTTGGACACCAATCTGCCGCGCTAGGTTCACCTACTACGTATGCGCCAGAAGCGCCTGCAGTGGCGGCGGAGCTAAACAGCGCGTTTACGAGCGGACACTCGACGGCTGACCTCTCCCGTCAAGTAGCAGACTTGTCGACACACCATTTCGGTGACGCTGACCGAGTTGTTCTGGGCAAGTGGGATGGTCAAGACGGCGGTTACATAGGCGAGGCCAGGCACCACGGTGGAATTTTTTTCGATACGGGAGGCGATGCGTGGAACGCGATGGAGCAAGGGCTCAGCGACGCGCAGTCAAAGGTCTTGGGGTGGCAGGTCAACGAGCAGTTCCTCCGCACCCAGATGGAGAATCACGTGGCGCGGATTGAATACGTGTTACCAGAGGGATTCAGCAGCGTCGACGAAGTTGCTCGGGTACGGCGGGAAACTTTTTCAGCGATGGAGATCAATTTTTTGAATGACAATGCCGCAAAGTTTGGGTACCAACGGGTGGGCAATTCGTGGGTCTATCAGGGAGGGAAGTGATCGTGAGCGTTGGTGACGTTGAAAAATATCTGGGATCCACAATTGCAAATCTAGGTTTTACCCTGGATAGGGTCGACGACTCCATAACATATGGTGAAAGGCCAGCTTGGGCGGTTTACTACCGAGCTCCCGATTGCAAATTGCAGGTTTGTTGGTCAGCGCGTGAAGGTGGTGTTGACTTCATGCTGGCTTCGATCGAGGCAGCCGATGAGTTTGGATTGGCGAGCAGATCAAAGGGCTGGGAGTACATGTTGATGTTGAGTAGCTCGGACGACGGACTGCAGACTCCTTCTCTCGAAGCGAGCGAGGAGGTGTGGTGGGGATGGCGGAAAGCTCTCCTACTCGCCCACATCGATGAAGCTCGTACTGTGCTCTCGCTTGGTCGCTGAATCAAATTGACGCCACGCGCACTCGATGAGCCTCAACGAAGTTGGCGATTACGTTGAATTCGTGATGCGTGATCGCCACCCGGAAGTTACGGTGAAATCTCTTGAGTGTATCAGCAATTATTTTACCTATTGACGCGGTAAATGGACCGCCGGTCATTTAAGGCGGGAGAGCTGGATGTGGATCCGGATAAAACGAATACGCTTTCAAATTTCCCTTCAACTCGGAATCAGGTGCCGCGGTAAGTCGGGCGAGTCGGCCTTCACGCTGCCAGCAGTCCTACCGATATCGGTGTCCGCGTGGTACCGAGAATTTCACGGCCAAACGGGGGCGGCGGTGTCGTAGTACTTCGTAGTACTCGGTGAAGCCAGCGAAGAGTCAGGCGCGGCGCCCGGGCGCCGACATCTTTGTCGGAGTTGAAGAGAATCCCGGAGAGGGGAAGCGAAGCCCTTAGGTGCGAACCGGTGATCGTCTATTCCGCCTGGGCGGTTCACCCCACATGCGTCATGAAGCTAGGGTCGTGCCGTGACCGATGACGAAGCATTGGACTCGTTACTTGGTGCGTTGTCGAAGACGCGCGTTCCGGTGGAAAATCACGGATTCATCCGACAGTTCACTACTGCCATCGGCATTGTCGAGTACCGCGCTGTCGAGCGGTCGGACAAGCCGTACGTCATCGCGACGCGGAGCGACGGCCGGCCCGACCTCCACATCCATTACGGGTTCACGAATGGTTTCATTTCTGAAGAGGAGATTGTCCGCGTCGCAGGCAGCGGGGTTGGCCGTGCGCCGAGTTCACGCAAGGGAACGTGGTACATCGAGCACCCAGTCACCCGCGTGCACCATGGGGCTGAGCGGCCGCGCGACGTCCGACGCACAGCGGGGTTCTGCCGTTGCGGGATGCAATTGTCCGTCACTGGTGTTTGCGGCAACTGCGATTAGTAGACCGAAAATCGGTCAATCCGGAGGGGCTTGCCGAGCGTGAAAGACGATGCCGATCGTGCAGCTCCTCGCTGGGCGATGCTCGAAGGCGCCAAACGTAGGGGATCTGCGCAGAGTTGTGCTTGCCCTCAAGCGCTGTGATGTTCCGGATAAGCTTCCCCGTATGACGTCGGCATCGTGGAATGTCCAGCCTGGCGAGACGCTGATCAGGGGCGATATTCATCGCATCTACGGCGGCAATCCGCAAGCGGGGATCAGTCGTTCGGGTGCTACGCCAAACGTGATCGTGTACTCCGATCCGGCGAAGGCTGCCGACAACGGTTACGACTTCGACGGTTGGGATGCCAGCGACGGCGTCTTCTACTACACCGGTGAGGGCAAGACCGGTGATCAGAAGATGGACCGCGGTAACCGCGCCATCGCCGACCACCGCGCAGACGGATATGCGCTGCGCCTCTTTCTCGCCATTGGAAATAAGCCCGGTTCGCAGACCCGCATCCAGCGCTACCTTGGGGAATTCGAGGTCGATCTGGAGCGGCCATACGAGATCCGGACAGCCCCCGGCACGGACGGAGCGCTCCGGAAGGTTTTCGTGTTTCGCTTGAGGCCTGTCGGCCGGGTTGTGACCGAGAAGGTGCATACGCGCGCACTCTGAGGCGACGGTCTCGGTAGCCGCTCGCTCAGGATGTCGCCCGCCGTGTCGGGGATGCGAGGCACGCTTACCGGCCACTTATCTGGTAGCTGAGATTCACATTTTCGTCCGAAAATGCCGGCGTCATGTTATCTGGTGGCTGGCCGCTCGAGCCGGGCTCATTGACGGGAACTCTTGCGTACTGCAAGTGATCTTGATTTCCGTACCCTACTGAGATGCGGTGGCGCCCACCAGGCGTGCGGAGGAATGTGTCCGGTGCGGACGCCAGCCATCCAGTTCAGCCGGGTGTAAGCGGCGTAATACCGGCACGCGGAGGGGGCAGTCAGCACGCCTGAGATGGAAACGAGAATTGAAGCGGAGGGTGTGTGCTGAGTTGTCGGAGCCGGAGGTCATAATCATCGCTAATTGACACAAGTGACGGTCAGCACAAATCACGTCCCTTGTGATCGGGTTTTAACACGAAGGGCGCGCGATGGCTGCTGAGCAGGAAACCGAGAACGAGCGTTTGGTGAGCCGGGCGGTCAAACTCTTCACCTTCCTCGGCCGCGCTCAGCAGCTGTTGGTCAAGCCAGTCCGCACGGTAGACAAGTTCGAGAACGCCATGTGGTTCGCCGACCTGCCTGACCATGACGCCATCCATTCGGCGCATCGCGTCGCCGAGCTCACACCCGATACGCCGATCCTCACCGTGGACCGGGTGGCCAAGCTCGATCCGCCGCCGCTGCCGCACGAGCTGATCGTCTGGGTCGATGGCGCGATCGATGACACGGAGAAGGAGCCGACACTTCGCGAGGCCATCTTCCGTGAGGAGCCCGTTCCTGCGGAGGAACGCCAGGACGGCGCGCCGAAGGTGGTGAACCGCCGCATCGATATTGCCGAGCATCCCGGGGTCAGCGAAGCCTTCGATGCCTGGCTGACCGATTGGCGGCTGTGGGCGGACCGGGAACGCCGCGACGCCGCGGTCCGCGAGGTCTACAAGGACCTGTTCGCGGTCCACTTGAAGGCCGCCGATCACAGCGAAGAGTTCGAGCTGGTCCTCGGCGTGGGTTGTCTGGCCTGGCGGCCCGACAACCATGATCAGGTGCAGCGTCACGTCGCCACCGCGCCGATCGCGATTAGCTTCGATGAGAACTCCGGCCGCCTGACGGTGACGCAGGTCAGCGCACCCGATGCCGTGTCGATCGAGGTTGACATGTTGGACGCGGCACTGATTTCCAGTCCGGCCAAACTCGACGAAATCAAGGTGCTGGCCGCCGAGTACGACGGGCATCTGCTCGACCAGCCAGCGATTGGCGAGATCTGCCGTCGCCTGATTCATCGTCTCGACGCTGATGCGCAGTATGACGAAGACGCCGTACAGGCGCCGTCAGGCCCCAGCCCACGCGGAGCATTCGCGCCAGCAATTATCCTGCGGCGTCGCACCAACCGCGGCATGGTGCAGATCTACGAGCAGATCGTTACGCAGATCCAGCAGGCCGGGGAGGTGCCGAAGGGCATCCTGCCGCTGGTTGACCCCAACCGCCAACCCGAGCCGGAACTGAGCACAGATGTGCAGGGTGCGGTGGTCACCGTCGATGACGAAGACTTCCTGCCGCTACCGGTGAACGACAAGCAGCGCCAGATTATCGAGCGGGTCGACAGCCGTGCCCAGACCGTCGTCCAGGGTCCACCTGGAACCGGGAAGACCCACACCGCAGCGGCTTTGGTGTCCCATTTGCTCGCCCAGGGCAAACGCGTGCTGATCACTGCGCACACCGACCGGGCACTGAAGGAGGTCCGCGGCAAGCTGCCGCGCGAGATTCAATCGCTGGCGGTCGCAGTCATCGGCCAATCGCGGTCTGACATGGCCGACCTGCGCACCGCGGTCGACAACATCTCGCGGCGGGCAGACGATTTCGACCCCGCCGATTCCCAGCGTTCGATCGCCCGGCACCTCAGCAGGATCGATGACCTGCGCCGTCAGCGGGCCGCGCTGCGCGACCGTCTGCTCAAGGTTCGCCGGCAGGAGGTGGAACCGCGCACCGACGGACCTGCCCAGGGCACGCTGGCGGCTATCGCCTACGGCCATTTGCAGCACGAGGCCGACTACGAGTGGATCCGCGCTTTTG
The DNA here is from genome assembly GCF_001953975.1 of Mycobacterium sp. NS-7484. Taxonomy (GTDB): domain Bacteria; phylum Actinomycetota; class Actinomycetes; order Mycobacteriales; family Mycobacteriaceae; genus Mycobacterium. Next base: position 54,010 of record NZ_MBEJ01000055.1, read on the forward strand.
AGGTCGACCCGGCCGGCGCCGGGACGACGGTGTCGACCGAGGAGATTCAGCGGTGGCGCGCCGTGCTACGCGACCAGGACGTGACTGCGAACGAACCGGAAGCGACCTCGACGCTGCCCGACGCGGCATCGCTGACGACGCCGGAAGACTTCGCCAACCTCGTTGCCGCCGAACAGCAGGCCGCAGTCCGCAAGGACCAGTTCGGCGAACTTCTCAGCCACGAGTCGTTTGGTTTTGTCCGGTCTCTGACCACAGCGCTGCGAGATGAGTTGCGCGCCAGAGTGTCCAATCTGGCGGAGCAGGCCGGCAATCTCGAGCGTCGGCAGGAAGCGTGGATGAATGACGCTCTGCACGACGTGCGCAGCGGTCGCCACCAGACCTGGGTGGCACGGTCGACGCAGGTCAAGTCATTGGCCGAAACGGCCGCAGCCCTCACTCGCCGAATCGGCCCCACCACCTCAGTGGTCGTTGCCGACGGCGACTTCGGCGTGCATCAGCAGGTCGCGAAATCCCTGCTCGCCCATGTTGAGTCGGGCAGCGGCATCAAGACCCGCCCGGACGGATCGCCGAAGATCGGTGCCTTCACGTCCAAGACAGTGAAGCTTGCCGAACCGTTTTTCGCGGCGGTCAAGATCAACGACCTGCCCGCGACCACCAAGGAACAGCTGGCCACCTTTATTGATTGGGTTGACGCCAGCCGCACCGTGGCCGCGTTGGATCAGGCCTGGCCGGTCAATGTTCTGATTCCCCAGGAGGACACCCTCGACGAAAAGATCCAGTGGCATGTCACGGAGGTGGCCCAGTTGGACAAGGTTCTGGCGTTGGGCGACCAGCTTGAGGTCGAGCGGCAATGGTTCCAAGCCAACAACCTGCCGGTACCGGACTGGAACAAGCTCGAAGACATTCGCCGCTACGCCGACCTGGTGGAGGCCGCCACGGCGGCCGACGACGCGGGGGTCGCGGCCACGCCGGTGGAACGGCTGTACCAGTATCTGCGTAGTCAGGCGCAACTTCCCACGCCGCCGCCGATCACGATGGAGTTGGTGGCCGCAGTCCGCGACCGGGACGTCGATGGCTACGCGGCCGCGCACGCGCGTCTGCATCATCTCTACGACGTGGCCCGGGCGGTCGCTGACCGCGACCGGATCCGACACGAGCTGGACCGCTCTGCATCGATGTTGGCGAGTGCGATCGCCGCCGATCCGGCGGCAGCGGAATGGGATTCCCGGTTGGGTGCCTACGAGCAGGCCTGGCAGTGGGAAATGACTGGACGTTGGATCCTCGCCCAGGACAGCGAGGACGCTAACGCGTTGAAGGTCAGCCTGAATGCGATCGAGGACCAGATCCGCAGTGAGGTCGAGCACCTTGCCGCTGAGCGAGCTTGGGGCCATGCCGTCGCCCCCGACCGGCTGACCGGGGCGGCCCGGGCGAACCTCACCCAATACGCCCAGTTGGTATCCCGCCTGGGCAAGGGCACCGGCAAGTACGCCGCCAAGCAACGGGTGGCGATTGCCGAAGCGATGGATCGGTGCCGGCCATCCGTACCCGTGTGGATCATGCCGCTGTACCGCATCGCCGAGCAGGTACACGTCGAGCCCAACCTTTACGACGTGGTGATCGTCGATGAGGCATCGCAGGCCGGGCTGGAGGCGTCGTTCCTGCAGTACCTGGCTCCCAAGATGGTGGTGATCGGTGACGACAAGCAGGTGTCGCCGTCAGCGGTGGGTGTGGATCAACAGCAACTGCGCGACCTGGCCAACATGTACCTCAGCGATGACCCGTACCGAGAGTCCTGGCTAGACCCCAAGCGCAGCTACTTCGACGAGGCCAATATGCGCTTCGGTGGCCGGATCACGCTGACTGAGCACCGTCGGTGTGTGCCCGAGATCATCGGCTTCTCTAACCACATTGCGTATGAGCCGGAAGGCATTCGGTTGGTTCCGGTGCGCCAGTTCGGTGCCGAGCGGCTCGAACCCATCAAGGTGGTGTACCTGCCCGACGGGTACGAGGCGCCCAACAAGACGAACCTGGTTGAGGCCGAGGCGATCGTGGATCAGATCCGAAAGTGCTTGGTGGAACCGGAGTACGACGGAGCCACCTTCGGCGTGATCTCGCTGCTGGGCAAGGAACAGGCCAAGCTCATCGAGGGCAAGCTAATGGATGCGGTGCCGCCGGAAGAGTGGGCCGCTCGCGAGCTGCGCTGCGGAGACGCGTCGGACTTCCAAGGCTCCGAGCGGGACGTGATGTTCCTGTCCATGGTCAAGGCGCCTGAGGAAGGCAAGCGGATGGGCGTGCTGACCCAACAGCAGTACGTCCAGCGGTTCAACGTCGCGGCCTCACGGGCCAAAGATCAGATGTGGGTTTATCATTCGATGCCGCGCGAAGCGCTGACCAACTCCGAGTGCATGCGCTTTCAACTGCTCGACTACTGCTATGGCACCGCCGCCCGGTTGCGCAACGACGATGACAACGTGCTGAGCACGGCGGTGCCCGAGGATATTCGGGTTCCACCGTTCGACTCGCTGTTTGAGCAGCGGATCTTCAACCGACTCATCGACCGGGGATACACCGTCATGCCGCAGGTCGAGGCGATGGGCTACCGCATCGACATGGTGGTTACCGGCGCCAAAGGTCGGCTGGCGATCGAATGCGACGGCGACTTCTGGCATGGCCCAGAACAATACGAAGTCGATCTCGCACGGCAACGTGAACTCGAGCGGTGCGGTTGGGAGTTCCATCGCATCCGCGAGTCGGTGTTCTACGCGGATATGCCGGGAACTCTTCGGAGGCTGTGGGACACGCTGGACGAACTCGATATCCGGACTGCCGATTGGGTTGATCCTGACTTCGACGATGACGACGTAGATGACTCCGACGACGTAGTCGAGGTCCTTGAGGAGTACAGGGATATCAAATGGGACATGTCCACACGCGTTGATGACGAAAAAGTCGCGCCCTATGTCGTCCGCGGACTGTGGGTTCGGGAGGTGAGTGACGATCTGGACGAAATCGAAAAAATATGCAAACGAACTGAAGCCGACTGTTGGCTAGCGCCATCAGCAACAGCTGTTCGATGTCGAGCAAAAGGCGATGTCAGGAAACCACTCGACTTGCCGAAAATTGGACTTCACCGATGGGCGTGGTGCGTCGCAAACGGCTTTTCTCGACACCCTGTGCCTACGCATCTGATCCAAGTCCGTCGCCGCTGTGACAGCAAGAAGTGCTGCAATCCAGCACACCTCTATGCCAGTTCGCCAGGAAAGCAAGAACTCTCGCCAAGCGAGGCGGCGGCGGTTGTCAGGTCATGGATTTCGACATCTGCCACAACGGCAGAAGCGCATTCGCGGCCAGCGTCCCGATTGGTACTTGAAGACGACATCGAGTTTATTTCCACGCTGTGCCAGCGCGACAGTGACGGGTGTTGGATCGCACCGACCTCTGCAGCTGTCGCCTGCAGGCCGCAATCCGACGAGGGCGCCCAACGGCTGTTACCAGCGATGGCACCGCATCGCTGGACGTTCATGGTGGACCATGGATACTCACAGAAGCCCTTGCCGGGAAGGCTCTTTCAAGTGCGACGGCGATGCGGCAAGTCCGCATGTTGTAGACCTGACCACTTGTACTTGACAGCGCCTGACGGTCGTGAGATTGCGCCGAGTGAAGTGCAAGCGTGGCTGCAAGCCGGCGAGAAATCACAACGTGCAGCTGAAGAGCGCGCGAGCAAACCGTCGAATCACAACGGATCGACGCATGCAGCCGGGGACCATCCACGTGAAGTGGACATTAGTTCGAATCGCCAGAACCCAGATGTTTTCGATGCAGAGCAAGGTTCGATTGAGGCATACTGCAAACCTGATCACGCAGGTTGCTGGATCGCGCCAGCCGGGCACCGTCTGGTTGCGTGCAGGCCGAAGGGCGACTATCGAACCGAACGCTACTTGCCGCGGATGCCGCTCAATCACTGGGCGTGGCTGGTGGCTAACGGCAGGAGCGGTGGTCGGATTCCGGTGGAATTATTTGAGGTGAGGCAGCGGTGCTGGAAAACGCGGTGCTGTAAACCATCCCACCAATATCTGACAACCATCGATGGTGTTGAACTCACACCTGAAGAATTCGACAAGCTCGTGACCGCCACCGACGACAATGCGCGCGAAGAGGCAGTCGCAGATTGGGATGTAGCTGACGCGATAGGTGAAGCGCTCGCTCAGCTCGACCCGCGTGCGGTGGAGATCCTGCGCGAGCGATTCTTCGCCGATGATCGAGTGACTCTGGAGAAGCTCGGCGAACGGTACAACCTCACCCGCGAGCGGGTTCGTCAGGTTGAGGTGCAAGCACGCGGTGCGTTGATGGCCACGATCATCGAAGACGGGCAACTGGCAACGCTCGTCGCGCACGTGCGTGAGCTCATCGGATCGGTGCGGACGATCGAGGATCTTCTTGCCGTGATCCCTACGCTGGGCATCGAGATTGAGCGAGTGGGACAGCCTGCCTGGCGGGTGTTGGACCGGCTCGACGATGCGTACGAGATCAAGGATGGTTGGTGCGTTGCACCCACGATGGCTGCGGCGCTGGAGCTCACTCGAACTCAGTTGGCGGAGAGGGCGAACCAACACGGTGTTGTTCGGCTCGGGGATCTTGACCTAGTTCAATCAAGCCAGCCTGAGCAGCGTACTCAGCTCACTGCATCTTGGCTGACGCACTGCGGGTATGTCGTCCAAGACAACGTTGTCCTGACTCGCACGTCCTCGGTAGGCGACTACGCCGCGGCGCTCCTCTATCTAGAGGGTTCGCCGTTGAGCGCTCAGGAGATAGTCGGACGATTCGTTTTCGACCGCAGCCACACATCGCTTCGCAACGCCCTGGGTGCCGACGATCGATTCGAGCGTGTTGACCGTGATCGGTGGGCACTAAAGGACTGGGGACTGGAGGCGTACAACGGTATCCGGTCGATGATCCGCGAACTGGTTGAGCGTGGAAGTGGCCGTGCAAAGTTGGATGATGTTGTCGAGTACATCACCGCCCGATACAGCGTGAGTGGAAGCAGCGTGATTGCGTATGCGTCCGCCGCACCATTCACCACCAAGGCTGGCATCGTGCGGTTAGGTGAGGGGCGTACGGTACGCAGAACGCCCCAGCAGACTCGGCGACTGTTCCGACGTCCGGACGGGTGGGCGTTCCGCGTGCGCATCGGGACCGATCATCTTCGTGGTAGCGGTTTCGTGGCTCCGATGTCGGTCACGACGATTCTGGATCTAGCCCAGGGCGAGACGGTGCAACTTGATTCACGACTAGGGGCACAAGCTGTCGCCTGGACGGGACTTCAGCCACAATTCGGGACGATTCGACGGTTTTTGTTGGACGAGGCCGTGGCCGCTGGTACGGAGGCGTTCCTCGTGATTCGTGACGACCGTACGTTTAGCTTCGAGCAGGTACGTGAGTTGGTGAATGCCCCCCTCTCCGATGCCCTGGCACTCATCGGTGCGCAGCCAACGTCGGATCCGGAGCAGGCGCGCATTGCGTTCGCCACAGCGATCGGCCTACCCGAAACAGCTCCTGTCTCAAGCATCATCGGTGACTACCGCTCCCGGGGCGATGACGATATTGCCGACTTGCTGCTTGCTGTGAAGGAACGGCTGGAGACCAGCCATGTGCCGACCGACCGCCAGCCCAGCACCGATGTGGACGAGGTTCTGGACCTACTGTGACCGATTCAGCGCATGGGTTCCGGTCGCTGCCGCTGGGCGAGGAAGGCGGCGCGCCGTTGAATTTCGCCAGCCACTAAGAGCGGAGCGACGCCAGTGTTCTCGCGATGGCGGCGTACGGCACGCCCGTCGTCTCGGCGCCCCAGGACAGCCTGAGCGCACCGGCGATTCGTTCAGCTGGGAGCTGTGCTGCGGCGAGTACATGACTCGGTTCGTAGCTCTGAGACGTGCAAGCGGAGCCATTCGAGATGGCGACAATGTCCTTGAGAGCAACGATTGCAGCCTCAGAATCGATCCCTGGTACCGAGAAGTTGAGTGCGCTCGCGATGGTGCGTGAAGGATCTCCGTTGAGGACGATGCCGAGGGGCTCGAGGGCCTCTAACAGTTGTCGTTTGGTTTCTAGGCATGCGTGTGTTCGGTCGGAGGATTCCTCTGCCGCGACTTTCGCGGCCACGCCGAGTCCAGCGATGAGTGCGACGGGAAGAGTTCCAGGGCGAAGTCCGCGTTCTTGACCACCCCCGTGCATGAGTGGTTCAAGCGGCGGGCGTTTGAACCCCCGCCTACGAGTGATGAGTGCCCCTATGCCCTTAGGCGCACCAATCTTGTGTCCGGACAGTGACATTAGGTCAACGCGACGCTCGCGAAGTAGGTCAATCAGCTTGCCGAAGGCTTGTGCTGCGTCGACGTGAAAGTACGCTTCGTGATTTGCGAGTGCTGACGCGATCTCGTCGATCGGCTGGATTACGCCAGTTTCGTTGTTCACGGCCATCACGCTTACGAGCAGGGTGTCTTCGCGAACCGTCGCAGCAACTTGATCCGCCGAGACCCAGCCGCCCTCGTTTGGGGAGAGGAGCTCAACGTCAAATCCCTGCTTGCGCAGAACCTCTAGTGGCTCGAGCACTGCCTTGTGTTCGATCTGTGTCGAGACGATGTGGCGCTTGCCTGCGGTGATCCCATGCGCAGCAAGGCCGAGGATGGCGATGTTGTTGCTCTCGGTCGCGCCGCTGGTAAAGGTCACTTCATCGGGCTTTGCGGAGACAACTGCGGCGACTTCATTGCGAGCCCGGTTGACTCGTTCTTTGGCGATCTGTCCGTAGCTATGGGTCCGGCTACCTGCGTTCCCAAACTCACACGACAGGTAGGCCATCACCTCCTGCGCCGCCCTGTCGTCGACGGGAGTTGTGGCGTTGAAATCGAGGTAGACCGGTCGTGTCTGAGCCGTGCCAGCTGGCTCGGCGTGCTTGTCGGTGGCGATCGTTACCGTCATGGCAGCAGCGTAGCTCTCGGTACGGACAATTGTTCGGAACTGATTCTGCGTGTTGTTTGGAAGTTTCGATCCGTACATGGTAGGACGAACACATGGCTCAGCCTGAGGTAGCCGCTCCGCAACAGTCGCTCGACAGTGGTGCGCTCGATGAGTTCAAGTACGTGTTTCCCGCGATACGCGGTGTCCAAGCCGGTCGCGAATATTACGTCACGATGTGTCCCCTGCGGTTGATCCCGCGCCTCTTCCTGTTCAACGAGGAAGAACTGCCCCCAGAGATGCGTGCACAACGCCAACTCAACAAGGCGCGAGTGCCGGAGATCGCGCGGTACATCATCGAGAACCCCACCAGCTACATCTTCTCCGCGTTGACCGCATCGGTGAACGCGGACGTACGTTTCGAATCCATCGCTGGAAGTAATGGGCCGGCGGAACGCGTGGGGACTCTCACTATTCCGTGGTCCGCAACCTTCGTAATCAACGACGGTCAGCATCGTCGAGCAGCTATCCAACAAGCGCTCGCAGAGAACCCCGCGCTTGGTGACGAGACCATCGCCATCGTGATGTATATCGATATCGGGCTGGACCGATGCCAGCAGATGTTCGCGGATCTCAATCGGTACGCGATTCGACCGGCCAAGTCTATTGGCGTTCTTTACGATCACCGCGATCCGCTGGCCGCGATCTCTCGACTTGTCGTGTCACAGAACCCATTGCTCAGTGATCTGACAGAGATGGAGACAAGCAACTTGGCGCCACGATCGCGCAAGTTGTTCACACTCTCCGCATTACACACAGCTACTGCAGCACTGCTTAATGAGATCGACATCGACTCATTGACTGAGCGGGTTGACCTTGCCGCTCAGTATTGGCGTGTGATCGCCGATCAGTTCCCGGCATGGCAACAGGTTTACCGCGGCGAGATCTCCGCCGGCGAAGTCCGTCAAGACTTCATCCACACCCACAGCATTGCTCTGCACGCACTAGGCCGGGTAGGCAACTCGCTTCTCCGCACGAGCAGGCAACCATCCGCATGGGAGAAGCGATTAAAGAAGCTGCGCAGTATTGACTGGCATCGCAACAACTCGAGCACTTGGGAAGGCCGAGCCACAAACGCCGGCAAGGTAAGTAAGAGCCGTACGAACGTGGAACTGACGACCGCCTACATCAGGACCAAGCTGGGACTGCCATTGCCGCCCGATGAGCAACGCGCCGAGGATAGCTTCACCCAAGGGGGAAAGTGATGACCAAGTTGCCAATTCGCCCAAGGTCCGCCTTCGACGACCTTGGCTTCGCGGGAACCGTCGATGCACTGGTGTCTCAAACACAGCAGCTCTACCTCGCGGATGGGGTGCCGTGGGTCGTCGGATACTCGGGCGGTAAGGATTCAACCGCTGTGCTGCAGATCGTCTGGCTTGCACTCGCGGGTCTGGACCCTGCACAGCGGACGAAACCCGTGCATGTCATCAGCACAGACACCCTTGTAGAGAATCCGGTCGTCGCCGCCTGGGTTACTCACTCTCTCGAGGTCATGGGAGAGCAAGCCCGGGCTCAAGGTCTGCCAATCACGCCGAACAGGCTGACACCTGCAGTCACCGATACGTTCTGGGTGAACCTGATCGGTAAGGGCTATCCGGCCCCGAGGCCAAAGTTCCGTTGGTGCACTGAGCGTCTGAAGATCAAGCCGTCGAACACATTTATCCGCGAGATGGTTCGTGCGCACGGTGAGGCGATTCTCGTGCTTGGCACGCGCAAGGCCGAAAGCTCGGTTCGGTCAGCCCGGATGACCGCGCTCGAATCCCTCCGGGTTCGAGAACTGCTGAGCCCGAATGAATCTCTGCCAAACGCGCTCGTCTATTCACCGGTCGAGAACTGGTCGAACGATGACGTTTGGACATTTTTGATGCAGTCATCGAACCCGTGGGGGTACTCGAATAAGGAACTGCTGACGATGTATCAAGGCGCCTCACCGGACGGTGAGTGCCCGCTAGTCGTCGACGCAAGCACACCGAGTTGCGGCGACAGCCGATTCGGTTGCTGGACATGCACTCTCGTCGAGCAAGATAAGTCGATGGCGGCAATGATTCAGAACGACGAGGAGAAGGAATGGATGCTTCCACTCCTCGAGCTCCGCAATGCCCTCGATGTAGCCGACGACCGTCATCTGCGGGATTTTCGCCGGATGAACGGCTCAGTTCAGCTCTTTCACGACAAGCCGATCCCTGGTCCTTATACGCAGGCAGCGCGTGAGGATTGGCTCCAACGTCTGCTGGAAGCTCAGTCATGGATTCGTGAGAATGGTCCGGACTATGTGCGTGGGTTGGAATTGATAACACTCGCAGAGCTCGAAGAAATCAGGCGCATCTGGGTTGTCGACAAGCACGAGTTTGAGGATCGCCTTCCGCGGATCTACGCATCGGCGATTGGGGAGAACTATCCCGGGAAACCACTCGACGAGCATCTCCCGCTTGGTGCGGACATGATCGGCGCGCTTCAAGAAGTAGCAGGGGATCGACTCCATTTCGAACTAGTGCGTGAGTTGTTGGACATTGAGCAACGGCATCGGGCGCAGGTCCGTCGCGCCGGACTGTTCGACTCACTGGAAAAGGCCCTTCGCCGCGGCTTTTACGACGACGAAGCTGACGCAGCTGCGCGAGCTCGTAAACGCAAAGCAGCTATGGAACGGGTTCCGGACGCCAACAACTCACTGCCCGATCCACTGGACGTTGCAGATGGCTACGTGCGGATCGCATCGGATACCGACGCATGATCCTCAACAAGCTCGTCCTCCATAACGTCGGAACATTCGCCGGACGCCACGAAATCGACCTAACTCCAAAGTCTCCTAAGAAGCCGATCATTCTGATTGGTGGACTCAACGGTGCAGGCAAGACGACTATTCTGGAGTCGATCCAACTAGCCTTGTACGGGCCGTTGGCGCAGGGTTCGACGCGTCGGAATAGCAGCTACGACAACTACCTTCGAGGCCTCATTCACCGTGGTGTGCCGGCCAGCGAAGGTGCGGCTATTGAACTGACCTTTACTGCGCATCAGGAGGGTGCTGCACACACGTACTGGGTGCGACGCAGCTGGAAAAGCACAGGGGCATCGATACGTGAGCTTCTAAATGTGTCTGTGGATGGGAGGCACAACCAATCGCTGACTTCTACATGGAGCGAGCATGTCGAGACATTCTTGCCGCGTGGCATCGCCGGCCTGTTTTTCTTTGACGGTGAGCAGATCGAGGCCCTCGCAGACTTAGAACGTTCGCGCCAAGTGCTTCGGTCTGCACTTGCGGCTCTGCTCGGGCTTGATCTGGTTGATCGACTTGCCACGGACCTGACGGTACTTAAACGACGTCACCGAAGCGCACAAGTTCCCGATCGGGTTCGGCAACAGATCGAGGAGAAGAAGGAGCGTGTCACCGCTCTCCGCCAAGCTGAAGAGATCGGCGTTGAGGCTGAGGCAGCGCGGTGCGGTGACGTCGAGCGCAGCAAAAAGTTGTTCTTCGACGCTACGGAGGAATTCAGGGCTGCCGGCGGCGACCTTTTGGAAGGGCGCGAATCGTCTGAAGCCGCCGCAACGAAAGCACGCTTGAATTTGGCGCAGTGTGACGACGAGATACGTCACGAAATGGCAGGTGTCGCACCACTTCTGCAAGTAGGTGGCTTGCTTAGTCGATTGCTGGCCCAGGTGAGGATTGAGGAGGAGGCGAAGCGAGCCGCTCTCATCGTTGATGCGCTCCGGCCTCGTGACGAAGCGTTATTGGGCAAGCTGAAGTCAGCTAAAGTCAAAGCCGCGACAATCGAAGAAGTTTCGCGTTACCTGAATGAAGATCGCTCAGAACGTCATTCGTCCGCAGCAGTGGAGGCAATTGTCGGGTTCGGCGCTCCCGTGGCACTCGAGTCTCTGTCAACGTCGACCCTACCGGACACACTCAAGCGACTGCAGAGTCTGGTTCGCCGGCGTGCAGAGTTGGTGGATGAGGCCGACGAGGCGGAGCGCGTGCTCGCTGCGATACCCGATCGCGAGGCTGTCGCTCTCCTGTTGAAACGGCGCGAGGATGCTCGCACCGCGCTACATCGTGCGGAGGCAGCTCTTGAGTTGGCTAGCGAGTCCCTGAAATCTGCTCGCAACGCGAGAGTGAAGGCGCACGCCGCGTATGAGTCAGCGCTCGACAAAGCGGCCCATGAAAATCTTGTGGCAGACGACGACAGGAGACTCGTTGAACACGCTGACCGCGTTGCCGCGACGTTGAATCAACTGCGAGTTGCTGCAACACGGCAGCATCTGGGCAGAATTTCGCAACTAGTGCTTGAGGCCCTAAATGTCCTGCTGCGCAAGGACAATCTGATCGCAGATGTCCAGATAGATCCGGAAACCCACTCGGTGTCGTTAACGGGTGCTGACGGCCACCCGCTGCCTGCCACAGATTTGTCGGCCGGCGAGCGTCAGCTGCTTGCTGTTGCGCTCCTGTGGGGTTTAGCGAGGGCAGCGGGTCAGCCGCTACCCGTGGTAATTGATACCCCGCTGGGGCGGTTGGACGGCACGCACCGTGAACATTTGCTTGAACGCTACTTCCCGCAGGCGAGTCACCAGGTCGTGTTGCTGTCGACTGACACGGAGATCGATGATGAGGCGTTTGGGCGGATTGCCCAAAAGGTCGGTCGCAGGTATCAGCTCGTGTTCGATTCAAACACCAACGCAACGTCCGTCGAGAACGGCTACTTCTGGGGGTGAGGCATGCCCGTTGACCATATTCGGGTGTCGCAAACGGCGCGTGATCAGCTGATCACCTTAAAACGCAGGACTGGGATTGCACATTGGAATGTGCTGTGTCGGTGGGCGTTATGTCGATCTCTCGCGGAACCCGCGCCACCTCCCGTGGTCAAGCTGACACTCGATAGCACAGTTGAGATGGATTGGCGAACGTTCGGGGGAGATCACGGTGAGGTGCTGTGGGCGTTACTTCGTTTGCGCTGTCACGAGGATGGACTAGAGCTGGATGAAGAAACCTTGGCCCAGCAGTTCCGGCTGCATCTTCACCGGGGGATCAGCTATCTCGTCGGTGATCCACGCGTCACCGACGTTGCCGGCCTCGCGAGCGTGGGATTGACTGGCCTACCTGTGGCATGAGCGCGACGGATGTTGCTCGGCATAAGACTGCTCTGACGCGCACGGCACTTTCGCGACCGATCGCTCGTGCAGTGACCGATGGGCTGTTGGAGAGTGGCTGTGCCGTGTTCGATTACGGTTGCGGCAAGGGCGACGATATCCGCCATTTGCGATCACTCGGCTACGATGCGGACGGTTGGGATCCCACCCACCGTCCGACTGCACCACGCAAGTCTGCCCCGATCGTGAACCTCGGCTACGTAATCAACGTGATCGAGAATCCAGCTGAGCGGATCGAAACTCTTCGTTCCGCATGGGGATTGACGGAACGGTTGCTTATCGTCTCGGCGCGGATGACATGGGATGCCCGGGATCTGGTTGGCCGTCCAATGGGCGACGGACTGCTCACCCGTTCGGGGACATTTCAAAAGTTCTACGGCCAGCCCGAACTCGCCACCTGGATCGAAGATTCGGTTGGCGTACGTCCCTACGCCGCGGCTCCCGGAGTTTTCTATCTGTTTCGGAATGAGACGGATGCGCAGTCGTTCTTGGCTTCGCGGGTCTATGCATACCGGCCGCGGATCCGTGTCTCTCCCGAGGCATTGTTCGAGACCCACCGCGAAGCGCTTGCACCGCTCGTCACCTTCATGAGTGAACATGCGCGCCCGCCGAGGCCGGGTGAGCTGCCCGTAGAAATGACGGAGCCAATCCGGGAAGCTCTAGGCGGGCTCGGCCGGGCCCAGCGGCTGATCCGACAGGTTACCGATGACAGCTATTGGGACCAGGTCACGATCCAGCGTCGAGCTGAGTTATTGATCTACGTTGCGTTGTCCAGATTCCGTAGACGCCCGCGCTTTTCGCAGTTGGACCGTTCGCTCGCCACCGATATCCGTGGGTTGTTCGGTACTTACAAGCAGGCTTGCCTCGAGGCGGATCGCATGCTCGTTGCGTGTGGAGACCAGGCTCTGCTCTTGGTGAACGCCCGCAGTTCGAAGGTAGGGAAGCAAACGCCAAGCGCGCTGTATGTCCATCGGTCTGCGATGGGCGAGATTCCGCCGATGCTGCAGGTATACGAAGGCTGCGCCCGTGTGCTCGCTGGAACGGTCGAGCACGCCAACATGATCAAGTTGTCGGTTACTGAACCCCAGGTGTCTTACTTGACATACCCGACGTTCGACAAGGATCCGCACCCGACGCTGCACTCGGCGGTGACCGTCAACCTCCGTCGACTGAGTGTTGACTGGCGTGATTACAGCCGCAGCGAGAACCCGCCGCTGCTCCATCGCAAGGAAGAATTCCTAGGGATCGACGACCCTAGGCGCCCTCTGTATGAACGGCTGACGCGTGCTGAGATTCGGGCGGGGCTGTACGAACATCCTGAGAGAATCGGAACCCTGAAGGGGTGGCAGTCGGCGTTGGCGGACTCCGGCGTGAGCCTCCGGGGGCATAGGATTGCCCACCGGCCAAACGGATAGAGGTCCGCGCTTCAACACCGAGGCTTTGCTTGGCGTCGATGACCGGGTTCCGACTTGTCGCATGTTTGACAGTGTCACAATACCCCCGGACCGTAAGGTTGAGCAGCGCCTACGTCGAAACCGGGGTATGTGGGAAGATGCAAGTTAGCTCATTCCATCAGCTGTCGAATCGCTCGTCGGAAAAGTTGGATCGGACAAAAACGGTTGCGCACCGTCGTTCCGAGTCATGTGCGCATTCGGAATGCTGTTCTTATACGCTCCGGGTATGCCGCAAGAGGTGACTAACCCCAGCTCTATCAAGTTCTCATTGCCAGGTATCGCAACTCTCATGGCGCAGACAGCGCTCTCCGTCCCGGACTACCAGCGCTCGTATGCCTGGCACGTGTCGGGCGAAGACGTCCAAGTAACGGAGTACTGGAACGACCTAGTGGCCTCGGTGTCAAACGTTGACCGCGAGTATTTCTTCGGCACCATCGTCCTTTCTCAGCAGAGCAACTCGCACCGCCACGTTGTCATCGACGGGCAGCAGCGATTAGCGACCACCGTTCTGCTTTTGGCAGCTGTACGTGCCCGATTCCGATCTGTCGGTCATCCCAAAGCCGGTGTGGTTGGGGGACTTTTAGCCGAAGAGACGATGACCTCTGATGGCGAAGAGAGGCGTCTGCTTCTGAATCTCGAAGATGATGAATACTTGGGGAAGATCGTCGCCGATGGGATACCGCCCGACCCGGATCCCAAGATTCCGTCGCAGACGAGGCTCAAGCTGGCCTACGAGTTTCTGCTCGACCGGGTCATCGAATTAGCTGATGCCGAAGGCGACGACTCCTTAATCAGAGTTGTCACTTACCTTCAAAATCGGGCGCGGGTCGGCGTTATCGAAGTGCCAACCGAGTCCGATGCCTACGTCATCTTCGAGACGCTCAATGACCGCGGTGCTGACCTCACTATCGCAGACCTGCTGAAGAATTACCTCTATGGCAAGGCCCAGGACAAGCTCGAATCGGTGAAGAAGGATTGGCTACTGGCGTTAGGCGCCTTGGAGCTGACCGCGGCGGATACCAAGTTCGTCGCTTTCCTACGCCATTACTGGAGTTCGCGCGAAGGCAGAACCACGGAGCGCGAACTCTATGCCTCGATCCAGAAGAAGGTGACGACGAAGACCGAAGCGGCCAAGTTCGCCCAATCGATTGCGCAGGCGGCGGTCAAGTACGCCGCCTTGCAGAACGCCAGCCACTCGGAGTGGGCGGCATACGGTACTTCAGGCCGGGCCGACGTCGCCCTCCTTGTCCGCTTCAACTTGGCGCCGAACAGACCGCTGCTTATGGCCGCGATGGACAACTTCAAACAGGCAGAATTCAAGAAGTTGGTGCAGGCGCTGGTGAACTGGTCGGTGCGTGGTCTCGTTAACGAGTCGATGAATTCTGGTACGACGGAGGCGCAGTACTGCCTCGCGGCGGTCGAGATTCGTGCGAAGAGGATCACCACAGTCGCCCAGCTACGGACGTTCCTCGGCGCGACTGTCGCCTCCGACTCCGATTTCCAGGGGGCGTTTTCGCTCATGCGATTGAAGCGCAACTGGCTGGCGCGTTATTACTTGCAGGCGCTGGAACTCCAGAAAATCGGCGAAGCCGAGCCCGCCCTAGTACCCAACCCTGATGAGAATAAGCTGAACCTTGAGCACGTGCTGCCTCAGAACGCCGTGCCGGGTGACTGGACCGACATCCCCACTCGCGAAGACGTCGAGACGTGGGCCTATCGCCTGGGCAACATGGTGCTCCTGAGTAAGCAAGAAAACAACGACATCGGTAACGGCAACTTCCAGTCGAAAGTGCCTGTCCTGAAAGCGAGCGACCTCCAGCTCACCAACGAGGTCGGAAGTAAACAGGATTGGACGCCTAAACAGATCGAAAGCCGCCAGAAGGATCTCGCAGAGTTGGCAGTAAAGACCTGGCCACGGTGAACCCACGGCTTCCCGCTGTTCCGCTTTGTCCAGTTTGTGTCACGCGTGAATACCCGTCTGGCGTGCCTAGCAGTGACATAAGATCTGCGATCAGCCGCAAATGTAGATGGTGGGCTCAGCGGTTCGAGTCGCTTAGATGCCTCGTCTGAAAGCCCACTCGGACTTTGATCTGATTGGCTGTTCCTCCTGCTGCCATCCGCTGGGGTTGATGAACTTGGCCTAAGTGTCTGTCCCAGCAGGACGCCTGACCATCCTTCCTGTAGCTTTCATCTTTATCGTGTTTATCGTGCGGCGGCGGCGAGCCGTGGGTTGCGGACGTAGTTCTGGCGATGAGGAATCACTCCTCTAACGCCGCCGCGCGGATCGTCCATGTCGTCGTGTCGCCGGGGGATCAGGTGTGCGTGCGCGTGGGGCACAGTCTGTCCTGCTGCCCTTCCGCAGTTCCATCCGACGTTAAAGCCAGACACTTCAGCGTCCTCGCGTAGAACGCGCGAGCGAAGGGTAGCGAGCGCGTGTTCGGTGTCGCGTCTTTCTTGTGTTGTCAGAGAGAAGTAGTCGTCACAGTGTCGAGCTGGGATGATAAGCCAGTGCAGCGGGGTGACCGGGAACTGATCCAGAACGGCGAACACGCTGCCGAATTGATTTTCCTTAGGCGCGAGGTGGAAGGCTCGGCAGAAAACGCATGTACTCATATTTTTTCGTTCCTCCAGAAGCGACGCGATCCTAGCTGATCTTGAATCTTTTTCACTTGACGACCGTACGCCTCTTCGATGTCAGTGCCAAATTGCTTAGGGAAGTATTTAACTCCAACATTGGAGTGGATTGACCCCGTTGAGACCCCTTGTGCTACAAGGTCTGTGTGGGCGATGAAGTCGTGGTAGCTCTGGGGAACTTGGCCTTGGAGGGACAGTCCGCCGTACTTAAGCAATACGTCTTTAATCTGGTCGTTGATTGCCGCTATTTCGTCAGCCATTGAACGTAAATGCGGATCGGAATGTATCGTATCAAGATCGTCGAGCAAGTGCCATTCCTGGCCGGGCTTTTGTGCAGCTTCGCGAAGGGCTTTCGCTATGGCCAGATTTTGAGCAAGGAGGTAGACGATTGGTCCGTAGAATTCGTTAACCTGGCGCAAGCGAAACTCAAGTAGCTGCTTTCGCTGTTCTTTGCGAGACGTCAGTGCGAGTTGAGCTACTGCAAACAGGCCCGCGACCCCTGCTGCGATCACTGCAGGGCCGACGAAGTATGTCCATAGTTGGGGCGTGCTTGTCGCCTGTTCCGCTGTCGCGGTGAGCGTGAGCATAGACATGCCCGACACTGTAGGGCCGGGTTACGACAAATTTCGCACAC
The DNA here is from genome assembly GCF_001953975.1 of Mycobacterium sp. NS-7484. Lineage (GTDB taxonomy): Bacteria > Actinomycetota > Actinomycetes > Mycobacteriales > Mycobacteriaceae > Mycobacterium. Next base: position 70,873 of record NZ_MBEJ01000055.1, read on the forward strand.
AGAAGCATCGAGCTCTTAGCAAGACGACGGCTAATCGAATCGTGCTGCTCGGATCGTGAGGAGCGATCTTGGCTTCGTGACGCAGGATTGCAGCCTACTGATTAGGTTCCAGCGTCCTGCAACACCCTAGACACCGCGGTCAGCCTGCCGTTGGTCTTCCGGCCGTAGACCACCTTGACAATGCACTCGGTAGGGCCGAACCATGCGGCGACGACTGCGACTGGTGTGTGTGTACGCCTGTTCTGAAGGTTACCGTCCAGTCTTGGCTGGGTAAGCGGGAATGACCGGGACTCCCGCGCAAAATGGCCCAAAACTTCCGGCGTCGCAATCGAGTCTTCAGATCCTGACGGCGCTCGACGCTCTCCCCATCCACCCTGCTCGAAATTCCCCAACCGCGTGGCTCCACCGGGAAGGGCGAGCCCCCTTCGAAGCTGCTGGTGTCTGAGGGACTTGCCCGAGTCAACTGAACTCGGGGTAGTCCCTGACGCCAGTTGCCCCATCGGAGACCCGGCGTTCCTGACCGGAAGACCCACACCTGTGGGCCCACTCTCTTCGACGAGTTGGTTCCGCCCTCAGCAACCAAGCCGCTTAGCACCGACGTTGCGCTAACCACTTGACTTTGAGTTCTGGAAGTAAGTCGTCAAGCAAATTTGTACCAACGCCGCGAGTGTCGGCAGAATCAATCGGAGCGCAGCACTCACGTCGGCGTAGGTCGCTGATCAGCTCCAGGTCACCCCACCAAGTAGTTCGTCAACCGACAGCGCCTTGGCCCCGCCTTCGTCGGCCAGAACTTCTGTCACAAGGTTGATTACGACGAGGTCGACTGGTTGGCGTCGAACGTTGATCTGCTCCTGGATGTACTCAAGACCGCCGTTCGCGAACTCCTCGAAGATCTTGACGCGCTCCTCCAAGCGGGTGCCATCCATGATCTCCGGGTCGTCTGAAACGACATTGGCGGCGATCATGTTGATGAGTGTGTCGCTGAATCCCGGACTTGCTAGTACCTCGTACCGGATGGGATCCCCTGAGCTGGCTGTGAATGACACTCGACGTTGCTGATGGAACCCCACTGCTGCGGCGAAGAGAAGGATGTCGCGATAGGTCGGGAACTTTGCCTCATTCTGCATTTCCTGCATGAGCGCTTCATGCTGCTGAGGCCGGCGCGCGCGAACCTCGCCCTGTGCAGTTGTCACATGATTACCTTCAGTTCGGAGTGGTCGGATTCGTCAGACCGAATGTATGGATATGACATGCCGTCAAGTTCGATGTCTTCAGCGACATCTCCGGCGGCTGTGGTGTGCGCCTCGATGACACCGAGATGACTCACGTAAGGAAGCAACTCGGTAACGACCTTGCCGAGCCCTTGACTCTTGCTGACCAGTACAACTAGCTGCGGTGCCATCTTCGCCAATGCTCGCGACACCGATTCCTGGTAGTCCTGGTCGAGGGAACCGAATGCGGCGTCCATCACGATCGGATATGTGCCGGCATCTGTTGCTGCCTCGCCCTCAGCTCGCCCGCCCTTCCGGATTTCGCGAGCAAGCTTGGAGACGGCGGCCACGAAGCTGAGGCTTAGGATCTGGTTCTCGCCAGTTGATTTGGGCACAGGGAGCTCTACTCCGTTGACATTCTGATGGAGGGTCAGCTCGAAACCTTCGTTGAGGGTGGGCACATAGGGCTTGAAGGTAATGCCCTTGAACACCTCCTTGACTTCGGCATCGAGCCGCTGGCGCATGTCCTCTTCGCGGAAAGCCAAGATCTCCTCGAGCGCTTTCTTTACGGCAAGCACCAACTCGGAACGAGAACGGGCTTTCTGTGCCAGCTCGTCCGTCACCTCCGCCCGTGAACGGTCCCTCGACTTCTGCTCGATCTCCTTAGCGACCGAATCTAGTTCGGACGCGATCGATCCCTTGCGTTGGTTCTTCGCCGCGATGCGGGCATCGAGATCGATTCGTTTCGACTCCAGCCGCTGGACGTCCTCCAGTCGGCTATCTTTGAGCTTGCCGTCAAGTTCCGATTTGCGCGCCTCAAGCCGTGAAACGCGTTCTCGCTCAGCGGCAATACGATCCAGCAGCGCACTGAGAGCGTCCCTGAGGGTTCCGCGGGCATCCGCAAGTGGAGCGATCTGTCCGCTGAGTTGCTGCCAAGCGGTCTCTACTGCTTGAAGTCCTGCTCTCTGACGCCATTCCTTCACATGGTCCCACGGAGCGCTGTGTTCGGTCAGGGGTGTGCCGCAGATGCACGCCCTTTCATCGAGCAACTGATCGACGAACTCGCGTTTCAGCGGCGCAGGCAATGCTCCCTTCCGATAGAGGTTGTCGGCCATTGCCTTTGTCTTCTCGCCGAGTTCTTCCGTGAATGCCTGGAAGCCCTTTGTGCCAACTAACAGGGATCGCTCAACGATGGCCGCATCGCGGGCGGCTCGCGCTTCGTTGAGCTCCGTTGAAACGGAGTCGCGTTCAGACTGGATCGGCGCGGCCTCATTATGCTGACGCAGCAATTCCAAGGTGCTGTCGCGCTCCTCCGCCAGGGAGGCGATGTCGCCGTCGATGACCGCTAACTCATCCTTGGCCTTTGTCTGCCTATCCGTGAGCGAATCGATCGCATCCTGTATGGCACTCGCTGTATCGCCACCATGCTTCTTAAGCTCGTCGGTCAGCTTGCGGTTGACCTTCGGAAGATGGGTGATGGCGCGCTCTACCTGTTCCAGGTCGAGCAGCACTTTGATGTCCTTCTGAACTTCAGCGTAGGCGCCCTTCTTGACCAGATTCTCGATTCGCTCACCGTTGAAGAAGAAGAATCGGCTGACGCCGACGGGCAGGATGGTGAGGATCTTTTCCTGCGGGGCGTCGACCACTCCGGACGAGCCGTCGGCTCTCGTCGTCCACAGCTGCAGGGTCGGCGACAGCGGACCCTGGTGGTCCGACTCCTTCCGGAGGTGACCGCTTCGCCGGATCCGGTAGTCCTGACCCTCGTGGTCGAAGTGGATCTCGACCGCTACCTCGATCGAATCCCCGATAGGCAGCGCTCGCCAGACACTGTCGGTAATAATCCGGTGCTGCTGTTCGACGTCTTCGGACATGTTCCCGTAGAGCCCCCACGTGAAGGCATTGAGCAGCGTCGTCTTCCCAGCACCGTTTGCGCCAAAGACCAGCGTCACCGGCTTGATGGCATCCGACGTGAGGTCGAGGGTCTGCGTTCCTCTGAACTGTCGGAAGTTCGTTAGCGTGATGGATTGGAGCTTCACGGGATGATCTCCTTCACTGCGGCCAGCAAGTCGTCGGTTGCGTCGTAGGCCGTGATGTGCAGCTTGGCCCGTTCGATTTCCAACACTCGCTTGAGCAGTGCCAGTTGTTCGGGGCTTAGCCCTTCCAGTACTTGTCGCTCGGTGCGCTTGTCCGTCACACTGTTTCCCTTCATCATTGGGATTTCACGCTGAGGTGCTGCCTACATGTCCATCAGGTGGTATCGCTCTTTCAGCGGGCGGAGCGCCTCTAGCGTCGTCTCATAATTCTCCGATAACTTCCCGAATTCATTGGCCCGCTCCAGTTCTCGGATGAGCAGCGAGCGCTCGACGGTGAAGTTAATCGGCGCGCCGGCGGCAGGAACCGCCAAGTAGTCGAGGATTTCCGCGCGTTCCTTTCCGGGGGCACGTCGTAGCAGCCGGCCCCGCCGCTGGATGAACTGCCGTGGGTTGCTGCTGCTCGCAAGGAGATAGCCCACTCGGGCGTCCGGAATGTCGACACCCTCGTCGAGACAGCGCATTGCGACCAGCGAGCGCAGGTCGTTGCCACTGCCGAATCGTCGCAGGAGAACTTTTCGCTCAGCCCGCGGTGTCTCCGATACATAGGTGTGTCCGGACAGGTGGAGTTCATTGCCGACGAGGTGCATGACTTCATCGACCTGTTTTGGTCCCGGTGGGTCGCCTGGCTCGGATGGTCGTCGTCCTTCGGCGCAATATATTAGTTGGAACCATTGATGACGTCGCGCTTGCAGATCTGCGCGTAGAGCAGCGATTTTGCCTTCGGCGTGCCCGAGTACTCCAGCTCGCTGGCGGAGCAAGTACCCCAACGGCGAATCAGGATCAGAGTTTTTAAGGTCGTCTCCTGAAGCGATGCGTTGCGCGATTTGCGCTGAGAGATCGACGTAAAGGCTAGTCTCAACGTCATTCAGTTCGACAAGCCTGGGCATATAGACATACCGAGTGAGTGCCCCCATCGCAATCGCTTCGCCGAGTCCTAGTTCGAAGCAGACTTGGCCGAAGTATTCGGTGAGTGAGTCTGTGCCCTCATCGTCGAACCAGCGCTCGGGCGTTGCGGAGAGCCCGAGCCTGTAGGTTGCGTTTTGAGGCAGGCACGAGCGAAAGGCTTTCGAGCCCAGGTTATGTGCTTCGTCAGCGATGATGAGCAGTGGTTGTGCGACGCGCGACAAGATCGATTGGAACCGCTGCCCCGAGAACGAAGCATAGGTGGCGATCATCGCCACGACCGGGCGCTGGCCCATCCGTGCTGCTGCGAGCTGATCTTCAATGATCGGGAGCCACTTCTCGCTGGACTCATAAACGGCCACAGGTCGTACACCAAAGTCGTCCACCTCGGAAATCCACTGATCAACCAAGTGCGTCAACGGGGCCAAGATCAGGACGATTAGCGGCTCTTCACGCTCGCGGTGCAGATCACCAAGCTTCGTAGCAGCGACCATCGCGGTCTTTGTCTTCCCGGTGCCGGTGGCCATCTTTAGGATGCCGCGTCCCTGCTGTCCAAGCCAAGCCATAACAGCGTCCCGCTGATACGGCCGGACTTCGAGCGCTTCTGGGATGCCTAGGCGGCTCGCGTTGCCAAGCTCCACCGGCGCGGATGCGAACGCTATGTCGATGCCAGGCACAGGGCGGTCCGGCCGCTCGTTTCCTAACTTGATGAGTCGCTCACGTGCGATGTCAGGGAATCGTTCCACACTGAGATACGGTGTCTCGTTCGACCAAAGAGATTGGAAGTCGGCTTCGAGGCGAAGGGCTCGGGCACCATCTCCGGCAACCCAGCCGCGGTAGACCTCAACCGACTCAAAATTGGCCAATAGTCCGCCATACGATTCGTTGCTACTGCCGGTGAACCCAATCAAGTCCCCAAGATCGTCACGGAAAATCCCGATCTTCTCGTGATAGATGCCGACCCGACCTTCTCGTTCGACAAATGCAAGCTTTATATCAAGTCGACCGTCAGCGATGAGTCGTCCGATTAATCCGAGGCTGTCCAGAACAGCGTCCGGCTGGTCGTCGTCCTCTAACTCCCGGAGTGTTGCTCGCTCGAGCACTGCGCGTGTGCCATAGCCGCGTTCGATATCGACGATGTCGTCCTCGTTGAGCTGAGGTGACGCGATGAGGCGCATCGATCCGCCGCGCTCGGCGAATCTGTCGATACCGCGTGAATAGAGCGCCAGGCTAGTTGAGCTGAAGTAACCAACTGCTCGGCTGTAGCTGGACGCCACGGTGAATGCGGGGACAAAGAAGTTCCCGACAACATCTTCCTTGTCGCTGCGATACCTGTCGTTGACAGTGAGGGATCGGAGACCGCGCGGTACTTCGGTCATAGAAGGTCCAGAATCTGGTCCACGTCAGCGTTGTGAGCACCTTTAGCTGGAACATGCCCAGTCTCAAGGAATTCGCGTGCTGCGACGAGCAAGTCTGCGACATCGTCATCACCGCGCACGCGGTACTCACCAATGATGCTGGAGACGGGGGCATCCTGGGGTAATTCGATAGCTGCTGCCAAGGCGGCACGGGCTTTCTTGGGATCGGATGTCGGCTTCGCGCCGACGAGTGTGAGGGCGTCAACAAGGGGATCATCAACTAAGTCAGGCGCCTGTTCAAAGCTAAAGGTCTGATCGTCGTGAATGACAAGGAACGCTTCAGTACCAGCGGCGACGTCAAGATCCATAAGGAATCGACGGATCGTTCCGAAGGACGGCTGAATTCCTGTCCAGGCAACCGACTGAGGACCGAGCGGCGAGTCGAGTTGCTGGACCTGCCCTTCGCTGAGGTTGAGGATGGTTGAAATGGCTATCGGTGCGACGGAACCGCTGCCTCGTAGATGGTCGGTCGTGATGCGTACACGGTATGCCCAACCGTCAGACCGTCGGAAGAGTCGGCGCGTGCGTCGTGGTGATTTGCGGGCAGTCCGTTCACCGCCCAACTGAACAACTCCATTCTTAGTCATAAACGGTGCGGCTGCGGCGTATGCGATGACACTGCTGGCGCTGACGCTATAGCGGCTAGTGATGTACTCGATGATGTCGTCTAAGCGTGCACGTCCGCCGGCTTGGGCAACGAGCTCGCGGATCATTGTCCGGATCCCGGTGTACGCCTCCAGTCCCCATTCTTTTAGAGCCCAGCGATCGCGATCGACTCTTTCGAAGCGGTCATCGCTACCCAGCGCGTTGCCCAGAGAGCGTGCGCTGCGGTCGAATACGAAGCGGTCAACGATTTCCTCGGGGCTGAGCGGCGAGCCCTCAAGAAATAGGACGGCTGCTGCGTAGTCCCCAACGGTCGATGTCCGCGTAAGCACATACTCGCCGCTAATCACATACCCGCAATGACTCAACCACGCTGCCGTGACGTCAGGCCGTCGATGCGCGTGACTCGACCCGACGAGGTCCAGTTCGTCTAGCCGAATGACGCCGTACTGGTTCGCACGCTCGGCAACTTGTGTCTGCGTTAGTTCGAGCGCTGCGCTCATCGTCGGGACAACACACCACCCGTCTTCGATCTCGTAGGCATCGTCCAGACGGTCTAGAACCCGCCAGGCTGGTTGACCCACGGCCCCGACTTCTTTGCCAAGTGCGGGCATCCTTTCGACGAGGTCGTCTAGCGGGCGAATTGTCCCTATCAAGCTGCGCGCACTCTCGGCCGCCATCGCTAGCGGTCCCTCTTCCGAAATCAGCGTCAGCATCGTCCCGCGTGCTTTGCCTTCGATCTGGCGGATTCGCTCGCGGGTAACGCCGTACGCCTGCCCGAGCTGGTCAAGTGTCGGAGGATCGTCGGAGAAAAGGCGAGCTCCGAGCACTTCGATTGCGCGGGTGTCGAGAGCGCTGAGGGCGTCGCTGAACAAGGCGGCGATGTCGCGCTCGGTTTCTTGCTCGCTGAAGATGTCACCTGCACGTAGTTGTTCTATGCGTTGGCGTGCCTTGACGATTTCATCGGGCATGCCCAGCGTTGCTGGGCCACCGAGCAACGGTTGATCGAGTGTTCCGATGGTGGAGTACCAGGTGGCAACACTGGATAGGTCTTGCACTAAGGATGAGACCCATCCGGGTCGCTGTGTGGAGGCATAGGCGCCAGATTCCAAATTGGCTGTACCTGCCGGGACGGCGCTGACCCGAGGTGTTGCGGCGGCTGTCGATACATCTGCCAAAGCCTGAAGAACCGCATCGGCAGTGCCGACTCCCATCTGACTCCAGCCGAGCATGTCCTGGAGTGTGGTGGCCTGGAGACGACCCGGTTTTGACCGGCCGTACTTCCCGAATATGGTGCGTGCACGCACAGGCACATCCAGCGCGATGATGTCGACGTCGGGTGGCAGACCGGGGAAAATCTCGCCTATCGTCCACCTTGTCAAACGCTCTATTGCCAGCGCCGAAATAGTAGCGAGTCGCGACCGGCGGGTGTCAGGGTCCGTGTCCTGAATCGTGTGATTCCACCAGTCGACTGCACCGATGCCGGACGCGCCAGCGAGCCACGGGAAGGCGTCGGACCATGTGCGCGGTCGGACGTCCTCCCCCGTCACGTCGATAGTCATAGCTGTCTCTTGTCCCCTCAAGGTGTTGCGCATTCTGTATAACAGCGCCGTGCGACAACGCGGGTTGCCTTGTGCAAATGGGAACGCAGTGACGTCCCGCGTGATTTTTGGATCGCCGACAGCTGATCAGTTTTCAGTTGCCGTTGACACCACGCCAGGTAACGGTCTAGGTGCTCGTTCAATATCTCGCGGTTCGGTATTCATATTGCCCGGTAAGGCGATTGATCATGGTCAGAATGACTCGTGGTGTTGCTGAATGCCGCTGTCTGCGTGTGTGGTTGGTGGTGCGGTGCGGATCGCCAAGAAGACCCGGCGGGGTCCCGAAGCCTTGTCGATGCGGTTCTTCGCCGGACTCGAACTTGCACCTGTTTGAGCAGGCGGCGCACCGCCCCACGACTCCTGGCTGGTGATGTGCCAACCGTGGCAGCCGGCACATGAATACGCCCGCCGCTCTTGTCGAGTGGTCGTCGATCCATCAACCTCGGCGAATTGTCGACTAACGCGTGCCGCGTGCACCGCCTTCAGTGCCTCCTGCTTGTCGCGGAACCGCAACTTTCCCGACGAGGAGCAACGGTCGAGGTGTCGTCTGACGTGGCTGCGCTTCTCCGACGAGACATGGTCCGTCCTGTGACGGGAAGCGGTTCTATTACGCCTGCTCACGGGGTAGTATCCCTTCCGGTAGAAGCTGTGCGCTGCTGCTAGGGAGATGGTTCTGCTGATAGCAGAATTATGTTGCATAATTCTGTGGTGTGCAAGAGGTTTGCGAAAGGTTTTCCGTGGCCGGTGATGCAGCTGCTGAATACTTCGGCCGGGCGCTCGCTGCGGCGAGGTCCGAGCGTGGTCTCAAGCGAATGCAGCTCAAGGAGCAATCGGGGTTGAGTTACCCCTACATATCCGAGATCGAGAACGGCGGGAAGTACCCGTCTCAGCGCGCGATCCAATCGTTGGCTGACGCCCTCGATATGACGCCTTCAGAACTGGTGGCGCGCGCCGAACAGCTTGAGGCAGTGGATTTGTCGGGGCGTCCGGCGGCCCTAGCGGACTCGTTCGTGGACGATTTGGCGAGAGGCATATGGGGCCCGGTTCGATCGGGCGACGATAACCTGGTTCAGCGTCTGACGGAACAAGTGATGCAGGCGATTGAAGTCCCGTTGCGAGACCTGGTTGCGCGGGAGGTCCAAATGACCATCCGCGAAGAACTGTTGCGCCAACGGGACGGAAAATGAGATTCGACGTAGAGGGCTTTGAGCTCTATCCGTGGCAGGAGGACGCCGTCGATGCATGGGTTCATGGTCACTCTTCAAAGCCGTTTACCGGCACACTGGAGGTTGTTACCGGCGGAGGCAAGACCCTCATTGCGCTCACGTGTGCCGCTCGCGCTGCAGCGCAACGCGACGACCTTCACCTCGCTGTTGTGGTCCCGACAGAAGCGCTTGCACGGCAATGGCGGAAGAACCTAATCCAGCACACGACTCTTGAACCGGATGAGATCGGACTACTCGGCGCTGGTGGAAAAGCAACGTTTGCTGACAAGCGAGCGATTGTTGCTGTGCTGAACACCGCTTCGGCCAGGCTCCCGTCGCTGGCGAATGACAGTCAGCCTTTGATGCTGATAGTTGACGAGTGTCATCGCGCCGGCGCGCCGAAGTACCGCGATGTCCTGCACACCCGTGCAGAATTCCGGCTTGGCCTGTCGGCTACGCCCGACCGTGAAGAACTCGACGAGACTGGTGAACCGCTCGCCTACGACGAGCAAGCGGTCGGCCAATCTCTTGGAGGCGTCGTCTACCGCTTCTCATTGAAGGATGCGCGTCACGCAGGGTGGCTTCCAGAATTCACGCTCCATCATCACGGAATCGCACTTTCGCCCGACGAGCGACGTGACTATGACTCCGTGAGCCGCCAGGTGGACGATGCGGCCGACGTGCTCCGGTCGCACGGCGTCGAGCCGGTGCGCGCGAGATCTGTTGCAAGTCGGAAAGATGAGGCTGGCGAAGCCGCCCGGTTGTGGGTGCAGCTGACATCGCGCAGAAAGGACTTATTGTACCGAGCTCGGGAGCGACAACGTGTATCGGCATTGCTGGCGGAAGAGTTGTTCGCAAGCGGCGCACGGCCGCGGGTGATTCTCTTTCACGAACGCGTACGCGAGGCGGAGGCATTATTCGAAGAGCTAACGGCCGTCCTGCCGGAAGTGCGTATTGAGCTTGAACATTCAAAGCTTCCGGATCGTCGCCGTGAGACGGCTTTGGCTGCGTTCGCGACCGGTGAGGCTCCGGTCCTTGTGTCGGTTAAGTCGCTCATCGAGGGTATTGACGTTCCGCAAGCCGACACAGGCATATCTGTGGCTTCGACATCGGCAGTTCGACAGCGAGTTCAAGCGCTCGGGCGCGTCCTTCGTCGCGCAATGACCAGCGAAGGACAATCGAAGGTGTCGGCAATGCATCTGCTGTACGTAGATGACACCGTCGACGACTTGATCTATGCAAAGGCAGATTGGACAGACCTGACCGGTGTCGAGGCCAACCGATACTGGCGTTGGGGGTTTGAAGCCTTGAGGCCCGACCCAGTATCTAGCCCTCCGCGGACTCCGCGGCCCACCGAGGAACAAGCGTGGGCGCTTCTTGATCGTCAGGTTCCGGACGAACCGGTTCCTTGGCCGGGAATGCCATCCGGACAGGAATACAGCGTCAAGACAAATGGATCGGTACACAACGCGTTCGGCGTCCAGATCGCGAACCCGCAGAATGTCGCCGAGTTGGTATCACGTGTGCGCGGCCGCGAGGGTGGGCGCTTTCGGGTTACGCCCGAGTTTCGCCTGGTCCTTGTGTGGCAACCTGCTATGGCCGAGCCTACGTTCCAGCTCGTCGGGCAGCTCGCTGAGCCATTTACAGTGGTGCCTGAACTGGACCCCAGCGATGCGGTCGCTCTGGGCGAGGAGTTGGCAGTCGGGGATACCTACATCGGGCCCGCCGACAAGAAGGGTGGCACGTTCAAGGTGAGTAAACGTGCCGGCGGTCTGCTGGAACGCCGTGTTCGGGGCGGATCTGAGATCGCTCAGCTTGGCGGAACAGGTCGGCCGCGGCAGGAAGCGAATGCGCGGGCAATGATCGCTTCCTGGGAGAGCTTGGGTCGACCGTTTTCACGGTTTTTCGTGAACTCCCTCGGGCATGCCTGGTATGAGGGTTCTACAGGCCGTCGGTTTCTAGGTTCGGTCGAAGGGGGCTTTGCGTGGCCCAGCTGCATATCGGAGGATAAGTGAAAGCCAAGCTTTACATGGGGCACGTTCCATCCAATGTCCCGAAGGATGCCAAGTACACAGTGACTGCTGGCGGAGAGGTGCGGCTCGTTTACCGAGTCAACAGTCGAGAAAAGGAACTTCTCACTACGGCAAAGCATCCTAAGCTCGTTGAATTGGTCAACGTGGTGAAGCAAGAACTGAACGGTGTGCCCGGCGGCGTTTTCTACATCAACGAATTCGGGGATGTTCTCGTGCCGGGTGTGGATGGTGCCTGCTATTGGGCCGGCCACTACGACTCGACTCTGAAATTTGCCTTTGAAGATGGTCAGCTCAGCCCGGAGGCGCCGCCAAGCTTGCGGCCTGGCGATGATTGGCCAGGACCCCACCCCGGAGTGCGCTATACCCTGAAAGCCGGTGGCAACGACATCCGCTATCAAATCAGGAGCGGCAGGCGACTCACCGAGGTCTACTTGTCAGACGAGGTTGGTGTGCGCGCGGCTGCGGCCACCGCCGCCCGCATAAAGGCGGTTAAGGGATCTGACGGTGGCCGGTTCTATATCAACGAGCGCTGCGAGTTATTCGCGCCAGTAGCATGGAACGACTTTGCGCACTTTGTCTATCTCGGGCACCTTGAGGACAGTGCGTGGTTCGATCCGCCTGAAGGATATGAACGGCCATAGGGTTCCAGGCTGATCAACTGGAGCGGCTTCGACAAGCTAACGGAAAGCCGCTCAGTCCTTAAGCGGCTCTTCATGATTGACGGTGTAGTTGGGGTCTGTGAGGGGGACCCGTTTGGTGGTCCAGTCGCTATGCGGCTTGGGGTTGGTGGGTCGTGGTCCACTGTAGTGAGGTGAGCCCCCTGTAGTGGTCCAGTCGTTGTGGGACTCTGTTGTCCGAGTGTTTGGGCAGGAAGAATCGACGACGACATGGCAGGTAGCAAGCGCCGGCGGCATACGCCGGATCAGATCATCCGCAAGCTGGCCGAGGGCAACACGCTGCTCGGGACCGGCCAGGAACTGGCCGAGGTGTGCCGGCATCTGGAGGTCACCGAGTCGACCTGGCATCGCTGGGTGACCCAGTACGGCGGGATGAAGGCCAACGACGCCAAACGGCTCAAAGAATACGAGGCAGAA
>NZ_MBEJ01000056.1 GCF_001953975.1 Mycobacterium sp. NS-7484
CGGAACACGGGCTGCGCGACGACCGGCTGGCCGACGCGCTGACCGAGCACGCCGCCCGAACCGGAGCCCGCCCGGCGCGGGCCAGCGCGTCCGCCAGCCCGGTGTTGACCGTGGCCGCCCCGGCCATGACGGCGGCGCGATACAGCCGGGCCGCCCGCGCCGGGCGGGCTCCGGTTCGGGCGGCGTGCTCGGTCAGCGCGTCGGCCAGCCGGTCGTCGCGCAGCCCGTGTTCTGCCAGGCGTAAGGCGAGGTCGGGGGACAGCGTCGACATCGCGAGTTGTGAAGCGAGCAGCGAAGTTTCGGTTTCGTGGTGACGGACGGCGCCCGCGATCTGGGCGAGGGAGTCATGCACCAGTCGCACGAAACGCCGGTCGTGGGACGGCTCGATCAACCCGCCCGCCCGGGCCTGATCGACCAGCGCCGACGCCTGCTCGCCGGTCAGCCCCAGAGCCGCGGCCACGTCGTCGGCCCCGAGATCCTGGCTCAGCGACAGGATCAGCAGCGCATCGCGGGTGCCTTCACCGATGCGGCGCAGCCGTTGCAGCAGCGCAAACCGGGAAGCGTCCGCAGGTGAGTCGACGGCCCCGGACGCGGCCTGCAGCAGAAACGGCAGTCCCGCCGTCGCAGCCGACACCGATTCGACGGTTTCCGGGGTCGCGCGGGCGCCCAGTGCCGTGGCCAGCATGCGGCTCATCTCCGCGGGTGGCAGCGGTCCCAGCCGGACCACCGGGTTCTCCCGCTCCAGCGCGGTGGTCAGCGTGTCCAGCGACCGGCGATGGGTCAGCGGCTCGGCGGCCACCACCACGGTCGCCGCTGTGTCTGCCACTCTCTCTGTGAGGCAACCGATTTCGTCATCGCTCAGCAGATGCGCGTCGTCGATGACGAATGCCGCCTCCGGCCCGTCACCTGGTCGGGGCGCGCGGGTCAGCACGGTGTGGCCTGCTTCTCGCAGCATGCTGCGGATCTCGGCGAGTGTCGTGCTCTTCCCGGTGCCGATCCCGCCGGACACCAGCAGCTTGACGGGTGCGGACGGGTCGGTCGGCACCGGGGCGGTCATCAGCGTCCGCCTAGGCGCCGTCGTCAGAAGCCTCGGCTGCGGTCGTGGTGACCGGCGCCTGGGTGGTGGTCGGCGGGTTCGTCGTTGTCGGCGGCTGAGTGGTGGTCGGTGGCTGCGTGGTCGTGGCGGTGGTGCGGGTCGTCGTGGTGGTCGGCTGGGTCGTGGTTGTGGTGGTCGTCGTGGTTGTCGTTGTTGTGGTCGGACTCGTCGTCGTCGTGGTTTCCGACGCCGACGTGGTGGGCTCGGGCGGTGGTGGCGGGGGTGCGATGACCGTGGTGGTCTCGATCCCGTCGGGGCCTTGCGTCACGGTGGTGACCGGCTCCGGTGGCGGACCTTCGGGGGATGGCCCCATCGAATAGGTTGTGCTGGTCTCGGTGACCGGTGTCGAATCCCCTTCTGAGGCAGTCAAAGTCACCGCCAGACCACCGGCGGCCAGCAAGGCGGCCGCGGCCGCGGCGCCAAACAGGATCGGCGGGCGTTTGTACCAGGGCAGCGGGGCCGGTTCGGTCTCGTACGTCTCCTCTTCATGGCTGAACTGCACCGGTGGCCGCGCCGCGGTCGCCTCCGGGGATGTCAGATAGTCGCCCCCGGCGTACGGGACCGGTTCGTTACCGGGCGCATCGTCCTGCGACCAGGCCAGGGCCCCGACATTTTCGGAGTCGTCACCGGCCGCGGCCTGCGCCGCGGTAGCGCCCGCCGCCCAGGCGGCCGGGCCCAGGCTCGTCGGTGCCATGCCGGTGGGTGCGTCGGCGGCGGCCACCTCGGGGGCCATGCCGGTCGGCGCGCCGGCCTCGGCGACGGTCTCGGCCACCAGTGCGGCTCCGATGGCAGCCCCGAGCTGTGGCTGCGGGGTGGTCACCACCGGTGCTCGTAGATGTTCCGACAACCGCTGGGTCACCAGGGGGATGGCGGCACCGCCGCCGACGGTGGCCACCGCGTTGACGCTGGAGAGCGCAATGTTGTTGCGCTGCAAGGTGTCTGAAATGACGTCCAGGAGTCCGGCCAGCGGTTGGGACATGAGTTGCTCGAGTTCTGGCCGGGTCACCCGGACGTCCCCGTCGAACCCGGGCAACTCGACGGGGATCGCCGTCGCGGTCTCGGCGGACAGCCGTTCCTTGGCCTGACGGCACTCGGCCCGCAACCGGGCGAGCGAGCCCACGGCCGCGGTGCCCGCCGGGTCGGCGTCATTGGCCGTCGCGACACCGCTGAGCACATGGTTGAGCAACGCCTGGTCGATCAGGTCGCCGGAAAAATCGGCATGGCGCACGGTCTGCCCGAGCGGAGCCAGACCCGCGGCGGCGTCGGCCAATGTCACGCTGGTGCCACTGCCGCCGAAGTCGCACAACACCACCACGCCGTCGGCGGGCAGCCCCGGATCGGTTCGCAGCGCCGCCAGTGCGGTCAGGGCGTCGGAAACCAGGGTCGGCGGAACGCCGTCGGGTGTCAGCGCGCGCTTGTTCCGCAGTGCGCCTCGCAGCGCGCCGACGGTGCTCGGACCCCAATGTGCCGGCACGGCGATCGTGACCGGCGCACCGCCGCCGGCGGCGCGGGCCAGCACCTCAAGTGCCTCGGCCAGCACCAGCTCTCCCCGGTGCTGCGACCCGTCGGCGGCGACCAGCGGCACCGGGTCACCGACCCGCTCCACGAAACCGGCCAGCGGCAGCCCGCTGCCGGTGTATTCGCCTACTTCCGGAGCGCGGTCGTTGTGCAGGGTGAGGATCGATCGGCGGATTACCGGTGGACGGCCTTCGCGGGCTGCCACCAGGTTGGTCATCCCGATCGACAACCCCAGTGAGTCGGTCATCAGGCGTCACTCCCGTTGTCTCGGCCGACATTCACCCTAACCGCTCCGATCCCTGGGGCCCGGAATTGATCCCCTAGTGGCGTCGATCCCCTAATGGTCATCCCCCTAATCAAGTGCGGCCAGGGCTGGGTTCGGCACCGATCCCAGCCGGCTCACAGCTGGCTAGCATTCGAATCGGAACTGTTGAGGAGGTGGAACATGGCGAACTCGCTGCTGGACTTTGTCATGTCGCTGGTACGTGACCCCGACGCCGCTGCCCGCTATGCCGCCGACCCGGCCCAGGCCATCGCCGACGCACATCTGACCGACGTGACGAGCGCAGACGTCAACAATCTGATCCCGGTCGTGTCGGAATCGCTGTCCATGTCGGGTGCCAACGCCGGGTTCGGCGACAGCCCTACCGCCGATCCGAGTGGCAACGTGTGGGCCAGCGGTGCGGCCACGGCGGCGTTCGACGCCTTCGGTGATCATGTGCCGCTCGATGCTGCCCATGACACGTGGAATGCGACGGCCGGACCGGTGATCAACCAACCGGATTCGCTGGATGATCTGGTGACTTCAGCGTCGTCGGGCTCTGCGTTCGACGACATCGGTCCGCTGGAGCAGCCGTTGGACGATCTGTCGCAGCAGTTCCACGACGTCGTCACCGCCGATCCGAGCGTCGCCGATCCGGCACCGGCCCCGGACTGGGCCCACCCGGCGGTCGACGATCACCACACCGACAGCGTCGGCGGATTCGACATCTTCGACTGAATTCGCCCCGTCCCGCAATGAGCGCACGACCACATGTGGTCGTGCGCTCATTGCGTTTACCTGCATAAATGCTGGTGCCCGCGTATGCCCCTAAACATCCCCTAATCCCCTATTGGGGTGGCGTCGACCATCCCGGGTGGGGGCGATACGGGGAGGGGAATCGACCCCGTTTCCGGTGGCCTTGCGCGGCCATAACGTTGTCTCCAGATCGCCGGAGAGCCCGGCAGAAACATCCGAAAGGTTGGAGCAATGACCACTCTGATCGACTTCATCCTGGACCTGTTCCGCAGCCCCGCTTCGGCAGCTTCGTTCATCGCCGACCCGGACGGCAGCCTGCGCGACGCCGGCCTGCCGAACGTGACCGCGGCTCAGCTGCACGCCGTCGCGGCCACCGCGGCCCCGGCCGGTGTCCTGCTCGGCGGTGGCAACCCGGTGCTCGGTCTGCAGCGCGCGGTCGCCGACCACCACAGCATCCCGGCCTCGTTCGGCAACCAGGTCGCGTCGCCGTTCTCGCCGCAGACGCAGTTCGCGCCCGAGGTGGCCAGCAACAACGACACCGAGTGGGCCAGCCACAACAACGTGCCGGTGATGAGCCCCAACCAGGACGCCGGCGCCAACGCCCAGCAGGGCGCGTTCAACCTCGGGTTCGGTGACATCACCCTCGGCGACAAGAGCACCAACACCGCCACCAACGGCGGCGTGGTGGTCGACGGCGAGAACAAGGGCGACATCGTCAGCGGTGACGGGGCGGTGCTGGGTGACGGCAACACCATGAACAACGGTGACATCTGGGCCGGCTCCGGCTCGCATGTCGCGGTCGGTAAGGACAACGCCATCGAGGACAACTCGCAGCACGCCGGCGGTGACCTGATCTCCGGCAACGATGGCCCGGTGATCAGTGACGTCGACATGAGCGGCGGCCACGGTGGCGGTGCCTCCGGTGGTGACAGCCTGATCGGTATCGGCAGCGGTGGCGCGTCCGGTGGCGACGGCGGCAATGCCGGTTCGATCATCCTGACCGATGCCTCGACCCACGCGGTCGGCGGCAACCAGACCACGGTCGACGGTGACTACGGCAGCCGCAACACCCAGGACAACTCGGTGAACACCTCGGTGCAGACCGAGACCACCCACAGCGTCGAGGACAATTCGTCGAGCTACACGTCCAACATCGGCTCCGGCAACGACACCGCGTTCGCGTCGAACAACGACACCCTGTCCCACAACGACACGTCCTTCGGGTCGCACAACGACACCAGCTCGGCGCTGGGCTCGGGCAACAGCTACGAATCCCAGTCGCACACCGATGTCGCGTCGCACAACCCGATCGACACCGGGCTCGACGCCTTCTGATCCGATTCGCCCCAGGGACGGGGGCCATCCGTTACGCGGGTGGTCCCCGTCCCATTGGCGCGCCTACCGTTGAGCCCGGCAGGAGGGATTTCCATGACGCAGCCCGCAGACCCGCGCAAGGTCAAGGTGATCGTCGAACTCATCGACCACACCAGCACGATCGCCGCCACCTACGACCGCGGCGATCTGGTGGAGCGCCTGCGCGTGGCCAAGGTGCGCATCAGTGACCCACAGATCCGGGTGGTGATCGCCGGCCAGCTCAAGCAGGGTAAGAGCCAACTGCTCAACTCGCTGCTCAACATTCCGGTGGCCCGCGTCGGCGATGACGAATCCACCGTGCTGGCCACCGTCGTCGCCTACGGCGAACAGCCGTCGGCCCGGCTCGTGGTGGCGCGGCCCGACGGTGCCGAACCGGAACTCGTCGAGATCCCGCCGTCTGAGGTGACCAACGATCTGCGTCGCGCCCCGCAGGCCGGCGGTCGTGAGGTGCTGCGAGTCGAGGTGACCGCGCCCAGCCCACTGCTCAAGGGCGGGTTGGCATTCGTCGACACCCCCGGAGTGGGCGGCCATGGCCAGCCGCATCTTTCGGCCACCCTGGGTCTGCTGCCCGACGCCGATGCGCTGTTGATGGTCAGCGACACCAGCCAGGAATTCACCGAACCGGAAATGACCTTCATCCGCCAGGCGATCGAGATCTGCCCACTGGCAACGATTGTCGCGACCAAGACCGACCTGTATCCGCATTGGCGCCAGATCGTCGGGGCCAACACCGCGCATCTGCAGCGGGCCGGTATTTCGACCCCAGTCACTCCCGTCTCCAGTGTGCTGCGCAGCCATGCGATCCAGCTCAATGACAAGGAGCTCAACGAAGAGTCGAACTTCCCGGCCATCGTGAAGTTCCTGTCCGATCGGGTGTTGAGCCGTGAGACCGACCGCATCCGCGACCAGGTGGTGGCCGAAATCCATTCGGCAGCAGAGCATCTTCTTCTAGCTGTGAACTCGGAGCTGTCGGCGTTCACCGACCCGAATGAACGCGAGCGGCTCACCGCCGACTTGGAGCGGCGTAAGCAAGAAGCCCAGGATGCGTTGCAGCAGACCGCCTTGTGGCAGCAGGTGCTCAACGACGGTATCGCCGATCTGACCGCTGACGTCGATCACGATCTGCGCCACCGGTTCCGTAACATCACCACCCACGCCGAAAAGGTGATCGACTCCGGCGACCCGACCTTGCACTGGGCCGAGATCGGTTCGGAACTCGAAGAGGCCGTGGCCACCGCGGTCGGCGACAACTTCGTCTGGGCCTATCAACGCGCCGAGGCATTGGCGGCCGAGGTGGCCCGCACCTTCACCGAAGCCGGTTTGGAGGCCGTGCAATTGCCGCAGATCGACGCCAGAGACATGGGGGCCGGATTCGGTGAGATGAAATCGCTGGCCCGGTTGGAGGCCAAACCGATCAAGGCCGGGCACAAGGTGATCACCGGTATGCGCGGGTCCTACGGTGGCGTGCTGATGTTCGGCATGCTCACCTCGTTCGCCGGGCTCGGCATGTTCAACCCCCTGTCGCTCGGCGCGGGTCTGGTGCTGGGCCGCAAGGCCTACAAGGAGGACATGGAGAACCGCATGCTGCGGGTGCGCAGTGAGGCCAAGGCCAACATGCGGAAATTCGTCGACGACGTCGCGTTTGTGGTCGGCAAGGAATCACGGGACCGGCTCAAGGGCATCCAGCGTCAACTGCGCGACCACTACCGCGAGATCGCCAACCAGACCACCCGCTCCCTCAACGAGTCACTGCAGGCCACCCTCGCCGCCGCCAAGACCGAAGAGGCCGAACGGGCCACCCGAGTCCGCGAGCTGGAGCGTCAGAAGAACATCCTGACCCAGGTCGTCGACCACGCCCGGAAACTGGCCGTAGCGGGCAACTAAGCTCGAAGGGTTAACTGGCGTCGAAAGGTTGGACCCCGCAGCGTGAGCACGGCCGATCAGGTGCGCTCGATTCTGGGCGGCACCATCAAGGCGTACCGGGGTGACCCGGCCTATCGCCATCGGCCCGACGTGCACAACGAGCTCGACCGCATCGGGCGTCGGCTCAACCAACCGATCCGCATCGCCCTGGCCGGCACGCTCAAGGCCGGCAAGTCCACGCTCGTCAACGCCTTGGTGGGAGAGGACATCGCGCCCACCGACGCCACCGAGGCCACGCGCATCGTCACCTGGTTCCGGCACGGGCCCACCCCGAAGGTCACCGCCAACCACCGCGGCGGCCGCCGGTCGAACGTGCCGATCGCGCGGGACCCCAACGACAGAGGCCTGACGTTCAGCTTCGCCGGACTCGACCCCGATGACGTGGTGGACCTCGATGTGGAGTGGCCGGCCGCCGAGCTCATCGACAGCACGATCATCGACACCCCGGGCACCTCGTCGCTGTCGCGCGACGTCTCCCTGCGCACCCACCGGCTGCTGGTTCCCGAAGACGGTGTGCCCCGCGTCGATGCTGTGGTGTTCCTGCTGCGCACCCTCAATGCCGCCGACATCGCCCTGCTCAAACAGATCGGCGAACTCGTCGGCGGGTCTTCGGGCGCGCTCGGCGTCATCGGGGTGGCCTCGCGGGCCGACGAGATCGGCGCCGGGCGCATCGACGCCATGATGTCGGCCAAGGACGTGGCCAAACGGTTCACCGAGGAGATGGACAAGACCGGCATCTGCCAGGCCGTCGTCCCGGTGTCCGGGCTGTTGGCCCTCACCGCCCGCACCCTGCGTCAGAGCGAGTTCGTGGCGTTGCAGAAGCTCGCCTCGGTCGAGCCTGCTGTGTTGACGAAGGCGATGCTGTCGGTGGATCGGTTCGTTCGAGAAGACCCGGCGCTGCCGGTGGACGCGGCCACCCGCGCGGCGCTGCTGGACCGGTTCGGCATGTTCGGCATCCGGATCTCGATCGCGGTGTTGCATGCCGGGGTGTCCGACTCCGTCGCGCTGGCCGACGAGCTGCTGGAGCGCAGTGGCCTGATCGCACTGCGCGACGTGATCGACCAGCAGTTCGCGCAACGGTCGGAGCTGCTCAAGGCGCACACCGCGCTGCTGTCGCTGCGACAGTTCGTCCAGCACAATCCGATCTACGCGACGCCTTACATCCTCGCCGACATCGACCCGCTGCTCGCCGACACGCATGCCTTCGAAGAGCTGCGGCTGCTCAGCCTGCTGCGCTCGCGGCCCACCACCTTGAACGACGACGAGATGGCTTCGTTGCGGCGCATCATCGGCGGCGCGGGCACCGATGCGGCCAGCCGGCTCGGGTTGCAGCCCGACGCACCATTCGACGGGCCACGGGCCGCCTTCGCCGCCGCGCAACGCTGGCGGCGACGCGCCGATCATCCCCTCAACGACCCGTTCACCACGCGGGCCTGCCGCGCCGCGGTGCGCAGTGCGGAGGCGCTGGTCGCCGCGTACTCGTCCCGTCACTAACGAATCTCCGCTCGCCGCCGACATACAGGTATGCGTGATTGCCTGGGGTTGTCCGTCGGGACGACCACATTGGTGGGCGTCGCCGACCAGGCACCGCTCGTGCGTCCGGCGGTGCTGCCCAACGGGTTGGCGTTCACCGACTTCCTCGGACGGGTGGGTGACCCGGTGCCGCTGATCGCGGCCGATGGTTCGACGCATCGGGCCGAGCGGTTGTTGGCCGAGGCGATCGAAATGTTGACCCGCGAGGCCAGCCCTGCACGTCGTCCCGACGTGTCGGTGGTGGCGGTGCCCGCACATTGGAGCCCGGTGGCATTCGATGCGCTGCGTGGGGTGCTGCCCGGGGTCCGGGTGGTTCCTGATTCGGTTGCGGCGCTGACGGCCATCCAGTCTCATCCCGGTCTGCCGGCCCGCGGTGTCGTCGCCCTCTGCGATTTCGGTGCCTCCGGCACCAGCCTGACCCTTGCCGACGCGTCGGCCGGGTTCGTCACCATCGGACAGACCGTGCGGTTTGACGAGTTCTCCGGCGACCTGATCGACCAGGAAGTGCTGCGGCACGTTCTGCGCAACCTTGAGGCCGAACCGGCCGGGACGGCCGCGGTGGCTACGTTGGTTCATCTGCGTGAGCAGTGCCGCGCCGCCAAGGAACGGCTCAGCGATGAGAGTGCCACCAGCCTGGCCGGTCCGAGCGGCGCAATCCGGCTCACCCGCGCCGAACTGGACGCGGTGGTGGACCAGTCCTTCGGCGGCGTGATCGAGGCACTCTTCGACTTGCTGCGCCGCAACGGTATTCACCCATCGCGGCTCGCCGCCTTGGTGACCGTTGGTGGCGGGGCGAGGATACCCCTTGTCACACAACGACTTTCATCCGCTTTTCGAATTCCGGTCACCACCGTGCCGCAGGCCCAGGTGATCGCGGCGGTCGGTGCCGCGCTGCTGGCCCGTCGCGGCGCCGACGAGACGGCAACGCAGGTGGCGGTTGGTCCTGCATCGGTCCCGGTGACAGAGACGGCGACGGTGGCCGCGTCCGCGCTGGCCTGGTCAGTCGAGGACTCGGCGGCTGAGGTCGCCGAGTTCATTCCCGAATCGGTGACCGAGGATTCGGCCCGGCCGGAGTTCGTGTTCTCCGAACCGCCCATGGCGCCCGCCCCCGCGCGTCTTGCCTGGTACCGGCGTGGCGGCGTGGTGACCTATGCAGCGGTGTTCCTGGCCGTGGTCGGCACTGTTGGCATGGTGTTGTCGGCGCGCGCCGATCGCCTCGACACCGCGGTTTCCGGACTTCTGGGACCGCAAACAGTTCCGGCCGAGTCTCCGTTGGCCCAGGCCGCGCCCGCACCGCCGACCCGGACCGTGGTGGTGCGTGATCCGTCGTGGCCGGGGCCCAAGGCCGGCGCTCCGGCTGCTGCTCCTCGCCCGGCGGCCGCGCCACGGATGGTGCAGAGCGCGCAGAGTCCACCTGCTCCGCAGCGAGTGGCTCCCGCGCCGCAGGCGCCGCTGCCGGCCGCTCCTGCGCCCGCGCCGTTGCCCGCACCGCCGGTGGCTTTGCCACAAATTCCCGTGCCGCCGTTGGTGTTTCCGCCTGTCACACTGCCGCAGTTGCCGATCCCGACGTTCACGCCGCCGAGCCCGTCACCGTCACCCAGTCCGTCGCCGGCCCCTTCGCCCAGCCCGTCGCCGACGCCTGAGCCGACGCCTGAGCCGACGCCCGAGCCGACACAGGAGCCCACACCTCAGCCGACGCATACGCCGGAGCCCACGCACTCGCCGGAACCCACCTCAGCGCCCGAGCCCACACCCACATCGTCTGCGCCCTCGCCGTGAGCCACACTCAAATCTCGGATTACTGCTTGATATTGACTGAAATCCGAGGTGTTGATAACTATGCGGCGCGGTCGAGCCGAGCGAACTCACAGCTCGGCCCACACGGATGGCCGGCCACTGCGATCCCGTGCTGTTGCAGCACCTGAGCGATCTTGCTCGCGGTTCGGCATGGCCGGTCAAAGACTTGCCCATACGAGAGCCGGACGGTTGAACGGCCGTCGACTGCGGCGTCGAGATCTCGCTCGAAGTCGGCATCCCGACTGGTCGCTGAATCGTGATGCAACCGGCCGTCGAGCTCGACGATGAGCCGTTCGCCGTACTCAGTGTCGCGGTAGCAGACGCCGACGGACGATGCTGCCCGCTTCTGGCGCTTGGCCCGGGGTAGACCGTGCGGCCGCTCGACGCGAACGAGATAGCCGTGCTCGAGCACTGAGCAGGTGCCGTCGCCGATATCGACCAACACCGAACGTAACCACCGGCGACGGCGGACCCGTGACCGTGAATCGAGCACTTGCAGCAACCGATGGGCAGTGGTTCGCCGCGATTGGCAGGCATTGGCCAGGACCGCGATGGCATCGAGTTCGGACGCGGCGCGGCACGCGACGTCGAGCACGGCTTCGTCGTAACGCATCCGCGGTGGGCTGACGTTCCACAACACCCGCTCTTCTAGGTTCACCAGGTGGTGAATGCAGACTCCCGCCGGTTCAGCCAACATCGGCCGCTGTTGCGCGACGGCGACATGGATGGGCAGGGCGTCGGGTCCAAGGGCAGATTCGAAGCACAATGCAGCCGGAGCCGCGTAAAGCACTGCGGCCCAAGCACGTTGCCGCCACGTCGGCGGCCCGGTGTGGTCGACGTATACGCCCGTGTGGACCCGGGCCCACTCATTGCGTCGGAGCAATCGCCGGATCTCGTGCTCCCGCAGGCCGGCGTCCAACGCCTGCCGACGCGAGATGACCCCATCCTGCTGCCGAAGAATTTCACCGACGTCCACCAACCCGATACTCGTGGACGGTCGCTACGGCGGCCAGAATCATTTCGACGACCTGTGGATAAACCCCGCCGAGCCAGTCAGGGGTTGCCCGCGGGCGGCGGCGTTGTCGTCGTCACCGGCGCAGTGGTGGTTGTCGTCGTCGGGGCCGTCGTCGTGGTCGTGGTCTCGGTCGTCGTGACGGGCTCAGTGGTTGTGGTCGTGGCGGTGGTTTCCTCGACCGTGGTGGTCGGTACGACCGTCTCGGTGACCGTGTGAGTCGGCGCCGGAACCACCGGGGCCGAGGTGGCGACCGATGTGGTGGTGGTTGCCGTAGTCGACGTGGGGGTAGTCGTCGTCGACGAGGAATCGGACGAGAACAGCTGCACCAGGGCATAGATGACCAGCGCCGCGATGACTGCACCCGCAGCGCCCATGCCGATCAGCGCGACGGGCTTGCGGTACCACGGGACGGGCTCGGGAGCGGGCGGCGCGGGCGCCTCGGAATACTCGCCGTAGCTGGGCGCGTACTGGGTGGGCTCGTCGTCGTCGTAATAGTTCGACACGCGCCGATGGTAGGCGGGGTCAGCCGCCTGGCGGGGGATACAGCGTGCGTGTCACGTTGGTACGCGGCCGGTAGTGCGTCGTGGGGTACTCCCCATAGTCGGCGCCCGGCGACGTGTACGACGGCGTGGTCGTTGTCGTGGTGGTCGTCGTCGTTGTCGTCGTGGTGGTCTCCGACGACGTGGTGGGCGAGGTCTCGGTCGTCTCCGACGGCGAGGTGGTCGTGGTATCGGACGGCACGCCGAACTCGGTGGTCACCGGCAGGCGGGAGGTGGTGGTCCGGGTCGTGGTGGACTTCGTGGTCTTCGAGGTCGACGTATAGGCGGGCGGGACGAAATCAATCGGAGCGTCCTCGGGCCCTCCGGAGCTGGTCAACGAGATCACCGCCCACAACACCAAGCCGATCACGGCCAGCGCGGCAGCGCTGGCCCCCGCGACTGCGGGCGTCGAGTGATGCCAGGGCGCCTCGGGAGACTGCCCCTGATCGTCCTCGTCACCGGCCACGGGCACCGATACTATGCCCGGCCCTGAAGCGGGCTTCGGTCAGCTCAACTGACGGATGACTTCACCGGCGAAGAACTCGAGATGATCCAGATCGGACTGGTCGAGCATTTGCAGGTAGACCCGCTGCACACCGGCCTCCAGGAACGGTCCCAGCTTGTCGACTATCTCGGCGGGTGTGCCGACCAGGGGCGAATTGCTGCGCAGCTCGTCGACCTCGCGGTTGATCGCGGCGGCCCGCTTGGCGATCTGCGCCTCGTCGCTGCCTGCACACAGCACGAAGGCCGCCGAGTAGGTCACGGCGTCCGCGGCTCGTCCCGCTGCGGTCACCGCGTCGGCCACTCGCGTGAACTGGGTTTTCAGGGTGTCCAGCGGCACGAACGGCACGTTGAACTCCGACGCGAACTCCGCAGCCAGCGCGGGGGTGCGTTTGGCGCCCATCCCGCCGATGACGATCGGCAGAGATGACTGTGCGGGCTTGGGCAGCGCCGGGGAGTCTACGACGGAGTAGTGCCTGCCGGTGAAGTCGAAGGTTTCGCCGACCGGCGTACCCCACAGGCCGGTGAGGATGCGCAGCTGCTCTTCGAGCCGGTCGAAACGCTCACCCAGCGGCGGGAACGGGATGGCGTAGGCCTGGTGCTCGGCCTCGAACCAGCCCGCGCCGAGACCCAATTCGACACGGCCACCACTCATCTCGTCGACCTGTGCCACCGAGATGGCCAGCGGGCCTGGATGACGGAACGTGGCCGAGGTGACCATGGTGCCCAGTCGGATCGTCGAGGTCTCGCGTGCGAGTCCGGCCAGCGTCACCCAGGAATCCGTCGGTCCGGGCAGGCCGTCACCGCTCATCGCCAGGTAGTGGTCAGACCTGAAGAACGCCGAGTATCCGAGGGCTTCAGCGGCGCGGGCCACCGCGAGCTGGTCAGAGTAGGTAGCGCCTTGCTGGGGTTCGACGAATACACGGAAATCCACGGACGCCAGCCTATCGGCGATCTCAAGTGAGCGGCTGCTGAGTGAGTTCGTCGAAGCGAGCGAGCGCGGTATCGAGGTCTGGTTCGTCGAAGACTTCGCCGAGTCTGATTCGGTCGCCTTCGACGGTCAAAACGCAAACGTCCCGCCACTCGGCATCGAAACCCTCTTGAGAGGTTGCTGTCGCCACATGAGTGACGACCACTCCGACGTCACTGAGCCGATGAACCGCCTCGACGTAGATGGTGGCGTGTGTTGTGATGTCCCAGATCGCGCGGAGTGACGCACCCAGACCACCGGCCGCGATAGCGACTGTTCGCCGGTGGTCGACATCCGTCCAATTTGGTGTGGCCGCGGGAAGCTGATGCCGATTCAGCGCAGCGTATGTGCTTATGACCGTCGACCACGTCTGCGCATGGGTCGCGGCCTCACCTGCGAGGTAGCGGGCATCGAGTTCTTTGAGTGCGGCGTCGAAGTCGTCGGAGTCGAAGGTGACGACCGCGGCGATGAGCCCGTGGTCGTCGAGCGCAATGATTTCGAGAATTTCCACATGGAACCCGTCGACCTGCTCATCGCGGTTTGCGTATCGGGAGCGTCTGAGGGCGAGGCGCTCGCCGCGTGTCGCGACGACGGTCGCCGCTGCGTTCCTGACGCCGAGCCCAGCGACTGCGCGGGCGTCTTCGAGGGCGGCATCCCGGCCGCGACGGATTCCGGTGCTGACGATGTGGCGGCGGTCCTCACTGAGCATGTCGTCGGCCAGCATGGTCGCCATCGCATCCAGATCCGGTCCTACAAAACAATTCTGTAAGCGCTCGTACGCGCGGCTCGCCGCGTTGCTCGGCTGTGCCGGGCGGCTGAGTTCGTTTAACCGCGCGAACGCGGCGTCGAGGTCGCTCTCGTCGAAGACTTCCAAGCTGCTGAGCTGCTCGCCATCGACGGTGAGGATGATGACGTCTCGCCACTCGGCATCGAAGCCCTCGTGCGAAGTGCCTTTCAGCACTTGGGTAAAGAGTGCTCCTGACTCACTCAGTCGATGTACGCACTCGATGTAAAGGTTGATGTCCGGTGCGACATCCCATGTCGCATGGATGTACGGGGTGATGTCGCCGGGTTCGAACGCCGTCGCGCGCCGGTGGTCGGTTGTTACCCAGTCCTGCGTCGTCATCAACGGCTCACGGTGGTTGAAAGCCGCGACATTCCGGGCGATGACCGTCCAGGAGCGCGCGTGGTCGACGGATTCGCCAGCGAGGTACCGCGTGTCGAGTTCGGCGATCGCGGCGTCGAAGTCGTCGGGGTCGAAGGTGACGGTAGCTGAAATTCGATTGTCGGAGTCGATCTCGATCACGTGCAGGAGATCGAGGCCGAACTCCTCGGGTGCGCCGCCGCCGAGTGAGAATCGAGCTCGGGCAAGGACGACGCGTTCCCCACGAATCGCGATTGCGGTGGGAGATTGAGTAGCGCCGAGATCGGCTGCTATTCGGAAGTTCTCAACGAAGGATTCCCGGCCGATTTGTGAGCCGGCGCTGGTCACCCTACGACGGTCGTCGAAGCTGATGTCGTCAGTCACCGCCTTCCCCATCGCGTCCCAGTCGCGGGCGGCGAATCGCTCTAGAAAGCGATCGGTCGCTTGGCTTGCCGCGTTTTGCAGCCGCGGCGTGTGCGGGTGCAGCTCCTCGAACCGCGCAAGTGCAGCATCGAGGTCCGTCTCATCGAACATCTCGCAGCGGTTGATCAGGCTGCCGTCGATTGTCAGAAGGTTGATGTACCGCCAGGCCACCTCAATGCCCTCCGGGGAGTTCCCCTGCGCCGTATGGGTGACGACTGCGCCGAGTTTGCACAACCGATGGACAGATTCGATGTGGATGGTGCCGCCAGTCAGTTGGTCCCAGGAAGCCTCGATGCTTGCGACCATTTCACCCGGGGCATACGTCAAAGCGCGCCCTCGCTGGTGGTCGACATTCACCCAGTCCAGCGTCGTCGCGGGGAGTTCGCGTCGGTTGAGTGCAGCGTATGCGCCCGTGATCGCTGACCACGTGTGCGCATACGGAGCTGCTTCACCCGCGAGATATCGAGCCTCAAGTTCAGCAAAGGCAGCGTCGAGGTCGTCGGGGTCGAATGCGATGACGGTCTCGACCAATCCGCCGACGACTTCGGTTACGTTGAGCGATTCTGCGTCGAAACCATCGCGGCCGTGGAGGCTTGCACGGCTGAGGCAGAGACGATTACCCCGGACCGCTAGCGTTGTTGTCGAGATGGTCACCACGCCCAAGTCGGCGACGGCTCGAATATTGCCGAGCGCCTCGGAGCGACCATTGTGCTCTCCGCGGATGCCCCGCCGTCTGTCATCAATCCAGACCTCCTCAGCGAACAGCGGACCGATTTCGTCCCAGCGGCCGACGGCGAACAGGTCATTGATCCGATCGTTGATTTGCGTTGCGCTGTTTTCCAGCGAGGCCTGCTGTGTTCCCGCGAACCTGGTGTACAGACCGTCGAGTTCAGCGAGCGCGGCGTCGATGTCTTCGATGTCGAAGGACATTTGCAGGCTGATGCCACCTTGTGCATCCAGCCCGAACAGATGCAACAGCTCGTCGCGTGGCGCGCCAGGACTCTCATCCGCAGTTCCCAGTATCGAGCGGACCAAGGCCAGGCGTTCACCGCGCACGACGACAAGCACCCGATGGATCTGCACGACGCCGATCCCAAGGAAATTTTGCGCCGCACTTGCCCACTCGCTGGGCGAAATTTCGGTCCGTGTGAAGCCAACTATCTTTCGCCGGCCCTCGAGCGTGATTCTGGGAGCGAACACCTGATCCAACTCGTCCCAGGCCTCACGGGCCGCACTGTCGTCCAACCGGCGGATTGCCCGCACACAGGCGCTATCTGACCTGGTCCCGCTTTCCGATGTGGCATCGAAATGCGCCTGAAGGCGCCGGGGCACTTGGTCCTTCGAGTGTTGCACTTCGAAACACGCATACTGCGCGTCAAGTTCGGCAAGCGCATCTTCCATGTCGTCGACGTCGAACCATATTTGCAGGGCGATTCGGCCGCCCTCATCGATGCCGTACACCTGGAGCAGTTCGTCGCGCGGTGCGCCGGGGCTTTCATCGACAGTGCCCAAGGCGACCCGTGCGAGAGCCAGGCGTTCTCCTCGTACGGCGACAACGGCATGGTTCGCCCGCATGATCCCGTTCTCGAGGTCGCACCTTGTCTGGTGCACGACGTCCCGTGGTGAGAATTCGGTCCGGTCGAAGCCGATGAGTTTGCGCCGACTCTCGATAAAGCCTTCGGGAGCGAACATCTGCTCGAATTCGTCCCACGCCCCGGCCTCGATCGCGGCCGCAGCACGTTCGCTCACCCGTGTGCAGGCGGTATCGGGATAGCGCAACACTTCGCATCGCGTATGCTGCGATGCGAGTTCGGCTGTCGCAGCAACGATGTCGTCGCCGTCGAAGAAAATGACAAGTTTGATCCGACCTTCGTCGTCGAGACCCTGTAGCTCGAGGAGCTCATCCTGAGGTGCGCCGGGGCTCCCATCGTCGGTGGCTATCGTCAGCCGGAAGAGCGCCAGTTTCTCCCCTCGCGTGGCGATGATCGCAATGTGGTGCCGCTCGGCGCCAATCCCGCGGAGGTGTGTCACCTCCTGTGTCCATTCTCCCGACGAGAACTCGGTGCGGGGGAATCCGACGACCTTGCGGCGACTCTCGACGGTGACGTTCGCCGCGAACATCTGCTCGTACTCCGCCCATGCCTCGCGATCGAGTGCGGCACTGAGCCAATAGAGCGCACGCACGCACGCACTGTCCAGCTTGACGTTCGGCGATTCCAGCGATGCTCGTGGACGTACCTCCGATCGGGCGTACTGCGCGTCGAGTTCGGTGAGCGCGGCGTCGATGTCTTCGAGGTCGAACCATATTTGCAGCGCGATTCGGCCCTCTTCATCGAGGCCAAGCAACTGGAGCATCTCGTCCTGCGGCGCCCCGGGGCTGATGTCCGTAGTGCCCGCTTCCAGGCGGGTAAGCGCAAGACGTTCGCCCCGCACAGCTATAACAGTGCGACGGTGCCGTACCACGCCCATTCCACGAAGGAAACGTCTTGCTTCGTCTGCGAATTCGTCCGGTCGCCAGTCCACCCGGGGGAAGCCGACTATCTTCCGGCGGCTCTGGATGGAGCCGATCGGCGCGTACTTCTGCTCGACTTCATCCCAAGCTTCGCGGGCGATAGCGTCATCGAGTTGGAGGATCGCTCGCACGCAGGCGGTGTCCAGTTCGATGGCACGAGCTTCGGGAGTGGCTGGCAAATTGGGGAGCGCCGCCGTGCCGAACAGGGCGCGCGCCCTTTCGACAAGTGCCCCAGCACCTTTACGCTCGTACAGGTCGGCAGCTCGGTCCGCAGCGGCCCGTGCACCAGCACCATCGCCTGCGAAGCTCAACACCGTCGCCAGCGCGAGGCACGCATCACCGTGATCGACCAGCGCGTCGGTCCGTTCGGCAATGGCAACGGCCTCTTCGGCGATGCGTCTCGCTCCATCGTGATCCCCACTACCGGAAAGCAGCTGTGCACGAACCGTGCGCCAGGCGATGGCCGCCTTCAAGCCATGCCCCGTGAGCCGCTCACTCTCCAGACACAGTTCGTCAGCCTCGACGCCTCGGTCCAGCAATAGGCAGGCACGCGCCAACAGCGCGGCCACCTCCGCCGTATCGGCATCCAGGCGCATGCGACGGAAACCGTTGTAGGCCAGACGAAGATGCTCTTCGGCGGCAGCCGCGTCGTCAAGCACCAACTCGACGATGCCGGCGAAGTGCTCGACCTCGAGAAGGGCGTGGCGCAAACCCAGCTCAGTGACGGTGCGGCGCGCCGACTCGATCATTCGCCGGGCCGCGGCGGCCCGGCCGCGGAACGCCTCCAAGACCGCCTGGCATCGCGTCGACGTCGCTTCGACCGCAGGCGAATCGGTCGTGATCCGCAGGAGGCGCACCACGTCGAGGCACCGTCCACCCGCACGCGGAACCGGATTGGGCCCCCACAACGCAGCCAGCGGGGCGCCGGCCAGTACCGCGTTCACCAAACGATGCTCACGCGCATGTCGAGCCGCGGTAAGCGCATTGTCCAAAGCGAGCTCGCAGTCGGCGACACGTCCGAGGCGGGCGAGACACCCAGCGCGGACCGTATGAGCCTTGGCTTCCCCTGCAGCATCGCCCAATTCAGCCAACACTGCAGCGGCTGCACTCACCGCGGCTTCGATCTCGTCCAAGCGTTCGGGGTCGACGAGCATCGAGAGCTGACCATCGAAACACGTCGCCCATGCTGCAAGACGCGCTGAATCCCGAGTGCCCTCTTTCAGTTGCGATACCGCACCCGCGGCTGTGGAGACATCACCCGCGGCCAGCAGCGCCTCGCACCGAGCGACCAGGAGTTCAACTCGCTGGTCGTCGCGGTCGGGCAACTCGTCGTCCAGTTCTTCCAGTGCGTGCAGGGCATGGTCGTAGAGTTCGGCGGCGCCTTCGTATGCCAGTCGCGCCATGGCTTGGTCACCGGCGCGGCGGCAGTACTTGATGGCCTTGAGCGCGTTTCCCGCCCAAGCACATTCGAAGTAATGGTGGGCCAGCTCAGCCAGCAGTTCGTCGTCGGCCCCTGGCATCGTCTCCAGCGTCGTGGCGATCCGCTGGTGCAGCCGCATGCGCCGCATGGAAGCCAGTTCAGCGAGCAATGATTGCCGGACGATGGCATGGTTGAAGCGGTAGCGTCCACCGGCCTCCTCAATGAGGATGCCCGCCTGGCAAGCCTCGTCGAACGCGTCGACGAGATCCTGGCCGACCACCTGCTCGACCAGGTCAAGGGTGAACTGGCTGCCGACCACCGCGGCCGCGGCCAGTGCTTTGTTCGTTTCGAGCGGGAGCCGGGAAAGTCTGCGGCTCACCGCTTCCCGAACACCCTGCGGCAGGGTGCTCGGGTCCCAGTGCCCACCGCTTTCGTCCACATGGCGCAACGCCTCGATGAGGAAGAACGGGTTGCCCCCGGTGACCGATGCCAAGGCGCGGGCCAACTCTTCGTCGTCGTATCCGGCTTCGGCGACGTACGCACTGACGTCGTCCTCGTCGAGGCCGCCCAGGGCAATGCGGTTGGCGCTGCCGTCACGGTGGAGGTCGGCGAGCATCGCCGCCAGCGGGTGGGAGCGATCGAGGTCCGTACTGCGGTAAGTGCCGACGATCTGCACGCGAGCGTGCTCGCCGAAACGCAGCAGGTGGCGGAGCAGCAGCAGGGTGGGTTTTGCCGCCCAGTGCAGGTCGTCGAGTACCAGGACGATGGGCGCTTCCACCGAGGCGACTCCGAGCAGTGCCACGACGGCGTCGAACAGTGCATAGCGTTCGGTGTCTGGGTCGCCGTGCGGGGATGCAACGAGATCGGGGAGAACCTCTGTCAAACCGGGAACCAGCGGCAGCAATGCCTCGACTCCGCGCATGGTGCGCAGCCGATCGGAGCCGATACAGGGCACGAGTGTGCGCAGGGCTTCGGCGAACGGTTGGTACGGCGCACCGAGATCCTCGTCGGACCGGCCGTACAGCACCACCGCACCCTGTTCATACGCTTGCCGGCACCATTCTCCGGCCAGGCGGGTCTTGCCCACGCCCGGTTCGCCCGCGATCAGGACCGCGCGGGTGCCACCGGTGAGGGCCGACTGCCAGGCGGTGAGAAGCTCAGCCAGCTCCCGGCCACGCCCGACGAACGGACCGGGTCCGCCGAGCACTGCCGGCATCATCGGCCGCTCGATGGGGGAATCAGCTGTCGGCGGCGGACTTTCGTCGGTCTGGAGGCGCAGCTCGAAGATGTGCTCGGGCCGTGCCAGGTTCTTCAACTGACGCATGCCCAGGTCGACGAGCGCGACGTCGTCGGACAAGGAGTCGATGACCAACTCGGCGGTCGCGCCCGAACACAGGATCTGGCCACCCGAGGCCTGCGATCGCAACCGGGCGGCGCGGTTGACCGCGCGACCGAAGTAGTCGCCGTCCCGAAGCTCGGCCTCTCCGGTGTGCAGGGAAATGCGGATACGCATCGGTTCGGCCAGCGGCCACGGCTCGTGGAAGATCGCGTCCTGCAACTCGATCGCGGCGGCTGCGGCCGCCGACGGGCGGTCGAAGACCGAGAATGTGGCATCACCCTCGCCGCGCGTCTTGATCAGCCGGCCGCCGCGGGAGGTGACGACCTGTTCGACGAGCTCGTCGTGTCGCGCGAGCGCGAGGGCCATGGCGTCGGCATCTGCCTCCCAGGCGGCTGTCGACCCTTCGATGTCGGTCAGTAGGAAGGTCACCGCCCGCGTCACGGACGGAACCTGTTGTGTCGCAGGGGGGTCGAGCTCGGCATCCTGGGCGACGATCGCGGCTTCCAGCCGCCGTAGTTCGGGTCCGGGGTCGACCCCGAGCTCATCGGCCAGCAGGGACCGGGCCCGGCGATAGGCGCCGAGCGCCTCACCTTGTCTGCCGGCCCGGTAGAGGGCGAGCATCAGTTGTCCCCAACGTCGCTCGCGCAGCGGTGCATCCGTCACCGCGGCCTCGAGGTCACCGATGATCTCCGCGGCACGGCCAGTCGCAAGAAGCGCATCGGCCCGGTCCTCGACCAGCGCCGCGTTGGCCTCGATCCACCGAGTCTTCTCGGACGCACCCCGCCGACCGTTGGGGAGTTCCGGGACACCACGCCACAGGGTCGCTGCCTCGTCGAACCGCGCCAACGCACCACTTGTGTCGCCGGTACCGAGGGCGTCGTGGCCCGCTCTGGCCAGTCGCTGGTAACGCGGAGCGTCGACCGCGGCTGCACCCAGGCGCCAGCCGGTCCCTTCGGTCAATACGAACCCGTCGCCGAGGGTGTGACGCAGTGCGGAGATGTGGGTCTGCAGGGCTTTGGCCGCCGTGCGTGGCGGATCGTCGCCCCAGAGCAATTCCATGAGTACGTCGGCCGGTACCACCGAACCGCCGTGCAGTCCGAGCATCGTGAGAATGGCGCGCGGCTTTGCGCCCGGTATCACGACGGGCGCACCGTCCATTCGGACCTGAAGAGGTCCCAAAACCCCCAGTTCCACCGATGAAAGCGTACCCACGAGCCAATCGTCGGGGTGACGATTCAACGCACGATCAAGAATGAGTAAAGCCAGGGACTACCTGGCGTTTTACAATCCGCGGTGGGCGGCACGAAGCGCGGCGACGGCGGCGTCGTCTCCCGAGAACGTGACCCGCGCCGGTTCTCGTCCGGCGGCGAACATCAGGAGCTCTCCGGGTTCTCCGGTGACCGTCACTTCAGGTCCGGAGCCGACCGTGGCCAGTGTCTTGCCGTCTGGCGTCCTCAATGCGACCCGGGCGGGGGACTTACCCATGGCCATCCGGGCCATGTTCGACACCTGCTTCGTCAGCGAGGTCACTGTCTCCTGATCGAGAACCCTTGGCTCCCAATC
This sequence comes from Mycobacterium sp. NS-7484, assembly GCF_001953975.1. Classification (GTDB taxonomy): domain Bacteria; phylum Actinomycetota; class Actinomycetes; order Mycobacteriales; family Mycobacteriaceae; genus Mycobacterium. Next base: position 21,686 of record NZ_MBEJ01000056.1, read on the forward strand.
GGGTTGAGCCCGGCGCACATCCTCGTTGTGGATGAACATCTCGGCCACGTTGACCAGCGGGTCCAACAGCTTGAACGGGGAGTACAGCGGAGGGCCTGCGGCGATCTGGTCTACCAATGCGGCCCACTCGGTGCCCTCGGTCAGCTTCCGCTGCACGCGCTCGGTGTAGCCCGCGAGCTGGGGCACCACGATTCCGGGAGCCGCGTCGAGGCGACGCTCGCGGACCACCAGGTGGGCCGCCAAGTCACGCGCGGTCCACCCCTCGCAGAGTGTGGGCGCATCCGGGCCTGCGGCTCGCAGGCTCTCCACCAGTGCGGCACGTTCGCGTCGAGCAACACTCATGCGCCCAACCCTAGAAGGTCCGCACCCCTTCCACAGCGATAACCATCCCGTGGCCGCTGCTGTCATTGCTGATCCGGGTGCCCTCGCTGCTCGCGTCGATCGTCCAGCCCAGCGCGCTGTACTTGCGGTAGTCCAGGGTCACCGCCGGAATATCGCCGAGATTGCCCAGTACCCAGTTGATATTGCCGCCCGGGGTGAGCCTGACCCCGTTGGCTGCCGACCCATCGATCACCGGGGCGTTGGTGAAATCCGACTCGCAGCCGACCTCTTGTGTGGAGAGTTGGCAACGGGTTTTCCCGGATTTGGTCTGGACGAAGACATATCCGTTCTGCGGCTGCAATGGGGTTGCCCCCGACGGAAGCGCCGTCGACGGGCCACTCGGCGGCACCCCGGCCTTGCTGCTCGACGGGGGAACCGGAATCACCCGGGTGGGGCGCGCAGTGGGGAAATCGGGTTCGGTCAACGATTGCGAGCCGGTGCGCGGCGTGCCCTCGATACTCGACTGACAGCCGCTGAGCAGGACGCCTGCCGCCAGCAGGGCGCCGGTGAATCGCCAGGCCTTCATCGCGACAAGGCTACGCATCCGACGTGGTCAGAGCCGGTTATGACGCGCCGAGCCGCGCAGTCGAGACAGTCTCGGGATATTCCCAGCGTTCGGGACGGCGCTACTGCGTCGACGGGTCGTCACCCAGACGTGATGTCACGCACCATCAGTTCGGGGCGGACGCCGGCAATTCGGGTGTAGTCCCGATCGTGATGGAGGACCCCGGCGCTGTGCGCCAACGCGGTTTCGGCGATGAACAGGTCCGGAATGGCGGTGCGATGCCACATCCCGTGGTGGTGAGCGAGGTCGCGTTGTAACCGGCGCACACGGTCGAAGATGTCGGGCGGCGCCGGTAACACGGCGAAAGCTCCGCGCACGGAGGTCCGTTGTCGCTCATAGTCGGCGGCCGACCGTGCCGAGTAGAGCCACTCCAACTCACCGATTTCGCACAGCGCCAGATCGGCGAGGTCGATCTCCGCAGGAGGTGTGACGCCGTTCAGCAGGCGAATATGAGCACTCTTGTCCAGTACCCACAGCGTCATCGCCAGGCCTCGTCGGACTCAAGCAGATCCATGTCGATGGCATCACGTGCGGTGTCGAAGTGTGCGGACACCCGTGCTCGCCTGGCGTCGCGTTCTCGATCGGCCGCTTCGATCAGGGTCCGTAACCCCTCCTCGACGGTCGATCGCACCGTGGTGCCGGTGATGCGCTGTGCGGCCTTGACCAAGTCCTCATCGAGCTCGATGGTCGTCCTCTTCACGGGCATACATACATATTATTTCCCTCGATGTACATATTCGAGCTGCCGAGGAATATTCGTCGGCTCAGCGGGAACAAACCCCCGGAAGCCTGCGTTGACCACATCGACAGCAAGTTGAGTGACAGTGACTCAAGTCTGGGTTGACAATCTGGGCTTCCCAGGAGCAGGCTTGAGCGCAGTCCGCTCAGACCCCTATATGTCTATCAGGAGGCAACACCATGGCTCGTGCGGTCGGTATCGACCTCGGGACCACCAACTCATGCGTGGCGGTCCTGGAAGGCGGCGACCCCGTCGTCGTCGCGAACTCTGAGGGCTCCCGGACCACCCCGTCCGTCGTCGCATTCGCGCGCAACGGCGAGGTGCTGGTCGGCCAGCCCGCCAAGAACCAGGCGGTGACCAACGTCGACCGGACCATCCGTTCGGTCAAGCGTCACATGGGCAGCGACTGGACCGTCGAGATCGACGGCAAGAACTACACGGCGCAGGAGATCAGCGCCCGTGTGCTGCAGAAACTCAAGCGCGACGCGGAGGCCTACCTCGGTGAGGACATCACCGACGCGGTCATCACCGTGCCCGCCTACTTCAACGACGCCCAGCGTCAGGCCACGAAGGAAGCCGGCCAGATCGCCGGCATGAACGTGCTGCGCATCGTCAACGAGCCCACCGCGGCCGCCCTGGCCTACGGTCTCGACAAGGGCAGCAAGGAACAGACCATCCTGGTCTTCGACCTCGGTGGCGGCACGTTCGACGTCTCGCTGCTCGAGATCGGCGACGGCGTCGTCGAGGTGCGTGCCACCTCCGGTGACAACCACCTCGGTGGTGACGACTGGGACGACCGGATCGTCGAATGGCTGGTCGACAAGTTCAAGTCCACCAGCGGCATCGACCTGACCAAGGACAAGATGGCCATGCAGCGGCTGCGTGAAGCCGCCGAGAAGGCCAAGATCGAACTGAGCTCCTCGCAGAGCACCTCGATCAACCTGCCCTACATCACCGTCGACGCCGACAAGAACCCGTTGTTCCTCGACGAGCAGCTGACCCGTGCCGAGTTCCAGAGGATCACCCAGGATCTGCTGGACCGCACCCGTCAGCCGTTCCAGTCGGTGATCAAGGACGCCGGCATCTCGGTTTCCGAGATCGACCACGTGGTGCTCGTCGGTGGCTCGACCCGTATGCCCGCCGTCACCGACCTGGTCAAGGAACTGACCGGTGGCAAGGAGCCCAACAAGGGCGTCAACCCCGACGAGGTCGTCGCCGTGGGCGCCGCGCTGCAGGCCGGTGTGCTCAAGGGCGAGGTGAAAGACGTTCTGCTGCTTGACGTCACCCCGCTGTCCCTCGGTATCGAAACCAAGGGTGGCGTGATGACCAAGCTGATCGAGCGCAACACCACCATCCCGACCAAGCGGTCGGAGACCTTCACCACCGCCGACGACAACCAGCCGTCGGTGCAGATCCAGGTCTTCCAGGGTGAGCGTGAAATCGCTTCGCACAACAAGCTGCTCGGCTCCTTCGAGCTGACCGGTATCCCGCCGGCCCCGCGCGGCGTGCCGCAGATCGAGGTCACCTTCGACATCGACGCCAACGGCATCGTGCACGTCACCGCCAAGGACAAGGGCACCGGCAAGGAAAACACGATCAAGATCCAGGAAGGCTCCGGCCTGTCCAAGGAAGAGATCGACCGGATGATCAAGGACGCCGAGGCACACGCCGAGGAGGACAAGAAGCGTCGCGAAGAGGCCGACGTCCGCAACCAGGCCGAGTCGCTGGTCTACCAGACGGAGAAGTTCGTCAAGGAACAGCGTGAGGCCGAGGGTGGCTCGAAGGTCCCCGAAGAGACGCTGTCCAAGGTCGACGGCGCGATCGCCGAGGCCAAGTCGGCGCTGGAAGGCACCGACATCTCCGCGATCAAGGACGCCATGGAGAAGCTCGGTGTCGAGTCCCAGGGTCTGGGTCAGGCGATCTACGAGGCCACGCAGGCCGAGCAGGCCGCCGGTGGATCCGACGCCGGGGCAGCTGCTGATGACAACGTGGTGGACGCCGAAGTCGTCGACGATGACCGGGAGAACAAGTGACGCAACCTCAAAACGGCGGCGACGATCCGCAGGAGCCGGTGACCATCACCGACAAACGGCGCATCGATCCCGATACCGGTGAGGTACGCGACCAGGCGCCGGCCCCCAGCGGGCCGGCGTCGGCCGCATCGCCTACCGGAGAGTCGGCGAGCGACAGCGACGAGGTGGCCGAACTCAAGTCGACCCTGCAGCGCGTCAAGGCCGAATACGACAACTACCGCAAGCGGGCACTGCGCGACCAGCAGGTCACCGCAGACCGGGCGAAGGCCGGCGTCATCACCCAACTCCTGGGCATCCTCGACGACCTCGACCGGGCCCGCGCCCACGGCGACCTGGAATCCGGTCCGCTCAAGTCGGTTGCCGACAAGCTCGTCAGTGTCCTTGAAGGACAAGGGCTTTCCGCGTTCGGTGAAGAGGGCGACGAATTCGACCCGTCGTTGCACGAGGCCGTGCAGCACGAGGGTGAAGGCACTCATCCCGTGGTCGGGACCGTGATGCGCCGGGGTTACCGCATCGGCGAGCAGGTGGTCCGCCACGCCATGGTGGGCGTGGTCGACACCGTCGCCGATGCCGACGGCGGTGCGGATAACGCTGACGCCGCCGGTGATCAGGCCGCAGAATCAGACAACTAGATACAACGACTAGAGAGAAGAGGTAAGGAGGTGGCGCATGGCCCAACGCGAGTGGGTCGAGAAGGACTTCTACAAAGAACTTGGCGTCTCCTCTGACGCCAGCGCCGACGAGATCAAGAAGGCCTACCGGAAGCTGGCCTCTGAACTGCATCCCGACCGCAATCCCGATGCGGGAGCGGCCGAGCGGTTCAAGGCGGTTTCCGAGGCGAACAGCGTCCTGTCGGACCCCGCGAAGCGCAAGGAGTATGACGAGACCCGCCGGTTGTTCGCCGGTGGCGGGCGCCGGTTCAACCCGGGTGGGAACTTCGGTGGCGGGTTCGGTTCCGACGGAGCCGAATTCAACCTGGGAGACCTGTTCGACGCGGCCGGCCAGAGCGGCGGCGCCAACATCGGTGACCTCTTCGGCGGGCTGTTCGGCCGTGGCGCCCAACCACGGCCGAGCCGGCCCCGCCGAGGCAACGACCTGGAAACCGAGACCGAGCTGTCGTTCCTGGAAGCCACCAAGGGCGTGGCCATGCCACTGCGGCTGACCAGCCCGGCGCCCTGCACCAACTGCCACGGCAGTGGTGCGCGGCCGGGCACCAGCCCCAAAGTGTGCCCGAACTGCAACGGCTCCGGTGTGGTCAACCGCAACCAGGGTGCATTCGGGTTCTCCGAGCCCTGTACCGAATGCCGGGGCAGCGGCTCGATCATCGAGCACCCCTGCGAGGAGTGCAAGGGCACCGGCGTCACCACCCGGACCCGCACCATCAACGTGCGGATCCCTCCCGGTGTGGAGGACGGCCAGCGCATTCGGCTGGCCGGCCAGGGCGAGGCCGGGTTACGGGGCGCCCCCTCGGGCGACCTCTACGTCACCGTGCATGTGCGCCCGGACAAGGTGTTCGGACGTGACGGCGACGACCTGACGGTCAGCGTCCCGGTCAGCTTCCACGAATTGGCGCTGGGTACAACGCTTTCCGTTCCCACGCTGGATGGCAAGGTCGGCGTGCGGGTGCCCAAGGGCACCTCCGACGGCCGCATCCTGCGGGTGCGCGGGCGCGGTGTGCCGAAACGCTCCGGGGGACACGGTGACCTGCTGGTCACGGTGAAGGTCGCCGTGCCGCCGAACCTGGAAGGTGAAGCGGCCGAGGCGTTGGAGGCCTACGCGAAAGCCGAACGGGACAGCGGGTTCGATCCGCGGGCTGGTTGGGCGGGCAATTTATGAGCCAGCGTAAGGAGGAAGCCCGTACGTTCCTGATCTCGGTGGCCGCCGAGCTGGCCGGTATGCACGCGCAAACCCTGCGCACCTATGACCGGCTCGGCCTCGTCAGCCCGCAACGCAGTTCCGGAGGTGGGCGACGTTACTCAGAACGCGACGTTGATCTGCTCCGCGAGGTGCAGCGGCTGTCGCAGGACGAGGGCGTCAACCTGGCCGGTATCAAACGCATCATCGAACTCACTAATCAGGTGGATGCGTTGCGCACCAGGGTGTCTGAGTTGACCCAGCAGGTCGAGCGGCTCACCACCGATCAGCGCCGCGATGTTTCGGCGGCGTCGAAAGCGGTGGTCCTGTGGCAGCCCCGACGGGGCGCACGTTAGCCGACCTTGATCGAAAAGATGGCCGTCTCCGGTTTTCCGGGGGCGGCCATCCTGTAATTGCCTTGGCGCAGTGCGTCAGTGGGTGCCGTCATCGGCTCGATCCCCACCACGGCATCGTTGCCCGGTGCGAACAGCTGGGCGGCGGTGTAGCCCTTGTCGAAGGTGGCCTCGATCCGATGCTGACCGCCCGAGAGTGCGAACACCGCGCCCGCGTCGACCTCATCGAATCCGTCGTCGAGTTCGGTGTCGCCCAATTGTGTTGTCCCACCCGACCACTCCCGGAATTCACTGGTGGGAAGCCCACGGTCGTCCACCAGTCGGTGCCGCATGGCGGGGGAGTGCAGGTCCCAATCTTTCCGGGGCACACCGGGAATCGTCAGATACGGGTGGTAGCCGTAACAGAGCGGCACCGGTTGCGTCCCGGTGGCCGTTACCGTCGTCGACACCGTGAGGATCCGGTCGGCCAATGACGCCGTCATCGTCAAACGATGCGGGAAGGGGAACGTCGCCAGTAGTGTCGGCTCAGTAGCCCAGTCCAGGGACGCCACCAGTGAGTTCTCGGACCGTTCGATCACCTGCCAGTCCGGATAGGCTGCGAGCACACCGTGGATGGGTGCGCCGTGCGGATCAGCACGCACCCCGTCAGCCCCCGGAGTGAGCTGAACCTCAGTGTCTCCGACGCGATATTCGTTGCCGCTCAATCGGTTTGCCCACGGATAGAGGATCGGGATGCCCATGGTCTTGCCGTCAGAGACGTAGGCCTGAAGGCCGCGCCGCTGGCCCAGGTACTCGATATCGCCGTCGGCCAGCGAGCTGCACACCATCCCGGCGCCCGGAACGTAGGTGGCCGTCAGCGATGACGAGGGATCCTGCAGGATGACTGGGTGAAGGTCGGCCATGGCGCCAGTCTGGCACGCGTCAGCGCGTCAGCGGGTCGTGCTGGATGCGGTCGGCGGGCGCACCCCGCTCGATCAGGGCGGATTTGGTGGCGGTGACCATCTCGGGACCACCGCAGATGAGAATTTGGCGGTCACCCCAGTTGCCGTATCTGGTCACCACCTCCGCCAAGGTTCCGGTTTGACGCACGTGCAGGCCGCGCGGGGGCTGCACGTCGGGATACTGCCCGGCCCATGGGGGATCGGTGCTGTACTCCGACACCGGCGTCACCGACAACCAGGGGTTGGTCGAGGCGATGTGCCACAGGGTTTTCAGGTCGTACAGATCGCACGGGTAGCGGCCACCGAAGAACAGGTGCACGCGCGGGTTCTCACCGTGCAGCGTCATGTCCATGATGATGTTGCGCAGCGGGGCCAGGCCTGTGCTGCCGGCCACCATCAGCACGTCTTCGCCGTCACGGTCCACGTGTAGCCCGCCATGGGGGCTGGACAGCCGCCAGCGGTCCCCGATCCGGGTTTCGGCGACGATGGCCGTGCTCACCATGCCGCCGGTGACCGAGCGGACGTGGAACTCGATGGCCCCCGAGCGGTCCGAGGGGATGGCGGGGCTCAGATAGCGCCATCGCCGTGGCCATTGCGGCACCTGGACGGTGACGTACTGGCCGGGGTGATAGAACAGCGCCTGGTCGAGCTGGAGCCGGATCACCGAGACATCGCGGGTCACCCGGTGATGTTCGATGACGGTGCCGTCGCAGTAGGCGGGGGAATCCTCGGCGTCGGCCGCTCCCCGCATCACCCCGATGAACAGGGCCACCGCGTCGTGGGCGGCTTCGGCGAGCCGGTCGTCCCACTCGGTCTCCAGGTGATCGCGCAGTGCGTTGTACAGCGCATCCTGCATCGAGTCGTAATGGCTCTGCATCACGCCGTATTTGCGGTGGTCTCGGCCCAGCTGGGCCAGGAATGCCACCGGCTCCTCGGCGCGCTGGGCGATCAGCTCACCGAACAACCAGGTCAGGGCGCGGCCGAAGACCTCGCGCTGGCTGGTCATGTCGGGAGGGAACAGGTCCCTGGCCGAGAGGTCGGTGGCAAACCACCGGGTATAGAAGTCGAGGATCAGGGTGTGCGAGCCGTGCGCAGGGTCGACGGCGCGCTGCAGTGTCTCCAGTGCTTCACGGTCATCGAGTCCCACGGAGCTGCATCATAGGCGCGGTTCGCGTGGGCCGCCGCAAACCCACGATGACCACCAACGTCCGCCCGGCCATCGCCCAGCAACCGAGCATGAAGAGGGCGGTGTCGGCGCCGGAGCCGCCGGAGTATGCGGTGGACCGCAACAGGGTGGCGCGTGGCGGGCCCCAGGCGGCAGGCAGCGTGCGTACCACCTGCCGATGCAGATGAGTTGGGGCGGCCTGAGGCGTAGGTGCTACTTGCCGAATGTGGCGCTTGCGGCCACCTTTGCGTACTTCCCCATCGCCTGGCCGATCTCCACTGCGTTCGCCATCGAGTTGGCGTTCATCATGGAAGTCTGGCCGGCAGCGAGAGGCACGGAGCCGGCGACAGCTCCGACCTCAATCGCGATCGCGTAGGGGGCCGTGGCTGGAAACGCCTTCGCCGCCATTGCAGGCAGGATGGCGTATCCGAGTACCGTTGCGCAGGTCCCGAGAAAACTACGTGTCTGGTCGATCTGGCCAGCTTGTTTGCTGATGACAGCTTCCATCTCTTTATCGGCTTCAGCGATCATGCGTGCACGTTCCTGTTGCTTCGCATCTTGTCCGGTGTAGGCCTGCGAAGCGCCTCCTTGCCATCCGGAGGTCGGCTTCGCCGATTCCAGTGTCTGGTCGACGTCGCCCAATTGTGCTGCGCCCTGCCCGAACCTGTCGCCACTGTCTGGAGTGCCGATACCACAGGTCATGGTCATTCCCTGGATGGCCAATAGGCCAGCTGAAATGATGGGGGTGGCATAGGACTTGTTGAGAAACATCTGCACGATGCCGATCGCGTCTGATCCCAACCCGAGCTTGTCCCCGGCATCATCGTGAGACTTTGTGGACCACAGAGTGTTGGCATTTCCGAGGTCGGTTACCTTCTCGCTGTTGCCGAGGACATCGCTTGCCCTTTGCGCGGCATCCCAAAAGCTCATTCTGGTCTGGTCCTTCCTTCGCTGGGACCAGCCTAACAGCACGCCAACATGTTGCTATGCAGCAATTTTGGGCGTTCAACACGCGGTTTGACGTTCTCTGAGACAACACCGAACGGGCTGCGGGCTGGTGTCTAGAGTGACGGCACACTCATCGGGCCCACCGCGAGAACGGCGCTAGCGAATCGAGATGGTCGTACAGAAAGTGTGCAAATGCGGTGGCCAACAGCAGCGTAGGTGTTGGTGGGGCCGTGGGACGCGCACAGTCGAGCCGGTAATCGAAGGTCGCGTACATGACCATGCGTTCAAGCTTGGATTGGTTCCGTTGACTACGTACCCGTCCGATCTCTGCACTGGTGTCGCAAATCGGTTCGTCGAGTTCCAACTTGGTGAACTTCGGGATATAGGAACGTATTTCGGTAGTGCCCAGCGATTGGTCCTGATACTCGAGCTCGAAAGAAATTTTGGGGGTTCGGAAGAATTGCCAGTACGAGCTGGTCTGGCGAAGGCAGCCGAGTTCTAGGCCGGAGGGGTCGTGAACCAGAAGACGATGTTTGCCGCGGCCTCGGAATCCGACGGATCGCGTGAACTGCAGCAGTTGGGTGCCATCCGGCCGAACGACCTCGAATACGAGTTCGCTTATTGCCTCAGCTCCCCGGGGGAGTGCTTCCCGTGGTTGGATCAAAGCGAGTAGTTGCCCACCTAGGTTCGTAATGCGGCAACGAATGTCGCTGCTGACGCTGCCGTGGATTGGTTGCAGGAACAGCGTTGGCTCCCCGAAGGGGTAGCCGCCTGACGACACGGGTGGGGTAGGGAATGATGCCGCGGTTTCCTGCTGCTTCGGTGAACCAGTTGCTATGTGGGCTGTCCATTGCCGACCGTCAAAGTATCGAATTTGCTGCATGTTCCACGGATCGGTAAACCAGCCCGCTTGCGGGGGCGGCGGCACGGATTCGTTGATGATGGTTCCTCGGTCAGTCTTGCCGCTCAGAGTGCCGCGCGATGAGCGCGAGGTCAGCCTCGTGGGCCTGTTCCGGGGTGGCGAACGGCATGTTGGTCTCCACGAAATCCCGCGCGTCGCGGAGATTCATGCCTTGCTCGACGAACATGTTCACTACCCCGACGTGCACGACCGCAGAAGCCTTCTTCGCCGCCACGCCTGCCACGAACCGGATCTCTTCAGCCAATTGGGATTCGGTCAGGGCGGTCACCTTTGGATCCAGATCGACCTGTGCGACCGACCCGCCGAGGTAGGCCGTCACGGCAACGGTGCCAGGAGGGTTGATCGCCTGGACCATGGGCCCCTGATCTTCGTCCGCCGTAGCCGCGTCGGCATCGACCGCGCCGAAACCGTCGTCCTCATCTTCGTCGACTTCTACGTTGGTGAAGTCGTCGACACCATCGAGGCTCGTCCCGTGGTCGATTCCACCGACGGAGTAGTCGGGCAGGGCGTCAAGTCCTGACCCGTCGTCGGGTTGGACTGGTGTGTCGAAGTCAAGCGCGTCCAAACCTGTGTCTTCAGAGTGGAAGAACTCATCGTCCGGATCGTGTGTGGTCACGTGTCTGAAGTCCCGATTCTGATCGAAGGCCCGCGCGAGCCGAGACAACTGGCTTTGATTCGCACGTTACCGCTGACGAAGTTGGGGCTGGTAGTGGGCTCAGCGCGGATGCATCTCTTTACTGAGTTTGCCCGCCCCTTGCGCGTCGGACTGGTCGTAACGTGACGCCGCGATCCCAAGCCGGCTCGACAGGCTGGTCGAGACCGAGTTCATGCCGGCGCATGCAGCAGCGCGTGCGCTTTCTGCCGCTGCGACGGCCGCGTTGGCGGCTGAGCAGACGACGCCGTGATTAACCATCATTGACGAGCTGACACCATGTGCCGCCGTGGCCGCCGCGAGGAGCTGTTCCGCGGCGGTGGCCTGCGTCTGCGCAAGTTCGAGCACGTGTGAGGTAATCACGCGCAGTTCGCCGGACATGTGGATCTCCTCGTGTATCAGCTGCGAGTGTTGGCAGCCCCGTTCTGATGAAGGCTCTATCTGTGGGTGAGCTTAACTGCCCACTAGGGGACCTCTGTGCACCAATCTTGTTGCTGCGGATTTCATCGGGCGATTTGGTGAGGCGCCCAATGGGCAGTTGTCCGAGACGGTTTCCGCCAAACGCGTTGGCCCGCTCGGTCAAGATCGGCCTCGGGTGAGCAGACCCGCGTTTAGGCTGTCGCCGTGCGAGGGGACATATTGGCAGCGGAGTTTGTCGCGCGGGGGCGTCTGCCGAGTACCAAAGAGGAGTGGCTCGGACTGTTGGCGGCCATCGGCGTGATGATCGCAACCTATGTGCTGGTCCAGGTTGGGCCGGCCGCAGCGTAGCCAAGGAGTTGGATGCGCTGGAAGCACGATTTGTAGCGGAATCAGCCCAGTTCAAATCCCGTTGGCCCGCGCAACTGCTATGGCAGGCGCCGTATTTGGAGCTCGAAGCGGAGGCGGAGCGTTCTTGGCGAGTGGTCTTCGCCCTGGAAAGTCGGTGTGATCTCGCGCACCGAGGTCGAGGCGGTGACTTTGATGCTCAAATCGCTGCCGTTCGCAGCTGGATCACCACAATCGTCAACGCGATGAATAGCTCGGCTTCACGTGGACGGTAAGCCGATGTATGACCATGTGCTTGCTGCGGGTTCTCACGAGCCAAAGAGCTTCCTCACCTACTTGACGGTTGGTCTGGTGTTGTCTGCTCTCTTCGCTGCCGGAGCGATTGGGTTGTCGATGGTGCCGTCATCCGCGGGCGAACGGTTGGACGCTGAGCGCGCTTGGCTGTACACCCACTCTGAAGCGTTCTGGGCTCGATGGCCGAACAATCGTGTGTTCGACGCGCCCTATGAGGAATTGGCTGCGGAGAGCGCCAGGTGTGAGCGGGTCATCGAGATATGTCAGGGGCAACGCGGTACGACTGTGCGGCCAGCGTACGGGGCGGCCCGAGAATCTTACGACCAATCCAACAGCCACATTGCGACGTACCAGCACATGCTCAGCACCGTGCACAATGCGATGAATATGCGATCGCGCAAGGTAGAGGTCCCCGGCCGCCGCGGCCCTTCGGTGCGTGAGCTCGGATACCTTCGAATTGAATCTCACATGAGATCAGGGCACCGCACTGTTGGTCATGTGGCCGGTATTACACAAGCCGCCACCTCTGTCTCAAAGGCCCCCATTGATTGGGGATCCGGGTCGTCCAGTGTCAGCGACAGAGTCGCTGACACGCGGGCACTGGGCAGATGATGCTCGTGGGGCCAGGGGTGCCTGAGTGCCAAAAACGGCGAGCGACAATGGTTCTCGTGGGGCGACCGTTGCCTGTGTGGCGATTGTCGCTCGATTGTCGCTAATAAGTGGGCACATCGGATACCCGCCTGGAAACAAGCGATGGATGTGACCAGAGGAGCGCCTAAAACTATGCCTCAGCCACCCTCGAACTGATTCTGCCCCAACGTATTAACAAAAGAAGGCCCGCGCCGGTCGAGTTCACGCAGGTACTCGTCAGCCCACGTGCCAAATGGCTTGTGCGCCAGGTATTCATTGCGGAACCGGTCGTCTTCGGACACTTCGGAAACGCAGAATGATGGAATGGCGAGATCGACCACCGGGCCGCCGCGTTCGACTTCGGAGAGCAACAGCGGTGCGTTGCGGCCCAGGAACTGGTCGATGATCCAGCCGTCCTCGCCCAGCCACATCGAGTAGCGGACCTTGGCGACCACATGTTCGGATCGACCGACGATCTGCGCTGCCACCAATGGGTCGAGTTCGCGTTCGGCTTCGTATCGCGTACCGCCGACGGCGGGGCCTTTGGCGGTCATCGTTCCCAGTGATTCCTCGCCCAATGCCTCGACGAGTTCTGCTGCCGTCGCATCCAATTCAGCCGGTGCCGGCCCTTGTACCCGCACTCGGACGGCATAGCCGTCGGCGGCGAACAGATATGCCTGCACGATCAGGGCGGGCGTCGGATCGGAGGCCGCCGCTGCGGGCAATTCGCGGACAAAGAACTTCCGCTCGAATTCGAAATCACCGAAACCGGATTCGGACATGGCCACACCGTAGCCCGATTTGCACCGAATGCGTTACCTATAGCGCGTGAATTCCCTTGTAGAGCACAAGCAGGCCGATCACCACCAGAATTCCGGCGACCAGCACGGCGTGTTGGCGTTCCATCCAGTTTTTGAGTCGGGCCAATGCCGGGTCGAGACGGTCACCGGAAATCGCGTACGCCAGGATCGGCAAAGCAACCGTCGACCCAGCCGCCGCCACGTACCACAGCCCGGCTGCCCAAACACCGGGCTGTCCCAGGCCGGCGCTGCCGATGGCCAAACCGGCAGCCGCGCAGATGAACAGCACTTTGGGGTTCACCACGGTCAACACCGCGCCGGTCAGGGCGGCCCGCGGCGTGGTCAGCTTGCTCAGGCTGGTGAGCCAGCCAGGCATGTGTTCTGACTTCGCCCGGGTGAGAAATCGGTAGACACCGAGAACGATGAGCGCAGTACCCACCACGATGCGAAACCACGACGCCCACGTCGGTGGTTCATCGAGCGCGCCGAGCAAACCGGAGACGCCGACGAAGACGGCGGTCAACCCGGCCAGACCGACCAGCCACCCGGCCAGGAATGCCAGGCCGGTGGGGCGGGGGTGCGGCGTGTGCAGCACGAGGATTGCCGGAATGATGGTCAGCGGCGACAACGCCACCACCATTGCCAGCGGGATGAGTTCGGTGACAACCGAGCTCCAGTTCTCCGTCATCGCCAAAACCTAGCAACGCCGTATCCCGGTCGCAGCCCCTTACCAGCGACCGGCGGCGACGTCTTCGACCGCGTCGGCGGCATGTCCCGGACCACCGTGCGCATGGATCTCGGCGCTGATGGCATCGAGCCGCAACCGGGTTTGTTGATCGGCCGTGATGCCGAGCACTGCGTCACGGATCTGCGCCACGCTGGGCAAGGGGTCGTACAAATGCCTGCCGACGCCGATGGACTCCAGTCTGGCTGCATTCGCCGGCTGATCGACCGCCTGCGGTATGGCCACCATCGGTACCCCGAACCACAATCCCTCCGTGCACGAGCCCATCCCGGCGTGGGTGATGAAGCAGTCGGCCCGCTGCAGCACCGCCGGTTGCGGGACGGACTCTTGCACCTGCACCCACGATGGCACCGCACCCATCTCGGCACGGCCGACCGCCAATACGAGCCGCCAGCCTTCTCCGTCTAAGGCGTCGATCACGTTGCGGTACACGTCGGCTCGCTCGGTATAGGCGGTGCCGAAGGCCAGCAGCGCCAGGGGACCGTCGCCGGCCGGTGGGTGCCAACCGCCGCGGTCCGTACGTCGCGGGTCGATGCAGGGTCCGACGAACCGGTAACGGTCACCGACCCGGTCGGCGTGCCGTTGCATGATCCGGGGGATTAACACCAGGCAGCGCCGGGGCGCACCGGTCACCTCGTCGAACGTCAGTCCCGTTTCCGAATCGGCGAGCCAACCGTCGAACGCCTCGCGATAAGCCCGTCCGCCTGGGCTGTTGAAGATCGGCACCAAGATCTCGGCCATGTCCTCGTGGTAGCCGTCCCAGGCCACCTCGCTGGGCGACAACTGGGCGGCGGGCACGCCCCAGTAGGCAGCGGCGACGGGCCCGGCCATCCCGCCGATGTCGTACAGCACCACGTCGGGGCGGTCAGCGTCGAGGGCATTGTGAACCTGTGGCAAAACGTGAATCGCCTCGTCGAGGAAGATTCGCATGCCCGCGGCCGGGTCGGTCTCGTCGAACGCTTCCGGAGCACCGGGGGCGCCCGGCAGTACCGAGGTGCATCCGATCACGTCGGCTCCGGTCGGCCGGACCAGATCGGCCAGGTGAGCACCGACGAGGTAGCTGACCCGATGGCCGCGGCGCACCAGTTCGTGGATAACCGCGAGATGTGGGTACATGTGGCTGGGAGCGGATGCAGCGACGACGGCAATGTGTGAGGCAGGGTGCACCTGATCGAGTCTGCCGATCAAAAATTTTTAAACTTGAGCGGAACAGACTCAACCTTGACTACGTTGTACATCGCGACAAGCATTTTCTCTATCGGAAAAGGGAGGTGTCGTGGACTCGTTCAACCCGACGACCAAGACTCAGGCGGCGCTGACCTCAGCGTTGCAGGCGGCCAGTTCCGCCGGCAATCCGGAGATCCGTCCCGCTCATCTTTTGATGGCACTGCTGACTCAGAATGAAGGCATTGCCGCACCGCTGCTGGAGGCCGTCGGCGTGGACCCCGCGACGATCCGGACCGAGGCGCAGCGGTTGCTCGACCGGCTGCCCAGCGCCAGTGGCGCCAGCAGCCAACCGCAACTGAGCCGTGAATCGCTCGCCGCGATCACCACGGCCCAGCATCTGGCCACCGAGATGGACGACGAGTACGTCTCCACCGAACATCTGATGGTCGGCCTGGCCACCGGCGACTCCGAGGTCGCCAAATTGCTGACCGGTCACGGTGCTTCGCCCGAGGCGCTGCGGGAGGCGTTCACCAAGGTGCGCGGCAGCGCACGGGTCACCAGCGCGGATCCCGAGGGCTCGTATCAGGCGTTGGAGAAGTACTCCACCGATCTGACCGCGCGCGCCCGGGAAGGCAAGCTGGACCCGGTCATCGGGCGCGACAACGAGATTCGTCGCGTCGTGCAGGTGCTGAGCCGGCGTACCAAGAACAACCCGGTGCTCATCGGTGAACCCGGCGTCGGCAAGACCGCGATCGTCGAGGGTCTGGCCCAGCGCATCGTGGCCGGCGACGTGCCGGAAAGCCTGCGGGACAAGACCGTCATCAGCCTGGACCTGGGCTCGATGGTGGCCGGTGCCAAGTACCGCGGTGAGTTCGAGGAACGCCTCAAGGCCGTCCTCGACGAGATCAAGGACTCGGCCGGGCAGGTCATCACGTTCATCGACGAGCTGCACACCATCGTCGGCGCCGGTGCCACCGGTGAGTCGGCGATGGACGCGGGCAACATGATCAAGCCCATGCTGGCCCGCGGCGAGCTGCGCCTGGTCGGCGCGACGACTCTCGACGAGTACCGCAAGTACATCGAGAAGGACGCCGCGCTGGAGCGTCGGTTCCAGCAGGTGCTCGTCGGCGAACCGTCCGTAGAGGACACCGTCGGCATCCTGCGCGGCCTCAAGGACCGCTACGAGGTGCACCACGGTGTGCGCATCACCGACTCGGCGCTGGTGGCTGCGGCCAGCTTGTCTGACCGCTACATCACCAGCCGCTTCCTGCCCGACAAGGCCATCGACCTGGTCGACGAGGCCGCCTCGCGGCTGCGGATGGAGATCGACTCCCGGCCGGTCGAGATCGACGAGGTCGAGCGGTTGGTCCGTCGCCTCGAGATCGAGGAGATGGCACTCGAAAAGGAAGAGGACGACGCGTCCAAGGAGCGGCTGGAGAAGCTGCGTGGCGAGCTGGCCGACTACAAGGAAAAGCTCTCGGAGCTGACCACCAGATGGCAGAACGAGAAGGGCGCCATCGACGTGGTCCGCGAGCTCAAGGAGCAGCTGGACAGCCTGCGCGGTGAGGCCGACCGGGCCGAGCGCGACGGTGACCTGGCCAAGGCCGCCGAACTGCGGTACGGCCGGATCCCGGAGGTCGAGAAGAAGCTCGACGCCGCGCTTCCGGTGGCCGAGGCTCGTGAGAACGTGATGCTCAAGGAAGAGGTCGGCCCCGACGACATCGCCGAGGTGGTCGAGGCGTGGACCGGCATTCCGGCCGGGCGCATGCTCGAAGGCGAGACGGCCAAGCTGCTGCGCATGGAGGAGGAGCTGGGCAAGCGCGTCATCGGCCAGAAGGCCGCGGTGACCGCGGTGTCGGATGCGGTGCGCCGCAGCCGGGCCGGGGTGGCCGACCCCAACCGGCCGACGGGTTCGTTCATGTTCCTCGGGCCGACGGGTGTCGGTAAGACCGAGCTGGCAAAGGCGTTGGCGGAGTTCCTCTTCGACGACGAGCGCGCCATGGTCCGCATCGACATGAGCGAGTACGGCGAGAAGCACTCGGTGGCTCGGTTGGTCGGTGCGCCTCCCGGATACATCGGCTATGACCAGGGCGGTCAGCTGACCGAGGCGGTGCGGCGGCGTCCGTACACGGTGGTGCTGTTCGACGAGATCGAGAAGGCCCACCCGGACGTGTTCGACGTGCTGCTGCAGGTGCTCGACGAGGGCCGGTTGACCGACGGCCAGGGCCGTACGGTCGACTTCCGCAACACGATCCTGATCCTGACCTCCAACCTGGGTGCCGGTGGCACCGAGGAGCAGGTGATGGCCGCGGTGCGGGCGGCGTTCAAGCCGGAGTTCATCAACCGGCTCGACGACGTGATCATCTTCCACGCCCTGGAACCTGGCGAGCTGGTGTCGATCGTCGACATCCAACTGCAACAGCTGCAGAAGCGGCTGGCGCAACGCCGGCTCACCCTGGAAGTGTCGCTGCCCGCCAAGCAGTGGCTGGCCCAGCGCGGCTTCGACCCGCTCTACGGTGCCCGCCCGCTGCGCCGGCTGGTGCAGCAGGCCATCGGTGACCAGCTGGCCAAGATGCTGTTGGCCGGCGAGGTGCACGACGGTGACGTCGTCCCGGTCAACGTCAGTGCCGACGGCGAAGGCCTGGTCCTCGGCTGAGTTAGCCCGCCGAAAAGACACAAACCCGCACAATTCCCGTGGGAAGAGTGCGGGTTTGTGTCTTTTCGCGCTAGAAACTGAACCGGCCGGCGAACCCACGCAGTGGCACGTCGGCACTCGTCAACAACCCGGGCGGGGCTTTGACCACCGAGGCGATCGCGTTGAGCGCGGGTAGCCCTGTCACCGTCATGCCGATCGAGGCAAATGAGTCCGGATCGGAAAGGTCCACACCGGGTTTCGGGAAGATCATGTGCTTGTTGTAGACGCACGGATCGCCCTTGATCTGGGTGATGTAGCAGCCCTTGATGTCCCAGCTGGGATCGGTGTGCGGCGTCATCTGCCATTCCAGGTGCGTCTCGACGCGCGGCACACCGTCGATCATGCCCTGATACTTGATGTAGTTACCGCCCAGCGATCCCTTGGGCAGCTTGTACCACCCGAGGTCGACATCCTTTGTGCAGGCCCCGAGTTCGGCACTGAACTTCACCTCGTCGAGTTCGAGTCCGAAGCAGTCGGCCATCATCAACACGCTGTCGGCGAACACCCGGGTGTACTTCTCGAGCTTTCCCGGGATCGACGGGTCGTCGACCGGCAGGCCGTAGCCGACCTCGATCCAGGTGTCCTTGCTGTGATGGCATGACACATCGACGGATTCGATGGTGGTGACGTTCTCGATCTCGGCCACGTCGGCCGAACACACCACACCCAGAATCTGGTTGACGCCCGGGTTCATCCCGGTGCCGTAGAACGTCGAGCCACCCTTCTCGCACGCCTCGGCGAGCAGCTGCGACACCGGCTTCCCGGACGGGTGCGGATGGTTGGTGTCACGGTGCCAGCCGGTGATCCAGTCGGCTGTGGTGACGATATTGATCCCGGCCTCAAGGACTTTCACGTACAGGTCCTCGTCCGGAAACACGCCGTGAAAGGTCAACACGTCAGGACGCGCGGCGATGATGTCATCGACCGAGCCGGTGGCTGTCACGCCGATCGGCTCGATCCCGGCAATCTCACCGGCGTCACGGCCTATCTTTTCGGTTGTGTAGCAATGTAATCCGATCAGTTCGAGATCGGGCCGCTGGCCGATACGCTTGATCATCTCGGTGCCGACGTTGCCGGTCGCCACCTGGAAAACCCGGATCTTCTCGGTCATAGGGCGTCTGCCTTTCTGGCGTCGGGATAGAACTGCATGGCCCACTTGCGGATTGCGGTGAAGCCTTCGTATTCGGCGGTGGCCAGCGCCGGGGGATCGGAATAGCGCTGGTGTGACCAGATGTGGATGTCCTGGGTGAACTGGCGGATCACCTCGTCGCCGAACTCGGCGGCCTTCGCAGCGGCCCGAACAGAATCTTTCCCGGGGGTCCGGCCGATGTAGACCATGAACCGCACGTCGGAGGTGGACTCGTCGACAGGCGTGACCGCTGAAATGGTCCGGTTGTCGATCATTCCCCAGCTCTTGGTCACCGCGATGCCCAGGCCGCCGTTGATGGCTTCGACGCCGCTGCGCACGTCGTCGATCGATTGTTGATCGTCGCCCTCGAAGGTGATGGTGAAGTCCACGTAGGAGATGGGTGCGGCGAAGTCGTGGCGGGTGAACACCGGCACGATCGGCGTCTGGTGCACGAACTTGAAGTGGGCGAAGTCGACGCCGTTCTCCAGCACGTACTGCGGATGCAGCTCGAGCGCTTCGCGGAACAACCGCTGCTGGGGGTAGTAGTCGGCGGCGCTGCTGCCGTCGGCGAAGGACGCGAACACATCCGGCGCGTCGAAGAACGGCTCGCGCCCTTCGATGTCGTGCCAGATGTAGATGGCCTCGTTGCGTTCCACGACGGGGTAGGTGCGGATGCGCCGACCGCGGTTGGGCCGGTCCTGGTACGGGATGCAGACGTTGCGGCCCTCGGCGTTCCACTGCCAGCCGTGGAACGGGCATTGGATGACCTCGCCGACGACCTGGCCGCCGAATCCGAGGTGGGCACCGAGATGCTCGCAGTAGGCGTTCATCACGGTCACCTGCCCGGCTTCCGAACGCCAGGCGACCATCTCCTCGCCGAAGTACTTCATGGCATGGACGGCCCCGGCGGCGACCTGGTCCGACCAGGCAACTTGGAACCATCCTGTCGGCTTCATCGACAACGGCGGTTTGGCCATGAGGCGAATCGTAGGAGCTTCTGTGAAACTTTGGAAGAGGGTTCTGTGAAACCGGGGTAGCCTCTCGAAGATGACCGAGGTGAGCGCGCGCCGCACCAACCGCCGCGGTGAAGCCACCCGGGAGAGCATGCTGGAGGCCGCCCGCAAGGCGCTGGCCACCGGAGATCCGACCGCGGTCTCGGCCAACCGGATCGCCAAAGAGATCGGCGCCACGTGGGGCGCGGTGAAGTACCAGTTCGGCGACATCGACGGGTTCTGGGCCGCGGTCCTGCAGCGCACCGCCGAGCGTCGGGCGGGCATGCTGAGCCACCACGACGGCAATGCGCCGCTGCGTCAGCGCGTCGCCGGCATCATCGACCTGCTCTATGACGGATTGACCGCCAGCGACTCACGGGCGATCGAGAACCTGCGGGCCGCCCTGCCACGTGACCATGCCGAGCTCGAACGGCTCTACCCGAAGACCGCGGCCGAGCTGTCGTCGTGGGGACAGAGCTGGTTGCAAACCTGTCAGCAGGCCTTCGCCGACCTCGACGTCGACCCTGAGCGGGTCCATGAGGTCGCCTCCTTCATTCCGGGGGCGATGCGCGGCATCACCTCGGAGCGTCAACTCGGCACCTACACCGACCTCGACGTGGCCCGCCGCGGACTCACCAATGCGATCGTCACGTACCTCGAGGAGTCCCGGCTACAGCCCGTTGAGCACCAGTAATCGGGTTGTGACCTCACAAGGCTGGGGCATTGCCCCGGTCAACAAGTAGGCTAGGCCCGATGGTCCCGCTCTGGTTCACGCTGTCCGCACTCTGTTTCGTGGGTGCGGCGGTGCTGCTGTACGTCGACATCGACCGTCGACGTGGGTTGGGACGGCGCCGTAGGTCTTGGGCGAAGTCGCATGGCTTCGATTACGAGCACGAGTCGCACGAAATCCTCAAGCGCTGGAAGCGCGGGGTCATGTCGACCATCGGTGACGTCACGGCCAAGAATGTCGTCCTCGGCCAGATTCGTGGCGAGGCGGTGTTCATCTTTGACATCGAAGAGGTGGCGACGGTGATCGCGCTGCACCGCAAGGTCGGCACGAACGTCGTGGTCGATCTGCGGCTCAAAGGCATCAAGGAGCCCCGCGAGAGCGACATCTGGCTGCTCGGTGCGATCGGTCCGCGGATGGTGTACTCCACCAACCTCGACGCCGCGCGTCGGGCCTGCGACCGCCGGATGGTCACGTTCGCCCACACCGCTCCCGACTGTGCCGAGATCATGTGGAACGAGCAGAACTGGACGCTCGTCAGCATGCCCGTCACCAGTACCCGCGCCCAGTGGGACGAGGGGCTGCGCACCGTGCGCCAGTTCAACGACCTCTTGCGCGTGCTGCCTCCGGTACCGCAGAACGGTGTGGCACCGCAGTCCGGTCAGGGCAGCCAGGCTGCGCTGGCCCGCCGTGCCGGTTCTCCCGGCCGCCCGCTCGCCCCGACTCCGGCCGCCGCCGGGCGTCGCGAGCTGCCGCCTGGTCGGACCGACGCCGCGCCGGGCCGCGGTGACGTCAGCCGCTACACCCAGCCACGCCAGGAGCCCGGCCGTCCGGATGGGATTCGTCGGCCTCCGCCGCCGGCACGCAACGGCCGCCACGCCCCGCACTACCAGCGCTGAAGCGCGACAGAGTAGTTGACTACGCTGTCGGCATGCCTCGCCCCGTCGCGCTGATCACCGGACCGACCTCGGGACTGGGTGCCGGGTTCGCCCGGCGTTACGCCCGCGACGGGCACGACTTGGTGCTGGTGGCACGCGATGGTGAGCGCCTCGAACAACTGGCCGCCGAGCTGCGCGACGAGGCCGGTGCCGGTGTCGAACTCCTTCCTGCCGACCTGTCCCGTGCCCAGGACCGCGCCAAGGTCGCCGAGCGGCTCGGGGCCGGGGTTCAGGTGTTGGTGAACAACGCCGGGTTCGGCACGTCGGGTGAATTCTGGACTGCCGATCTGGCCCAGTTGCAGGACCAGTTGGCGGTCAACGTCACCGCGGTGATGGAGCTGACCCACGCAGCGCTACCGTCGATGATCGACGCGGGCGCCGGCACCGTGATCAACGTGGCCAGCGTCGCGGGTCTGGTGCCCGGCCGAGGCTCGACATATTCGGCGTCCAAGGCCTGGGTCGTCTCGTTCAGCGAGGGGCTGGCCAACGGGCTGGGTGGCACCGGGGTCGGCGTGCACGCGCTGTGTCCCGGATTTGTCCGCACCGAGTTCCATGCCCGCGCCGGCATCGACATGGCGGGCACGCCGTCGTTCATGTGGCTGCAGGTCGACGACGTGGTGCGGGACTGCCTGTCCGACGTGGCCGCGGGCAAGGTGGTCATCGTGCCGGGTCTGCAGTACAAGGTGTTGACCACCGGAGGGCGGATGGCTCCGCGAAACCTGGTGCGCGCCATGACAAAAGCAGTGGGAAAAGGTCGTGGGAGAACTTAGAACAGAACTTTCGTACCGGTGCGGGCGCTGATCGCGGCGGTGATGGCGGTACTTCTCGCCGTCACCGCGGGCTGCGCGCCCGATCAACCGGCACGAACCTATGAGGCGTCGACTGCGGCGCTCGGTGAGTCGTTGGACATCCTGGGATGGCACCTGAAAGTCTCGGATCTGCGGTTCGATTCCGAACGGGTGCTGATCGACGTCGAGGGCTCGGCCTCCGGCGATTCCCCGGCCAAGCCTGAGGACCTCAGGTTCGGCCTGTACGGCGCCCTGGCGCATCCGATCGAGGCCGACGCCCTGCACGGTTGTGACGGTGTGGCCAATCTGGGTCTGCGGCCTCTGGCGGCACCATCACCCGACAAGCTCACGGGCACAGTGTGCTTGGGGCCGTTGCGGGATCAGAGTCAGGTGCGCGGGGTCTACGTCTATTCGCCGCGCGAACGCATCGCCGGAACCACCATCGCCTATCCGGCCGCCTTCCCGGTCGGGATGCTGCCGACCAACGTCAACGACACCGGCGTCACGGTCAAGACCACAAGTGTGGACGGGTTCAGCGCCGACGGCGGACAGCTGGCGCCGACCGCGATCGGTGATCCCACCGCGTTCAACGGCAAGGGTTACATGCTGCTCGGCCTCGAAATCGACGGGGCCGCATCGCGTTACCGGCAGGACGCGGCCGAGCGCGGCGGTCCGCTGATGGTGGTGGTGGGCCCGACCCTGCCGCCACCGGGGCTCAGCCACATCTGCTCGGTGTACGGCTCGTCGGTGCTGGTCCTGCCGGAAGCCTCGCGGGACGCGGTCAACGTGCGGGTCTCGCTGTGCTCCCAGGGGGAGATCAACGCCGCACTGTTGTACGCGTCGGTGTCGGTGATCGGGACGCATGCCGCCCTGTGGACCACCGGTGGCTGAGTCTGTCGGCCCCACGGAGTGGGGTGAGTCGCCGGGTGTCGGTCCGTGGGCGGGGCCGTTACCGACCGGCGACAACGCCGCGCGCTACGACCCCGACCTGCTGCGCGACGGCGACACCCGCAATGTCGTTGACGCCTACCGATATTGGACCCGCGAGGCGATCATCGCCGACATCGACCGACGTCGGCACCGGTTGCACATCGCGATCGAGAACTTCGGCAGCGACGCCAATATCGGCACCGTGGTGCGCACTGCGAACGCCTTCGCCGTCGATACCGTGCACATCGTCGGCCGACGGCGGTGGAACCGGCGCGGTGCCATGGTCACCGATCGTTATCAGCGGTTGCGCCATCACGACACCACCGCGGAACTGCTGTCCTTCGCCGCCGAGACCGGGCTGACCGTCGTCGCGGTCGACAACGTGCCCGGATCGGTGCGGCTCGAACAGACTGAGTTGCCCCGCGACTGTCTGCTGATCTTCGGACAGGAGGGCCCGGGTATCACTCCAGAGGCGCAGGCCGGCGCTGCCGTCACGGTTTCCATCGCTCAGTTCGGGTCCACCCGAAGCATCAACGCCGGAGTTGCCGCGGGAATCGTCATGCACGCCTGGATCGCTCGACATGCCGACATTTCGGCGGCCTGGTAAGGCAGGATCGGTGTCATGGATCAGCTATGGGCCAACCGCGCGGCCAGCGCCGAAGCTGCGATCACCCAACGGCATCTGACCAAACTCTGGCACCTGCCGGGCACTCAGCTCGGTGTGACGGCATGGCCGGCGACCAAGAAGTACCGCCAGTTCGGGACATGGCATTACTGGTGGCAGGCCCACCTTCTCGACTGTCTGATCGACGCACAGGTACGCGACCCCCAGCCGGAGCGGAAAACCCGTATCGAACGGCAGATTCGTGCGCACTGGCTGCGAAACACGGGATGGGTCAACAGCTACTACGACGACATGGCGTGGTTGGCACTGGCCATCGAGCGGGCCGGACGCCTGGCCGGGGTCGAAAAGCCCCGTCCGCTCGAGAAGTTGTGCGATCAGTTCGTCAACGCCTGGGTGCCCGAGGACGGCGGCGGTATCCCGTGGCGCAAGCAGGACCAGTTCTTCAATGCTCCGGCCAACGGGCCGGCCGGAATCTTTCTGGCCCGTTATGACGACCGGTTGCGGCGGGCCCAGCAGATGGCCGATTGGATCGACGACACCCTGATCGACCCGGAGACCCATCTGGTGTTCGACGGCATCAAGGCCGGCTCGATGGTGCGCGCCCAGTACACCTACTGCCAGGGCGTGGTGCTCGGTCTTGAGGTCGAGCTCGCGGTGCGCACGCAGGACGCCCGTCACGGCGAGCGGGTGCGCCGTCTGGTGGCCGCGGTGGACAAGGAGATGGCACCCGACGGCGTCATCAAGGGCGCCGGTGGCGGCGACGGCGGTCTGTTCAACGGCATCACGGCGCGTTACCTGGCGTTGGTGGCCACCACGCTGCCCGGTGACACCGAAGCGGACGAGGCGGCGCGCCGCACGGCCCGGTCGATCGTGCTGAAATCCGCCGAGTCGGCCTGGAATTACCGCCAGACCGTCGACGGCCTGCCGCTGTTCGGGCCGTTCTGGGATCGCAATGCCGAGGTGCCCACGGCCGGGGGCGACAAGAGCGCGGAGGCCCAGTTCGTCGACGGCGCGGTCAACGCCTCGGCGATGCCCGAACGTGATCTGTCGGTCCAGTTGTCGGGCTGGATGTTGATGGAAGCCGCGCACACGCTGGCAGAAGAGGAGTAGGCATTGACGAACTCACAACGGGCGACGATCGATTTTCCGAGCCGGATCGGCGTGTGGTGGGCCAGTGAGACCTGGTCGATGCCGGACGCGCAGGAGGTGGCCCGAGAGATCGAGGCACTCGGCTACGGTTCGTTGTTCCTGCCCGAGGTGACCGGCAAGGAATGCCTGACGCAGTCGGCGGCGTTTCTGGCCGCGACGCAGCGCCTGGTGGTCGGCACCGGTATCGCCAACATCCATGTTCGGGTGCCGAGCGCGGCCGAGACCGGCGCCCGGACCCTCACCGCGCTGTATCCCGGGCGGTTCGTGTTGGGTCTCGGGGTCAGCCACGGGCCGTTGGTCGAGCACGGCCTGCGCGGTGTGTATCAGAAGCCGCTGGCCACCATGCGGGACTATCTGGACCGGATGGCCGCGGTGCCCGAACAGATCGAACCGGGCGTCGGCCGTCCGCCCCGGCTCTTGGCTGCGCTGGGCCCCAAGATGATCGAGCTGTCGGGCACCCATGCCGACGGCGCGCACCCGTATCTCGTGACTCCGGAACAGACGCGGGTCACCCGCGACATTCTCGGGCCGGACAAATGGATCGTTTCGGAGCAGGCGGTGGCCATCGGCTCCACCGACGAGGATCAGCTCCGTCGCGCCCACGCTCACCTCGACGTCTACAGCGGTCTGCCGAATTACCGGAACTCGTGGCTGCGCCAGGGTTTTGACGAATCCGACCTCGTCCGCGGTGGTTCCGACCGGCTGGCCCGCGGCGTGGTGGGGATGGGTTCGGTGGAAAGTGCTGCGAAGGCCGTGACGGCGCACGTGGACGCCGGTGCCGACCACGTGGTGGTACAGGTACTCGGCGACAACCCGACGGCAGATCCGCGACCCGCACTGCGCGAACTCGCCGGTGCCCTCGGTCTGGGGTAGTCCTCAAGCCTTAGATTGAACGTCGTGAGAGACGTGCTGAGCACCCTGTTAGCGGTCTGGCGTGCCGGCGGCACCGCCGGCGTCGGGACCGTGGTGCGCACCTTTCGGTCGGCCCCGCGCCCAGCGGGCGCGGCGATGCTCGTCGCGCCTGACGGCACGGTGACCGGATCGGTCTCTGGTGGTTGCGTCGAGGGTGCGGTCTACGAACTGGCCACCGACGTGATGGCCACCGGCGTCCCGGTGCTGCAGCGCTACGGCGTGAGCGACGACGACGCGTTCGAGGTCGGTCTCACCTGCGGCGGCATTCTCGACGTGTTCGTTGAGCCGGTGTCCCAGGAGACGTTTCGGCAACTGGATGCGGTCGCCGACGACATCGAGGCCCATCGCCCGGTCGCGGTGGCCACCGTCATCGCGCACCCGGATTCGTCCCGGGTCGGCAGACGACTGGTGGTGCGCAGCGACGATTACGAGGGCTCCCTCGGATCGTCGCGGGCCGACGCCGCGGTGTCCGACGATGCCCGCGGCCTGTTGGCCGCCGGCCGCAGTGAGGTGTTGACCTACGGCCCGGACGGGCAGCGCCGGGGCGAGGGTATGGAGGTTTTCGTGGCGAGCCACGCGCCGCGGCCCCGCATGCTGGTGTTCGGGGCGATCGACTTCGCGGCGGCTGTCGCCCAACAGGGAACATTCCTGGGTTACCGGGTCACGGTGTGCGACGCGCGTCCGGTGTTCGCCACGCCCGCGCGGTTTCCGACGGCCGACGAGGTGGTGGTCGACTGGCCGCACCGCTACCTGGCGGCGCAGGTCGAGGCCGGCGCGATCGACGCCCGCACGGTGATCTGCGTGCTGACGCATGACCCCAAGTTCGACGTGCCGCTGCTGGAGGTGGCCCTGCGGCTACCCGAGAATGCGCGCGCCGCCTACATCGGGGCGATGGGGTCGCGGCGTACCCACGAGGACCGGATGGCGCGGCTGCGCGAGGCCGGGATGACCTCCGACGAGCTGTCCAGGCTGCGGAGTCCGATCGGTTTGGACCTCGGTGGCCGCACCCCGGAGGAGACGGCGGTGTCGATTGCAGCCGAGATCATCGCTCAGCGGTGGGGTGGTGGCGGACGGCCGCTGGCTCAGACCGACGGCCGGATCCATCACGGCTAGGCCTGTTGCTGGGCGGCGTTCTTGGCGGCGCGACGGCGCTTCAACCACTCGATGAACATCGGTGCCACGGAAGCGACCACGATCAGGATGAAGATCGGCTCGAGCAGCTTCTGGATGATCTCGAACTGGCCCAGCCAGTAGCCGAGCAGGACCAGGCCGACGCCCCAGATGATCGCGCCGAGCACGTTGAACGTCGTGAACACCGAGTAGCGCATCTTGGCGGCCCCGGCGACGATCGGCGCCAGGGTCCGCACGATCGGCACGAAGCGGGCGATGACGATGGCGAACGGGCCACGCTGTTCGAAGAACGCGTGCGCTTCGTCGAGGTACTTCTGCTTGAGCACCCGCGCCTCGGGTTTGAACATCGAGGTGCCGATGGTCCGTCCGATGATGTAGCCCACCTGGCCGCCGAGGACCGCCGCGATCGGGATGAACACCAGCAGTTGCCACAGTTGGAAGTTGGCGTTCACCGCCGTGCCCTGCGCGGCAGTGCCGGCCGCCAGCATGCCCGCGACGAACAGCAGCGAGTCGCCGGGCAGAATCGGGAACAACACCCCGGACTCGACGAAGACCACGACCAGGATGCCCACCAGGGCCCACGTGCCGAAGGATCCGATGAGGTGCAGCGGATCCATGAAATCCGGCATGAGTGCCAGATTGGTCGTCGCGGCGGGGAGGGCGGTGTCGATCACGAGTCCCAAGGGTACCGGCGGTCAGGGGGCGGGCTTGCCGTACCCGATGATGCCCGCGATCTCGGCGTCGTCGAGGGTGTGCACCCGGATGCCGCCCTCCTCGTTACCGCCGACCGTGGTGATCGCGTCGCCGTCCACCGCCACGACGAAATTCGTGTGCAATCCGAGCGGGCTGCCTTCGGCGTACATCGCCACATCACCGGTCTGCGGGCGGTAGCCGTCGACCCCGGCGAACCGCCCGGTCGCCTGGTAGTACTCCTGCAACGTGTACACGCCTGGGATCCGCCAATGCCCGGAGTTCGGGTTTGGTTCCCCCCAGTTTCACCCGATCAGGCTAGCCGGTCGGGGCCTGGCAGATCTTCCACTGATTGTCGCGGAACTGGAGGTCGAAGCTGCGGGTGGAACGGGTTTGCGGCGCGAACGCCATGAAGCTGGTGACGTTGGCCTCGGCGTGATCGCCGTTGACCACCACCTGGTCGATGCTGGCGACCACGGGGTACTGCTTCGCCGATTCGACCCGGGCATGGGTTTCGTCCCAGGCCTTCTGGTCGTACTTCACATAGTTGTCGCGGGTGGTGCCGCAGGTGATGGATCTCAGGGTGGCCAGGTCGCCGCGTTGGATGGCCGAGTCGAAGTCCTGGATCGTGGCGCGGACGTCGTCTTCTTGGGAACTCGACGCCGACGAGTTGCGGGTCAGCAGGACGGTGCCCAGCACCGCGATCGCCACCAGTGCGGCGATCACCAACAGGACCGCGACCACCCATCCCCAGCTGCGCCGGGCGGTGGTCTGCGCCGGCTCAGCTGACTCGTCGCGGGGCGGGATGACTTGCGGTGCAGCGCCTTTGGGTACTTCAGCGGCGACGGTGTCGCCCTCGGCCGGCGGAGCGAACACCTCGGTCTCGGGATCCGGCGGGGTGTCGATCTTCTGGGTGGATCCGTCGAACCCGGACGGCGCGGTGAAGCGTCGTTCCTCGCTGAGCGCAACCGCCTCGGTGACCTCGTCGGCCGAACCGATGATCTCGGTGGCCGGGTCGGTCACCTCTGACGCCGGGGGTAGTTCGACCTTCTCGGTCGGTGTGTCACTGTGATGCTCGTCCGGTCCCGATGGGTTCGACATCCCTGCTGCGGTCCTCCCGTACGTCGGTACTGGTGGAGCTTATCCGTCGGTGCACAATAGGCCCATGACACGGATGGGTGATTTGTTGGGGCCGGATCCGGTTCTCCTTCCCGGGGACCCGGAGGCCGAGGACGAATTGGCCGCGGGAGAGAAGGCCGCCGTGGTGGCCGCCGCGCACCCGTCGGCATCGATCGCCTGGGCGGTACTGGCCGAGTCGGCGCTCGCCGAGGACAAGGCCGTCACCGCCTACGCGTATGCCCGCACGGGTTATCACCGTGGGCTGGATCAGTTGCGTCGCAACGGTTGGAAGGGCTTCGGTCCCGTTCCGTTCGCTCATGAGCCGAACCAGGGGTTCCTGCGGTGCGTGGCGGCACTGGCCCAGGCTGCCGACGACATCGGGGAGACCGACGAGTTCCAGCGGTGCCTGGATCTGCTCGACGACTGCGATCCGTCGGCCCGCGGAGAACTCGGCCTTTCCTGAATTCAGTCCTTGGCGTCGCAGGAGCAGTCTTCTGCGGCGTCGGGCGGCTCCACCTGCACGGTGGCGTGTGCCAGTCCGCGGGCGGTGAGGACCGCACGCGCGTCGTCGAGCACCCGTGCGGTGTCGGCGCTGCTGGTCAGGTGCGCGGTCACCATGTCCTTGCCGGGCACCAGCGTCCACACGTGCAGGTCGTGTACGCCGGTGACCCCGTCGACGGCGCCGAGTGCGTCGCGCAACTCCTCGACGTCGATGTGGCTGGGCGAGGACTCCGACAGGATGCGCAGGGCGGCACGGGCCAGGGCGATGGCGCGCGGCAGGACCCACAGCGCGACGAGGACGGCGACCACCACGTCGGCGTAGGGCCAGCCGGTGGTGACGGTGACGATGCCGGCGATCAGGACGCCGATGCTGCCGACAGTGTCGGCGACGACCTCCATGTAGGCGCCCTTGACGGCCAGGCTGTCCTTGGAGTGTGACCGCAGGAGCAGGACGACGACGGCGTTGGCCGCCAGACCGGCCAGGGCCACCACGATCATCGGCACGCCGGGCACATCCGGCGCATGGCCGAGGCGTTCGATGGCCT
Organism: Mycobacterium sp. NS-7484; assembly: GCF_001953975.1. Lineage (GTDB taxonomy): Bacteria > Actinomycetota > Actinomycetes > Mycobacteriales > Mycobacteriaceae > Mycobacterium. The sequence continues at coordinate 51,511 of NZ_MBEJ01000056.1, forward strand.
CGTAGAGGATGAATCCCGCCACGCCGAGCAGCAGGGCGGCATTGGCCACGGCAGTGAAGACCTCGGCGCGGTGCCAGCCGTAGGTACGGGCCGGGGAAGTGCTGCCCCGCTTGGCCAGCAGTACCGCCGTCAAGCCCATGAACATCGCGACCAGGTCGGTCAGCATGTGGCCGGCGTCGGCCAGCAGGGCGATCGAGTTGATCAGCAGCGCGGTGACCAGCTCGAGCACGAAGAACGCGCTGAGGATCGCCGCAGCGATGATCATCCGGCTGACCCGGGCATCGCTGTGGTGGCTGTGATCGTGGCCGGCACCCATGCCCGCAATATATGCGGAAGTTCGCATATGTGGCAAGGGGTGTCAGAGCCAGGCAGACCAGAACCGGGTCAGCTGGCTACCGATCGACACGAGTTGGCTGGGCACGCCGGACAGATCGACGAACCAGAACACCACCAAGAAGAACCACCGGTTGAGCACCGGGGTGAACAGCAGGATCAACAGGATGAACAGGCCCCACTGCTTGGCTGGCTCCAGGGCCCGTTGGGTGTCCGGGCTCAGGTGCGGTTCCAACGCGCCGTAGCCGTCCAGCCCGGGAACCGGAAGCAGGTTCAGCACGAGCGCAGTGACCTGCAGGAATCCCAGAAAGGCCAGCCCAGACCAGAAGACGGTGTGGCCGCCGTCGTAGCCGAGCCGGGTGATGCCCAGCAGCAGCACCGCCAACACCAGGTTGGCGGCCGGACCGGCCAGGCTGACCAGGGTTTTCTGCCGGGCCGTCATCCAGGACGTCCGGACGTAGACCGCCCCGCCGGGCAGTCCGATCCCGCCCAGCGCGATGACGAGCACCGGAAAGCCCAGCGACAGCAGGGGATGGGAGTACTTGAACGGGTTCAGCGTCAGATAGCCGCGCACCGCGACGTCATGATCGCCGAACCGCCACGCGGTGAACGCGTGCCCGAATTCATGCAGGCACAGCGACACCAGCCAGCCCGCGATCACCAGGACGAACACGCCCGCATACGACAACGCGGACCACTCCACGCCGCCCAGCCAGGCCATGACCCCGCCGGCCGCGGTGAGCGCGACGACGGCCAGGAAAACCGGGCTCGGCCGTACCGACTGATGCAGCGGGCGGATGTTCACGATTCGACGCTACCGGGTGCCGCCCCTGCTCAGCCGACGCGCAACCAGCCCTCGGTGTGCCGGTAGAACGTCGAGCGTCGGACGGTCTTCGGGGCGGGCACCCCGTCCCGGATCACCTGCGCGCCCGGGGTACCCAGCTGCGCGGCGCGGCCGACGACCCAGCCGCGCGGACGGCCACGGTCCGAGAGCACGCTGGCGCGTAGCCCCGGCATGTCCGTCGTGGGTTCGACGCGGACACCGGGGGCTTCGCCGTCGAACAGCACACAGTCGTCGACGATGGCCTCGCCCTTCAGCCGCGCACCGTCGACTCCGTGCCATTGGGCCGCTTTGACCAGCACTGTTCCGGTTTCGTCCCGGATCAGCGGGACCCGCCGGGCCGAGCCGCGCCGGGCGCGGCGGGCCGACCAGCTGCCGGTCACCGGGGCGACTTCCACGTCGAGCCGGTCGGCGCGCAAGAGTGCCGTCAGCACGGTGGCCAGCTCGGCTGCACCGCCGGTCACGACGATCCTCCGGTGTGTCGTCACGTCGTCGGCAGCGACCCTCGGCAAGGATCGGAGGGGGCGTGGAACCGACGCCGTGCCGACCACCGCGATCCCATGTGAGGGGGTCAAAACTGCACCTCGCCCGTGAGAGAAAATGTGTTCCCAGCGTGTGCTGGGATAAGGTGACCTACCGGCTGCACCACACTAGTGCGGAAGATTAGGCGGGAGATTACGCCATGCCGGCAATCGTCCTCATCGGCGCCCAATGGGGTGACGAGGGCAAAGGTAAAGCCACCGACCTGCTCGGTGGCCGCGTGCAATGGGTCGTTCGCTACCAGGGTGGCAACAACGCGGGGCATACCGTGGTGCTGCCGACGGGGGAGAACTTCGCGCTGCACCTGATCCCATCGGGCATCCTCACCCCGGGTGTCACCAACGTCATCGGTAACGGCGTGGTGGTCGACCCGGGTGTGCTGCTCACCGAGCTGCAGGGCCTGGAGGATCGCGGCGTCGACACCTCGGGGCTGCTCATCTCGGCCGACGCGCATCTGCTGATGCCGTATCACGTCGCCATCGACAAGGTGGTGGAGCGATATGCGGGCAGCAAGAAGATCGGTACCACCGGCCGCGGCATCGGGCCCTGCTATCAGGACAAGATCGCCCGCATCGGCATCCGGGTAGCCGACGTGCTCGACGAGCAGCTGCTGTCTGAAAAGATCGAGGCGGCACTGGAATTCAAGAACCAGGTGCTGGTCAAGATCTACAACCGCAAAGCGCTCGAGACCGCCGAGGTCTTGGAGAACCTGCTCACCCAGGCCGAGGGTTTCTCCCACCGCATCGCCGATTCCCGGCTGCTGCTGAACCAGGCGCTGGAAAAGGGCGAGACGGTGCTGTTGGAGGGCTCTCAGGGCACCCTGCTCGACGTCGACCACGGCACGTATCCGTTTGTCACATCGTCGAATCCGACGGCCGGCGGCGCTGCCGTCGGCTCCGGCATCGGTCCGACCCGGATCACAACGGTGCTGGGAATCCTCAAGGCGTACACCACGCGGGTCGGTTCGGGCCCGTTCCCGACCGAGTTGTTCGACGAGCACGGGGCCTACCTGGCCAAGACTGGCGGCGAGGTCGGCGTGACCACCGGACGGGCCCGGCGCTGCGGCTGGTTCGACGCGGTGATCGCTCGGTATGCGACGCGGGTCAACGGAATCACCGACTACTTCCTGACCAAGCTCGACGTGCTCTCCAGCCTGGAGACGGTGCCGGTGTGCGTCGGCTACAAGGTCGACGGCAAGCGCACCAACGAGATGCCGATGACGCAGGCCGATATCGCGAAGGCCGAGCCGATCTACGAAGAGCTGCCCGGCTGGTGGGAGGACATCTCCAGCGCACGCGAATTCTCTGACTTGCCCGCCAAAGCACAGGACTATGTGCTGAGGCTGGAAGAGCTTGCCGGCGCTCAGGTTTCGTGCATCGGCGTGGGCCCGGGGCGTGAGCAGACGATCGTCCGGCGCGACATCCTGGCTGCTCCGTGAGTGACGAGCGACCCGAGTCCGTTTTCGAACAGCACGGCGGTTTCCCGGTTTTCGAGCCGGCCGATCCCGGGCCGGGGTTCGAGCGATTCCTGACGGCGATGCGCCGAGCTCAGGATCTGGCCGTATCGGCCAACCCGGACAGCGATACCTGGGATGACGCGGCCGATCGGGTCGAGGAACTCGTCAAGCTGCTCGAGCCCTATCAGGCAGCCGAGGGTGTGGGCCCGGCCAACCGGGTGCCCTCACTACCGGGTGCGGGCAGCCTGCTGATGCCGCCGTGGACCATGTCGAAGTTCGAGCCCGAGGGCGTCGAACTGAAGGTCGAGTTCAGCCGCTTCCACGTCGGTGGCAACTACGCGGTGCACGGCGGGGTGCTGCCGTTGCTGTTCGACTCGGTGTTCGGCATGGTGATCCACGCCGCCGGTCGGCCGATCAGCCGCACCGCGTTCCTGCACGTCGACTACCGCAAGGTGACGCCGATCGACACCGTCCTGACCGCGCGGGGCTGGGTACGGGAAGCCGAGGGGCGCAAGGCGTTTGTGAATGCCGAACTGCGTGACCCGGACGAGAATCTGCTCGCCGAGGCGCACGGCCTGATGATCAGATTGTTGCCCGGGCAGCCTTAGATCGCACTCCGGCCGCCGTCGGCCGGTAGCACCGCGCCATGGATGAAGCTGGCGTCGTCGCTGACCAAAAATGCAATGGTGCGGGCGATTTCGGTCGGGTCCGCCGGTCGCCGGGCCGGAGCTTTCGACGCGAGCGCGACCAACCCTTCGGTGCCGTACTGCGCGGTGGTGCCTTCGGTGACGGTCGGTCCCGGCGCAACGGCGTTGACCCGGACGCCTTTTGGGCCGTATTCGGCGGCCCACGACTTGGTCAGCAGGTTGAGGGCGGCTTTGGAGGACGCGTACACCGCCGAGCCCGGGGTTCCGAACATCGACACCATGGTGCTGACATTGACGATCACCCCTTCGCCGCGTGCGGCCATGCCCGGCGCGATCGCCCCGACGAGGAAAAACGGCACCTTCACGTTGAGGTCGTAGCAGGCATCGAAATCCTGCTCGGCAATCTTTGCCGTCGGCCCGAACACCGCGATGGCGGCATTGTTGACCAGGATGTCGATCTGCCCGGCGACCGTGAGCGCGTCGTGCACCAATGCCTGGGCACTGGCGGCGTCGGTCAGCGTGGCCCCCAGGAAGTCCGCAGTGCCACCGGCGTCACGGATCTCGGTCACCACGTGGGTGCCGCGGTCCGCGTCACGGCCGCTGACCAGAACATGTGCGCCGAGCTCGGCGAGAAGTGTTGCGGTGGCGTGGCCGATGCCACTTGTCGCACCGGTGACCAATGCTGTTTTCCCGCCCAGTGACATCGGGTCATCGTAAGTGTCACGATGAGCCGGGGTTCAACGACCTTTGCACCGTTTGTCGACGCCGCGTGCGGCCGCGTTTGCGGGAGTGCTGTTCGCCGTGTTGTTCGGGGTAGCCCTGGTGCTGATCCGTACCGCGTTGCCCGAGGGCGCCGAGCCTGGTTCGCAATGGATCGACGGCGCGACCACCCGGCTGCGGGTCGCCTCGGTGCTGATGCCGTTCGCCGGTATTGCGTTCCTCTGGTTCATCGGCGTGGTGCGCGACGGCTTCGGACGTTATGAGGACCGGTTCTTCGCGACGGTGTTCCTGGGCAGCGGCATCCTGTTCTTGGCGACGATGTTCGTCTCCTCAGCGATCGGCGCCGGATTGATCGCCGGCCGGGCGGGGATGACGGACGCGACCGTCTACAGTCACGTCGCCACATTCGGCCAGATGGTGTTGATGGCGTTGAGCAAGACATACGGGGTGCGCATGGCGGCCGTGTTCATGATCTCGCTGGCCACGATCTGGCTCAAGACCGGTCTGATGCCACGGCCGCTCGTCTATGCCACCTACCTGTTTGCGGTGGCGCTTTTGATCGGCGGAGACGTCAGCATGTGGATCGTGCTGGCGTTCCCGCTCTGGGTTCTGGCGGTCAGCCTGCTGATCCTGGTCCGTGCCGGGGTGATCGACCTGCCGGGCGGTGAACACGAGCATTCGACCTGACAAGACGTCTGTGGTTGTGGTTCAGGCCGTCGAGGCGGCTCCACGCGGTATGCCATCAGGCTGGCGCGAACCGTCACCGATGTCGTGATGCAGGACTGTCACCGATGTCTTGAGAAATCCCGCGGTTGTCGGTCGGTGGTGGCATAATCGAACATGTGTTCGACACTGATTCCGATGCCGCTCTCATCGACGCGATGAGCGCGGCGGCGCGGGCAGAATCCGCGGCGATCGCTCCACGGTTGGCCGCCATCGGTGCGTTGGACACCCGCCGCGAACGCGAACTGGCCGAGACGGTGTATTGGCGCACCGACCCGTTCGAAGCGGTCGCCGCCGAAATCTCCGCGGCGTTGAACATCAGCCGCCACCGCGCCGGTGAACAGATCCGCCACGCCCGCGTCCTGCGTGATCGGCTTCCCCAGGTGGCGGCCCTGTTCGCCTCCGGCGCGATCGACATGCGGATGGTGTTGGCCATCATCAACCGCACCGACACCGTCGACCCCACCGCCTGGGCTGCTGTCGACGAGGCCCTGGCCGCCCGCGCGGGAAGTTGGATGCGGTTATCGAAACGCAAACTGCGTGACCGCATCGATCAATGGGTGGCCCGACTGGACCCCCACGGTGAGCGGGTGCCCCCGCAGATCGATGAGGGCCGGCATTTCAGCGTCGAGGCCGGCACCATCCCGGGCATGGCGACGGTGTGGGGCAATCTACGGGTCGGGGATGCCGCCGCCCTCGATCAACGCCTCGACGCCCTGGCCG
>NZ_MBEJ01000057.1 GCF_001953975.1 Mycobacterium sp. NS-7484
GAGATGTGTACAAGAGACACCACCCACCCCACGGTCTCCGAGTTCCGGCACCCCCGCGAATGCCTCATCCGATACCTCGACCACGAACCCGACCAGCTCGGCCGCCGCCAGTTCGTCGGCTACTGGCTCGACAACAACCGAGTGCGCGGCCAGGTCTGGCACAGCGACCCCACCACCTGGACCGCCCGCACCGAACGCGACGGCGGAACCGTCCGCACCCTCGAGGCCCTGTGATGGCCGAGAAGCCTTTCACCATCACCCGGGTACCAAAACCGCGTCCCGATGCGGCAGCGGGCAAACCAGCCGGGCAAAAGACCCCAACCGATGCGAGTGCATGCCCCACGTGTGGCGCACTCGTCGCCGACCCGGCACTCCACCGCGCGCACCACGACCGCACCGACCGCTGGGTCGACCGCGTGAACGGCGTCCTGCAGACCGTGCTGCAGGCGATCCGCATTCGCGCCGCCACCGGCGAGGAGGCCGACCATGTCTAACCTCACGCTCACCGATCTGTTCTGCGGCGCCGGCGGATCCTCGACCGGCGCGATCCAGGTGCCCGGCATCGAGGTCCGCGTCGCCTCCAACCATTGGAACCTCGCCGTCGAGACCCACAACACCAACCACCCCGATGCCGATCACATTTGCGCGGACCTGTCGCAGATCGACCCGCGCTACTTCCCGGCCACGGACATCCTGTGGGCGTCACCGGAGTGCACGAACCACTCTCGGGCCAAGGGGCAGAAGAAGCTTCGCCCGGCGAATCTGTTCGATGACGAGCCGCTGCCGGACGAGGCCGCCGAACGTTCCCGCGCCACCATGTGGGACGTGCCGCGGTTCGCCGAGGCACACGGGTATCGGGCGATCATCGTGGAGAACGTCGCCGAGGCGGTCGAGTGGGCGCCGGAGTGGTCGCCGGAGAAGGGCACGCTGTTCCGGTCGTGGCTGTCGACGATGGACGCGATGGGCTACGACCACCACATCGTGTACCTGAACTCGATGCACGCCCAGCTGTTCGGGCAGGGCGCCCCGCAAAGCCGGGACCGGCTCTATGTCGTGTTCTGGCGGAAGGGTGATCGGCGCCCGGACATCGAGCGCGTCACCCGCCCACGGACCGTCTGCCCGGACTGCGGCCCGGTCTCGGCGATGCAGGCTTTCAAGCCGGGCGGGTCGAAGGTGGCGCGGTACCGCTCGCAGTACGTGTACCGGTGCCCGAACGTGACCTGCCGCAACCAGATCCTCGAACCTGCGGTGCGTCCAGCCGCCGAGATCATCGACTGGTCCGACCTCGGCACCCGCATCGGCGACCGCACGAAACCTCTGGCAGCCAAAACGATGGCCCGGATCCAGGCGGGCATCGAGAAGTACTGGATCCACCACGGGCTCGCTGTACCGGTCGAGGGCCGCGAAGGCAAGCACGCCCACCCCGTCGATCGGCCGCTGCGCACGATGTCGACCCGCCGCGAAACCGGGTGGGCGTTTGTCGCCGAACTCCGCGGCGGCGGTTCGAAACACCGGCCCGTGACCCGCCCGCTGTGCACGGTGACCGCTGGCGGCGGCCACCACGGACTCGTCACCCCCGCCGGCGGGACATGGCGCGAGCACGCGACGTCTACCGCCGAACCGATCCCGGCCCGGACCACCCGCGAGACCGACGGCATCGCCATCGGCCCCGCGATCGACATCAACGACGTCCGGTTCCGGATGCTCGAGCCCCGCGAAATCGTCGCGGCGATGGACTTCCCGCGCGAGTACATCGTCCTCGGCAACCGGCGCGAGCAAGTCCGCATGGCCGGAAACGCCGTCACCCCACCAGCCGCCCGCGACCTCGTCGGAGTCGTCGCCGAAAGCCTCGGAGCCACCGCATGAACAACCAGGAGACGAACATGTCTGACCGCTACCGCAAGAAGCCCGTCGAGATCGACGCCGTTCAGTGGGACGGCACCGCTGAAGCAGCGGCCCCGATTATCGAGTGGGCGCATGCCAATAACGTGACCATCACCTACAACTGCCCGGACGGCGACGCCTGCCGCCGGGACACGCACGTTCTTTTGGTGTGCACGCTCGAAGGCGCGATGAGTGCCCTCCCTGGCGACTGGATTGTGCGCGGCATCAAGGGCGAGTTTTACCCGGTCAAGCCCGACATCTTCGCCGCCACCTACGAGCCGGTGGAGGCGCAGACCAATGCCTGAGATCACCGTCTACGGCCGCCGCGGCTGCCAGCAATGCCGCACCACCACCCAACACCTCGACCGCCTCGACCTCCCCTACCGGTACGTCGACGTCGACACCGACCAGGCCGGCGCCGACACCGTCACCATGCTCGGCTACCGGACCCTGCCCGTCGTCACCGCCGGCGACATGCATTGGTCCGGGTACCGGCACGCCCACATCAAGCGGCTCGCCGAAAACCTGGCGACCGCGCCCGATCCCGCCGAGGCCGCCGAGCTCGAGGCCGCGGCCGAGCAGTACCTCACCGAGGGAGCCGACCATGCCTGACCAGATCCCCGCCCCGCTGACCAACGAGCAGCTGACCCAATGGGGCGACGACGCCGACGGATTCCCGGCCTACTGGCTGGTTGAGCACGACGGCTGCATCGCCGCGATGGCTACCGAGCTGCTGGATGCCCGCGCTGAAATCGCCGCACTGCGCAACGACCTCGACGCCAAGGGCAGCGATTTCGACGCAGCTTGCCGCCATCTGGGAGAAGCCCGCGACCAGCTCGCCGCGCTGCTCGACAGCGAGCTCGGCAACCCGGACCGCGACACGGCTAGCAGGGAGTTCCTGAGCCGATGCGCCGCCGACGCCATCCTCGCCGCCGGATTCCGGCCCCCCGCCCGCGAGATCACCGACTACGCCGAGTTCACGAACCTGCCTGTCGGGGCTGTGGTCATGGGCACCGACACCCGCACGGTCTGGCAGCGCGTCACCGATGGATGGCTGTGGGTGGGGCACAACATTCCCGCCTACCACTACGAGGTGTTCCGGGACGACAAGTCCGTCACCGTCCTGTACGTACCCACCGAGGAGGCCACCGATGGCGAGTGACCGCGACTACCTCGATCACTGGACCGCGACGGCCGACCGGGTATGCGCCGACACGCTGTTCCTGCTCGGTGAGGGTGACGACGGTCGGTTCTATGTACGCGAGCTGCGCGGGGACCGTTGGCGGCGCATGAGCCACTGGAACCCCCGCTACTGGATGGCCTACCTCGGGTCGCGGCTCACGCACCAGATCGTCTTCCTGGAACTGGGGTACTGACCATGACCGACTGCAACCAGCGCGGCAGCGTGAACTCCTGCCTGTACCCGCGCCGCGATCCCAACACCGCCTGCGGTTACGCCCATGCCGAGCGCATCGACACGACCGAGGAGTTCGAGACCGATGAGTGACCGCGACACCCTGGCCGAGCTGATCAACCCGCACCAGCCAAAAGCCCGCGGCTACTGGTGTTCATGCGGGAAAGCGCTTTCCGAGCACATCGACCAGCACCGCGCGGACGTCATGCTGGCCGCGGGCTGGCGTCCACCCGCCCGCGTCATCGAGACCCCGTCTGAGTTGTCGGCACTGCCCGCGCTGTCTGTCGTCATCAACACCCACACCGGGGCGGCCTGGCAGCGCACCGAACACCTCAGCTGGATCTCCAAGAACGGGCTGCTCGACTCGCGTGACCTGTTCCGCGCACCCGGCCACCTCGTCCTGATTCACGTCCCCACCGAGGAGGCTCGCGATGGCGAGTGGCCGCGACATCCTGGCCGAGCTGATGTCCGTAGCGATGCCGTGGGCATGGACACCACCAGCGCAGGCGGTAGACGCCGTGCTCGCCGCTGGCTGGCGTCCACCCGCCCGCGGCATCGAGACGGCCGAAGAGCTGGACAAGCTGCCGTCGGGGTCGGTCGTCGTGCACTCGCCGTGCCCCGACGAGCACGCCTGCACCTGGCAATCCGGCACGGGCGGCTGGTGGTTCACCCCTGGCGACGGCTGCCCGTACGAACCACACGATCTGATCTCACACTGCGGCATCAGCGGGCGGCTGCTCCTGCTGTGGGAGCCCTC
>NZ_MBEJ01000058.1 GCF_001953975.1 Mycobacterium sp. NS-7484
GGGTTAATGGCCAAAATGTGTGTACGGCTGTCGGTGTGTCGTGGCGGTTAGGGTGTTGATCTGCCGGCCCAGCCGTGTTGGAGGCCGTTGCCGTCCTCCCAGCTGAAGCTGGTGCCCATGGTTGGTCCGAGAGGTTCGTCTTCGACAGGGCGCGGGGTCTTGGTTCTGGGTGGGTTGAGGTGTTCGGAGCGGACCAGTTCCCATGGGTCGTGCGGGTCTGCGGTGAGGCTGTTGAGTTTCCATTCCGCGGCTCGGCGAGCGTGCTCAGCGGGCATACCGCGATGGATGCGGAACAGGTCTTTGATGGCACGGTTGGGGCCGCCCTCGAGTGAGGACGTGGTGCGCGGCAACGGATCGTCATCGCCGATGACGGCGGGGTCGATCCAGGTGAACAGGTGCTGCTCGCGGATCAGTCTGCGGAACAGTCCTCGGGTCTTGCGTAGGTCGCGGTGGGTGTACCACCACGGACGGTCGGCGGGGATGCCGCTTGGGCGTGGAATGTGGGTGCGGGCGTAGGTGCGGTGACGCAAGTATGTGTCCCAGCGGGCTTCCCATTCGGCATAGGCCCCCATCCACAGCACAGCCTGATCGATGTCGCGGACACTCATCAATGCTTTTGTGAGGGTGAGGATTTCACGTCCTGGCTCCAGCCGTGGGCGCATGGTGTGGTGGCGGATGACGGTCCGGAAGATGTGGAAGTAGCAGCGCTGGATTCGGGTACTGGGCCAGGTTTCGCTGATCGCGGCGTGAAGTCCGGTGCCGCCGTCGATGACGGCTACCCGTGGCGCGGCCTGGCGCTGCAGGATCTGCTGCCAAGCAACCTTTTTCTCTCGGTCGCACCACTGCCAATCGATGACGTGGGTGCCGTCGGTGGCGATCAGCAGGCACCACGACTGGAAGTAGGTGCCATCGAGGACCACCACATCGGCAGGCGTGGTGGCGGGAGTCGGTGGCGGGACCTCGATGTTCCAGCACCAGGAGGTGTCGCGGCGGAACGTGCGAGCGCTGGAGGAAACCTGGGCGGGACGTGCGCCGTGTAGCAGCCAGCCAGTGAAGGCCCGTAGCTGGGCCTTGTGGGTGATGTCGGGCCGTGTCTGAGTGGTTGAGGCCCCGCAGGTTTTGCAGCGCCACCGAGTCGTGCCGGCGGAGGTGGTGCCGTTCTTGACCAGTTTGGCAGCGCATACACCACAGACAGGGGAATTGCGTGGACCTGACACCGAACATGCTTTCAAAGCATGTTCGGACCCCTATCAGGGGAGGTCAAC
>NZ_MBEJ01000059.1 GCF_001953975.1 Mycobacterium sp. NS-7484
GGCCCGCAAAGACCCCCGCAATGGCGGTCACCATCGCGACCAGCACCCGACTGAATGCCTTCATGTTCTCCCTAGCTCTATGCCGGTGGCCCTGACGGGCCACCGAGTATGTGGCTTGGCGTAACAGTCCCCCGCAGACCGTATCGCCGCGCAAGTCTCACATGTGACACCGATTAGGAACTTCACACATTGCTCTTACGCACTGCTCATCGTTGACACGAGGAACATAACGGCAGGGCATAGGGGCGGCAACGCGAACGGAGGCGGACGGCAGTGCAGGCGGTCACTCGATCAAAATTTGCTGAAAACCGGCTCGGAGGTGGCTCGGCACGCCGTGACGCTGGTCTTTGCCCCGCTGGGCAATGCTGTGATGCCGTTCGCTTCGATAACGAGTTGAGGCGCAGAACACTGTGATCTGCCAGCGGTTTCCCGGATCCAGTAGCCGCTCACCTATTTATTGGTGATGGGGCGGAACGTTCCTCCGCAACCACCGGTCGCGGTCGGCGTCGTCGTCCGGCGAAGCGGTGTCACGTTCGTCCGGAGCGATCTCCGGCAGGGCGTCGCCGAAGATCTTGTTAACTGCGTCTCGTGAAAATTTGTTCCGTTCCGCCATGTTGAAGCTCCTTTGTGACGAACATCACATTTGATCATAAATGCTTACGCAAACAGTAATTAACCTGCGGTTCACCAACCCGGCGCCCCGGCGCGCGGTATTCACCCGCAAAACAAAAACGGCGGCCCGTAGGCCGCCGTTTCCGCCGTACTCAGATCTCCAAGCTTGATAGCTGACCGATCACCTGCGCGGCCAGCGGGCCGAGCGTGGCCATCCCGTCGCGCACGGCGGCACGCGACCCGGCGATGTTCACCACCAGCGTGCTGCCCGACACTCCACACAGGCCGCGCGACAATCCGGCGTCGACGATGCCGGCCGACAGCCCCGACCCGCGCAACGCCTCGGCGATGCCGAGCAGCTCACGGTCGAGGATGTCGCGGGTGGCCTCCGGCGTCACATCACGCGGCGTCACCCCCGTCCCGCCGACCGAGACCACCAAATCCACACCGCCGATCACCGCGGTGTTCAGTGCGTTGCGGATCTCGACCTCGTCTGCGGCCACCACCACCACGCCGTCGACGACGAATCCGGCCTCACCCAACAACTCGGTGACCAACGGCCCGCTGTGGTCTTCCTCGCCGTGTGCGGTGCGGTCATCCACGACGACGACGAGCGCCCTGCCCACCAACTCCCCTGGCTGTTCCATGCCTGCAACCGTATATCCGGCAGCAGACAACGGTGTAGCCAGACGCAGCGGCGCCACCGAATCCGGTCCCATCACCGTGCTCACTGCTCGGCCCGCCCGAGCGTGACCTCCACGGTCTGCGGCTTACCGCCCTGGTCGGTGAAGGTCAGCGTGACCTTGTCCCCGGGGGCCTTGGACCGGACCGCGGCCACGAGTGCGTCGGCGCTGCCGATCACACGATCGTCGACCTTCGTCACCACCACACCGCTGGGTAGACCGGCGGCTGCCGCTGCCCCGCCGTTGGTGACCTCCACGATCTTGGCGCCGTCGGTGGTCCGGTCATTGCTGACCTGCACACCCAGCGAGGCGTGCGAGGCCGTGCCGCGCTGGATCAACTCATCGGCGATCCGCTTGGCCTGATCCACCGGGATGGCGAAGCCCAGGCCGATCGAGCCGCTCTGGGCCTGCGGGGAATCCCCGCCCATCGTGGCGATCGCCGAGTTGATGCCGACCAGTTCACCGTTCATGTTGACCAGCGCACCACCGGAGTTGCCCGGGTTGATGGCCGCGTCGGTCTGGATCGCGTCGAGCACCGTGTTCTGGTTGCGGGTGTCGCCGCCCGGGGCGGCGGGGGGGGGGGGCGGCGGGGGGGGGTTAACCACCCCGGGCCCCCCCGCCCCGGGGCGCGGGG
>NZ_MBEJ01000060.1 GCF_001953975.1 Mycobacterium sp. NS-7484
GCGGTGGCCGTGATGGCCCTGGAGCGGGTGCCGGCTGACATCCGCGCGCAGGGCGGGGTGTCGCGGATGAGTGATCCGGACATGATCGACGGGATTGTCTCGGCGGTCACGATCCCGGTGATGGCCAAGGCCCGGATCGGGCATTTCGTCGAGGCGCAGATCTTGCAAAGTCTGGGTGTGGATTACATCGATGAGTCCGAGGTGCTGACTCCGGCCGACTACACGAACCACATCGACAAGTGGCGCTTCACCGTGCCGTTCGTGTGCGGGGCGACCAATCTGGGTGAGGCGTTGCGCCGGATCACCGAGGGCGCGGCGATGATCCGGTCCAAGGGTGAGGCCGGCACCGGCGATGTCTCGAATGCCACCACGCATATGCGCAAGATCGGCGGGGAGATTCGCCGGCTCACCTCGATGAGCGAGGATGAGTTGTATGTGGCGGCCAAGGAGCTGCAGGCCCCGTATGAGTTGGTGGTGGAGGTGGCCCGGGCCGGCAAGTTGCCGGTGACGTTGTTCACCGCCGGTGGGATCGCGACCCCGGCGGATGCGGCGATGATGATGCAGCTCGGTGCTGAGGGTGTGTTCGTCGGGTCGGGGATCTTCAAGTCGGGCAATCCCGAGCAGCGGGCGGCGGCGATCGTCAAGGCCACGACCTTCTACGACGATCCCGATGTGCTGGCCAAGGTGTCGCGTGGTCTTGGTGAGGCCATGGTCGGCATCAACGTCGAAGAACTCGCCGCACCACACCGGCTCGCCGAACGCGGTTGGTAGCTACCGTTACCCCTATGGATCACCGCACCCTGCTGCTGATGCGCCATGCCAAGTCCGACTACCCGGATGGGGTGGCCGACCATGACCGGCCGTTGGCCGCGCGCGGCATCAGGGAGGCCGCGTTGGCCGGGGACTGGATCCGGGCCAACGTCGCCGCGGTGGACGCCGTGTTGTGCTCGACGGCGACCCGGACCCGCCAGACCTTGGCACGCACCGGCATCGATGCGCCCGTGCAGTACGCCGAACGGATCTACGACGCCAGGCCGGGCACCGTCATCGACGAAATCAACGGGGTGTCGTCACGTTTCGGTAGCGAGCCGTCGACAGTGCTGGTGATCGGTCACGAGCCGGCCATGTCGGCGGTCGCGCTCGGACTGTCCGATGGATCCAATATCGCTGCAGCGGAGAGCATTTCGCTGAAGTTTCCGACCTCGGCGATCGTCGTGCTGCACGTCGACGGGCCCTGGGACACCCTCGCGCTCGGCGGCGCGAGGCTGGCCCGATTCCACATACCTCGCTAAGAGTTGGTGGCCAGCGTCAGTTCCATCAGCTTGGTGGCCATCGGACAGGCATCGATGCCGGGCGCCTGGGGATTGACCCACCAGCCCACCACGCCCGCCGCGTCACTGGCCACACCGCAGGCCCCATTGAGCCCGTTGGGCTTCATGATGATCGAATCGACGCCGGCGATGCGGCGTTGTTCGATCCCGTACTGCAGCTTCTCGGCGGTCTGACGTTCGTTGTCCAGGCTGCCCTGCTCGTACCAGAACCGGGTGATGTCGACCAGCCCGCCCGGGTTGGCCGCCTGCCAGCGACAGACCGCGCCGACGAACGTGCTCTGGATGTCCAGCGGGTCCGCGCCCACCGTCTTGGCCAGGATGTCGGTGGTCAGGACATCGCACTCCTTGAGAAGGTTGGGATACGTCTTCTCGGAGTTGTTGTTGCTGGGCCCGCCGCCGGCACCTTCCTTGGCCGCGGTGCCGTCCACGGTGCGGGAGCAGCCGGTCAGCCCGACGAACAGGGCCAGTGCGGCCATGACTGCTGCGACTGGGCGGTGCGCGCTCATTTGGAATTCACAATCGACTGGCGGGTCAGTTCCTTGGCCACCTCGCACGGATCCGGATACGGCTTCTGGTCGAAGCTCACCGACCACTCGATGAAGTCGTCATCGAACTGGATTCCGATCTCACAGAGGTTGACGTCGCCGGCCTTCAGGGGGTTCTCCCCGATCGCGATGAAGCCGCCGTGGCCCTCGATGTTGATGTCCTCCACGCTGGTCCGCGACAGTTCCTCGGTCTTGCGTTCCCGGCCGATCGGGCTGCCCCGGAACCAGGTGAACGAGAAGTGGGGTCCCAGGATGCTCCCGCCCTGCAACCACTGACACCCCGAGGAGTTGGTCGCGGTATTGACCAGCCCCTGGACCTCGGTCAACTGGGTGACAGTCTCATCGGTCACCCCACCGCACTGAGGAAAGTGCGGGCCGTGCTTGATGTCACCGCCGGCACTCGGTGACTGGGTTTGCGGAACCTCTGGGGACGCGGGCTCGTCGGTCGAGCACCCGGCGAACACCGGAATCATGGCCGCAGCCAGGACCGCCAAGGCTCTGGCGTGGGTGATTCGTGGCATGGTGGCCGTGCGGACAGTCACGTCATGCACTGTAGCGGCAGCATCTGAGCCTGTTCGAGACATACCTATTGACCTGGACTTTCGTCGTGTCGACACGACAGCGGCGGCACGCCGGACGACATCGGCAGGTGTGCGAGAGTTACCAGATGCTCAGGGCGCTGCTGCGACAGTACGTGCGGCCGTACCGGCGGCTGCTCGCGGTTGTCGCGGCACTGCAGGTGATCAGTACCCTGGCCTCGCTGTACCTGCCCACGGTCAACGCGGCCATCATCGACGACGGGGTGGCCAAAGGCGACACCCGCCGCATCGTCGAACTCGGCGGGGTGATGCTGGCGGTCACCGGGTTGCAGGTGGCGTGCGCCATCGGGGCGGTGTTCTTCGGCTCGCGCGCGGCGATGGGATTCGGGCGCGACCTCCGCTCGGCGATCTTCGGTCACGTCATCACGTTCTCGGCCGAGGAGACCGGCCGGTTCGGCGCCCCCTCGCTGTTGACCCGCACCACCAACGACGTCGGGCAGATCCAACAACTGCTGCAGATGACCGCCACCATCCTGATCACCGCGCCGATCATGTCGGTCGGCGGAATCCTGATGGCGCTGCACCAGGACGCCGGGCTGTCATGGCTGCTGTTGGTCAGTGTGCCGATGCTGGCGCTGGCCAACTACTGGATCATCAGACACCTGATGCCAATCTTCCGTCGCATGCAGCGGTTGATCGACGGGATCAATCGGGTACTGCGCGATCAACTGTCGGGGATCAGGGTGATCCGGGCGTTCGCCCGAGAACCGGTCGAACAAACCCGGTTCGCCGAGGCCAACGCGGCGCTGTCGACCACCGCGCTGGAAGCCGGGCAATGGCAGGCGCTGATGCTTCCGGCCACCACACTGGTGATCAACGTCTCCAGCGTCGCGCTGATCTGGTTCGGCGGGCTTCGGATCGACGCGGGCCACATGCAGGTGGGTTCGCTGATCGCGTTTCTGGCCTACTTCATGCAGATTCTGATGTCGGTGTTGATGGCCACGGTCTTGGCGGTGATGTTCCCGCGTGCGTCGGTGTGCGCCGAGCGGATCGGCGGGGTGCTGACGGCCCAGCCGCGGATCGCCACCCCGGTGGCCCCCGTGCGCCCGGTGTCCATGGCCGGCGAGATCGTGTTCGACGACGCATCGTTCAGTTACCCCGGCGCCGACCGTGCGGTGCTGCAGCAGGTTTCATTGCACATCGCCCCCGGCACCACGACCGCCGTGGTCGGCTCCACGGGCTCGGGCAAATCCACGCTGCTCGCGATGATCTGCCGGTTCTACGACGTCACCTCCGGCGCAGTCCGCATCGACGGCGTGGACGTCCGGGATCTCGAGCTGGAGCAGCTGTGGTCGGTGATCGGCCTGGTGCCGCAACGCGGTTATCTGTTCTCCGGGACCGTGGCCGAGAACCTGCGCTACGGCGCCGCGCCGGGCCAGGAGCTCACCGAGGCCCAGATGTGGGCGGCGTTGCGGATCGCCGCGGCCGACGAGTTCGTCGCGGCCCACCCTGACGGGCTGGACCGTCCGGTGGCCCAGGGCGGCATCAATTTCTCCGGCGGCCAACGGCAACGGCTCGCGATCGCGCGGGCGGTGATCCGCCGACCCGCGATCTACCTCTTCGACGACGCGTTCTCGGCCCTCGACGTGCAGACCGACGCCAGGGTGCGCGCCGCCCTGCGCGACGCGTCGGCCGACGCCACCGTCGTCATCGTGGCGCAACGCATCTCGACGGTTCTCGAGGCCGATCAGGTGGTCGTACTCGAAGACGGCTGCATCGTCGGCGTCGGCACCCACGAGTCCCTGCTCGTCGACTGCCCCACGTATGCCGAGTTCGCGGCGTCACAAGCCATCACGGCCGGAGACCCACGATGACCGGGCCCGTGCTACGCCGGTCCGGCACCCCGGCCCCGCCGGTCGAGCGCACCCGGGACTTCCGCGGTTCGGCCCTGCGGCTGCTCAGGCGCCTGATACCGCAACGGGGCCTGGCGATCTCGGTGGTGCTGCTCGGCGTGGCCGGCATCGCGATCGGGGTGATCGGGCCCCGGATCCTGGGACACGCGACCGATCTGTTGTTCAACGGGGTGATCGGGCGCGAGCTGCCGGCGGGGCTGACCAAGGAGCAGGCCATCGACGCCGCCCGGGCCCGCGGCGATACCACCTTCGCCGACCTGTTGTCCGGCATGGACGTGGTGCCGGGCCACGGCGTGGACTTCGCCGCGGTGGCCCGCACGCTGGCCCTCGCGCTGGGTCTGTATCTGCTTGCCGCGGTGCTGGTCTGGCTACAGGCCAGATTGCTCAACGTTGCGGTGCAGCGGACCATGATCGCGTTGCGTTCCGAGGTCGAGGACAAACTGCACCGACTTCCGCTGTCCTATTTCGATTCCCGTCAACGCGGCGAGGTGCTCAGCCGGGTCACCAACGACATCGACAATGTCCAGGGCTCGGTGTCGATGTCCATCAGCCAGCTGTTGACCTCGGTACTGACGGTGTTCGCGGTGTTGGCGATGATGCTGACCATCTCGCCGCTGCTGGCGTTGCTGACGGTCCTCACCGTGCCGCTGTCGCTGTGGGTGATCCGGTGGATCACCCGGCGGTCGCAGCCGTTGTTCGTCGCGCAGTGGCGCAACACCGGCCGGTTGGCGGCCCATGTCGAGGAGACCTACAGCGGTTTCACCATCGTCAAGACCTTCGGGCACCGGCAGGCCGCTCAGCAGCGTTTCGACGAGCTCAACGAGGAGGTCTACCGCTCCAGTATCGGAGCCCAGTTCTTCTCGGGTCTGGTGGGGCCCGCGACGAGTTTCATCGGCAATCTCGGCTATGTGGCCGTCGCCGTGGTGGGCGGACTGCAGGTGGCCACGGGCCAGATCACGCTCGGCAGCATCCAGGCCTTCATCCAATACGTGCGGCAGTTCAACCAGCCGCTGAGCCAGCTGGCCGGGATGTACAACACACTGCAGTCCGGGATCGCCAGCGCGGAACGGGTTTTCGATCTGCTCGACGCCGACGAGCAATCCCCCGAACCGGCTGCCGCACTGCAGATCCGCAGCGGCCGGGTGGAATTCGACCGGGTGAGCTTCGGCTACCTGCCGGACACCCCGGTGATCGAAGACCTATCGCTGGTGGCCGAACCGGGGACCACCGTGGCGATCGTCGGCCCGACCGGTGCCGGCAAGACCACGTGCGTGAACCTGCTGATGCGGTTCTATGACGTCGATTCGGGCCGCATCCTGATCGATGGCGTGGACATCTCCACGGTGAGCCGCCAGTCACTGCGGTCCTCGATCGGCATGGTGCTGCAGGACACCTGGCTGTTCGGCGGCACGATCTACGACAACATCGCCTACGGCCGGGCCGATGCGACAGAAGACGAGGTGATCCAGGCGGCCCGGGCGGCGTACGTGGACCGGTTTGTGCACACGCTGCCGGACGGCTACGCCACCCGCGTCGACGACGACGGCGGCGCCATCAGTGCCGGCGAGAAGCAGTTGATCACCATCGCTCGGGCCGTGCTGGCCCGGCCGCGGGTGCTGGTGCTCGACGAGGCCACCAGTGCGGTGGATACCCGCACCGAGCTGCTGATCCAGCGCGCGATGGCCGAGTTGCGCCGGGACCGGACGAGTTTCATCATCGCCCACCGGCTTTCGACGATCCGGGATGCCGACCTGATCCTGGTCATGGATGCCGGCCGGATCATCGAGCGCGGCACCCATGAAGAGCTCATGACCCGCCATGGCCGGTATTGGGAGATGACGCGGGTTTAGTTCCCCAAAGCCGTTACAAATTGTAGTGTCGGTGTAATGACGACCAGTACCGTGCACACCTTCTGCCGGTACTGCCTGGCCTCCTGCGGCCTCGAGGTGACCGTCCAGGACAACCGGGCGGTCAAGATCGCCGCCGACAAACTCAACCCACACACCTGGGGTGATTTCTGCGCGAAGGGTCGCACCGCCGCCCAGGTGGTGGAGCATCCGCGGCGCATCCTTGCACCGATGCGCCGGGTCGGCGACAAGTACGTCGAGGCGAGCTGGGACGAGGCGATCAGCGATATCGCCCGACGGATGAACCGCATCATCGACGACGGCGGACCGGATGCGGTGGCCGCCTATTACGGCAACCCCGCCGGGTACTCCTCGTCCAATTTGGTGTTCATGAACGCCTGGCTGGATGCGGTCGGCACGTACAACCGCTATGCGGTCGGATCGGTGGACCAGAACGCGCTGCACGTGGTCGCCGAGGCCATGTACGGCTCACCGCTGATGGTGCCGGTGTCCGACGTCGACAACTGTGATTACTTTCTGATCGTCGGCGCCAATCCCGCTGTCAGCGCCTGGAATTGGGTGGAGTCGGTACCGGGCGGCTGGCGACGGGCGTTGGCCCGGCAGAAGCAGGGGGCCCGCATCGTCGTGGTGGACCCGCTGGCCACCGAGAGCGCGCAGGCCGCCGATCTGCATCTGTCGGTCCGACCGGGACAGGATTGGGCACTGCTGCTCGCGATGGTCAAGGTGATCCTCGACGAAGGGCGGGAACACCGCGCCGACTGTGCCGAGCTGGCCACCGGGGTGCAGCCCCTTCGCGTCCTGACCGCCGCCGCCGACCTCGACGACCTGGCCGCCCGCTGCGACATCGACCGAGCCACCATCGAACGCGTGGCCCGTGAATTCGCCTCGGCGCCACGGGCGATGGTCATCACCCGCACCGGCGTCTCGCTGCACGCCGCCGGGACGGTGGCCGAATGGCTGGGCCACGTGCTCAACCTCGTCACCGGGCGGATGGATCGCCCGGGCGGGCGCCGCTTCGAGCCGGGTTACGTCGACACCCTGAGACTGGCCGGGCTGGCCGCCACCCGCCCGCACACCAGCCGGCTCGCCGGGCGCCAGCTGGTGGCCGGAGCACACGCACTGGCCGAGCTGCCTGACGAGATCACCACCCCGGGACGCGGCCAGATCCGCGCGCTGGTGATCAACTCCGGCAACCCAGTGGTCTCCGGGCCGGACGGCGGCCGGCTCGATGCCGCGCTGGCTCAGCTGGATCTTCTGGTGGCCATCGACCTGGTGCAGCGCGAGAGCCACCGGCACGCACACTGGCTGCTGCCCGCGGTGCACTGGCTGGAACGTGACGATCTACTGGCCTTCACCAGCGGCATGCACGACGAGCCATATGTGCAGTACGGCGCGAGAGCCGTCGAACCGCCCGACGATGCACGCGAGGAGTGGCGGATCTTCACCGATCTGGCACTGGCCATGCGCCGTCCGTTGTTCGGCGCCAGGGGATTCAACGGGTTCGTCCGTGCCACCCGATGGCTGGCGGCACACACTCGGTGGCCGGGCCTGGAGTTCGGACCGCACTGGATGGACCGGCTGATCATCCTGGCCTCGCGAAAAGTCGACGGACACAAGCTGCGCTGGCGCGAGCTCAAGGCGCACCCACACGGTCTGGTGCTCGGGCCGCGGCGGTTCGGCCGGTTCCGCGATGCCTTGCGGACGCCGGACCGCAAGGTTCAGGCGGCGCCGGCACAGTTCCTGGTCCGCGCCCGAGAGTTGCTCGAGGCTGCGGCTCCTGTTGCCCCGGAGGGGTTTCCGTTCGTACTGGGCAACCGGCGGCGGCGCCATTCGATGAATTCGTGGCTCAACGAAGTGCCGGGTCTGCATCCCGGCGGCAAGGACAACGAGCTGCTGATGCACCCCGAGGATGCTGCGACCCTGGGCATCGCGGCGAGCGATCGGGTGCGGGTGTTCTCCTCGACCGGCCAGCTGGAGGTGACGGCCACCCTCAGCGACCGGCCCCGCCGCGGCGTCGTCGTCCTCGACCATGGCTGGGGCTCAAGAGTATTCGACCCGCAGCACGGCGGCGCTCCGCAATCGTACGGCGTGAACCGCAACCTGCTGGCCAACCGCGAATCGATCGATCCGTTGTCGCAGACCTCGGCGCTGGGCTCGGTCTACGTCGGGGTCGAGCGGATCTAGACACCGGGCCCTTCGGCACGCAGATCGTCGACGGCTTTCATGGCGTCGCGCAGCTTGTCCAGCCACTCCTCGGTGTGCTGACCGACCAGGCGCACCGACCACGCCAACGCGTCCGAACGCGACCGGGCCACGCCGGCGTCGACGAGGGTGTCGAGCACCAGCCGTTCGGGTTGCCTGAGCCGGGTCATCACCGGTACGGCGATGTGGGTGAAGAGAATTCGCTCGGTGCCGGTCTCACCGTCGCTCACTTCCACGCCCCAGGACACCTTGCGATCGAAACGCCCCTGCGCCTCGTCGGCGATGCGCATGCGCTCACCACGCGTCTCCTCCCGGAATCGCGACGCCCGGCCGGAGGCCCGGGCCTTTGTCTCGGCCTCTTCCGCATCGGGAAGCCGGCCGATGACGGTGATCTCTTCACGGTCGACGATCACGGTCGGGTCGTCGACGAACCAGGCATCGGGCAATCGGCCCGCGAACCATTCGGCGGCCTCGTTCGCGGACCGGCGATGGTGTTGATGTTTTGTCATAATTACATGATTACACCGTTACACCGCAGATGGGACGGCGTTCACCACCGGCGAACCCCAAATTCTGGCTTGGCGGTTCAGTTGCGCTTGAGCAGCAGCGCGGCGCCACCGGCCAGCACCAGCGCGACCAGCAGCAGCCCGGCCCAACCCGGGCCCGCGATCCACCACACGGCGCCCAGCGCGACGATCGCCGGCGACACCGCGAACAGCACCATGCCGGGGTGCTGCCTCAAGACCGCGAGAGCGCCCTGGGCACGGATCGGGTCGATTTCCTTTGCCATGGCACCAAGAATGCCAGGGCATATCGGGTTGCCACTAGGGTCGATCCCCGAAACCCGATCCGAGGAGTGATTGTGAACGGACCCACCCCGCCCGGCTGGTTGCCCGATCCCGAAGGCCGCTACGAATACCGCTGGTGGGACGGGCGCTCGTGGACCGATCAGGTGTCCCACCAAGGACAGCCCGGCCGGGCACCGCTCGGGGGCCAACCGCAGCAGTCACGACCGCAGGCACCGGCACAGCCCCAGGGCGACGGATTCGCCGGGATCAGTGGGGATCTGGTCGACGGCCGGTTCAGCGAGAAAGAGGCAACTCCGATCGCCAATCAGAACAAGAAGATGCTGCGGGTCCGCCTGGGCGAACCGTTCATGGCCCGCCAGGGTTCCATGGTCGCCTACCAGGGCAACGTCGACTTCGCCTTCGAGGGCGGCGGCGCCTCGAAGTTCATCAAGAAGGCGCTGACCGGTGAAGGCCTGCCGCTGATGCGCTGCCAGGGACAGGGTGACGTGTTCCTGGCCGATCAGGGATTCGACGTCCACCTGCTACAGCTGTCCAACTCCGGACTGTCGGTCAGCGGCAAGAACGTGCTGGCGTTCTCGTCGAGTCTGGACTGGAACATCGAGCGGGTCCGCGGTGGCAGTATCGCCACCGGCGGCCTGTTCAACACCACCCTGCGCGGCAACGGATGGGTGGCGTTGACCACCGACGGCCCACCGGTGGTGCTCGACGCCTCCGAGGCCCCGACGTTCGCCGACACCAACGCCGTGGTGGCCTGGTCGGCTCATCTGCAGACTCAGCTCAAGACCAGTTTCAAGGCAGGCGCGCTGATCGGCCGGGGCTCTGGCGAAGCGTTGCAGGTTGCGTTCCACGGCAACGGCTTCGTGATCGTCCAGCCGTCGGAGGGTGTCACGGTCCCGATGCAGTGAGTGACGCGCTCGGCGCCAACTTCCCACCGTCGCGCATCAACACGTAGAGCGCCACCGCGGACACCAGACCGATCGCCGTGAGGCCCAGCCACACCAGTTCGGCCAGGCCCGCGGTGCGCGCCGCACCGATCAGCGAACCGGTGGCCAGGTTGCCCAGCAGGATCCCGATGCCGACGACGGTGTTGTAGAAGCCGTAGTGGGTCGCGACCAGCCGACCGCCCGAAAGGGCGACAACGGTGTCCATCTCGAACGGGAACACCGCGGCCGAACCGAGCGCCAGCAACGCCGACGAACCGATGAGGGCGGCCACCGCCGCGGCGGTCCCGAATCGGTCTCCGTCGGGCACCACGGCCATCGGCGCGAAGGCCGCCGCGAGCACCAGCACGCCGACCACCAGGCTGCGACGCGGCCCCCAGCGGTCCGAAAACCACCGTGTGATGCGGAGCTGACCGCCCACGGCGATCAGACCGGACGTCACGAACACGGCTGCCACCAACACGGTTTCGTCGCCCGGCCGCAGCGAAGCCGCTTGCAGCGGTAGCGCCAGATACACCTGGAAGGACAACACGTAGGACCCGATCATCGCCACCGCGAACAACACGAACCCGCGGTTGGCGATGACACTTCGCCAGTCCTCGAGAACCGAACTACGCTCAGTCTCGGGCTCGGCCCGATGTCGCGGCAGGGCCAGCAACTGAGCCACGGTCAGTACCGCGAAGATCGCGGCGGCCACCGCCGCGGTAACCCGGAAATCGAAGGCCAGCAACGCCATTCCCACCAGCGGGCCCAGCAGGGTTCCGGCCTGGTAGAACACGTTGAACGTGGCGAAGGCCTCGACCCGCCGGTCACCGGCATCGGCGGCCAGATACGCCCGGACCGCGGGATTGAAGAGTGCCCCGGCGAAACCCGTTGCGGCCGAGGCGATGAGCATCGCCGGAAGGGAGTCCGCCACGACCAACAGGACGAAGCCCGCGGTGCGCAGTAGGCAGCCGGCGACGATCAGGGGCTTGTACCCGAGCCGGTCGGCCAGGGTGCCGCCGACGATGAACATGCCCTGCTGCGAGAAGTTCCGGACGCCCAGCACCAAGCCCACTGCCCACGCCGCCAGGCCGAGGGGTCCGGCCAGATAGCCGGCCAGGTACGGCATCAGCATGTAGAAGCCGAGGTTGATGCCGAACTGGTTGACCATCAACAGCCGGCTGGGCATGTCGAAGCTGCGGAATTGCGTTATGAGCCCGCTCATCCGGCGACCGCCATCGGATCGGTGATGTTTTCGCAACGGGTCCACGACTGCACCACCCGATCGCCGGGGTGCCCGATGGTCTCGGGTTCGTCGGCCGGACGGTGATCGAGGATGCCGAGCGCACGGCAGTAATCGTCGTTGTACACCGTGTCGAAATACCGCTGCGGACCATCGGGGAACACCGCGGCGATCGTGGTGCCCGCGGGATGATTGCGCGCTGCCCAGCCCGCCACCAGACCGACCGCGCCGACGCTCCAGCCCCCGCTGGCGCAATACGTCGACGCCAGCGTGCGGGCGGCCCACACCGCCTCGCCCGGCGCGACCCAGTGCACCTCGTCGAATGCGCCGTAGTCGACGTTACGGGGATAGATACTCGAACCCAAGCCCCGCATGACGCGGGTGGCGGCAGGCTGCCCGAAGATTGTCGAGCCGATGGTGTCCACACCGATCAGCCGCATTGTCGGGTTGAGCTCACGCAGTACTCGGGCCACGCCGGCCGAATGGCCGCCGGTCCCGACCGAGCAGACCAGCACGCCGACGTGACCGATCTGGGCGTTGAGTTCCAGCGCCAGTGGCCGGTAGGCCTCGACGTTGTCGGGATTGTTGTACTGGTCGGGATACCAGGCGTTGTCGTTGGTCGCGAGCAGTTCGGCGACCCGGTCGCGCCGGGCCTGCTGCCAGCCACCGGTCGGATGCGGTTCGGTGACGGTGGAAACCTCCGCACCGTAGGCGGCCAGCATGCGGGCGATGATGGGCTCCAGGCCCGGATCGGTCACCAGGGTCACCGGGTGGTGGTACACGGTCGCGGCAAAGGCCAGCCCCAACCCCAGTGTGCCGCTGGTCGATTCGATGATTCGTCCGCCCGGCCGCAGATCACCTCTGGCCCGGGCCTGCTCCACCATGTGCATGGCGGGGCGGTCTTTCATGCCCCCGGGGTTGAAACCTTCGAGTTTGGCCCAGAACCCGCGGCCGTCATCGGTGAACGGCGCGGAAACCCACAGGGCCGGAGTGTGGCCGACCATGGTGTTAGGGCCACGGTTCTGGCGTAGCAGGTGAAAAGAACGGGCGGCAAGGACATGGTTCATTGATCCGTCGTTTCTGTATCCAGCCGTGTGGACACACGGCAACTGATGTGGGCAGCGTTGGGAACACGGCGCTTTGGGCGCGCTTGGCCCCACACCGCCGATCAGCGGCGCGCGATACAGATCCGAAGTAGAAGTTCTCGGCCGGCCACGAGGACACCGTGACGGTCCGGTGGCCCGCGCTGGGAGCGCACCACGATGGCGCATCCGAACATCACCGCGCCGCCGACGACGAACGCCACCCACGACAGGGCGGCCGCCGCGGCCGTGGTGCGCGGCAGCACCGCCGCGGTGAAACCATCCGGAACGTGGGGAACGGAACCCTTACCGATGTGCGCGTGGTCGAGCGTCATCATGTCGCTGCCGGTACCGAACGCGGCAGACAGCGCATGCGGCAGATGTACCGGGTGGTCGTGGCTCGACTCCTGCCACTGCCCGGCGAGAACTGCCGCCCACAGGGCGATGGCCGTCAGGGCCACCAGCCGTTTCACCGGAATCGCCTGAGCCGCAGGCTGTTACTGACCACGAACACCGACGAGAACGCCATGGCGGCGCCGGCCAGCATCGGGTTGAGCAGACCGGCGGCGGCCAGCGGCAGCGCGGCCACGTTGTAGGCGAACGCCCAGAACAGGTTGCCCTTGATGGTGGACAACGTGCGTCGCGACAGTCGGATGGCGTCGGCTGCGGTACGCAGGTCACCGCGGACCAGGGTCAGATCACTCGCCTGGATCGCGACATCGGTGCCGGTGCCCATGGCCAGACCAAGATCGGCCTGGGCCAGTGCGGCGGCGTCGTTGACCCCGTCCCCGACCATGGCCACCACGCGGCCCTCGTCCTGAAGCCGCTTGATCACGTCCACCTTGTCCTGCGGCAACACCTCGGCGTAAACCTCTTGCACACCAACCTGTTCGGCGATCGCCTGAGCCGCGGCCCCGTTGTCACCGGTCAGCATGATCGGATCGAGACCGAGCGCGCGGAGTTGTCCGATCGCTTCTTTCGACGTGGGCTTGACCGCATCGGCAACCACCAGAACGGCGCGCGCCTGGCCGTCCCACCCCACGGCGATCGCGGTCCGGCCCTGGCTCTGCGCCTCACGCATCGCGGTGTCCAGATCCGCCGGCAGCCGCTGCCCCCAATCGGCCAGCAGGGCAGGCCGACCCACCACCAGGGCGTGGCCCTCCACGACACCCTGCACACCGAGTCCCGCCACGTTGGCGAAACCGTCGACCGCGGGCAGCTCACCCACCTTGGCGCGGGCACCGTCGGCGATGGCCTTGGCGATCGGGTGTTCGGAGCCGTCCTCGACGGCGCCGGCCAACCGCAATGCCTCGGCGGGATCCTCGCCCGCCGCCGCGATCACGTCCAGCAGCGTCATCGCCCCAGTGGTCACCGTCCCGGTCTTGTCGAGCACCACGGTGTCCACCCGACGGGTGGATTCCAGCACCTCGGGCCCCTTGATCAGGATGCCCAACTGGGCGCCGCGGCCGGTGCCGACCAGCAGTGCCGTCGGCGTGGCCAGGCCCAAGGCGCACGGGCAGGCGATGATCAGCACTGCCACCGCGGCGGTGAAGGCCGCCGCCACCGAGCCACCCGTCCCCAGCCAGAAGCCGAGAGTGCCCACCGCCAGGGCGATCACGATGGGCACGAAGACCGCCGAGACCTTGTCGGCCAGACGCTGCGCCTGCGCCTTGCCGGACTGCGCGTCCTCGACCAGGCGGGCCATCTGTGCGAGCTGCGTATCGGAGCCGATCCGCCTGGCCCGCACCACGAGCCGGCCACCGACGTTCACCGTGGCACCGACCACCGCATCGCCCGGACCGACTTCCACGGGCACCGATTCGCCGGTCAGCATCGACGCGTCCACGGCCGACGAACCGTCGATCACCTCTCCGTCGGTGGCGATCTTCTCGCCGGGACGCACCACGAACTCGTCCCCCACCGCCAGCGCGTCGATGGGAATCCGTTGTTCTCCACCGTCTTTCAGGACCGCGACGTCCTTGGTGCCCAGCTCGAGCAAGGCCCGCAGCGCCGCACCTGCGCGTCGCTTCGACCGCGCCTCGAAGTATCGGCCGGCCAGGATGAACGTGGTGACGCCGGCGGCGACCTCAAGGTAGATGTTGCCCGCGCCGTCGGTCTGCGAGATGGCGAGCGAGAACGGATGCGTCATCCCCGGTATCCCGGCGGTACCCCAGAACAGCGCATACAGCGACCAACCGAAAGCTGCGATCGTGCCCATCGAGATGAGCGTGTCCATCGTGGCGGTGCCGTGGCGCAGGTTCGTCCAGGCCGCTCGGTGGAACGGCAGCGCGCCCCACACCACGACCGGCGCGGCCAAGGTGAGCGAAAGCCATTGCCAGTTGGTGAACTGCAGCGCCGGAGCCATCGCCATGGCCACCACTGGGATGGTCAGTGCGGCCGAGACGATCAGCCGCGTGCGCAACGCCGCGGTGGGATCGTCCTCGACACGAGCGTCGGCGGTGTCGGCGGCCGGCAGCTGCGCGGTGTAACCCACGGTCTCGACGGCCTCGATCAGCTGCTCGGGCGTCACCTCACCGGCAACGTCGACACTGGCCTTCTCGGTCGCGTAGTTCACGGTCGCGGTGACACCCTCGAGCTTGTTGAGTTTGCGCTCGATGCGGGCGGCGCACGAGGCGCAGGTCATTCCACCGATCTCGAGTTCGACGTGTCCTGTGGCGGTACTCATGGCGCCCCCTCAACGGTGAATTCGGCGGTATGCACCGCATCGCGATGCTTGAAATCCAGGAACATCCGGTACGCGCCGGCGCTCGGAAGCGTGGTGTGGAAGGCGATCTGGGGCCCCGACGCGGTGCCCGGATCGGCCGCGTCACTCATCGGATGGACGTGTAGATAGGCCAGATCCGACGCGCGCACGGCGACCAGGTGACCGTAGGCACCCAGGTACGGCTGCAGATCGGTGACGGGCTTACCGTCGCGGCTCACCGACAACACCACCTCCGACTCCTGCC
This sequence comes from Mycobacterium sp. NS-7484, assembly GCF_001953975.1. Lineage (GTDB taxonomy): Bacteria > Actinomycetota > Actinomycetes > Mycobacteriales > Mycobacteriaceae > Mycobacterium. The sequence goes on from NZ_MBEJ01000060.1 coordinate 15,425, forward strand.
CGGCCTTGGCCACACCAGAAAGCGTGACGGTGTACCCATCGACGGTCGCGGTGTCCGACGGCGTGGGCAACGGCTGTGGCAGATATGTCCCGGCGACCCTCATGTCGGCGTCCAACGTGACCGGATCACCGTCGGCCGGAACGAAATCCGCGAACACCCGGTAGTCGCCGGGCTTGGTCAGGTCCAGCGGGACACTCCAGGTGCCCGCGTCGTCGAGCACCGGATGGACATGCTGGTAGTCGGCCAGGTCGTGGCGCACCACGATCAGATGCAGCAGTTCATCGTGACTCTCGACGTAATCGGTCAACGGCGCGCCGGTGGCGTCGGCGATGCGAAACCGCAGTGGTACCGCAGCGCCGGAGGGTAATTCGGCCTCGTCGAGTCGAAGCGTGTACGCCGCGTCGTGGCCGGCGTCGTGGCCCGCGTCATGGCCGGCGTGGCTTGCCGCGGGCGCGCTGGGCGGCGTCACTGCCGAGCCGATCCCGAAGGACACGGCGAACACCACGGCCAGTCCCACGACGAACCCGATGAGCTTCTGCGGCGCACTCATGACGGACCCCACTCACCCCGCGACGGCGTAGCCGGCCTCGGCGACCGCGTCGTTGATCGCGGCCGGATCGAGGCGGGTTTCACTGTCGATGGTCACCAGACCGGTCGACAGATCGACCTCGACCGTCTGCACACCGGGCAGGGCGCCCACCTCTTCCCGCACCGAGGTGGCACAGTGCCCGCAGGTCATGCCGGTAACGGTGACGGTTTGGGTGCTCATCGAAGGTCTCCTCCAGATCGGGTTGCGGTTCCTGGCTCATACTATACCCCCCTAGGGTATAGCAGTCACGGCCTCCCTTTCCACCTGTTGCACTATGGGCACATGGAGCACAATGCCGTCGGCTACCGCGCCCTGGTCGTCGACGACGAAGCCGCACTCGCCGCGGTCGTCGGCAGCTATCTCGCCCGCGAACATTTCGACGTCACCCTCGCCCACGACGGGTCCGAGGCCGTCCGGCTGGCCCGTGAGGTCGACCCTGACGTGGTGGTCCTCGATCTCGGTCTACCCGGAATCGACGGCGTGGAAGCCTGCCGTCAACTGCGCACCTTTTCCGACGCCTACGTGGTGATGCTCACCGCACGCGACACGGAGATGGACACCATCGTCGGCCTGGCGGTGGGCGCCGACGACTACATGACCAAACCGTTCAGCCCGCGCGAGCTCGTCGCCCGGATCCGCGCGATGCTGCGCCGGCCGCGCACTGGTGCCGGGCCGGTCGACGGACGGGTGTTCGGCGCGCTGCGCATCGACGTCGACGGGCGCCAGGTGTTCCTCGACGACGAGCCGATCATGCTGACCCGCACCGAGTTCGACGTACTGGCAGCCCTGTCCGCCCGTCCCGGCGTGGCCCTGACCCGTCGTCAGATACTCGAATCCGTCTGGGAGCCAAGCTACGTGGGCAACGAACACCTCGTCGATGTCCATATCGGGCACCTCCGCCGAAAACTCGGCGACGACCCGGCCGATCCGCTGTATGTGATCACCGTGCGCGGGGTCGGTTACCGCATGGGCACCGGACGAAAGGCCCGACGGTGAGCGCCGGCCTGCGCACCCGACTGCTCTCGGCCCAAGCCCTGGTGCTGGCCGCCGGTGCCGGTACCACCGGCCTCGTTGCAGCCGTGGTCGGGCCGCCGCTGTTCCGCGAACATCTGCACCGGGCCGGGGTGTCCGGCGACTCGGCCGAGCAAATGCACGCCGAAGAGGCCTACGTCTACGCCACCGTGATCTCGATCGCGGTGGCGCTGTGCGTGGCAACACTGGCCGCCCTGATCGTCACCTGGTACGTCGGCCGACGGCTGCAACGCTCGCTGACCGAGGTGGCCCGGGCGGCCACCGCCATCGCCGACGGTCACTACGACTCCCGGGTCCCACCCGCGGATCTCGGGGACGATTTCGATTCCCTGGCAAGGTCTTTCAACCAGATGGCGGCGCAACTCGAGGCCGTCGACGCCGGCCGTCGCCGGCTGTTCAGCGACCTGGCCCACGAAATCCGCACTCCGGTCTCGGTCTTGGAGGCGTACTTCGAGGCGATCGAGGACGGGGTGCGGACCCTCGATCCCGAGACCGTCTCGATGCTGCGCCAACAGACCCACCGACTGGTCCGGTTCGCCGGCGACGCGGCTGCCCTGGCTCAGGCCGAGGAAACGCAGACCACGCTCACCCCGGCCCCGGTCCGGGTGGCCGCGGCGGTGACCGACGCGGTGGCGGCAGCCCGAGACCGGTTCGACGCCAAGGGCGTGACGCTGGACTGGCGGGTGCCCGAGGAGCTGCCACCGCTATGGGCCGATCCGCACCGGCTGGCCCAGATCCTGGGCAACCTGCTCGACAACGCGCTGCGCCACACCGCCGCCGGGGGCCGGGTGACCATTGAGGCCCGCACCGGCATCGAGACCGGCACCGTCACGGTGACCGTCACCGACACCGGCGACGGCATCCCGGCCGAACACCTGCCCCATGTCTTCGAGCGGTTCTACCGGGCCGACACCGCCCGCGACCGCGACCACGGCGGTGCCGGCATCGGGCTGGCGATCGTGAAGGCCCTGGTCGAGGCGCATCGCGGCCAGATCGCCGTGACGAGCCGCCCCGGCACTCCGACGACGTTCACGATCACCCTGCCCGCGGGATAGAGGCGGGATAGACAGGTCAGAGCGCCGCCAGCTTCTGCTTCATGGCGTCGATCTCCTGCTGCTGGGTGCTCACGATGGTGCGGGCCAACTCGAGGGCGGCCGGGTTCTTGCCATCGCGGATCTCGTCCTTGGCCATGGTGATCGCCCCCTCGTGGTGGGCGATCATGTGCGTCAGGAACAGCTTGGCCGCCTCGACGCCCTGCGCCTCGCGCAACGCCGTCATGTCAGCCTCCGAGACCATGCCCTGCATGTGCCCCATGTCGCCGTGGTCCATCGGCGGCATCGGCGGGTTGCCCCACTGCGTCAACCAGTCCTGCATCTGTGCGATCTCAGGCGCCTGGGCGTCCTTGATCTGAGTGGCCAGATCGCGCACCTGAGCATCGATGTCCGGCTTGGCCAGCAGCACGTCGCTCATCTCGACCGCCTGCTGATGATGCGGAATCATGTGCTGGGCGAACATCACATCGGCATCGTTGTGGGTCTCGGTGGGCGCCTGGGAACTGGTCACCGACGAGGTCGTGGGATTCGTCTCTTGACCGGCCGTCCCGTCGGAAGTCTCGTTGCTACAACCGGCGAGGAGGGCGGTCGCCACTGCCGCTCCGGCGCTCAGCATCATCAGTTTCGTCATGTCTCCAGCCTGCCGATGATCGATGTGGCCGCCCTAGTCGTTCGATGAAGATTCGATAAAGCCCGACGTGCGGGCCCGGAAGAGTTTGACGTCACTTTTGACTCCCTTGAGATGCCTGGCCCCGGCGAACGACCAGCGGAACCGGTCATCGCCGGCCTCGACGATCGCGGCACGCGTGGACTCGGACACCAACACCGTCCCAGCCCGCGCCGCCCCCGTCACCCGGCTGGCCAGGTTCACCGAACTTCCGAACCAGTCACCCGCCCGGCACACGGCCGGCCCGGTGGCCAGGCCCACCCGCAGGCGCGGGAAGTCCTCGTCGGTTTCGGTGGCGGCCACCAACTGCAGAACCGCATCCAGCAGCGCCGCCGGATCGGGGCTGACGAGCATCACCGCGTCGCCGATCGTCTTGATCAGCCGCACCGGGACCACCGCCACCTCACGTGCCGCGTCGGCCAGCCGATTGGCCAGGCGCTCCAGGTCTTCAGGCGGCACCACCTCACCCAACCGGGTGAAACCCACGATGTCGGCGAACGCGATGGTGACGACGCGCGCACCCGGCAACGGAACGCCTTCGGCCCGCTCGGAGGCGCTGACCGCCTCGGTCTCCATGGCGTGGCGCAACTGAACGAACAGCATGTCGCGGATCATCGGCCCGATCAGCGGGGCCGCCTCGGCCACCAGCGCCTCGCTGGCCTTGGCCGTTTCCAGTTCGGTCGCCCCGGGAGTCAACACGGCCGCCAGCGCGGCGTACCGCATCACCTCGGCGGCCCGGCTGAGCCCCTCGGCCAGCACCCGCGTGATCAACACGACCTGATCCGGATCGATCCCCAGTTCCAGGAAACGCTCGGCGAACCCGACCGCCTCGGCGTCGGCCCGCAACAACACCGCGGCATCCACATCGTCGACGGTGGCCAACCCCATCGCCCGTTGCAGCCGCTGCACCAGATCGACGTCCAACCCGGTCTGCTCGCTGATCTCGCGGGTCGAGACATATGTGCCGTCGTCACCAGCCACCCGGCGCGACGCCAGCAACAGCGGGGTCACGGCCTGACGAATCTGATCAGCGGTGATGCCGCGGTCCAACAGCCATTCGACCAACTCGGCGCGCTGTGCGCCGGCCTCGCCGTCGAGACCATCCAGAAGCGTCGGATCCGCCACCATCACGTCAAGGTATACCGCGCACCGCGTGAATCGCCGGAGCTGTCGACGAGGCCAACAGTGCCGACATGTCCTGTGGGTACCGGACGTCGACGACGACCGACTCCCCGAACCGGTAGGGCTTGCCTGCCACCAGGCCGGCGAACTGCTTACGCAGCCGCGACATCTCGGCTCGCACCGTCACCACCCTGGACCGGTCGCCGTAGAGATCCTCGGCCAGCTCCGGCGCGGAGCGACCCTGCTCGCTGGTCGCCAGCACCAACAGGATCTCGGCGTGGCGACTGGAGATGCTGCGTCGCCAGTTGCCGAACTGTCCGGTCATCTCCAGCGCGGGTTCACCTTCGCGCAGATCGAGGGTCACCCGCGACGGGGTCGCAGCAGTATCGGTGTCCTCGGCCGCCCGGACCAGCCAACCGCCCGGCAACGGTTCCACATCGCACATCCCCAGTGGCGGCACCCAGACCCGTCCGGGTAAACCGCTTTCGGGCAACAGGATTCGGTTGTGCAGCGGCAGGGAGGCCACCGCCGCGACCCAACCCTCGGAATCGACCGCGAGCGCCGGGCCGCCCACCCGGGCCAGGATGGGTGCCGCCACCGCACGAAGCACGTTCAACGTACGGTCATGCGCTTCCCGCAGCTGGGATTCGGCCAACCGCGCCACCAGGTCCACCAGGGCCACCGTGGTCGGATGCACCGTCGCGGCCGGTCCGGAGACGTCGACGATTCCGATCACCTGAGAAGTGCGTGGATCACGGATCGGCGCCCCGGCGCACGTCCACGGATGGTGCGTGCGCAGGAAGTGCTCGGCGGAGAAGATCTGCACCGCACGATGAGAGGCCAGCGCCGTCCCGATGCCATTGGTGCCCACTGCGTTCTCACTCCAGCTCGCACCTTCGACAAAGCCCAGGCGATCGGCCAGACCGAGCACCCGCGGAGATCCGGACCGCCACAGCACCCGGCCGCGGGCATCGGCGATGACCAGGATGTTGTCGCCCTCGTCGATCACCGATTCGAGCCCGCGGGTGACGTCGTCGAGCACTGCCATCAGCCCCGACTGCTGCCTGAGCAAGTCCAGACCCGCGGTCTCGACGCGTGGCGGCATGTGCTGATCCGGATCGATCCCCTTGGCCCGCAATCTGTTCCACGAGTCCTCGATCACCCGGCGGGGACGCGCGGGGGCCCGGTCACCAGACATGGTGGCGTCGTAGACGGCGGACAACAGCATGGCGTAGCGCCGCGGATCCTCACCGGAGGACACCGCGGGCTCAGGAATCGACGAACCGGCCATCACCGCTGATTGTGCTCTACATCACATTGGCGCGCCACGGCGGCCCACTGCAACCCCGTGCAACCCTTGTCGCACCCCGTGGCCAAGGTGTGGGCTGGGCCACATGACGCAGACCACCGCCGCACGTCCCACCACGTTGTCCCCGCAGGAACGGGTCGACGCCTGGCTGGCCGACTTCGAGTCCGCCCTCGCCGACCGGGACGTTTCCCGCGTCGTGGCGAAGTTCGCGATCGACAGCTTCTGGCGGGATCTGGTCGCGTTCACCTGGAACATCAAGACCCTCGAAGGACGCGACGGCATCGCCGACATGCTGTCGTCGCGCCTGCACGACACCGACCCCTCAGGTTTCCGGACCGCGGAGCCCCCGACCGAGGACTTCGTCGGGGATGCAGTGGTGACCTCGGCATTCATCGAGTTCGAGACCGCGGTGGGCCGCGGCAAGGGGCACCTGCGTCTGCGCGACGACGCCGAGGGGAGCAAAGCGTGGACCCTGCTCACCACGCTTCAGGAACTTAAGGGCCACGAGGAACGCAGAGGCGCCACCCGACCGATGGGCGCGGTACACGGCTCCGACCCCGACACCCGGTCCTGGGCCGAGAAACGCCTCGACGAAGAACTCACGCTCGGCTACTCCGAGCAGCCCTACATCCTGGTGATCGGCGGGGGTCAGGGCGGGATCGCGCTTGGTGCACGGCTACGCCAACTCGGCGTGCCCAGCATCGTCGTCGACCGCCACGAGCGGCCCGGTGACCAGTGGCGCAAGCGTTACAAGTCCCTGTGCCTGCACGACCCGGTCTGGTACGACCACCTGCCCTACCTGCCGTTCCCACCGAACTGGCCGGTATTCGCACCCAAAGACAAGATCGGTGACTGGCTGGAGTTCTACACCCGGGTCATGGAGGTGCCCTACTGGAGTTCGACCACCTGCGTGTCGGCGTCCTACGACGACGCCGAAGGTCGCTGGACGGTCGAGGTCGACCGGGCCGGCACCCGGGTCACCTTGCGTCCGGTGCACCTGGTGCTGGCCACCGGGATGTCGGGCAAGCCGAACATCCCGGCCCTGCCCGGCCAGAACGTGTTCCGAGGTGAACAACACCATTCCAGTCACCATCCCGGCCCGGACCGCTATGTGGCCAAGCGCGCCGTGGTGATCGGCTCCAACAATTCAGCACACGACATCTGTAAAGCGTTGTACGAGAACGACGTCGACGTCACGATGGTGCAGCGGTCCTCGACGCACGTCGTCAAATCCGATTCGCTGATGGAGCTGGGTCTGGGCGACCTGTACTCGGAGCGGGCCGTGGCCTCCGGAATGACCACTGAGAAGGCCGATCTCACCTTCGCGTCACTGCCGTATGCCATCATGGCCGACTTCCAGCGGCCGATCTACGATTCAATCCGACTGCGCGACAAGGATTTCTACGCGCGCCTGGAGGCCGCCGGTTTCGAACTGGACTTCGGCGACGACGATTCCGGACTGTTCATGAAATACCTGCGCCGCGGATCGGGCTACTACATCGACGTCGGTGCCTGCGATTTGATTGCCGACGGCAGCATCAAACTTGCCCACGGCGAGGTGGACCGCCTCACCGAGGACTCGGTGATCCTGGCCGACGGCACCGAGCTGCCCGCCGATGTGGTGGTGTACGCCACCGGCTTCGGTTCGATGAACGGCTGGGCGGCCGACCTGATCAGCCAGGAGGTCGCCGACCGGATCGGCAAGGTGTGGGGCCTGGGCTCGGGCACCGCCAAAGATCCCGGACCGTGGGAAGGCGAACAACGCAACATGTGGAAGCCCACCCAACAGCCCAATCTCTGGCTGCACGGTGGCAATCTCCACCAATCCCGGCACTACTCACTGTATTTGGCGTTGCAGCTCAAGGCCCGGTACGAGGGGCTGGCAACGCCGGTGTACGGCCTGCAGGAGGTCCATCACCTGAGCTGAGACCGACGACATGGCGCCCCGAACGTGATTCCACCCCCCAGCCGTTCGGGGCGCCCGCGTCGGCGTATCCGGGCTCGGCCCCTGTCTTTGGCGGTTGCTGCGTTCTATCCTCGTTGCAGCAGGTTCTCCGATGGCCGGGGGCTTCAGATGACGGCAACTGCGACATGCCGGGCATGCGGTACCCAACCGCGGGCAGGGGCCCGGTACTGCGACGCGTGCGGCGCACCCGTCACTCCTGCGCCAGGTGCCGAGTACAAGCAGGTCACCGTCCTGTTCGCCGACGTCGTCCGGTCGATGGACATCGCCTCGGCGCTGGGAGCCGAACGACTCCGCGAGATCATGAGCGACCTGTTCAACCGCTCCGCCGCGGTGGTCCGCCGCTATGGCGGCACCGTGGACAAGTTCACCGGCGACGGCATCATGGCCATCTTCGGAGCGCCGGTTGCCTTGGAAGACCACGCTTTCAGAGCGTGTCTGGCCGCCCTGGAGATCCACCAGCAGACTGCGCAGCTGGCCATCGCGGTCAAGGCCCAGGATGGCCTGGACCTGCGATTGCGGGCCGGGTTGAGTTCCGGTCAAGTGATCACCGGCGAAGTCGGCACCGACACGATGAGCTACACCGCAATCGGTGAGCACGTGGGGATGGCGCAACGCATGGAGTCCGTCGCCCCGCCTGGTGGCGTGATGCTCACCGAATCGACAGCGCATCTCGTCGAAGGCTCCATGCGGCTGGGCGATCCGGAGATGGTGCAGGTCAAAGGGGCCGATCAGCCGATCCGGGCACGGCGCCTACTGGAGATGAACACCACCCACAACCTGCTGAATGCGGGCGGCTCGACGCTGGTCGGCCGTGGTTGGGAGCTGTCCGCGGTCGAAGGCATCCTGGAGCGCTCGATCGATGGCCACGGCAGCATCATCCTGCTGGCCGGCGGCCCCGGCCTGGGCAAGAGCCGGCTGGTCAGCGAGCTCGCGGCGAAGGCAGTCGCCCGAGGTGTCCCGGTGCACTCGACATTCTGCGAATCCCACACCAGCGAGATCCCGTTCCATGCCATCGCCGGTCTGCTGCGAGCCGGCTTCGGCGTGGCCGACCTGGATCGGCAGGCGGCGCGCGCCAAGCTCCGAGCCCAGGTCCCCGACGACGACCCACAGAACCTGATGCTGCTCGACGACCTGCTCGGCATCGCCGACCCCGACGTGGTGCTGCCGACGATCGACCCCGATGCCCGGCGGAGGCGGCTGACCACCCTGGTCAATGCGGCATCGCTGGCGCGGACCACGCCCGCGGTATACGTCGTCGAGGACGCCCACTGGATCGACGGCGTCAGCGAATCGATGCTGTACGACTTCCTGTCGGTCACCCCGCGGACGCCGTCCCTCGTCGCGATCACCTACCGGCCCGAATACCACGGCGCCCTGACCCGGGTCCACGGCGCGCAGACGATAGTGCTGGCCCCGCTGGATGATTCCGAGACGTCCACGTTGATCAGCGAGCTCCTCGGAACTGGCGACGGGGTCGCCGCCCTTGCGGCCACCATCACCCGACGCGCCGCCGGCAATCCCTACTTCGCCCTGGAGATCGTGCGCGACCTCGCCGAACGCGGCCTGATTCGGGGCGAACCGGGCGCCTACGTATTGTGCGACCGGCAGGAGCGGGTCAGCGTGCCGGCCACCCTGCACGCCACCATCGCCGCGCGTATCGACCGGCTCGACCCGGCGGCCAAACGAACGCTGAGCGCCGCCGCCGTCATCGGAACCCGGTTCAACGCCGGCTTGCTGGCCTGCCTGGACACCGAGCCGACGTTCGAGGAGCTGATCGAGGCCGACCTGATCGACCAGGTGCAGTACACACCGCACGCCGAATATGCCTTCAGTCACCCGATGGTGCGCACCGTCGCCTACGAATCGCAGCTCAAGTCCGACCGCACAGAACTGCATCGACGCCTGGCCGAGGCCATCGTGACCCGCGAACCCGCACTGGCTGACGAGAATGCGGCACTGATCGCCGAACACCTGGAGGCGGCCGGCGATCTGCACGCGGCGTACGACTGGCACATGCGGGCGGGAGCATGGGCACATTCCCGCGACGTCGCCGCGGCCCAGGTGTGCTGGGACCGGGCCCGTCAGGTTGCGGATCGATTGCCCGCCGACGATCCCGACCGGCCGGCGATGAGGATCGCTCCTCGTACCTTGGTCTGCGGCAACGGATTCCGGAGCGAGGTCAGCATCTCCGGGGCCCGGTTCGAGGAACTGCGCGAGCTCTGCGAAGCCGCCGGGGACAAAGCGTCCCTCGCGATCGGCATGGCCGGGCTGACCGGGGAGCTGATGCTGCACGGCCGGGTCCGCGATGCCTCACAGCAGGTTTCCGAGCACATGACGCTGATCGAATCCATCGGCGATCCCGCGCTCACGGTCGGATTGTCGGTGTCGCCGATCTCGCTCAAGATCGAGAGCGGAGAGATGGGTGAGGTGCTGCGCTGGTCGCAGATGGCGATCGAGTTGGCCGACGGTGACCCCACCATGGGCAACTTCATCGTGGGCTCACCGCTGGCAGTCGCCTTCGCGGGGCGAAGTATCGCCAAATGGGCACTGGGCCTTGATGGTTGGCGCGCCGACCGCGACCACGCCCTGGCGATGGCCCGCAACACCGACAAGTTCACCTATGCACTGGTCATCACGTGGACCTACTTCACCACGGTGTCCTCCGGAGTGCTGCTGGCCAGCGACGAGGCATTGGCGGACATCGATGGGGCGCTTCAGACCACCGAAGGTGCCGGCGACGAGATCGCGCTCGGTCTCGCGCGGGTGACCATGGGATATGCCCTGCTGAACCGGGACTCGCCCGCGGACCGGGAGCGGGGGCTGACGATCCTGGGCCAGGCCCGGCAAATGTGCCTCAGTGGACGGTTCTACCTGTCCGAACTGGTCGGTATCGACGTCTACACCGCACGTGAGCGCGCCAGGCGCGGCGACCGGACCGGCGCCATCCGGGTCCTGCGCCAGGCGATCGACGACGTCTTCCACAGCGGGCAGCTCGCGTACAACATCTTGGCGACGGGCATCCTGGCCGAGGCCCTGCTGGACCGCGGCGTGGTCGGCGACGTGGCCGAGGCCGAGGCCGCGATCGCCAGATTGGCAGCGGTTCCGGCCGAGGACGGCCTGGTCCTTCGTGACATCACGCTTTTGCGGGTCCGTGCACTGATCGCCCACGCCAAAGGCGAGGACGTGTCCTATCGGGCGCTGCGCGACGAGTACCGCCAACTGGCCACCCGGCTCGGCTTCGAAGGCCACATGGCATTGGCGGCGGCGCTGCCGTGATGCGGAAAACACCTGTGATTGTCGGTCGGTGGTGGCATAATCGAACATGTGTTCGACACTGATTCCGATGCGGCCCTCATCGACGCGATGAGCGCGGCGGCGCGGGCAGAATCCGCGGCGATCGCCGCGCGGCTGGCCGCCATCGGTGCGTTGGACACCCGCCGCGAACACGAACTGGCCGAAACGGTGTACTGGCGCACCGACCCGTTCGAAGCGGTCGCCGCCGAAATCTCCGCGGCGTTGAACATCAGCCGCCACCGCGCCGGTGAACAGATCCGCCACGCCCGCGTGTTGCGTGACCGGCTTCCCCAGGTGGCGGCCCTGTTCGCCTCCGGGGCCATCGACATGCGCATGGTGTTGGCCATCATCAACCGCACCGACACCGTCGACCCCACCGCCTGGGCCGCTGTCGACGAAGCCCTGGCCGCCCGCGCCGAAAGTTGGATGCGGTTATCGAAACGCAAACTGCGTGACCGCATCGACCAATGGGTGGCCCGACTGGACCCCCACGGTGAGCGGGTGCCCCCGCAGATCGATGAGGGCCGCCATTTCAGCGTCGAGGCCGGCACCATCCCCGGCATGGCGACGGTGTGGGGCAATCTACGGGTCGGGGATGCCGCCGCCCTCGATCAACGCCTCGACGCCCTGGCCGC
>NZ_MBEJ01000061.1 GCF_001953975.1 Mycobacterium sp. NS-7484
CCGGGCCCGCCCGCCTCGCTGCAACTGTTCATTCACGCGGTGGTGGCCGGGATTCTGGCCAATGTCGTCGACGACGGTGTGGCCCTGTTGCGTTCGCGCGAACGCAACTTCAGCCATGCCGTGACCGAGCGGCCCACCGACGATCCCTTGTTGCAGCGGCAGCTCGGCGTGCTGGCCAGCACTGCCTACGTGGCCCGCGCCGCGGTTCTCGACGCGGCTGCGGCCATCGGCGCGGCCACCGACTCCGAGGTCGACGGCGTGCCCGATGCCCGTCTGGCCGAAGAGGCCCAGCTCAAGGTCGCCAAGGTGAAAGTGCACCTCGACGATGTCGCCCCCGAGGCGGCCACGCGGCTGCTCGAGCTCGGCGGGGCCAGCGCGGCCAGCCGGCAGCGCAACCTCGACCGGCATTGGCGCAACATCCGCACCATCACCCTGCACAACCCGGTTGCTTACAAGGCGCGGGTGATCGGTCAGAATCTGTTGCAGGGCACGCCAGTTCCGGCCAACGCCTACTTCTGAGTCGAGGCCGGCCGGTCAGGCGGTCAGGGCGATGTGGTGGGCGCCCTGCACACTGGCGTAACGCTCAGGGCTGCAGGTCAACACGATCACCTGGCCGTCCCCGCCGACCGCGTCGAACACCGCGCCCATCTTGGTCAACCGGTCGGGGTCGGTGAAACCGAGTGCGTCGTCGATGATCACCGGGACGCTGTCCTCCTTGGCCACCATCGTGGCACCGGCCAGCCGTGCCACGATGGCCAACTGCTCCTTGGCACCACCGGACAGTGACTCGTAGGGCACGGTCCGTCCGGACACAGTGCGGGTGCAGATTTTGAGATCGCTGTCGACCTCCACCTCGAAGTCCTCACCGAACACCAAGCGGCCCAGGCGTTGCACTTCGAGGCGGAACGGATCGGCGTAGCGCTGTCGGGTGGCATCGCGGTGCCGCGCCATCACCGAGCGCAGCGTCTCGGCGGCGCGGGCGCGGCGGTGTACCCGCAGATATTCGGTGTGGGCGTGCTCCCGTTCGGTCTCGGCGGCGTCCAGGTGCCCCTTACGCCCTTGCGTGCCGTACACCTTGAGTTGCGCGACCACCTCCCGCAGCCCCTCGACCGCGGCGTCGTGCCGGACAACCGACAGATCGGCCCGGCGCACCGCCGCCTCCAGGGCAGCGTTCACCGAATCCGGTGGCGTGGCCGACAATTCGTTGCGCAGCGCAGCGACCCGGCCGGCGGTGGCAGTGGCCTCGTCATCGGCGGCCTGGGCCTTGATGGCCAAAGCCTCGTCGGCGGCCACGGCGCGCGCTGCCTCAAGGCGCCCGGTACAGATCGTCAACTCCGCCTGCGCCGAGGTGAGCTTCTCACGCATCCCACTGAGGCGGTTGGACTTCTCCGACAGCTTCTGGGCGGCCGCGACGAGCACCTTGCGACTGGTCTCACTGTCCGCCACCGCCTGGCGGTGCCGGGCCACCGCAGCGTCGAGCTCCGCCCGGGCCGCAGCAGTGTCGGTGGGGCCGGCCAGTTCGAACAGCGCCGCCTCGTCGGGCTGGGTTTCACGCAACCGGGCCAGCCGGGACCGTAGGTCAGCCAGCTGATCCTCGCCCGTGAGTGCATCGACGGTGGCACTCAGCCGGTCGCGGCTGCCGAGCATTTCGCGACGACGGGTGTCCAGTGCACGGGCGGCGTCCACATCGTCAACCCCGGCTGCAGTCAGCGCGGCCGCCAGTGTCGCCTGCGCCTCGTCGAGACGGGCCTGGGTCTGCGCGGCCGGAGTGCCGGGCACCACCCGCACCGTGAGCACCCCCGGCAGATCGATCTCGGTGTCGGCGGTGGTGTGGACCGACCACGGCCGGCCCGCCTCCAGGGTGACCCGGGCGTCGTCCACCCGTATATCGAGACCCTCGACTGCCACGAGATCGATTCGCGCCGAGGCGAGTTCGGCCTGCCCGGCGGCGCGCTCCACTGCGAGTGCCGCCGCCTCGATGGCCCGCATCCCGGCGTCGTCGAGGGCTATCCCGGCCAGTTCGCGATTGACCCGGTCCAGATCGCGCACCGCGGCGTCGATCTTGCTCAGCCGCGCCGCCAGCCGGTCGGCTTCGTCCCGGTCGGTCATGCGCGTCAGTGTGGTGCGGGCCGCCTCCACCCGGTCCGCATGTTCGTCGGCGGCCACCCGCGCCTTCTCGGCCGCGGCCTCGGCCGCCTCGTGAACCGCACGTGCCGTGGTGGTTTCATCCTCGGCCAGGCTCAGCGTGGCCTGCAGCTCGGCGATGGACGTCACGCGCTCGTCGACCTCGGCGCGCAACCGTCGGCGCTCGGTGAGCGCGTCGGCAGCGGCACACTGCGCCACCCGTGCGGCCTCGGCGACCACCTCGGCTTCTTTGAGCCGTTGCACCACGGCGGCGACCTCGTCGGCGGCCTTACGGGCCGTCCCGAGAGCGGCCTGGGCCTGCTCGCGCTCGGTCGCCAAACCGGTGACCTCGATACTGAGTTCGGCATGCCGGCGCACCGCGTCGTCGACCTCGGCCACCGCGGCCGCGCACTGCGCCACCGCGTCGTCGGCGGCGGCGAGCCGCTTGGTTACCGCGGCCCACTCGCCGGTCGCCCGGCCGGTGGCGGTGAAGTAGCGCAGATACTCCGCGTCGATGCGCTCGATCAGCAGCGGCTCGTCACCGGACAGCGTGACCGCCTCACCGGCCGCCACGTCCAACGCCCGGGCCAGGGCATCCGAACCGGACAGGTCGACCGGGGCGGTCGAAGAGGCCTGCAACACCCGCTGGGCCTGCCACAGGCTGGTGTCCACGGTTTCGCCGAGCATGGCCAGTACCCGCTCGTGCGCCTCGTCGCCGCTGAGCTGCTCGCGCACCGGCGCCAGCACGGTCAGCTGGGTTTCGGCTTTCTTGTGGAAGCGTTTGCGGTACATGAATCGATAAGGGCCGGTGGAGATTTCGGCCATAACCTCGGCGCCGACGTCAGCGTGGGTGGGCTTGACCTGCTTGACTTCCTTCTTGCCCGAGCGGTCCTTGGCCTCCAGCAGCAGATCGAGCGCCTCGATCATCGAGGACTTGCCGATCTCGTTGGCGCCGCTGACCACCACCACACCGTGGTCGGGGAACTCGATCTCACGGTGGCTGACGCCGCGATAATTGGTCAGGACCAGGCGGTGCAGTTTCATGCCGCCGCCCCCCGGTCCACCAAGCGCAGCAACAGACCCAATGCCGCGCGGGCATCGTCGGCCGCGGCGCCTTCGGAGCGCGCCGTGGCCACCAACTCGTCCACCGCGGCCGCCGCGAATCCGCCGATACCGAGGTCGTCGAACTCTCCGTCGGCGGGTAGCACCGCGATCTCGGTGTGTCGTTCCCACACGGTCAGCGCCGCGAACAACCGCGCGTACTTTTCCAGGCAGGCATCCAGCGCCGCCTTGTCGGTCACGGTCAGCGAGCCCGTCAACGCCAGGCGCACCACGGTGCATTCCTTGTCCGCCAACAGGTCCAGGTTGATGTCGAGATCGGCGATGTCGCGGTCGGTGTCCACCGGCCGGCGCAGCGTGACGAACCGCCACCGGCCCACACGTTCGGAATCGACCCGAACTGCGCGCTGTGGATCGTCCTCGTCGATGTCGACCACCAGCACATGACCCGGATCGGATTCGATGTCGTCATAGTTGGTCACCTCAGGCGAGCCCGAGTACCACACCCGGCCGGTCGAGCCGACCTCGGTACGAGAGTGCTTGTCGCCCAAGGCCACATAGTGGACGGCGCCACGGGCCAGCGCGTCCTCCACGGCGGCCAGCCGGATCAACGACGGCTTGCCCTTGTCCGGGTCGAGAATGTCGACGCCGCCGTGGCCGACCAGGACCCGGGTGACCCCGTCGGCCGGCAGCTCGGCCAGCGCATCACCGACCAGGTCGGAGGTCGGCGCCTTGGACCGCCACGGCGCGGCCACGATCTGCAGGCCGGGGCGCACGTCGAACACGCCGGCGCGATCGAGCACCACGACATTGTCCGGGCACTCTGCGGTGAACAAAGCACTGGTGTAGACCGAGGCCGCGTCGAGCGGATCATGGTTGCCGGGCAACAGGTACACCGGCACCCCGATGCCGCGCATGGCCTCCAGCGACACGCTGACCTCACGCGGAGCCAACTGGTTGTGCTCGAACACATCCCCGGACACCACGACGAACTCGGCACCGGAGGCCGCCGCGACCGCACCGAGCGCCGAAACCGCCTCGCGGCGGGCGGCCGCATAACGTGGCTGGGCTTCCCCGTCACCGGCGCTGAGGAAGTGACGGGTCATGCCGAGTTGCCAATCGGCGGTGTGCAGAAAACGCATCGGCCCGGCCCCTCCATGTCCATTTCTCGGTCCATTTCTCGGCAATCCATCTTCCGAGCAAGGCGAGTGTAGGACTGGCCGCCGACAAGTCCGGGGACCTGCGGCGGCGCGTACGTTCGACAGTCTGCCCGGGTCAGCCGGTGGGTGCCTCGACCATCTCCGGCCGCACGTAATCCCGGGCCCTGAGCGCGAGGTACAGGGCGGAGATGGTCGACCCCTGTGACAGATCGACTCCCAGCAGTGATTCGATGCGACCGATCCGGTAGTAGAGGGTTTGCCGTTCGACATGCAGGCGCCGGGCCGCCTCGCTCTTCTGACCGGGGTTCTCACACAGCACCCGCAGGGTGTCCACGAGCTGCGTGCCATGCGCGTGGTCGTGCTCGATCAGCGGGTCGAGGCTGGTCCGGACGAATGATCGCAGGGCGGATTGGTCGCGGATCGACCACAGCAGCCGATCCACGTCGGCGCGCGCGGCATCGTGCCACGGCCGCTTGGGGCCGTGCGCCGCGGCCAGGGCGGTATCCTCCGTCTCGGCCAGACTCTGGCGGATGTGGTTCCAGGTTCGTGCCACCCGGCCGACCGCGATGACCGCGAGACCGGACGCCCCGAACCGCTGCTCGGCGAACCGCTCCACGGTCTCGGCGATGAAATCCGCCTCCTCGGCGCGCGTGCCGGGATCGTCGATGGCGACCAGCGCCACGGTCAGGCCACCGTCGCCACGGGCACCCACGACCATGGGACGCCCACGCTGACCGAACGTCTTACGCACGTCCCGCCAGACCAGCGCCCAGGCCGCCTCCTCCCCCGCAAGCGGGTTGGCCGACGAGGCATGCGCGATCGCCACCGGCATCAGAGTTCCCATCCGACGCGGAAAACCCATGGCCGCCAACCGGATAGTGGCCTCGGCATCGTCGATGTCTCTGGTCATCACACGTTCGAGGAAGTCGCCACGCTCGCGCAGTGCCAACACGGTTTCGGCCTGTTGTTGACGCAGCGCCAGCGCCAACAGTCCGACCGCACGATCGGTGGCCACCGCGTCGAGCTCGGCCAGTGGCGAGTCCAGCCCCATCGCGGTGAGCGTGCCCCACGTCTCCCCCGTACCCATGGGTATGGTTCGCCGGATCGTCTCGAACTCGATATGCGCGCCGCGGCGGAACGAATTCCACGACGCCAGCACGATCGAGTCGGTGCTGGTGTAGCTCACGTGTGAGATCGCGCCAGTGCGAGCGTTTTCCAGCACGACCGGGTTGCCGATGGCCTCCGACAGCGCCTCCAGGATCTGGGCCACGCCGGCGCCGTTCAGCATCAGCTCGGTGAACCGGCGGTGAAACTCGTTGCCCTGCTCCATGAGTCGCAGCTGATGACTCATGATCGCCTGATGCGCGGCCTCGGTCACCTCGACGAACGGCAGCTCCCGGTGCAACGCGATCAGCGGCAGGTTTCGCCGCCGGGCCTGGTCGACCAGTTCGTCGGGAAGCCTGTCGAACACCCGGCCCAGCTCGATCGCCAGCCCGGCGACGTCGCGATTGCTCAGATCGTCGATGAACTGGCGTAGACCGGCCGGGCTGCGGTCCATCCCCATCCCCGTCGTCAGCAACAACTCACGACCCTTGAGCAGGGTCGCGATATTGGGTACCTCACCGGCGTGCACCCAGCGCACCGGACGGTCCAGCGCCGGATCGTCGCCGGCGAGGATCTCCGGGGCGCCACGCTGCAGCGCGGGTAGGTGCAGAACCGTCCAAACCGTCACACCGAGGTGGTCACTCACCCCGTCGAATGTGTGGCAAGTGACCCGAACCTGTCAAGGCCGAGGCGATGAAGTTCTGACACTCTGTCGGCCACTGGGGCAGCTGACCAGCTAGATGCCAGGATCCGGCGCCGACCAGGGCCGCAGCGGACACGCTGGCCGCCGCCGCCAAGCCGTCCGACAAACTGTCAAAACGCCGCGGCCGAATCCAGACAGTTGGCATCTGGCTCGCCGTGTGGTCCAGGGCACATCATCGAGGTGTACCGGCGACGAGCCCCCGAATACAGCGCAGGGGCCGCGACCGGCTCTCACCGAATCCCACAGACGGAGGATCATGCTCGACCATGCCCGCACGGCCGAAACCGATCGTTCTCGGCAAACACGAGTCGCTGACCGCGACCGGATCCGTGTCATAAGACAGCGCGAGGAGGAGCGGTTCGCGCGGGACCGGCCGAAATCGTTCGAGCTCGTGCAACGGGCCCGCCGGTCACTGCTCGGCGGCGTTCCGATGAACTGGATGACCAAGTGGCCTGGCGGGTTTCCGCCGTTCATCGCCACCGCGCGCGGCGCCCGCCTGGTCGATGTCGACGGCAATGAGTACATCGACTTCTGCTACGGCGACACCGGAGCGATGGCCGGCCACGCGCCGGCCGGCTCGGTGGGTGCGATCGCCGACCGGGCCGCCGACGGCATCACCTTCATGCTGCCGACCGAGGATGCGATCTGGGTCGGCGAGGAGATGACCCGCCGATTCGGCGTGCCGTACTGGCAGTTCGCCCTGACCGCCACCGACGCCAACCGATTCGTACTCCGGCTGGCCCGGATGATCACCGGACGCCCAAAGGTGCTGGTGTTCAACCACTGCTACCACGGCAGCGTCGACGAATCGCTGGCCACCCTGGTGGACGGCACGATTCAGCCGCGCCGCGGCAACATCGGGCCCGCGGTGCCGCCCGGTGAAACCACCAAGGTGGTCGAGTTCAACGATCTCGACGCTCTCGAGCAGGCACTCGCCAGTGGCGAGGTGGCCGCCGTGCTGGCCGAACCGGCCCTGACCAACATCGGAATCGTCCTGCCGGATCCCGGCTTTCACGAAGCACTACGGGACCTCACCCACAAGTACGGAACGCTGCTCGTCATCGACGAGACCCACACCATCTGCGCAGGCCCCGGCGGCTACACGAAGGCCCATGGGCTGCAGCCCGATTTCGTCACGATCGGCAAGTCCATCGGCAGTGGAGTGCCCTCGGCCGCATATGGTTTCACCGCCGACATCGCCGAACGCATCGAGCGCATGGCGTCGGTCGAGGACTCCGATGTGAGTGGGGTCGGGGGCACCTTGGCCGGTAATGCCCTGTCGCTGGCAGCCATCCGCGCGACGCTGTCCAACGTGCTGACCGAGCAGGCCTTCACCGGCATGACCGATCTGGCCGTACAGCTCGAACGTGACGTCAACGAACTCATCGACGCCTACGACCTGCCCTGGCACGTCACCCGACTCGGCTGCCGCGTCGAATACCTGTTCAGCGCCGACCGGGCCCGCAACGGCACCCAGGCCGCGCAGGCCGGTGACTTCGAGCTCGACCAGCTCATCCACCTGTACATGCTCAACCGCGGAATGCTGTTGACCCCGTTCCACAACATGACCCTGATGTCACCGGCCAACGTCCGCGCCGACGTCGACCGACACAAGGAAATCCTCACCGAGGCAATCGCCGAGCTCTACCCAGCCCAGTAGTGAATCAGAAGGAGACAACGATGTATTTCCCAATTGACGAGTACGAAACCCGTTGGAGCAACGTGCTGGAGGCCATGCGTCAGCGTGGCTTCGACTGGGCGTTGATCTGGGGCCGCAGCGGCGGCACATTCGAACGCTGCAACGACATCCTGTATTTGTCGAACTACTACTCCAGCCAATCGGGCCATGAGTACGACAGCACCGAGTGGATGGGGGTGAGCTTCTCGGCCATGGTGATCGGCGGTCAGGACCTTCCCGAGATGGTGGTCGACGAGCCGGACTTCCCGGCCGAGTTGCTGCCGCTGCCGGCCAGCAACGTCACCTGGGAACCGCATCTGATCGAGGGTGTCGCCAAACTCATTCGCAGCAAGCCGATCTCACGCATCGCGATGGTGGGCACCGATTTCCTGCCGGTCAAGTATGCCCGGCTGCTGGAGGCCGAGCTGCCCGATGTGGAGTTCGTCGAGGCCGACGATCTGGTACGTGAGGTGCGTAAGCAGAAGAGCCCGCGAGAGCTGGACTGCTACCGCGAAATCGGCGTCAAGGTGACCGCGGCGATGGACGTGATGGTCCAGGCCGCCAGCAAGGGCGGGGTAACCCAGGCCGAGGTCGCCGCCCTCGGTACCGCCGAGCTCATGCGCCACGGTGGCGTACCGCATATGGTCCCGGTTTCCAGCGGTCCCACCATGTTCAACCATTGCGGCGATCCGATCCTGGGGTCCAGCCCCAACGTCATGCTCGAAGAGGGCGACATGGTCCGCATGTGGATCTACGGACCGGTCTACCAGGGCTACTGGTCGGACCCGGGCCGCACGGTCATCGTCGGCGGCAAGGGCACCGCCCGGCAACGCCAGCTGATCGAGAACGCCAACCACATCATCACCACGCTGATGAACGAGATCCGCCCCGGCCGCAGGTTTTCCGAGATCGCCGCACTAGGCAACGAGCTGCGGGCCTCGATGGACACCGAGGAAGACCAGCCCGGCAAGATGTGGCCGATCTACGGGCACGGTGTCGGCCTGTTCTGGGAAGACCCGTGGCTTACCGCGGCCGCGGCCAACCCGACCGGTGAGGATCCCGTCTTCCACGAGGGCCAGACGTACAGCACCGAGACGTTCCTGCACTGGTCCGGAGTCGGAAGTGCCGGCGCCGAGCAGAATTTCATCGTCTGGAACGACGGCAACGAACTGCTCACCACCACCGATCTGGTGAACTGGTAGGACGGCGCAGATGGCTACCGGTATCTGGTACGACGAACGGTGTCTGGCGCACGACAACGGCTCGATGATCCTCGACGAGCGAGCCGCGTCGTGGCTGGAGGTGACTCATGCGGAGAACCCTCAGCGACTGGCACGAGCAGTGGCGGTGCTCGAGGCATCGGGGGTGGCGCGCGAACTCGACTGGTTCCCGCTGCGGGAGGCCACCTCCGACGACCTGGCCCTGGTGCACACCCGCGAGCACATCGACAGGGTCCGCACCGCCTGCGATTCCGACACCGCGGTCTTCGTGGGACCGGAGGCACGCGCGGGCCGCGGTAGTTGGGAGCCGGCACTGCTGTCGGCGGGCGGCACGGTCGCCGCGGTCGACTGGGTGCTCGACGGCGCCGAACGCAACGCCTACGTGCTGGCCCGGCCGCCGGGCCACCACGCGTCGTCAGATACCGCGATGGGATTCTGCCTGTTCAACAATGTGGCGATCGCGGCCCGTCATGCCCAGCACCGACACGGGCTGGGCCGGGTCGCGATCGTCGATTGGGATGTCCACCACGGCAACGGAACTGAGGACATCTTCTACGAGGACCCGTCGGTTCTCTACGTCTCCCTGCACCAGGCCGACCTGTACCCGGCCGGCCGCGGACTCGTGCATGACCGGGGGCGGGGTGCCGGCCATGGCACCACCGTCAACCTGCCGCTGCCGGCCGGCACCGGCGACGCGGGGTATCTCAGTGTGGTCGACCGCCTGGTGGTGCCGGCCCTACACGCCTTCGCACCCGACCTGATCCTGATCTCGGCCGGGCAGGATCCTTCGGCGGCCGACCCGCTAGGCCGGATGAGCGTGACCACCGAAGGGTTCCGCGGTATGACGCGCCGACTGGCCGATGTGGCCAACGAGGTCTGCGACGGGCGGCTGATTGCAGTGCAGGAAGGTGGGTACAGCGTCGACCATGTCCCGTTCTGCGTGTTGGCGATCGTCGAGGAACTTGCCGGGCTCATCCCGCAGTTCAGCACCGACCCGATGGAACTGGACGCCCCGCGGGATCTGCGGGAGTACGAGACGACGGCCATCGACGCACTGGCGACGGAATCACGCGCCACCGCCGGACAGCGATGAGGAATGCGATGACACAACCTGAAGTCAACGACGGCGGCGATGCCTACGGCTATACCCAGACGCTGCAACGCAGCATCGGGCAATTCGCCAGCTTCGCCGCGGGCGTCAGCTACATCTCGGTGCTCACCGGCGTGTTCGGGCTGTTCTACTTCGGATTCGCCACCGGCGGGCCGGCCTACGCCTGGTCGTGGCCGATGGTGTTCGCCGGGCAGCTCATGGTCGCCTTGTGTTTCGCCGAGTTGGCCAGCCGGTACCCGGTGGCCGGCTCGGTCTACAACTGGGCGAAGAAGTTGTCCGGCTCCACCTCGGCATGGTTGGCCGGCTGGCTGATGGCGGTGTCCTCGATCGTCACCGTCTCGGCCGTCGCGCTCACCTACCAGGTCACCCTGCCTCAGATCTGGTCGGGTTTCCAGATCGTCGGGGACGGCACCGGCCCGCATGATTTCGCCCTCAACGGGGTGCTCCTCGCCGGGATTCTGATCGCCGTCACCACCATGGTGAACGCGTTCGGGGTGCGACTGGCGACGATGATCAACAGCGTCGGGGTGTTCGTTGAACTCGTCGCCGCCGTGCTGCTGATCGTCATCCTCGCCGTCCACGCCGTCCGGGGCCCTGGTGAACTCCTCCAAACACACGGCCTCGGGTCGTCCAACTCGTCGGGCTATTTCGGGGTGTTCCTTATTGCGGCGATCGCATCGGCATGGGTCATGTACGGCTTCGACACCGCCAGCACGCTCGGCGAGGAGACCAAGGACCCGAAACGCACCGCACCGCGGGCGATCATCCGCGCCGTGACGGCATCGTTCGTCCTCGGCGGCCTGATCCTGTTGTTCGGAATCTTGTCTGCCCCTGACCTTTCCGATCCCGCACTGGGATCCTCGTCGGGTGGCTTGCAGTACATCGTCTTGTCGGTGCTGGGCGGAACGTTGGGCAAGCTGTTCTTGATCTCGGTCGCGGTGGCGATCACGGTATGTGTCATCGCACTCGAAGCCGCCGCAATCCGGATGGTGTTCGCGATGGCCCGTGACAACCGCACGCCCATGGCGGCGAAGCTGGCCTATGTGCATCCGGTGCGCCGGACGCCCACCAACGCGTCGATCGCCGTGGGAACGATCGCGATCCTGATTCTGGTGGTCATGCTGACCCAGCCGCAGATCTACCTGATGCTGGCCAGTGTCGGGGTGGCCCTGATCTACTGCGCCTACCTCCTGGTCACCATCCCGATGCTGCGGCAGCGGCTGCGCGGTAGGTGGCCACTGAAAGATGGTGGTGACACAGACTATTCGTTGGGCCGCTGGGGGCTGACGGTCAACATCATCGCGATCCTGTGGGGTATCGCCATGGCGGTCAACCTGTTGTGGCCCCGGCGCGAGGTGTACAACCCTGAACCGCCGTTTCACTGGTACTACGCCTGGTCGGGAATTCTGTTCCTGCTCACGGTCACAGTCGGTGGGCTGCTGTTGTACTGGTTCCGGTTGCGACACCAGCAAGAGACGATGCTCACCCACGTCACATCGGAAACCGTCGGTAAGAACCGAGATCTGGAGCCTGATGCAGTATGAGCACTGACCATGTGGGAACCACGCGGGTCAAGCGTGGGATGGCCGAAATGCTCAAGGGTGGCGTGATCATGGACGTGGTCACCCCTGAGCAGGCCAAGATCGCCGAGGCTGCCGGTGCGGTGGCCGTGATGGCCCTGGAGCGGGTGCCGGCTGACATCCG
>NZ_MBEJ01000062.1 GCF_001953975.1 Mycobacterium sp. NS-7484
TGCCCGCCTATGAGCGACAATTCAGCGACAATCGCCACATAGCACAACACAGGCCTCAGCAAACCCATTGTCGCTCAACGATTATGCCACTCACGTATCCCCTACCCCATGGGCATCATCTGCCCAGTGCCCGCATGCCAGCGACTCTGTCGCTGATAGCTGGACAGCCCAAAATCCGTGTCGTATGGGGCTTTTGGTATTTGAGTGGCAAAAGTGCTGAATGACCGTGTGACAAACGGTGCCCATGGTGCCCACGCGGCGATTGTCGCTGAATTGTCGCTCATAGGCGGGCAGTTCGACACCCCATCGCCAACGCGACGGGCCCAAGCGCCGCGACCGCATCTGCCCTGGACAATCGAACGGCCAAGAAAGGCGGAAAGTCGGTCGAGGGGCGACGGCAGTCTCGTTGTGACAACATCGGTTTCGAGCTAGGCCGGCTCAACTGCTTTTACGAGAATCGCCCGCGTGTAGAGCAGCTGAAAACCGCTGCGCTGCACGTTGTGCTGGGACGCCGAGCCGGGTGCCGTTGTCACCACGGCGATCTCGCACCCGGCGTCGGCCGCGTCGGCCAGCCGCGCCGCCAGCAGTGCCGCCTGCACGCCGCGGCGGCGGTAGGCAGGTGCCGTCGCAGCTCCGGCCAACTGGGCGATCGAGCCGTTCAGCCGCATCGCCGCGCCCCCGGCGATGACTCCGTCACACAGCGCGACATATGCGGTGGCCCCTGCCTTTTCCATGTCCCGTTCAGCGCGCTCGATGATGTCGACGGGAAACTGCTCATGGCTGACCGGACCCTCACCGTCGGGATGGGCGAAGCCCTCCACCACAACCTGCACCCATGCGGTCAGATCGTCGGCCCGGCGCACCTGCACGTCGGTCTCCGGCCGGCTCTCGTCGCGGATCGGCCGGCCCAGCACGTTCTCGAACTCGACCAGCCGGTAGCCACGGCCCGACAACAGACCGATGATCTCGGGATCGGCGAGGTTGGACAACTCCACGCGGGTATCACTGCCACGGGCCGCGAATGCCCGCTCGATCTCGCCGAGCACCGCCTCGTCGGGCACCCCGTCGAAGCCGAGCCCGACCACCTTGTTCATCGGGGACCCGGCCTCGGCAAAACAGGCGAAGCCGCCCGCGAGCGGCAGCACGAGGCCGTCGGCGCCGCGGTCTGCGGCAGCGCGTGTGGCGGCCACGACCAGGTCGGCCTCGGCCCGCTCGATACGCCGGGCCAGTTCGGGTCCACAGAAGAGTTGATCGACGAACGTGTCTGAGCCGCTGCCGATGTCACCATTGATCACCACGCCGATATTGTGCCCACACAAGCGATTCCGAAACCTGAGCACCGGCACCCCCGGATGCCGCGCGTCAGCACGGCGGGCCGGCGGGCTCCCACGTCTGCATCGCGGTGTCGAGCGCCTCGTCGCCGAGTGCGGCCACGGGCACGGGCTGCTGCCCCTCACGGTGGCGCATGCCGTCGAGCAGGATCGTCACGTAGCGGCGCCACAGCTCCGGCTGGACGTGGCCGGCCCACTCGCTGACCGTGCCGGCCAACAGGCTCAGGATCGGTACATCCGTGGATTGCACGTCGGGCCGCAGGTGACCGTCGTCACGCGCACGCTCGACGAGTCTGGTCACCGGCGGGGACAGCCGCTTACGTGAACACTCCACGCCGTAGCCCCCGTAGGCCCGGCTGTAGACCATCTCGCGCAGGCCTCGATCGGTGGCCGTCAACTCGCAGAGATGCTCCACGAACCACACGAAGCCTTCCCATGAATCCTCTTGCTGCAGAGCGGCTTCAGCCAGGCCGACCACTTGATCGATGCCGTCTTCGAAGACCGCGTCGAGCAACTCTTCCTTGGTGGCGAACCGGCGGTAGACCGTGCCCACCCCAACGCCGGCGTGGTGCGCCACGTCGTTGAGCGTGGCCTCCAGCCCTTTCTCGGCGAACAGTTCCCGCGCAGCCTCGAGCACCCGCTGTCGATTGCGCTCTGCGTCCTTACGCAGGGCACGACGGGGTTCCTCGGACATGACGCCAGTCTAAGTGACCGTCGTCATAAGTGGATTGTATCTATCCACTTAATCCGATAACTTTACGCTTCGAACTGTGTAGGCCGCCTAATAGCGAGGGTCGGCGCGAACGCATCGAAACGTCGGGAGGCCACCAATGACAGCTGTCATCGATATGCCCGCCGCGGCCCTCTCCCCGGGGCGACCGCAGTGACCAAGGCAATCCGACGAATATGGCTTCCCGTCCTGATCATCATCGCGATGGGGGCCGGCGTGCTGATCGTGATGAACGTTCGCAAGGTGTTCGGCGCTCATCCGGTGATCATCACTGAGGTCACGTCGGACAACGCCGAGGATTTCAACCCCAAATTCGTGAAATACGAGATCTACGGCACCGGCAGCACCGCCGTCATCAACTACATGGATCTCGAGGGCAAACCGCAGCGCACCGGAACTGTGCCGCTGCCATGGACTTTGACGTTGCAGACCACCCTGCCCTCGGTACAGCCGAACATCATGGCCCAGGGCGACGGAGACAGCATCAGTTGCCGAGTCACCGTCGATGACGAGGTCAAAGAAGAAAGAACGGCTACTGGATTGAACGCACAAACCTTCTGCTTTGTGAAGGCAGCATGAGCAGCCCCAGGGAAGAAACCCAGACCGACGAGACCCCGACCGACGCCATCGCAACGGGGCGCCACGCGGCACCCCCGCGCCCGCTGATCCCGCGATTCATCCGGGCGTTCGCCCTGCCGATCATCCTGGCGTGGATCGTGATCGTCGCATTGCTCAACACCGTCGTCCCGCAACTCGAGGTCGTCGGAAAGATGCGCGCGGTGTCGATGAGCCCCAACGACGCGCCGTCGATGATCGCCATCAAAGAGGTCGGCAAGAAGTTCCAGGAGTACGACACCAGCAGCTCGGTGATGGTCGTCCTCGAAGGCGACGAGCCGCTGGGCATCGAGGCGCACGTCTTCTACGACCAGATGGTGCGTGAACTGCGCGCGGACACCACCCACGTGCAGCATGTGCAGGACTTCTGGGGAGACACCCTGACCGCCAAGGGCGCCCAGAGCCGCGACGGCAAGGCCGCCTACGTGCAGGTCTACATCGCCGGTGACCAGGGTGAGACGCTGGCCAACGAGTCGGTCGAGGCGGTGCGGCGCATCGCCACCGAAACCCCTGCACCCGATGGCGTCAAGGCGTATGTCACCGGATCCGCGGCCTCCAGCACCGACCAGAACATCGTCGGCGACGAGAGCATGAAGCTGATCGAGCTCGTCACCTTCGGCGTCATCGCGGTGATGCTGCTGGGCGTCTACCGATCGGTCATCACCACGCTGATCGTGCTGGGCATGGTCGTCCTCGAATTGTCCGGCGCCCGTGGACTTGTCGCGTTGCTGGGCTACAACGACTTCTTCGGCCTCACGACATTCGCGACCAACATGCTGGTGACGTTGGCCATCGCCGCGGCCACCGACTACGCCATCTTCCTGATCGGCCGATATCAGGAAGCACGAAGAGCCGGCGAGGACAAAGAAGCGGCCTACTACGACATGTTCCACGGCACGGCCCATGTCGTGCTCGCGTCGGGCCTGACCATCGCCGGTGCGACGTTCTGCCTGCACTTCACCCGCCTGCCGTACTTCCAGACCATGGGCATCCCCCTGGCAATCGGAATGACGATGGTGGTCGCCATGGCGCTGACCCTGGGGCCGGCAGCCATCTCGGTGTTCACCCGATTCGGCAAGATCCTTGAGCCCAAGCGGTATTCGAAGTCGCGCGGGTGGCATCGCGTCGGCACCGCCACGGTCCGTTGGCCGGGGGCCATCCTGGTGTGCGCCATCGTGGCCGCGTTGGTCGGCTTGCTGGCCCTGCCCGGCTACCACACCACCTATAACGACCGCATCTTCCTGCCCTCCGACGTCGGGACGAACGTCGGATACGACGCGGCGTTCCGGCACTTCTCGCAGGCCAAGATGAACCCGGACCTGATGATGATCGAGTCCGACCGCGATCTGCGAAACCCGGCCGATTTCCTGGTGATCGACAAGATCGCCAAGGCCCTCAAGAACGTGCATGGCATCGCCCAGGTACAGACCATCACCCGTCCCGACGGCGATCCGATCAAGCACTCGACGATTCCGTACACGCTGGGCCAGAGCGGCACCACCCAGCTGATGAACAACGACTACGCGCAGGCGAATCTGCAGAATCTGCTCGACCAGGCCGACGATCTGCAGACCAGCATCGACGCGATGACCGAAATGATGAGCATCCAAACGGATCTCGCAGCGGTGTCACAGCGCATGGCCGACAAGATGAAGACGACGTCGAACGACATGTCCGATGTACGTGACCATCTGGCCGACTTCGACGACCAGTTCCGCCCCCTGCGCAACTACCTGTACTGGGAGCCGCACTGCTTCGACATCCCCATGTGCTGGTCGCTGCGCTCGATCTTCGACGCCCTCGACGGCATCAACACGATGTCCGACGACTTCCAGGAGCTGGTCCCCGAGATGCAGCGCATGGCCGATCTGATGCCGAAGATGGTCGCCACCATGCCGCGGCAGATCCAGTCGATGAAGCACCAGAAAGAGCTGCTGCTCAACCAGTATCAGGTGCAGAAGGCGCAGCAGGATCAGACGGTGGCGATGCAGAACACCGCCACCGCCATGAGCGAGGCGTTCGACACGGCCAAGAACGACGACTCGTTCTACCTGCCGCCGGAGGCTTTCGAGACCGACGACTTCCAGCGCGGACTCAAGCTGTTCATGTCCCCCGATGGACATGCAGTGCGGTTCACCATCATTCACCAGGGTGATCCGCTGACGCCGGAGGGCACCGCCCGCATCGCGCCGCTGAAGGTCGCCGCGGCCGACGCGATCAAGGGAACTCCGCTGGAGGGCGCCAAGATCTACCTCGGTGGCAGCTCGGCGACGTACCACGACATGCAGCTGGGCGCCGACTACGACCTGATCATCGTCGCGGCCGCGGCCCTGATCCTGATCTTCATCATCATGTTGGTGCTCACCCGGGCCGTGGTGGCCTCGGCGGTGATCGTCGGCACGGTGGTGCTGAGTCTCGCCTCGGCGTTCGGGCTGTCGGTGCTGCTGTGGCAGCACATCGTGGGAATTCCGTTGCACTGGATGGTGATGCCGATGTCGGTCATCGTCCTGCTGGCCGTGGGCGCGGATTACAACCTGCTGCTGGTATCCCGGATCAAGGAAGAGATCCATGCCGGCCTGAAGACCGGCATCATCCGGGCCATGGTCGGCACCGGCGCCGTGGTGACCGCTGCAGGCCTGGTGTTCGCGTTCACCATGATGTCGATGGCGGTGAGCAGTCTGATCGTGATCGGTCAGGTCGGCACGACGATCGGCCTCGGCCTGCTGTTCGACACGCTGGTGGTCCGCTCGCTGATGACACCGTCCATCGCGACACTGCTCGGCCGCTGGTTCTGGTGGCCGCAACATGTCCGGCAGCGTCCGGTACCGCAACCGTGGCCCAAGCCGATCCAGCGCAGCCCCGAGGAAGCGGTGGTCTGAGGGGTCGGGCCCCTCAGACCGGCCGGCTCAGTCCGGAAGTGAGTTGCTCAACCGCTCGGTGGCAGCGAGGTAGTCCTCGATGAACTCGCGGACCACCTCGCGGGCCGGCTTGACCTTGTTCATCAAGCCCACGCCCTGCCCGACGAAGTAGGTGGCCAGCGCTTGGGCACCCGGGTGCCCTTGGGCGGCAAGGGCATCCACTCGGCGGATGACCGGCTCGGCCAGCATGTTCTGTAGCGGCAGCCCGAGGGTCTGATGGCCGCCGGGGTTCGGCTGCCAGGCGTCGGTCCAATCCGAGCGCAGCTGGCGGGCCGGCTTTCCGGTGCGGCCGGTCGAGCGCACGGTGTCCCGCGAGGTCGCCGCGAGCATCTTCTGCACGGTGTGCGGTGCGGTCTCGGCCTCCTCCGTCGTCAACCACACCGAGCCGGTCCACGCCCCGGCCGCACCCATCGCGACCGCCGCGGCCATCTGCCGGCCCGTCACGATGCCGCCGGCGGCGAGCACCGGGATGTCGCTGCCCGCTTGCTCCAGCGTCTCCAGCACCTCCGGGACGAGCACCAGAGTCGACACCTCACCACAGTGCCCACCGGCCTCGGTGCCCTGCGCGATGATCAGATCCACCCCGGCCTGCACCTGCTTAAGGGCGTGTTCGCGGGCGCCGACGAGTGCCGCCACCGGAACCCCGCGCTCACGCCCGGCCTCGATCATGTAATCCGGCGGCACCCCGAGGGCGTTGGCGATCAGCTTGATCGGGTGGCTCATCGCCACGTCGAGCAACTCGCGACCGGTGTCACCGGACAGTGAGGATCCACCGAAGCGCTGCTTGGCCTCGGGTTCGATGTCGTGATCGGCCAGCAGTTGTGCGACGAATTCGCGGTATTCGGCCGGGATGCGGTCGGTCAACTGCCCGCGGGACAGGTTCTCGCCCTTGCCCTCGAATTTCGCCGGCACGATGATGTCGGCGCCGTAGGGTTTGCCGCCGACCTGCTCGTCGATCCAGGACAACTCCTGGTCCAACTGCTCGGGGGTGTACGCGGTGGCACCGAGCACGCCGAAACCTCCGGCGTTGGTCACCGCGGCCACCACGTCACGGCAGTGGCTGAAGGCGAAGAGCGGAAAGTCGATACCGAACTGCTCACAGATCGCGGGTTTCACCCCGCCAGTATCAACCCTTCAACTTGACGGGTGTCAAGTGGCTGCCGGTTCGGGCCGTCAGGGCAGGTCGAACGGCAACTTCACGCCGTCGTGGGCCAGGCAGCGAGTGCACGCGCGCTCGGCGTCGACGCTCTCGAGGGCCTGATGGACCAATTTCTTGAACGGCACGATGTTGCGTTGAAACTCGGCGAACACGTCCACCGTCGTCACCCCGGAGCCGGCCTCGATACCGGCGTCCAGATCCGTCACCAAAGCGATTGCCGCATAACACATCTCAAGCTCACGCGCCAAGACCGCCTCGGGGTAGCCGGTCATGTTGACCAGGCTGAAACCCTGATCGGCGAACCACCGGCTCTCGGCCCGGGTGGAAAACCGCGGGCCCTGGATCACCACCATGGTGGCGCCGTCGACGACGCCGGGCAGCCCGGCCGCCGCCGACCGCAGCGTCGGGCAGTACGGGTCGGCGAAACTCACGTGGATGCCGCCGGAATCGAAGTACGTGTCGGCGCGGCCGCGCGTGCGGTCCACCAACTGATCGGGCACCACGATCGAACCCGGACCCCACTCGGCGGTCAGGCTGCCCACCGCGCACGGCGCGAAGATCCGTCGCACCCCCAGCGTGCGCAGCGCCCACATGTTGGCCCGGTACGGGACCGTGTGCGGCGAGAACTCGTGGTCCACGCCGTGGCGCGGCAGGAACGCCACCTCCTGCCCACCGACCGCGCCGATGGTGATCGGCGCGCTCGGGGCGCCGTAGGGCGTGTCCACACTGACCGTGCGGGACTCGGGCCCGAAGAACGAATAGAAACCACTACCGCCGATGACGCCCAGCATGCAGTGCTATTCAGCCTTGTCCGGGGTCACGTCGGCCGGGCCGTCGGCAACATCGGTGGCATCCTCGAAGTCCCCGTCGAAATCCTCGTTGGCCTTGCGGGCGCCGTCGGCGATCTCGAACACATCGGTGGCCAGACCGCCGATCGCCGAGGCGACGTCCTTGACCGCCGTGGTGATGATCGAGGTGACCTGCCCAACCGTCGTGGCCACCGCCTCGACGGATTCCTGCAGCACGTCCTTGCCGATCTCGGTCTTGCTGAGCTGCTCCTTCATGTGGCCCAGTGTAAGAGTCCGCGCGGTGGTGCACCGGGTCAGCTCATACGATGACCGTCGTGGCCAGTTTCGCGCAATGGATCGAAGGCGCTCGTCCTCGCACCCTGCCCAATGCCGTCGCGCCCGTGCTCGCCGGGACCGGCGCGGCCGCCTGGGCCGGGTCGGCGGTGTGGTGGAAAGCGTTGCTGGCATTGGCCGTATCTCTCGCGCTCATCATCGGGGTGAACTACGCCAACGACTACTCCGACGGCATCCGCGGCACCGACGACGTGCGCTCGGGACCGTTGCGGCTGGTGGGTTCCAAGCTGGCCTCACCGCGGGCGGTGGTGACCGCGGCGGTGACGAGCCTGGCGGTCGGTGCGGTGGCAGGACTGGTGCTGGCGGCGGTCAGCGCGCCGTGGCTGATCGCGGTCGGCGCGGTGTGCATCGCCGGGGCCTGGCTCTACACCGGCGGCAAGAAGCCCTACGGCTACCTCGGGCTCGGCGAGGTGGCGGTGTTCATCTTCTTCGGCCTGGTCGCGGTACTGGGCACGCAGTACACCCAGGCCCTGCGCATCGACTGGGTAGGTCTGGTCGCGGCGGTGGCGATGGGTTCGCTGTCGTCGGCCGTGCTGGTGGCCAACAACCTGCGCGACATCCCCACCGACAGCCAGTCCGGCAAGATCACGCTGGCCGTGCGGCTCGGCGAGGCCCGGACCCGCCTGCTGTATCAGGTGCTGGTGGCGGTGGCCCTGGTGTTGCCGTTGGTTCTGATGGCGGCGACGCCGTGGTGTGCGTTCGGGCTGTTGGCGGTTGCCCCCGCACTACGTGCCTTGCGGCCGGTGCGCGACGGCAGCACCGGCGCCAAACTGATCCCGGTGCTGCGCGACACCGGGCTGACCATGCTCGTGTGGTCGCTCGCGGTGTCGGTGGCGCTGTTGCTGGCCGGGTAGACAAGCCGATTTCCACCTGGGGGCTGTGATTCGTCGGCGCCCACGACCCTCACGTGGAAACCGGCAGGCCGGGCGTGCGCCTACGCCGCGTTGTCGAGGAGCCCGACGACCCCGTCGCGCAACTCGCCGGCACCGACGTGCTCGGTGATCAAGGCAACCGCCCGGTCGTCTCCCCCGCGCAGGATCGCGAGCAGGATGTGCTCGCATCCGATGTAACCGTCCTTGTGCGCCAAGGACTCCCGCAACGCCAGCTCCAACACCTTCTTGGCGGGTTTGGTGAAAGGCAGGTGCCCGCGGCGCCGCCGACGGCGGCCGGTGCTGCGCAGCGCATTGTCGAACGCGCCGGCGCCGAAGGTGTGGTCGACGTTGGCCCGCACCGCCCCCAGGTCGATCCCGATCGACCGCAACGCCTCCGCATCGCCGTCGAACGCTTCGTCAGCGGGTGCGTCAGCAGACACCAACTCAGCCCGAACCACATCAGAGGTCAGGCCGAAACCGGCCAGCAGGGCGGACAATTCGCGGCCGGAACTCTGCAACACCCCGACCAAGATGTGTTCGGGCCGGATGTCGTTGGCCTCCAGTTCGCGAGCCTCCTCCTGGGCCAGGACCACCGCGACGCGCGCGTGACGACTGAACCTTTCGAACATGTCATCCCTTTCGATTGTGCTTCTGGTGCACGGCCTGACGACTGACCTCGAGGGCATCTGCGATCGCCTGCCAGCTCCAGCCCTGCTCACGGGCATTGGCCACGTGAATCGCCTCCAGGCGCTCCTGAAGGCGCTGCAAGGCCCGCACCGCCCGCAGCCCGACGGCAGGGTCCGAGCTGCTGACGCCGTCGGCGATCAACTCGTTGAGATCACTCATGCTGTCAAGGTAAGTTGACATTCGAGAGCTGTCAAGGAAAGTTGACATTACGCGCTTCGTGGCGCGTCCAAAGGTCGCCCCGGCACCACTGGGAGTGCACTAACGTGGCCGTCGGCCTGCAACGCCGACCATCTGGAGGATGCGCGTGACCACTTCGACCGAGGCGCACCAGCCCGCGCCCTCGAGCCGCGCCGAAACGCGACGGGCCATCTGGAACACCATCAAGGGTTCGTCGGGCAACCTCGTCGAGTGGTATGACGTCTACGTCTACACCGTGTTCGCCACGTACTTCGAGGCGCAGTTCTTCGACCCGGCCGACAAGAACGCCACGGTCTACGTCTACGCGATCTTCGCGATCACGTTCCTCACCCGCCCGCTGGGCTCGTGGTTCTTCGGCCGCTTCGCCGACCGACGCGGCCGCCGCGCGGCGCTGACCGTCAGCGTCTCGCTGATGGCCGCGTGCTCGATGGTCATCGCGTTGGTGCCTTCGCGCGAAACCATCGGCCTCGCAGCGCCGATCATCCTGATCCTGTGCCGGCTGGTGCAGGGTTTCGCCACCGGCGGCGAGTACGGCACCTCGGCCACCTACATGTCCGAGGCCGCCACCCGCGAACGTCGCGGCTTCTTCTCCTCGTTCCAGTACGTCACCCTGGTCGGCGGTCACGTGCTGGCGCAGTTCACCCTGCTGCTCATCCTGACCGCGTTCACCCCCGAGCAGGTTCACGAATTCGGTTGGCGCATCGGCTTTGCCATCGGCGGGGTGGCCGCCGTGGTGGTGTTCTGGCTGCGGCGGAGCATGGACGAATCCCTGTCGGCCGAACAACTCGAGGCGATCCGGGAGGGCAAGGACACCAGCTCGGGGTCACTACGCGAGCTGGTCACCCGGTACTGGAGACCGCTTCTGCTGTGCTTCATGATCACCATGGGTGGCACGCTGGCCTTCTACGCCTACAGCGTCAACGCCCCGGCGATCGTCAAGACCACCTACAAAGACCAGGCCATGACGGCGACCTGGGTGAACCTGATCGGGCTGATCTTCCTGATGGCCATCCAGCCGGTCGGCGGCATGATCAGCGACAAGGTGGGCCGCAAACCGCTGCTGATCTGGTTCGGTATCGGCGGGGTGCTCTACACCTACGTCCTGTTCACCTATCTGCCCCAGACACATTCACCGCTGCTGTCGTTCCTTCTGGTCATCATCGGGTACGTGATCCTGACCGGCTACACGTCGATCAACGCCCTGGTGAAATCCGAACTCTTCCCGTCCCATGTCCGTGCCCTCGGGGTGGGCGTCGGCTACGCCCTGGCCAATTCGATGTTCGGCGGTACCGCGCCGGTGATCTACCAGGCGCTCAAGGACCGTGACCACGTTCCGTGGTTCATCGCCTACGTCACGGTGTGCATCGCGATCTCACTGGCGGTGTACGTCTTCTGCCTCAAGAACAAGTCTGACACCTACCTGGACCGCGAGAAAGGATCGGCGTTCCTGCGCTAGCCCGCTTTCGGCGGCTCGTCGCCCCGCAACCGCGCCTGCAGCTGCTCACGATCCTTGCGTCGACGCTCGTCGACCAGCGCGATGGACGCCGTCGCACGCTCGCGCAGCGGGCGGAACAGCCAGATCCCGACCGGCAGCGCGATCACGATCGCGAACAACAACGCCACCACGACCGGGAAATCCCCGGCGATCAGATGCCCCACGCCGTAGATCGCCGCGGTCAGCACGGCCACCAGCACCAACCGGGCAACCAGATATACCGCGACATCGGTGACCATGCGCGAGGTCGAACCACTTCCTGACACGCTCCGAGCCTACCGACGACGCGTATATTCGGATCAAGGAGGTTTCGAGTGGCGTATCTACTCCTGCTCATAGCCGCAGCGAGCCTGGTGTACGTGGGCTGGCGGCTGGCGCGGGTCTCTTCCAGTCAACCCAGGACGCGGGTGATCGGGCCAGACGACGACCCGGATTTCCTGCGTCGACTCGGGCACGGCGACAACCCGCGTTCCTGACCTGCGTCAGGCGCGCTTGTCCATCGACCGGCGCGCTCCGGCAAAGTCCGAGGCCACCACGGCCGCCAATTCGATGAGCGCCTCGCGGGTGGCAGGCTTGAGCCGATCCAAGCTGATCTCGGCGCCCTCCTCCAGATGCGGATCGAACGGCACCAGGCGCACCGCGCGGCAGCGCCGGGAAAAGTGATCGACCACCTTCGACAGATCGACCTTGCCCGAGCGGGGCCGCACCGCGTTGATCACCGCGATGGAATTGCGCACCAGATCCTGATGTCCGTGCGCGTCGAGCCAGTCCAACGTCGCCGAGGCACTGCGCGCCCCGTCGACCGAACCCGAACTGATCACCACCAGCACGTCGGCCTTGGACAGCACCGCCGACATCGCCGAATGCATCAACCCCGTGCCGCAATCGGTGAGCACCAGGCTGTAGAAGCGCTCCAGCACCTCAAGCGCACGCAGATAATCGTCGGAGCTGAAGGCCTCCGACACCGCCGGATCACTCTCGGACGCCAGCACTTCCAGCCGGCTCGGGCCCTGTGAGGTGTAGGCGCGCACGTCGCTGTAACGCTCGATACCTTCGGCGTCGCGCAGCAGGTGTCGCACCGTGGCGGCCGTCTCCAACGGCACCTTCTGGCTCAACGTGCCCCGGTCGGGGTTGGCGTCGACCGCGACCACGCGATCACCGCGGATCGAGGCAAACGTCGCGCCCAACGTCGCGGTGATCGTCGTCTTGCCCACCCCACCTTTCAGCGACATCAACGCGATCCGGTAGCAGCCCTGCAACGGCTGGCTGACCTCGGCGATCAAGTTGTTGCGGTGAGTGGTCTTGGGGCTTTCGCCCACGTTGACCTGTTTGAACGACGCCACGTACAGCGCCTTACGCCAGCCCGAGGTGGGCGGATTCTTGCGCTGGCCGAGCAGGGCCGTGGTGGACAGATCTCGGTAGGGCGTGGCGAAGTCCGCGGCGATCGGAGGCTCGGCAGCGGGGCCCTCGAACCGGGCGGGCGCCGGCGGTGCGGCGAGCACCGGGACGCCATGCGGCGGAGTCGGCGCCGTCCACTCCGCCGGCAACGGGGTGGACACCCCGGGCTCGGCCGGATTGCTGAAGCGTTGCTGATTACGGAACGCCGGCACCGGAGCGAACACCGAAGGGACAAGCGGAGGTTCGACGGCCGGACGTGGCGGGAGCGGGTCAGGGGCGGATGACTCGGCGGGCGCCTCGATGACCGGCGGGCCGGCCTGGTCGACGACGGTCGGCTCGTCGGCCGGCGGCAGGGGCGGGGTATCCGCCGTCTCGGACTCTGGGTGTTCGGACTCGGACACCGATCTTCCCTCCGTTCGGACAACTTGCCGTCGCCCGACCTTAGCGCGGTCCTCGAAGCGGATACCCACGCGGTGTGAATCGCGCTGAGGGCTAACCGACGCCGGCGTAAGAATGCAGACCCACCGTCACCAGGTTGATGAAGAACAGGTTGAAGACCATCGCGACGAAGCCCACCACGTTGATCCAGGCGGCCTTTCGATCACGCCAACCCGCGGTCGAGCGGGCATGCAGGTACGCCGCATAGACCACCCACGCGATGAACGACACCGTCTCCTTGGGGTCCCAGCCCCAGTAGCGGCCCCAGGCCTCCTCGGCCCAGATGGCGCCGAAGATCACGCCGAAGCCGAAGATCGGGAACGCGAAAATCGTGGTGCGGTAGGCGATCCGATCCAGCGTCTGGGCATCGGGCAGCCGTGAGATGACGCGGCCCAGGCCGTTGTCCCGATCGGCCAGCGGCGACATCTTGAGCAGAAACAGGATGCTGGCCACACCGGCGACCAGGAACACCCCGGAGCCGAGGCTGACCACCGACACGTGAATGGGCAGCCAATAAGACTGCAGCGCAGGCATCACCGGGGCGGCGTTGGAGTACAGCCAGCGTCCCGACACCGTCAGCAGGATCAGCACCGGCACCAGAACGAACACCCACAGCGCGCGGTACTGCGGCTTGCGCAGCACGACCGCCGCCGCGACCAGGCCGCAGAAGCTGGTCAGGTTGATGAACTCGTACATATTGCCCCACGGCACCCGCGAGGTGGCCAGGCCACGCAGCACGATGCAAATGAACAACATGCCGATGCCGACATAGGTCAGGGCCAGACCGGTCTTGCCGACGCGCTCGTCGAACGACCGCCGCGGTTCCTCGACGACGACGCCGGGCGTTGTGCTGTCGGCGCCCACGCGCGAGCCCGCGGTGGCCCCGACCAGTTCCCTGGATTCGACTTTGCGGCCGCGGCTGTAGGCGAGTTCGATGGCGAGCAGGATCAGCCCGCCGACCAGGATCAGCACCGACGACGTGAACGCCCAGTCGGAGTATCTGGCCAGCCCGATGTCGATGTGCTCGGTGTTCATGCGTCCTTCTCTCCCGCCGGCGCGATGTAGCCCTCCAACAACCGCCCGGTCAGCTTCTCGAACTCGTCGCCCCAACCGGAGTTATCGGTACGGGCCAGCCCGCCCAGCTCGACGTTCACCGTACCTGCAGAAGCGGGCTGAATCCGAACCCAGATCCGACGCCGGCGCACCACCAACGACACCAGCAACCCGGCCATCATCGACATCGCGAACACCAGCACCCACACCTGGGCCGGGTCGTGGGAGACCTGCAGGTTCACGAACGGGACGGCACCGTCGAACCGGACCTTGGTGCCGTCGTCGAGCGTGGTGTCCTGACCTTCGACCAGGTTCACCCGGGCCACCTTCGTCAGCCGGTTCTGACCGATCAGCCGGGGATCGAGGGTGAACAGCGACTGCGGCCGGCCGGTGTCCAGCCCGGTGTCACCGCGGTAGATGTCCACCGCGACGGCGGGATCGTCGAGCGCCGGGAACTTCGACGACAGCAGCGTGCCCTCGAGTTCCTTGGTGGGCGCGAACAGGCCCTGGATCGCGATCTGGTGCTTACGGCGCTCGTCGGGGTTGGGATACGTGCCCGCCGGCGGGTCGATGCGCATGACGCCCGACGACAGCAGGGTCAGCTGCTCCTCGGGCCGCCACTGGATGGTCTGGGTGCGCTGCTGCCCGTCGGGGAAGGTCACGGTGAACGTCGGGGCATATCCGTGGCCCTGCAGGTACACCCGATCCCCGCCGATCCGCAGCGGGTGGTTGACCTCCAGGCGGTACGGCTGCCAGGTGTTGGCGGCCAGATCGTCACCGGCCTGGTAGTCGATGTCGGCAGCGAACGACAACGCCTGACCGGTGGGCAGATAATGCGCGTCGAAGTCGTTGACCCGCAGGCACATCGGGTTCAGTGCGGTGCCGTCGACGGTGTTGCCGGCCCGGAAGGAGTCGAACGCGGCCGGCGAGGCGGTGCAGAACCCCGGGCCGCCGTCGGCGATCACGATGACATTGCCCTCGTAGCCGAACAGTTTGCCGACCGCCACGGCAGCCAACAGGCCCAGCAGCGAGAAGTGGAAGACGATGTTGCCGAACTCGCGCAGATACCCCTTCTCCGCTGAGATTTCGGTGATCCCGTCGTCTTGCTGCCGGGTGACCGTGCGCCAGCCCTTGAGCCGCTTCGTCACCGTTTCGGCGAGCTCGGCGGGCTCGGCGCTCACCTGGTCGTCGTAATGCTTGGGCAACCGGCCCAGGTTGCGCGGTGCCGGCACCGGCACTGCGCGCAGGCTGCGGAAGTGCTCGATCATGCGCGGGGTCAGGCATCCCACCAGCGAGATGAACAGCAGCACGTAGATCGCGGTGAACCAGAAGCTGGAGAACACGTCGAAGGCCTGCACGCGGTCCAGCCACGGCCCGATGGTGGGATGGGCGGCCAGGTATTCGTCGACCTTGGACTCGTTGAGGCTGCGTTGGGGCAACAGCGCACCGGGGATCGCCGCCAGCGCCAGCAGGAACAGCAGCACCAGCGCGGTGCCCATCGACGTCAGGGTCCGCCAGGTGTTGCGGATCAGCGCGAAACCTCTTTGCGCGAGCAGACGCAAACCCGTACCAAAACGCTGATTTTTGTGCTGGTTTGTGTCTGCTCGCGGAGACACTTGGGTCATATCGGCAGCCTCACGTCACTGACGAATGCGTCGCGCACCCACGACACGAACTCGTTCCACAATCCGGTCACCAGGGCGGCGCCCACCAAGATCAACAACACCCCGCCGAAGATCTGGATGGTGCGGGTGTGCCGACGCAACCAGCCCAGGCCGGTGACCGCCCGCGCCGAGCCCAGGGCCAGCACCACGAACGGGATACCCAGACCGAAGCAGTAGGCCAACACCAGCACCACCCCGCGCGCCACCGTGGCCCCGTCGGTGGCCGAGGCCACCGCGATCACCCCGGTCAGCGTCGGCCCCAGGCACGGCGTCCAGCCCAGGGCGAACACCGCGCCCAGCAGCGGCGCCCCCGCCATGGTGGACCATTGCCGCGGCGCGAACCGGGCCTGACGCTGCAACGCCGGGATGAAGCCCACGAACACCAGCCCCATCACGATCGTCACCACACCGCCGATGCGTTGCAGCAGAACCTGATTGACGATCAGCGTGGTGGTCATCCCGAGCACCGCCACCGCGCCGAGCAGGAACACCACGGTGAAGCCCGCCACGAACAACGCCGCCGCCCCGGCCACCCGCCACCGCGCGGTCTTGACACCGACGGCACCCGACACCGCATCGGACTCGTCGACCCCGACGACCGCCGCCAGATACGACAGGTACCCGGGCACCAGCGGCACCACGCACGGCGAGGCGAAGGACACCAACCCGGCCAGCACACTGATGCCCAGCGCCAGCAGCACCGGCCCGGCCGCGGCGATCTCGGCGAAACCGGTCACTTCTGTGCGCCTTCCGGCGCCGGTCCGGGTTCCTTGGTCAATCTGGCCAAGAGCGGCTCGAGATCCTCGGCCAGCAGTTCACGCAGGAACACCGCGGCGACCCGGTGTTGCCGGTCGAGCACCACGGTCGAGGGGATCACCGTGGTCGGGTACTTGCCCCCGAAGGCGATCATGGTGCGCATCGCCGGGTCGTAGATCGACGGAAAGGTGACCTTGCGGTCGGTGACGAAATCGACTGCGGCCTGGCGGTTGTTGTCGCGCACGTTGATGCCCAGAAACGCCACGCCCTGATCGTGCGTCTCGGTGTAGACCTTCTCCAGCTGACCGATCTCGGCCCGGCACGGCCCACACCACTGGCCCCAGACATTGATCACCACGACCTGGCCGGCGAAATCGTCGAGGGAGATGGTCTTGGCCGGGTCGGTCAACGAAGGCCCCGTCAATTTTCCTGGGCGGCCGCGGCTTTCGGGTGGGTCGTAGAAGATGTCGGTCTTCCCGCCGGGGGCGACGAACTCGAAGGTGCCGCCCTGGGCCACCGCGTCGTCACCCGTGGAGCATCCGGTGAGCAGCACCAGCCCCGCCAGCACCGCCACGCTCACCCGGGCGAACAACGACCTCATTCAGATGCCCCAGGGCTCCGTGTAACCCCACCGGATCAGCTTGTCGTCATCGAAGGTGAACGACGTGATCGAGGACAGGTTGCACAACCGGCTGTGCGGCAACGGCAGATGGGCCAGCTTGCGTCCGATCATCGCCCGGCGCAGCGTCTCGACCGGAAGCTGATGGCTCACGCATACGGCTTCGTGGCCGGCCGCCTTCTCCCGGGCCCGGTGCATCGCCGCCATCATCCGGGGCGCGATCTCCTCGTAGGGCTCACCCCACGACGGTTTGGCGGGATTGCGCAGCAACGGCCAGTTACGTGGGTCGCGCAGGGCGCCGTCCCCCGGGGACACCCGCTTGCCCTCGAACATGTTCCACGACTCGATGAGATCGTCGTCGGTGGCGATCGGCAGACTGTGCTTCTCGGCGATCGGCGCGGCCGTCTCCTGCGCCCGCTCCAGCGGCGAGGCCACCACGTAGACGATGTCCTGGTCGGCCAACCAGTCCGCGGCAGCCTGCGCCTGCGCCCGGCCACGCTCGGAGAGGTGATAGTCCGGCAACCGCCCGTAGAGCACCTTCTCGGGGTTGTGGACCTCGCCGTGGCGCATCACGTGCACTGTCGTTCTTGTCACGCTGTGGCCTCCGCGGCGGCACGGGCTGCGCCGGGCAGCGCGTCGGCGATCCGCGAGAACGCCTCGTCGTCCAAAACGCTTGACACAAACCAGGTTTCGAAGGCGCTACACGGCGGATAGACCCCGGCCTCCAGCAACGCATGGAAGAACGGTGGGAAGCGCCAGGTTTCGGTGTCCTTGGCGGTGGCGAAGTCGGTGACCGGCCCCTCGGTGAAGAACACGCTGAGCATGTTGCCGGCGCGCTGAACCCGGTGCGCCACACCGGCATCGGTCAACGCACCGGTGAGCAGACCGGCCAACCGGTCGGCGTTGGCGTCCACCCGGGCGTAGGCGGCGTCGTCGGCGTGACGCAACGTGGCCAGCCCGGCCGCCATCGCCACCGGGTTACCCGACAGGGTGCCGGCCTGATAGACCGGCCCGAGCGGGGCCAGCCGACCCATCACCTCGGCGCTGCCGCCGAACGCCGCGGCCGGCAGGCCACCACTCATCACCTTGCCGAACGTGAAGATGTCGGCGTCGACGGGCTCCAGTCCGTACCAACCCGAACGGCTCACCCGGAAGCCGGTCATCACCTCGTCGAGGATCAGCAGCGCGCCGTGGGCCGCGGTGATCCGGCGCAACGCGGCGTTGAATCCGGGCAGCGGCGGCACCGTGCCCATGTTGCCCGGGCTGGCTTCGGTGATGACACAAGCGATTTCGTCGCCGAATCGACCGAAGATCTCCTCGACGGCCTCGACGTTGTTGTACGGCAACACGATGGTGTCGGCCGCAGCCGCGCCGGTGACTCCCGGCGAGGACGGCAGTCCCAGGGTGGCGACGCCGGAGCCGGCGTCGGCCAGCAGCGCGTCGCTGTGCCCGTGATAGCAGCCCGAGAACTTGATGATCTTGGCGCGCCCGGTGTAGCCGCGGGCCAGCCGGATCGCGCTCATGGTCGCCTCGGTGCCCGAGTTGACCAGACGCAACCGCTCGACCGGGGACACCCGAGCGATGATCTCGGCGGCCAACTCGGTCTCCGACGGGGTCGGGGCACCGAAGCTCAGACCGTCGGCGGCCACCTTCTGGACCGCCTCCACGACCGCCGGGTGCGCGTGGCCGAGCAGCATCGGCCCCCACGAGCAGACGAGGTCGACGTAACGATTGCCGTCGGCATCGGTGAGCCAGTAGCCCTGGGCGGAGGTGATGAACCTCGGGGTGCCCCCGACGGAGTTGAAGGCACGCACCGGGGAGTTCACCCCACCGGG
Organism: Mycobacterium sp. NS-7484; assembly: GCF_001953975.1. Lineage (GTDB taxonomy): Bacteria > Actinomycetota > Actinomycetes > Mycobacteriales > Mycobacteriaceae > Mycobacterium. Next base: position 18,911 of record NZ_MBEJ01000062.1, read on the forward strand.
GATAACTGCGCACGCGTCGGAGAACAGCTGGGCCGATCGCGGTGTGTGCGCTTGGTCAACACGCATGGCCACCAGTGTCCCAGCCGGTGCAAATGCGTCAACTACAGGGTGTAGTGGGCAGGGTCACCCATTCGTGTCACCCGCCCGCGTCACCCGACCGGTGTCAACGCGAACACCGGATGGTCGGCGTCATCGGGCAGATCGCGAAAGTAACCCTCCACCACCTTGCGGACGAACCACGGCGGTTTGAGATAGGCCATGTGTTCAGTCTCGGTGCTCGCCGTCGGTCGCGCCAAGGGATCGATCCGGTGGACAGCGAGATCCCCGATGGAAGCGGACACGTGTGTATAGTGTGTGTATGGCACGGCTGAATGTCTATGTCCCAGATGAGCTGGCCGATCGGGCGCGCTCAGCCGAGGTCAACGTGTCCGCAATAGTGCAGAAGGCCCTCACCGAGGAGCTCGATCGCAGAGCGACGAACACTTGGCTCGACGCGCTTGCGCCGCTGCGCGGCCGTCGATCACACGAGGCGGCCATAACCGCCTTGGACGAAGCTCGCGACGAGTTCGGTGGGCCGCAATGAGCGCTGGGCAATCCCCAGCCGAGCATGTGGTGATCGATGCCTCCGCCCTTGTCGAGTTGTTGGGCGACTTCACGTACAGCGCGACGGTGCAACAGCGTCTACGCGACACCCGCATGCATGCGCCAGCGCATCTTGACGCAGAAGTCTTGTCGGCGTTGGGGCGACTCAACCGCGCAGGGACGATCGATGCTATCGACGTCGAAGCCGGACTCAACCGACTGGCGCACCTCCCGGTGCAACGTCACGACCTCGACTCGCTCATCCTCGGCGCATGGGCGCGTCGGGCAGACATCCGGCTGCTCGACGCGCTTTATGTCGAGTTGGCCAGTCAGCTCCGAATGCCGCTGCTCACCGTCGATCGCAAGCTTGCCCGCATGTGTGGCATAGCTGAGGACCTCACGGCCTGATCTCGGCCGGATGAAATACCTCGGAGAAACCGATCGAAATCCGACCGTAGTAGGTTGTGACGCCTGTCGCGGCTGCGATTGAATCGGGTATGCAGTTGCCGCAATGGCTGGCCCGTGTCAACCGGTATGTCACCAATCCCATTCAAAAACTCTGGGCCGGCTGGGCGCCGCTGTACGGCATCCTCGAACACGTCGGGCGCACGTCCGGCACCCGCTACCGCACTCCCCTGTCGGTGTTTCCCACCGATGAAGGCGTCGCGATCCTGCTCACCTACGGCCCGAACCGGGACTGGCTCAAGAACATCACAGCCGCCGGACACGCCCAGATGCGCCGCCACGGCAAGACCATCCACCTCACCGATCCCCGGGTGGTGACGAAAGCCGAGGCGGCCGCCCGGGTGCGGGGCCGGGTGCGCCGGGTCTTCGAACGTGTGCCGGTCGAACAGGCGGTATTGCTTCGCCGGGTCGCCTGACCGGGTACGACGCCGGGCGCGCGGCGAAGTGGCGCGACTGTGTCCCCGGACACTGTCGGGTTTGACTTCGGTGAACCGGCGGGTACGCGGCCTGTCACGAAAGCACTCCACTGTGGCCGACCGGCCAGGAACCGGAGAAGGGGCTGACATGGCCAAACACAGCAGGGCAACCGAGGCGCGCGAGGGCTTGATCGACTCGGTGAAGGGAAAAGCCAAAGAGATCGTCGGCGCGTTGACCGACAACGACTCGTTGACCGCCGAGGGCCAGTTGGAGCAGAGCGCCGCCAAGGAGCGGCGAGCGGCCAACAACGCCGAGGCCATTGCCGACGCCGAAGCCAAGGAGGCCCGGGCAGAGGCCGGCGAGGCGCAACGTGACGCGGCGCAATCCCGTAGTGAGGTCCAGGCCCGTACGGAGGCAGTCGAGAATTCCGTGGACCTTTCCCGGGCGGCCCAGAAGCGTTCGGCCGAGCAGGCCGGCCGCCACGCCGTCCAACAGGCGACCACCCGGGCTGAGCTCGACGCACAAGCCGAGATCGAACGGGCCAGAACCGAGGAGAACGCCGAAGTCGGCGCCGCGGTGGCCGATGTGGCCGACGCGGTCGAAGAGCACCGTGAAGCCGTCGCCGAGGCCGCCGAGACAAAGGTAGAAGCCGAGCGCTGGCGCGAGGCGGCGGATCAGATATCCGCCGACCTCCCCGAGAACCCCGAGGAGAAGCGATGAATGTCATGGAAATCCCGTTCGCCGCGCTGCGCCTGCAGTACCGGATCGCGCGGTTCCCGCTTCAGGTGGTCGACGACCGGCTGATCTCGAAGTTGGACCCGGAATCGCCGGCGCGCCTGTTGTACCAACGTTCGCTCGGCTCGCTGGACGCCGGGATCGGTGGCGCGTTGGGCGATACCGAGCTCGAGCAGCGCGGCACCGCGCTGCGTGAGCGCAGCGACGCGCTGGCCCGGGCCGCCACCCTCGATGCCGTCGCCGAGGGCGAGTTGAAGGAGGCAGACGCCGAACTGGCGGCGGTCCGCGACCAGGCCGCCGAGGATGTCTCAGAGGCGCACGACGACCGCAAACGCCGGACCACCCAAGCCCGCCAGACCGCCACCCAACGTAAAAGCACTGCCGCGCAACGGGTTCAGAAGCAAACCGCCGAAGCAAAGCGACGCGTCGACGAGGTGGCCGCCCGCCGGAAGAATTCTGCAGAGGCCGCCGGGGCGGCGGAGCTGGCCGAGATCCGGGCGGACGAGCAGAGCGCGAAGGCCGACGCCGAGGACAAGTTGGACGACGCCACAGCGGCCCGGCAATCCGCGGCCGACAAGCGCGTCAAGGCCGACAAGCTCGATGACTTGGCCGACACGGAAGCGGAGAACCGGCGGCGCGAGAACGCCTGACCCGACAACCATCCTCGACCCCTGGGGCCATCCGCCCCGGGGGTCGAGTGGCATCTGGGCGCGGTGAAAGCCGGAGGCAAAACGACCGACTGGCTTTTATTTTTTTCTGATGTATGGTCGGCCTCAGTGATTGTTTGCGAGTAAGGAGCAACGATGGCTGATAAATCTCAAGGTCGCGCGCCCAAAAAACCGGCGATGACCATCAAGGAACGCCGGGCGGCAAAGCGCGACAAGGCCGCAGAGGCCGGCGAGACCATTCCGAGGCGCAAGCGCCCGGACCGGGCCTAACACCTCTGGACTGCAGTTTTTCCGGCCACCAGCCGTCAGCGCACCGGCTTCACCGCGCCTCGCACGGCTGGGCCGGATTTTCTTCGCATGAAACTGCCGCATCGGAAATTCGAAATTCCGTCGAAATTCCGTCGGCCCGCCCCGATGTATTAGCCGGGCTGGATGATTTTGCGAAAAAATCGATGGGACGACCCTATGACAATTCTTTATTGACGTGGAGAACGGCGGGTGGAACTACAGTGGCGGATCGAGATTCCGCCGGCCCGCAGGTGCTGGTGCTCGGTTGGCTGACGGATGTCTCCGGGGCGATCACCGCCGCGCTGGGCCGAAGCCACATCGCCGTCAAACACGCCCACCCGCCGGTGACCCACAAAACGTTCCGGCAACGGTGGCGTACAACGGAATCGGCAGCGCCGCCGTTGAGCGCAGCCGAGATCGACTCGATCGAATCGGTGATCGCCATTTTCGACGGACACACCGTGCGGGCCCGGTTCGGCGGGCGTCAGAACTGCGCCTCACGGCGCCGGCTGCGCACGAGCGCGAACGAGGCGTGCGATTCCACGACCGCGGCCGCGCTCACCGTGGGCGCACGGCGGGTTCTGCTGATCTGCGACGCACGGCGGCTGCCGGCACGCCGACGCGCGCACGCAGCGAGCTGGACCCGCGATCTGGCCCACCGGATCGGGTACGAATGTTCGGTCAACGGCCTACCTGACAACGCGTCGTACGCGGTGATCGAATCTGACGCCGAGGTCACCGAGATCGCCGACGTCGTCGTGGGATGGCATGACAGCGCAGGACCGGGGTGGCCGTTGCGCCCAGCACGGGAGGGCACGGTCACGTCCGCCAGTTCAGCACCTCGCCAGCACCGGCCGTCATGACAGTGCCGGGCATCACCCGCAGCCGGTAGGGGGTGAGCCGCAGGGCGGCGAACTCGTCGGACGTCGGTCCAGCGCTCCACTGCGGGATGATGTGCGGGTCGTAGCCCACCGGCGCGGGTCCGTTTACGAACCGGTCCCAGACCTGGGTACAGGTTTCGTCGTCGGTGTACCACTCGACCAGGCAGTCGGCCGCACATGTGTCATGGGTGGGACTCCAGTAACTGACCGAGACATACGGGTGTACCGACAGGTGAGCGCGCTTGACCGGGCTCGGCACCGTCGCGACCCAGCCAAACAGATCGGTCCCATCCCAATCCCAGATCGGGTGCAGGATGCGGGTGCGCGGATGACCGTCGGCGTCGACGGTGGCCACCGAGGCCCAGACGATCTGATGAGCCATCGTCACGAAGGCGGGGGCAATGCGCTCCAGCGGGGTCACATACGTCACCTTAGGCAACGCGGCATCCCCGACGGTTATTGATCGTTGTCGTCCTGGCCGTACACGGGCTTGCCTTCATCGTCGACCCAGTCGTTGACGGCGGTACCCGAGACGGTGCCGTCGCTTCCGGGCAAGACGGCCGTCGGGCGCGAATCGTCATACGACTGCATGATGCGTTCAGCTTCTTTGTGGTGTTCCTCGGTGACTTCCGGGGGTTCCTGAGTAGTCATGGCTAACGGCTGCCCCAAAATGTGATCCACCAAACAGCGCGGCTCAGGCCGGGACGGTACGCAGCGAGGCCGGCAGGCTGGGCAGGAAATGCCTGGTGGCAAAGGCCCGGATGTCCTCGGCGGTGTCCAGAGGTTCGACGCTGGGAAGCAACAGGACCATCGCCGCGTACCGCAGGATGGTGTCGGCCAGATCGTTGACCGCCTGTTCCCCGATCCGCTCGGCGAAGCCGGCCGGAAAGATCACCTTCAGCGCCGCGGCCATCCGTTCGATCGCGGCGCCGTAATGGGTGTGCAGCATCTCCATGACCAAAGCCGGTTCGTCGGCGATCAGCCGGTTGAGCACATGGTGACGCCGGAACCGCAGGATCGACAGAGTGAACGCCTCGACGTAGTAATTCGCTTGGGGCCCGGCACTTTTCAGCTCGTTGGCGATATCGGCGAACAACGCGACATTCTCGCGTTCGATCACCGCCCCCACCAACTCGTCACGGTTGGCGAATCTGCGGTAGATCGTCGTGCGGCTGACCCCGGCCCGACGCGCCACATCGTCGAGCGCGACGCGGCGCAGGCCGTGCCGTTCGAACTCGATGAGGGCCGCGTCCAGGATTGCCGCCGTCGCGGGCGACGAATCAGACCGCGTCGAATCAACCCCGGGCATAGCCTTTTTGGGCAAATTTGTTGTAGCGGACGCTCATCGGTAGATGATCCCACAGCCAGTTCACCGGACGGCTCCGCCAGAATGCGGCGAACCGCTGGTAGTTGCGTTCCTGACGCTCGCTCCACGGCAGGTCGAGCAGATCACGGGCGCGCGGCGGCAGGCCACCGGCGGTCAGGAACGCCGCGACGGGGTTGAACACCGTGGCGACGATCCGCCACACCGCCGGGTGTACGGCCTTGGGGCACGGGAATCCCTTGGTGACATAGCCGACGCCGTAGCGGGCCGACTTGTGTGGGACGGCAACCTCGTTGAGCATCCGGTCCCAGTACTGTTCGAACTCGGCGTAGGTGGCCGGCATCGGCCGGTCGCTGACCCCGTAGCGGCGGTACCAGGTCTTGGACTCCAGATAGATCTGTTCCTTCTCCGCGTCGCTGAGGCGTTTCACGAAGGTGTCGGCGAAATAGAAGATCTGCTCGACGAACGTCGCGTGGGCCCAGAAGTAGGTGTCAGGATCGAGTGCGTGGTACCGCGACCCGTCCGGCATATCGCCCTTGACGTGGTGGTGGAAGTCGCGCACCTGCAGGCCCGCGTTGTTCTCCTCGGAGCCGTAGACGGTGCGAAAGATCGGCGGGATGGTGCGCTTGAGCCGCTCGGCGGTGTCGGCGAAGAACGTCGAATGGTCCAACACGCCCTGGCCGAGTTCGGCCAGCATGTTCTGCAGGACGGCGGGTCGTGGTCCGATCAGGTACATCCGGTTGTCGCCGAAGTACTTCCAGACCAGCGATTCGGGGCCAAGAGGCAAGGCGTCGGCTTCCTGAGGCTGCTGAGGCTGCTCGACCAATTCAGTCATGGACACAGTGTTACAGATTTTGCACTTTGTACCAAGAGGTGTGTGACGACGCTCACCGGAGCCGCCGTACACGCGGCTGACCTGCGGTTGAAAAGCAATTCGGGGTATTCAACGTCGGTGACCACTTCTTCAGCGGTGAGTGAACCCGCCAATTCCGACAAACCCGGCAAATCTGGCCAATCTGGTAAGCCGTCGCTGCCGAGCCAGGTCGACGACGAGGTGCCCCTCTTTGACCGCTTCGCCACCAGCGTCGCCGATCGGGTGTCCAAGGCCTGGTTCTTCGTGGCCTGTGTGTTGATCGTGGTGATCTGGGCGCCCACGTTCGTGGTGCTGGATCTCGACACGTGGCAGTTGATCATCAACACCCTGACCACGATCATCACGTTCCTGCTGGTGGCGCTGCTGCAGAACACCCAGACCCGTAACGACAACGCGCTGCAGCACAAGCTGAACGCCATCGCCGACGCGCTGTCGGACCTGATGCGCGAAGTGGGCGGTGACGATCACCGCCTCGACAAAGACCGTAAGGAGCTGCACGCCGCGGTGGGTCTGGAAGACCACGAGAGCACCGACTGACGCGGCGCGACGTCACCCCCAGGTCAGGGGGTCCAGCGCGAGGTAGAACCGCAGACGTTCCTCGTCGATCGGCCCCGGATAGCCTGCGGCCAGACCTGCCACGGCGGCCGCGTCGAAGCCGGGAAAGGTGTCAGCGGTATTGGCCGACAGCAACGCCAGATCGGCATGCCGATCGGCGAGGCCGAGTCGTCCCAGGTCCACGAACCCCTCGACCGCCAACCGGTCTGGGTCGATCACGATGTTGGGCAGACACAGATCGCCATGGCACACCACGAGGTCGCCGGATTCTTGCCGGCGCCGCAACTGGACCTCACGTTCGACACGCGCCAGCAGTTGGGCGGCCGGGACATCCCGGGCTTCGTCGCGTAAGAACTCGCGGTCGACCGCGGCGGCAGCAACGGTTGCCCGGGCCCGGGCCATCATGTCGTCCACGTCGCGGCGATACGGACAACCCTCGACCGCGATGGCGTGCAGGTCCACGACGGCAGCCACGATCGCCGGCCAGGATGCCCGCACGATCGCCTCCGGCAGCCGATCCGCCGTGACACCGCCGAGGGCACCGGTGATCAGGAACGCGCCGCCGTCGTCGTCGATACCCCAGTCGATCACCGTCGGACACGGCACATCCTGGCTACGCGCCCACGAAAGCCGGTCCCGTTCGTCGGCCAGATCGGCCACACCGGCGGGCCCGACCGTCTTTGCATACCGCGCACCGTCGGCGCTGCGGAACACCGCTGCGCCGGACTCCCCGCCGGACACGCCATGCCAATCCGTCACGGTCAGCGCCGCAGTCGCGCGATGCCCACCACGATCAGCACACCGGCCAGCCCGGCCAGGATCAGTGACAACACGAGCAGTGGCGACGAGTACGTCACCGCGGTCGTGGCAGGCTCGCCATCCAGCACCGGCGCCACGTCGACCGTGCGGGCGGCCGCGTGCCAGCTCAGCACGCAGCCCACCGCGGCGACCGCGGCCACCAGGAACTCGACGACAGCCCGGCGTTTCACTGGATGCGCTCCTCGACCAGTGCCTCCAGCGCTACACGCAGCTTGCGGTGCTTTCGCGCCCACGCCTGCGCATTGCGCTTACCGGTGAGCTTGAGCCCGATACCGGTGCGTCCTCGCGGCACGCCGGTGAGCTCACCGAGTGCCCGCGCGGACTGCCATTTCGGCACCTCGGAACCCGACGCTTCGGGATAGATTTCCACGATTTCGTCGACCCGTGTCGACTCGGCGCCCTGACGCAAGGTGTCGGCGGTGAGCTCGACCGAGGTGTGGATCCGCGCGGCCTTGATCTGGATCGCCACGAACCCCGACACCAACACCAGGAACACCAGCGGGATCCACAGATCGTGGCCGTATCCGCCGGTCTTCTGCAGGATCGCCATCCCGATCCCGGCGAACGGCCCCAGCAGCAGCCACGCCCAGCTCGCGCCCTGCTCGTAGAACAGCACCTTCGGGGCAGCCTTGCTCACCGGCTCACTCACCATCGACTCCCCTCCGCAGCGACAGCGCGCTCAGGCCGGTCCCCACGATCAGCAACACCACACCGAACACCGTGAGAATGTGGACCACGCCGAACCGCGCAGTCAACGCCACGATGACCGTGATCGCCAACGACAAGGCGATCGCCGCCCGCAGATAACGGCGGTCACCGGTACGGCTGCGGCCGGCCAGGAAGGCCATGCCGAGCCCGGCGAGAGCCGTCAGCACCCCGCCGCCGCGGAATAGCCAGGTGTCCAGCCCCGGCAGGCTCACCGATGCCGCGATCATTCCGCCGACGATCAGCAGAACCGAGGCCACCAGCCAAAAGGAGAAGCCGACGGTCGCCACGAGCGGCCGGTTCGGGGCTGGGTGGGACTCTGACGACGCGGGCGTTGCAGGCATTGTCGGCAAAGCGTAGCGAATCAGCGGGTGAAGAAGGCGTCGGCGTCCTTGCGGTAGAGCAGGTACAGCCCGCCGGCGATCAGTACCGAACCGACGATCGCGGTGACCGCATAACCGACCGCAGCGGCGTCCTGGCGCTCACCGGTCAGCAAGCTGGTGACCGAATGCAGGATCGCCACCAGTCCCCCGCTGGTCAACACCGTGCGTGCCCAGCGATAGCCCTGGCGCAGGAGCACCAGGAAGGCACCCACGATGGAGGCCAGGACCGCCAGGAACATGATCGAGAAGACGACGGTCATCGAGCGTTGGGCGCCCGAGCCGGATCCGGTCAGCGCGTCGACGAGATACCCGAGCACCATCAGCACCAGCGCCGCCGTCCACAACCAGAACCCGGTGTCGACGTCGGCGGGACGCCCGGTGGGGTCAGGGTGCGGTTCGGTCACGCGAGCCAGCCGGCGACCTCGGCCGCCCAATAGGTCAACACGATGTCGGCGCCGGCCCGCCGGATCCCGATCAACGATTCCAGCGCGGCGGCCTGCAAGTCGATCCAACCGTTGGCCGCGGCCGCACAGATCATCGAGTACTCACCTGAAATCTGGTATGCGGCAACGGGTACCGGTGAGATGTCGGCGGCGGCGCGCACCACGTCGAGGTAACTCATCGCGGGCTTGACCATCACGATGTCGGCGCCCTCGTCCAGGTCGAGCTCGATCTCGTGCACGGCCTCTCGGATGTTGCCGGGATCCTGCTGATAGGTGCGCCGGTCTCCGGTCAGGCTGGAGGACACCGCTTCCCGGAACGGGCCGTAGAACGCCGAGGCGAACTTGGCCGCATAGGCCAGGATGGCCACGTCGGTGTACCCGGCCGCGTCCAAGCCGTCGCGGATCGCGGCCACCTGGCCGTCCATCATGCCGCTGGGGCCCACCACGTGTGCGCCCGATTGCGCTTGTGCCACAGCGAGTTCCACGTAACGGGCGTTGGTGGTGTCGTTGTCCACCCGGCCGGTGGCATCCAGGACGCCGCAGTGGCCGTGATCGGTGAACTCGTCCAGGCAGGTATCGGCCATCAGCACGGTGGCATCGCCGAGGTCCTTGGCCAGATCCCGCAACGCCACGTTGAGGATGCCGTCCGGGTGCACGCCGACGGCTCCGGTCGGATCCTTGTCCTCGTCGCGGGGTACGCCGAACAGCATCAGCCCGCCCACTCCCGCGGCTACCGCGTCGGCGGCCGCCCGGCGCAACGAATCCCTGGTGTGTTGCACCACGCCGGGCATCGAGGAGATCGGCCGCGGCTCCGTGATGCCGTCGGCGACGAACATCGGCAACACCAGATGCCGTGGCTCCAACGAAGATTGGGCGACCAGACGACGCATCGCCGGGGTCGAGCGCAGACGACGGGGACGATGCCTCGGGAAAGCCACTAGCTGGTCTCCTTACTTCCGCTCCTTCGCCGAAATACCATCCGGCCGGAAAAGCGCAGATACCTGCCTGCTGGAATGCCGTAACGGCGGGTGGTTACCGGCGGCGGCTCTTCTTGCGCGGCGGGGGCAGCGCCCCTTCGGCCCGCAGTCGGGCGGCGTGCTCGGCGAGCGCGTCGACCAGTGGCCCGACCGCAGCCGTCTCCGGCTGGACATCCACGCGCAGGCCGAATTCGGCTGCGGTTTCAGCGGTTTTCGGGCCGATGCAGGCCACGATGGTGCGAGCATGCGGCTTGCCGGCGATACCGACCAGGTTGCGCACCGTCGAGCTCGAGGTGAAGCAGACCGCGTCGAAACCACCGGTCTTGATCATCTCGCGCGTTTGCGCCGGCGGCGGAGCGGCCCGCACGGTGCGGTAGGCGGTGACATCCTCGATCTCCCAGCCGCGTTCCCGCAGCCCCTCGGCCAGCGTCTCGGTGGCGATGTCGGCGCGCGGCAGCAGCACCCGGTTCACCGGGTCGAAAACCTCATCGAACGGCGGGAACTCGTCGAGCAGGCCCAAGGAGGACTGCTCGCCCGACGGCACCAGTTCGGGGTTGATACCGAACGCGCGCACCTTGTCGGCGGTGGCCTGCCCGACGCAGGCGATCTTCACGCCGGAGAACGCCCGCGCGTCCAGACCGAACTCGTTGAACTTCTCCCACACCGCCCGCACGGCGTTGGTGGAGGTGAACACCACCCACTGGAACCGGCCGTCGACCAGACCCTTGACCGCACGCTCCATCTGCGCCGGGCTCCGCGGCGGCTCGACGGCGATGGTGGGCACCTCGACCGGCAGAGCGCCGTGGCCGACCAGCTTGTCGCTCATCTCACCGGCCTGGTCCTTGGTGCGCGGCACCAGCACGGTCCAGCCGTACAGGGCGCGGCTCTCCCACCAGTTCAGCTTGGCCCGGTTCGCGACGGTCTTGCCGATGGTGACGACCAGTGGACCGGTGAGCGGGCCGGCCAGCTCACTGCCGGCCGGCTTTTCCAGCACGGCCTTGTCGGTCAGTCCACCGAGCGTGGTCTCCACCGAGCGCTGCTGGCAGGTGGTGCCGCTCGCGGTCACCACCACCGGGGTGGTGTCGACGAGCCCGTGCTCGATCAGGGTGCGCGCCGCATCCGGCAGATGCGAGGCGGTGGCGTGCAGGATCAGCGGCCCGGGTGCGGCGGCCAGCGCGGCCCAGTCCACGTCACCGCGGACATCGGCCACGGTGTGCGCAGAGCCCAGCGGCAGACCCGCATAGGTAGGCACCGCGCTGGTGGCGGGCAGCCCGGGGACGATCTCGAAGTTCACGTGGCTCTTGGCCAGGGCACCGATCTCGGTGATCACCGCATCGACCGACAGCGGGTCACCGGCGACCAGGCGCACCACGTCGTAGCCGTGGCGGGCCTCGGCGGCCAGGGTCTTGGCCACCTCGGCGGGATCGCCGAGGGCGGGACGGATCTCGGGGCCACCGGGGATGACGGCGGCCTGCGCGGCCTCTGACGTCGCACCGGAGTCGGCGTCGGTCCCGTCAGCCTTGGCCGGCTCGGCCGGGGCCGGGCCCGACGCCGGCGGCAGCTCGGTGCCGACGAGCTCCAGGACCGCTTGGGGCACGTCGGGATCGGTGAACACCAACTCGGCATGCGCCAGCACGGCCTGTGCCCGTGCCGTCAGCAACCCGGGATCTCCCGGGCCCGAGCCGACAAATGTGATGCGGCCGGGCTTCGCCTTGCGACCTCGCATGGTCATTCTTCACTCCCGCGCTCTACCAACAGCTCGCGTGCGCCCAGATCGAAAAGCTCCGCGGCCACCGACAAACCCAGGTCGGTGGCCCGGCCGGGGGTCCCGATGCCGGACGCACGGATCACGTCGGATCCGTCCAGCGTCGCCACGCAGCCGCGCAACGACAGCTCTTCGAAGACATTGCCGTCCTCATCGATGGACTCGACCACCTCGGCGATCGCGCCCACCGGTGCGGAACAACCCGCCTCCAGTTCGGCGAGCAGGATCCGTTCTGCGGTGACCGCGGCGCGCGTGTCGGCGTCGTCCAGCTCCGACACCACCGAAATCAGTTCGGTGTCGCCGGCGCGGCATTCCACCGCGAGCGCACCCTGAGCCGGCGCTGGCAACATCTGCACCGGCTCGAGCGACTCGGTGACCACATCGAGGCGTCCGATCCGGGCCAGACCCGCTCGGGCAACCACGATGGCGTCGAGATCGCCGCTCGTAACCCTGTTCAACCTGGTATCTAGGTTGCCTCGTAGGGGGCGGATTTCCAAACCGAGACCCAGTGCTCTAAGCTGCGCGGCCCGTCGCGCACTCGACGTGCCGATCACCGAGCCCGCCGGCAACTCGCCGAGCACCAGTCCGTCACGGGCCACCAGCGCGTCACGCGGGTCCTCGCGGGACGGCACAGCGGCGATGACAAACCGATCGTCACGAGCGGTGGGCAAATCTTTGTAGGAGTGCACGGCCATGTCCACCCGGCCGTCGTGGATCGCCTCCCGCAGCGCCGCGGTGAAGACCCCGACGCCGATGTCGGCGATGGGGCCCTGGTTGCGGTCGCCCTCGGTGGAGATGATCACCAGCTCGCAGGCGTGGCCCGCGGCTCGCAAAGCGTCCCTGATGGTGCCGGCCTGCGTGGTCGCCAGCAGGCTACCCCGGGTGCCGATCCGGATGACCGTATCGCGCGTTTTTTCCAAGCTCTACTCAGACTTATCGAGATCTGTTGTCATGAAGGGCAATTCGCTAGCCGCCACAGCTTCGACGGCCTGCGGATCGAGTTCGAACAGCTCACGCAAGGCTTCTGCGTAGCTGTCCCCGCCAGGCGCGCTGGCGAGTTGTTTCACCCGCACCGTGGGTGCGTGCAAAAGCTTGTCGACGACGCGGCGGACCGTCTTGGCCACCTCGTCGCGGTGTGCTGCCTCCAGCTCGGGCAGCCGGTTGTCCAGGCGCAGCAGCTCGGCCTCCACCACGTCGGCGGCGCGTTGCCGCAGGGCGGTGACGGTCGGGGTGACCTCGGCCATCCGCTGCCCGGCCAGGTAGTTGGCAACCTCGGTGGCGACGATCGTGCGGGCGGCGTCGGCATCGGTGGCCGCGGCCCGCGCCGAGGGCTCCCGCTGGATGCGGTCCATGTCGACCACCCAGACCCCGGGCAGCCCGGCCACGGCCGGGTCCACGTCACGTGGCATACCGAGGTCGCAGACGATCAGCTGCCGCGTCCCGTCGTCGTTGCGCTGAGCTAGGGCATGGTGCACATCGGCCAGGGAGACCACGGGCCGTACCGCCCCGGTGCTGCTGACGACGACGTCGGCGTCGACCAGGGCCTCGGCCAGCTGGTCGAGGCCCATCGCCCGCGCTGCGACGCCCTGTTCGGTGAGGTTGTGGGCCAGCCGCCGGGCCCGCGGCAGCGAGCGGTTGACCACGTTGACCCGGTCGATCCCGGCGCGCACCAGATGGGCCGCGGCCAGCGCACCCATCGAACCCGCGCCGACGACTGCGGCCGTACGTCCGGCCAGCCCGCCGGCAAGTTTGGTTTCGGCCATGCCGAGGGCGACGGAGACCACCGAGGCGCCGGCGGCGTCGATGCCCGTCTCCGAGTGCACACGCTTGCCCACGTTGAGCGCCCGTTGGGCCAGCTCATGGAGGGTGCGCCCGACGGTCTGATGCTCCTCGGCCGTGGCGTAGGCGCGGCGCACCTGGCCCAGCACCTGGGCTTCACCGATGACCGCCGAATCCAGGCCGCTGGTCACCGCGAACAGATGCTCGACGGCCGCCTCGGCGTACCGCACGTAGGCGTATTTGGTCAGATCGTTGAGCGACATGCCGGAATGCTCGGAGAGCACCTGCCCGATCACCGACAGCCCACCGTGGAACGCCTCGACCACGGCGTACACCTCGACGCGGTTGCAGGTCGAGAGCACCATGGCCTCGGTGACCAACGAGGACCGCAGCACCTCGTCGATGATCTTGGCCTGATCCGACTCGTCAGTGCTCAACTGCTCGAGAACAGACACCGGCGCGCTGCGGTGCGAAACCCCGAATAGCAGCACACTCACGGCTTCATCACCACGTCACCAAGGTAATCGTTTTCTCCCTCGCCCACCAAATTTCACCTGGCGGTGAGGTCCGCCCGAAGCTGCTGCTCGTCGACTTCCCAATAGCTGTGCTCGGTTCCGTCCAGCAAAATCACCGGCAACAGGTCACCGAACCGGGCCCGCAGCGAGCCGTCACCGGCGGCGGCCGCGGCATCCACGTCCGTGTTCACCAGCTCGAAGTCCAGTTCCTCGCGCAGCACGGCCAGCTTCTGCGCCGCGGCCGCGCACATGCCGCAACCGGCTCTGGTCAGCAACGTCACAGTGCTCCGGCCGCCGTGACCCCTCTGCTCACGCTCCACACCGCCAGTATCCCGGCACGGTGACTTAGGGTGAAAACGTGCCCGAACCCGGTAGTTCCGATGCGCTCGAACAGGAGCTTGGCGGTGAGGCCAGCGCCGCACTCGCCGTCACCGAGCTTGAGTCCGACCCTGATCCCGTCGGCACTCCGGCGCCGCCGCCCGATCTGACGGCCGCGGCGTTCTTCGACGTCGACAACACCCTGGTGCACGGATCGTCGCTGGTGCACTTCGCCCGCGGACTGGCCGCCCGCAAGTACTTCACCTACCGCGACATCGTCGGCATCGCCTATGCCCAGGCCAAGTTCCAGTTCACCGGCAAGGAGAACAGCGACGACGTGGCCGCCGGCCGGCGCAAGGCGCTGGCGTTCATCGAGGGCCGCACCACCGCCGAGCTCGTCGAGCTGGGCGAGGAAATCTATGACGAGATCATCGCCGACAAGATCTGGCCGGGCACCCGCGCACTGGCCCAGATGCACCTGGATGCCGGGCAGCAGGTGTGGCTGGTCACCGCCACGCCCTATGAGCTGGCCGCCACCATCGCCAAGCGGCTGGGGCTGACCGGCGCGCTCGGGACGGTCGCCGAATCGGTCGACGGAGTGTTCACCGGCCGGCTCGTCGGCGACATCCTGCACGGCACCGGCAAGGCCCACGCGGTGCGCTCGCTGGCCATCCGGGAAGGGCTCAACCTGCGCCGCTGCACCGCGTACTCGGACAGCTTCAACGACGTGCCGATGCTGTCGCTGGTCGGCACCGCGGTGGCGATCAACCCCGACGCCGCCCTGCGCGACGTGGCCCGGGAGCGGGGCTGGGAGATCCGCGACTTCCGCACCGCCCGCAAGGCCGCGCGCATCGGGGTGCCCTCGGCCTTGGCGCTCGGCGCCTTGGGCGGCGCGCTGGCGGCAGTCGCCTCACGGCGCCACGACATTCGCTGAGCCGAGGCGCTGCGCTGATAAACTGCCGCGGCGGGCCGCGCCAGGGGGCTCCGCCGCCAGGCACTTTTGTGCGCCCAGCACACCGAACAGCGCAGGGAATATGAGCATCGCCGCAAACATCATCGGAACCCACTACCGGTACCCCGACTATTTCGAGGTGGGCCGGGAAAAGGTCCGGGAGTTCGCCTCCGCGGTCAAAGACGACCACCCCGCCCACTACACCGCCGAGGGGGCCAAGGAGTACGGCCACGACTCGGTGGTCGCCTCGCTGACCTTCCTGGCCGTGGCCGGTCGACGGGTGCAGCTGGAGCTGTTCGACAAGTTCGACATCCCGATCAACCTCGAGCGGGTGCTGCACCGCGACCAGAAGCTGATCTTCCACCGGCCGATCATGGTCGGCGACAAGTTGTGGTTCGACTCTTACCTGGACTCGGTGATCGAGTCGCACGGCACCGTGATCTGCGAGGTGCGCGCCGAGGTCACCGACGGTGACGGCAACCCGGTGGCCACCAGCGTGGTCACCATGCTCGGTGAGGCCGCCCACCCCGACGAGGCCGACGAGATCAGCTCGGCGATCGCCGCCAAGCGCGATGCCGCGATCGCCAAGATGATTGCTGGGCAAAAGAGCTAGCTTCTGCCGCGAGCAGACACAAACCCGCACATTTTCACCGAAAAATGTGCGGGTTTGTGTCTGTTCGCGGGGAAAAAGTCAGCCGAAGAACATGTTCCGGCGGCCGGCCAGCAGCTTGTACAGCGTGTGCTGGATGGTCTCGCGGACCTGATCGGTCAGCTCGAAGGTGATCATCGGATCGTCGGCCGCGGTCTCGTCGTAGCCCGACGTCTCGATCGGCTCGCCGAACTGGATGTGCCACTTCGACGGCAACGGCACCAACCCGAGCGGGCCGGCCAACGGGAACAGCGGGGTCACCGGGAAGTACGGCAGGCCCAGCAGCCGGGCCAGCAGCTTGACGTCGGCCATCATCGGGTAGATCTCCTCGGACCCGACGATCGAGCACGGCACGATCGGCGCCTGGGCCCGCAGAGCTGCGGAAACGAAGCCGCCACGGCCGAACCGCTGCAGCTTGTAGCGGTCTTTGAAGTTCTTGCCCAGCCCCTTGAAGCCCTCCGGGAACACCGCGGTGAGCTCACCGTTGGCCAGCAGCCCGTGCGCGTCGGTGGTGCAGGCCACGGTGTGGCCGGCCTTGCGGGCGGCCTGCCCGACCATCGGCAGGTCGAAGACCAGATCGGCGGCCAGCATCCGCAGGTCCCGGTGGGCCGGATGGTGATCGTGCACGGCCACCTGAGCCATCAACCCGTCGAACGGCAACACCCCGGCATGGTTGGCCACCACGAGCGCCGCCCCGGTCTCGGGCAGGTTCTCGATACCGGACACCTCGACCCGGAACCAGGACCGGAAAAACGTTCTCAGCAAAGGCATGAAGATTGCGTTGGTGATGTGCGGATCGAAGCCGAACTCGTCCACCGAGTAGGCGCCCGACATCCGGGTGCGGATGAATTCCGACACCGCCGCGATGCCCTTGACGAGGTCGGAGGGACCCTCGTCCGCCGGAAACTGGGCTGACGCGCTGCTACGGCGCTGATCGATTTCGCGCACCACCGCGGCGATCTGTTCAGCCGAGGCCCGGCCGCCCGGGTCGGCCAGTACCGACGGATGCCTGCGCGCACTCTCAGACCGAGCCGCAGCCCGGCGCGCGGCCGAGGAGCGATTCGAGTTCCCATGCAGCGGAATGACTTTCGCCTTAGGTTCACTCGACACGTCGATACCTTCTCCCACCCCGGTCAGAGCCAGTCCTACTGTCCCAAACGCTGCGCCACCCCCACGGCGCGACTCTCCATTGAGCGTACCCATCGCGGATCGAGTATCGGCGTCAATCCACGACCTCGGACGTAATCGTCGAACGCCTCGGCGGTCGTCCACTTGGGACTGTAACCCAGATCCCTGTGCATTCGCGTAGTGTCCATGACCCGGCCGTAGCTCAGATAATTCATCTGCTCACGGTCGAGCTCGGTGTAACTCGTTGCGCGACTGAGCGAATTCATCATCGACAACGCTGGGCGCGGCACCGGCAATCGCACGCGCCCCGACCGCCGGATCGCCTGACTCATCATGATGATGCCCGCAGCACCGACGTTGAACGTGCCCGCCACCCCGGCGGTGGTGGCATGCTCCAGCGCACCCAGGGCGTCCTGCTCGTGCAGCAGTTGCAATCGCGCGTCGTGCCCGATGACCGACGGCACCACCGGCCCGGCCAGATAGCGCGACAGCGCGGTGTCCATCGCCGGCCCGATCATGTTGGCCAACCGCAGGATGGTCAGATCGATGTCCGGACGGCGCCGGGCCAGACCCCGGGCGTAGCCCTCGATGTCGATGCTGTCGCGGGCGAACCCGTCACCCGGCGGACGCCGAGCGCTGCTCTCCTCGCTGAACATCACCGGATCGCGCGGGGAGGCGCCGTACACCTCGGAGGTGGACTTGAGCACGACCCGGCGGACCGACGGAGCTTTCTGACACGCCGCGAACAACTGGATCGCGCCCATCACGTTGAGTTCCTTCAACGCGGCCCGTCCCCCGGAGCGCGGCGCGTAGGACGCCGCCGCAGCATGCACGACGGTGTCCACGTTGCCGTTCCGGATCACCTTGGCGATGAACGGGTTGCGGATGTCGGCGCGCACAAACTCGGCGCGCCCCATCCGGCGCATCAGATCCTTGCTCGGCACCACCGCATCCACGGCGATGACATGCTCGATGGACGGATTCTGCGCCAGCCTCGAGATCAGAAATCCACCGAGGAACCGGCACGCACCCGTGACCAGAACCACTTTCGGCGGGGGCGCCGCGCCTGCGGACTGTGCCCCGCCGGATGAGCCCGTACCAGACGGACCGGGGACTCCCGTCGGGCGTCCCCCCGAACGACCATCAGAATCCATCGGCTCAGCCTAGCGGCTGCAGCGGTTGGCTACTTGCCGAGTTTTCTACGCTGCACTCGGGTACGCCGAAGCAGCTTGCGGTGCTTCTTCTTCGACATACGCTTACGCCGCTTCTTGATGACTGAGCCCATAAACCCCGGTGTCTCCGCTACTGACGCTGATGATTGACCCGGTCACTTTACCCGGGCCAGCCACCTAAACGGAAAACGGCCGGTACGCCCAACGCGCTCAGCCCGCCGCGGCCGGGTGTCAGCCGGCGTCGAAGTACGAAGACTCCAGCAGATCGTGGACAGCCTTGGCGTGGACCCGGAACGATCGGCCCACTCGCACCGCAGGCAGTTCACCGTTGTGCACCAGCCGGTACACCGTCATCTTCGAGACCCTCATCAAGCTCGCCACCTCGGCGACCGTCAGAAATTGAGCTCGAGGCTGACCGTCGCCAGCATCCCGCGCCGATGGCCCGTTCATAGACGTCATCGCAACCCAATCAATCAGGCACGGGCAGTTCCAGCGGCTTCCCCACCGCTGGCACCGACCCGCGCATACAAAGGGAGAATAGCGTGGCGGGTGGGGTTACTGCGACGGGTGTGGGCTAATCCATCCGAATTAATCTAATTACTCAGATGTAATTCCGAGCTGCTCAGAGCGCGTTTTCGCGGCCTGAACGGCGTTGGAGACCGCCGACCGCAGCCCCCCACGCTCCAGTTCCCGCAGCCCAGCGGCCGTCGTCCCGGCCGGGGAGGTCACCATCGCCCGCAACCGGCTCGGCGTGGTGTCCAGCGCGCCGCCTCCGGCCGCATTGACCTCGTCGAGAGTCTCCAGCAGCATCGCGGCCGAGCCGGCCATGGTCTGCACCGCCAGATCGGTGGCCACCGCGCGCGACAGACCCGATTCCACCCCCGCGTCCACGAGGGCCTCGACCATCAGGAAGAAGTAAGCCGGCCCCGAGCCGGACACCGCGGTCACCGCGTCCAGCTGCGACTCGACGACGGTGATCACCCCGCCGACCGCGTCGAAGATCGACGAGACCTCCTTGAGCTGATCGGCGGTGGCGAACCGGCCCGGTGCCAGTGCGCTCACCCCGCCGCCGACCACGATCGGCGCGTTGGGCATCACCCGGACCACCGGAGATCCGGCCGGCAACTTCGCTTCGTAGTAGGCCGTGCTGACCCCGGCCGCGATGCTCACGAACACCTGCTCGGCGGTGTCGGTGTCGGCCCGGGCGGCGGCGTCGGCGATCTCGTCGATCACATGCTCGACATCGGCCGGCTTGACCGCGATGACCACGTAGGTGGCGTTGTCGGCAGCGTCGGCCACGGAGGTCACCAACACCGAATACTTCTCCGACAGGTACTTGGCCCGGTCACCGAACTTCTCCGCCACCACCAGGTCCTTGACCTGACGACCAGCCCGTAACAGTCCTGACAGCAGCGCCTCGCCCATGCTTCCGCCGCCGATAATCGCGATCCTCGACATGGGCCACAGCATTCCACGACAGGCGCCCCGCCATATCGACGCCTCCGGAGTCAGCCAGACGCAGACGTGGGCACCATCGCCAACTGTCGCGACTGCACGATGATCCGGCCCTCGCAGTCGACCACGATGTGGTCTTCGTCGAACCAGTCCTGGCCGATCTGCACCGACGTGCACATCACCCGCAGCCAGCCGTCGGCCGGCAGCGCCCGCAGATACGTCGTCAGCTGGACCGTGGGCGCCCAACCGGTGCGTTCCACGGCGAAGGTGACCGGAGCCGACACATCGCCGCACAGGAGCGCGAACAGGACGTCGGGAGCCACCCCCTTGGGACGCACCCAGTACTCGAACACGGGTGGGCCCCCGTCGCTACGCGGCCCCATCGTGTGCAGCGCAGGCCGGATGTCGCAGCCGTGCGCCAGATGCACGACGTCGGCCATCGGGTGTCCGGGGCCGATCGGCTCCAGCCCGGGCGGCGGCTCGGGCGTCATCAACGGCACCACCGGGTTGAACGACAGCAGCGGCGGCACGTGGTGTTCAGGCTCGCCCAGGGTCACCGACGCCGTCACCGCGACTCGGTCGCCCTGCCGCAGCTCCACATCGATCAGGCCGATCCGCCGGCCTCGCTTGCGCACCGTCGTCACGATCTCCATGGCGCCCGGATCCGGAGCCCACAGGTAGTTCGCCGACATCGCGATCGGCTGCGCGGACGTACCCAACTCGGTACGCGCGGCATTGGCGCACAACGCGAGCATCGCCCCGCCGTGCACCTTGGGGCCGATCGTCCAGTGCTCGTTGAGCTCGCCGTGGTAGACGCCGTCACCGGCGGCGGTCAGCGCCATGGCGTCGGTGAACAGGGTGGAGCCGGTCATGAGTGGTCCTTAGGGGCTGAAATGGCGGTCAACGCAACAGGTGCGCGCGGGCGAACTGCAACGACTCGGCGAGCAGCGCCTCGCGTTCGGACGCCGTCTTGGCTGCCGAGGTGGTCACCTCCAGCACGACGTGGCCGGAGAAGTTGCCCGTGGCCAGCATCTGGCACACCTCGGCGACGGGTTGAGTGCCGCGTCCGGGCACCAGATGCTCGTCGGTGGAGGATCCCTTGCCGTCACACAGGTGCAGGTGCACCAGGCCGTCGCCCATGCGCTGTGCCATCTCCATCGCATCGGTACCTGCCGTCGCGGTATGGCTCAGGTCGAGGGTGTAGTGCGCGTGGTTGCCGTCCAGCGGATCGTAGGACGGAGCGAACGCCGAGATGCCCGGGCCGGGACCACCGCCGCGCTTGCGCATCCGTTCGATGGAGGTGCCGCCCGAACCGAAGAACCGGTCGGCCCGGAACGGGAACATGTTTTCCACGGCCACCAACACGTCGCTGTCGGCTTCGAGTTGGGCCACCTGATCGCTGAACCCGTCGGCGTAGCGCCGCTGCCAGCGGAACGGCGGATGCACGACGACCGTCTGCGCGCCCAGTTCCTCGGCGGCGCGCACGCTGCGCTCCAACTTCGGGATGGGGTTGGCTCCCCAGACCCGCTGCGAGATCAGCAGGCACGGCGCGTGGACGGACAACACCGGCACGCCGTAATCGGCCGACAGCTTCTGTACCGCGGAGATGTCCTGGCTGACCGATTCGGCCCAGACCATGAGTTCGACACCGTCGTACCCGAGCCGGGCCGCGTACTCGAAAGCAGCCTCCGTCCTCAGCGGATAGACCGAGGCAGTGGACAGACCGACCTTGATGGCTGGGCGCACAGAGGTAATTGTGTACTGAGGCCGTGCCGCCGACTCAGCTCGCCTGCAGCAGCGCCAGCGGTCCGAAGGTCACCAGCGCCCCCACCGCCACCGCGGTCAGCGTGCTGCCGATGTCCTCGGTCTTGCGGACCACGCGCACACCACCAGCCAGGCCGAGGATCACCAGCACGCCGAGCACCAGCGCGACGATGGTGTTCCACTTCCACAGCTGATCGAAGGCGACGAACAGGCCGGCGCCGAAGGCCACCGCGATGATGCACTGACCGACGATCCACAACCCGCGGACCAGCGGCGAGCTGGCAGTCTCTTCGTCACCGAAGTCGTCGTGCTCGTCGCGGTCGTCGAACTCGGTGTCGGCCTCGCTCTCGGCCGGGTCCTCGGCACCGGACTCCTCGCCGAACAGGGGACGCAGCGACGAGTACGAGCCGTCGCCGTAGTCGCCATAGTCGTCGTAGTCGCGGTAGACGGAGTCGTCGGTCGCGTCGACATCGTCGATGTCGCCGGCGTCGTCGACGGCGGTGACGTCATCGAGGTCGTCGAGGCCGGATTCGACCAGCCCGTCGGCGTCCGCCTGGGCCGCATCCTCGGTGAAGTCGTAGAGCGGGTCGGGGCTCATCCGCTCGGCGCCGGTGCCGGAAGACTCGTAGTCGCGGGCCGGCCGCTTGGCCGGGGCACGGCGCGGCCGCGGGCGGAACTCGACGGGCTCGGGATCGGCCTCGCGCGCCGCCAGATGCGCGTCGTAGTCGTCTTCGGCGTCGGTCCGCGCCTCCGGCTCCACCGGCCGCGCGAATGGCTTACCGCGGACCGGCTGCGGACGCGGCCCGCCGTTACGTCCGGGCGCGGGCCGTGGTTCATCGCGAGGCTCGTCCCGGATGGGTGCCACCACGGTGGTGTCCACCAGCGGGTCCGGCTGGGGCACGGGCTCGTCGCGGTCCTGGTCGAGCTCGATGTCGTCGGTGATGACGGGAATCTCGCCGGTGAGCTCGGCGACGGTCACGGCGTCGCTGTTACCGCGACGACGCCGACGACGTCCGCCGACCGGCGGCGCGCCGATCGTCCCGTTCTTTGCCAGCAACTCCGCTACCGAGATCGGTCGGGTGCCGGATGGGCTGTTCTCTGGTCCTGTCATACCTATGTTGCCTTTGGGGCTAGCTTTTCCTTACGTCCAGCATCCCGCGCCGACGTCTCTACCAAGGCTGTGCCGTCGGCCTCGCTGTCGAGTTTCCGCAGAATCAACCCCTCTCGCAACGCCCAGGGGCAAATGTCGACGGAATCGATCTCCAGTGCTCGCATGCTAGCTTCAGCTACCAAAGCACCGGCCACGATCTGTGGTGCGCGCTCGGCGCTCACCCCTTCCAGTTCGGCACGGTCAGCCGCAGTCATCCTAGAGATGAAAGCTATGAGCTGTCTTAATCCGGCCGCCGTGAGGGTTCGCTTGACCCGAGGGCCGGCTCCGGACGGGGCCGCGCCGGTGAGCCGGGCCAGTGAGCGGAAAGTCTTCGAGCTCGCGACCGCCAGATCCGGAGTCCCGGCCCGGCGCAGGGTGGCACCGGCGTCGGCCAGTTCGGTGGCCAGCCAATCTCGGAGCATCGCGACGCGGCGCCGCCCAGGCGGGTCTTCGGTCAGCCACTCCCTGGTCAACCGGCCCGCCCCCAGCGGCAGCGAGAGCGCCACCTCGGGCTCTTCGTCGACTCCGCTGGACAACTCCAGTGAGCCCCCGCCGATGTCGATGTTGACGATGCGCCCCGCACTCCAGCCGTACCAGCGGCGCACCGCCAGAAACGTCAGGCGGGATTCGTCGACCCCGCTGAGCACCCCCAGCGACACCCCGGTCTCGGCTCGGACCCTGGCCAGCACCTCCTCCGAGTTGGTGGCATCACGCACCGCCGAGGTGGCAAACGCCATCAGCTCGGCGCAGCCCGAGCTCGTCGCGATCTTGGCGAACTCGTCGACCGTGGCGACCAGACTGTCGGCGCCCTTGCGGGTGAGCTTGCCCGAATCGTCGATGGCCTCGGCGAGCCGCAGCGCGGCCTTGGTGGAGCTCATCGGGGTCGGATGTCCGCCACGGCGGGCATCCACCACGAGGAGATGCACCGTGTTACTCCCGACATCGAGCACGCCTAACCGCACTGCACCAACCTAACGGCAGCCGGGCGGCGCATCGTGGCCGGACCACCCGCTGCTGTCATGGCGGCGGATCCGCCGGTGTGGCGCAACACACTCTCGGCGATCGTGGCGCGGTTGGGAAATGCGTTCAGGCATATGGGAGTAGCGTTTGCGCCGTGACAGAAGTGCATCCAGGTGAGGTGGAACTCGACTTTGCCCGCGAGTGGGTGGAGTTCTACGACCCCGAGGACCCGACGCATCTGATCGCGGCCGATATGACCTGGCTGCTGTCCCGCTGGACGTGCGTCTTCGGTACGCCGGCGTGCAAGGGCACCGTCGAGGGCCGCCCGGACGACGGATGTTGTTCGCATGGCGCGTTCCTCTCTGATGACGACGACCGCGCGCGCCTCGACGACGCGGTCGCACAGCTGACCGACGAAGACTGGCAGTTCCGGGAGAAAGGCCTGGGCCGCAAGGGTTACCTCGAAGACGACGAGTACGACGGGAAACCCAACCTGCGCACCCGAAAGTACAAGGGCGCCTGCATCTTCCTGAACCGTCCAGGTTTCCCCGGCGGGATCGGATGTGCGCTGCACAGCAAGGCCCTCAAACTCGGCGTCGAGCCGCTGACCATGAAGCCCGACGTGTGCTGGCAGTTGCCGATCCGGCGCAGCCAGGAGTGGGTCACCCGGCCCGACGAGACCCAGATCCTGCGGACCGTCATCACCGAATACGACCGGCGCGGCTGGGGCGAGGGCGGTGCGGACCTGCACTGGTACTGCACCGGCGACCCTGCCGCCCACGTCGGCGCCCGCCCGGTGTTCGAGTCCTACGCACCCGAACTCACCGCGGTGCTCGGCGAGAAGGCCTACGCCGAGCTGGCCGCGATGTGCCGGCGCCGCGGCGCGTTGGGGTTGGTCGCCGTGCATCCCGCGACCCGCGCCGCCGAGTAACCGGCGGCTCAACCCTCCAGCTTGTACCCCAGGCCGCGCACGGTGACCAGGTGCACCGGGTTGGCCGGGTCGGATTCGATCTTGGAGCGCAGCCGCTTGACGTGCACGTCGAGGGTCTTGGTGTCCCCGACATAGTCGGCGCCCCAGACCCGGTCGATCAGCTGACCGCGGGTGAGCACCCGGCCGCTGTTGCGCATCAGGTACTCGAGTAGGTCGAATTCCTTGAGCGGCAACGTGATCTGCTCTCCGTTGACGCTGACCACGTGCCGTTCCACATCCATCCGCACCGGGCCGGCCTCCAACACCCCGTCGCCGATGCCGGTGTCGTCGGTGTCGGCGCCGCGGCGCAGCACCGCACGGATCCGCGCGATCAGCTCACGGGCCGAATACGGTTTGGTGACATAGTCATCGGCGCCCAGCTCGAGGCCGACGACCTTGTCGATCTCACTGTCTCGCGCGGTCACCATGATCACCGGCACGCTGGACCGGGCCCGCAGTTGCTTGCACACATCGGTACCGCTCATCCCGGGCAACATCAGATCCAGCAGGACGATATCGGCGCCGGAGCGCTCGAATTCGGCCAGGGCAGAGGGACCGTCGGACACCACGGTGGCCTCGAAGCCCTCCTTGCGGAGCAGGAATGCCAAAGGATCGGCCAGCGACTCCTCGTCCTCCACGATCAACACGCTGGTCATCGGTCTCGCTAATCCTCTCGGTCGGCTGAGCCACCTACGGACTCATCGGTTTCGGGATAGGCCGGGATCGACAAGGTGAACGTCGACCCGGTGCCCGGCTGACTCCACAGCCGGATGGTTCCGTTGTGGTTGGCGGCCACGTGTTTGACGATCGCCAGGCCCAATCCGGTGCCACCGGTGGCGCGCGATCGGGCCTTGTCGACCCGGAAGAACCGCTCGAAGACCCGCTCCTGATCGGCCTTGGCGATCCCGATGCCGCGGTCGGTGACCGCGATCTCGACGCTGCCACCGCGCCGACGCCGGCTGATGGATATGCCAGAACCGTTGGGCGAGTAGGCGATTGCGTTGGAGACGAGATTCGCCAAGGCCGTCACCAACAGGGTCTCGTCCCCGAGCACCCGGAAGCCGGTCGGCGCGTCGGTGGTGATCGAGATGTCGGCCTTGTCGGCGGCCACCTTGTGGCGCGACAGCGCTTCGAACACCACCGTGTCGACGTCGACAGCGGTCAGATCGGGCAGCCGTTCGGCGCCCTGCAACCGGGACAGCTCGATCAGCTCGCCGACCATGTCGGCCAGCCGCTGCGATTCGGCCACCATCTTGTCGGAGAACCGGCGCACCATGTCCGGGTCGTCGGCGGAGGCCTGCAGCGCCTCGGCCAGCACCCGCATCGCGCCCACCGGGGTCTTGAGTTCATGGCTGACGTTGGCGACGAAGTCCCGTCGGGTGGCTTCCATCCGCGCGTGCTCGGACTGGTCGTCGGCGTAGACGACGGCGAACCGGTGGTCGTCTGCGGTCAACGGTCGCACCCAGCCACGCACCGATATCCCCGAGCGTCCCGGATGGGTCAGCTTGCGGGGCGAGAGGTCGACCTCGACGGCCTGGCCGGTGGCGAACACCTGCTCGGCGGCACGCCAGGCCCGGTCGTCGAGCAGACGATCGCGCACGACGCCGAGTTCGGCGGCCCGGTCGTTGGCGTACACCACGTCATTGAAGGTGTCGACGACGACGATGCCGTTGGGCGACACCGAGACGATGTGCTGCAACATCTGCGACACCGTCAGACCGGCCGCGTCGGCCTCGCGACGTTTGCGACGGGCCACGATGCGGGGTGCGACTACGGCGGCCACACCCGCACCGACGATCAGCGCGAGCAACGACACGACCGCCGTCAGCAGTAACGCCGACACCAAGCTCACGCGAAAATCGTACGCATCCGGTGAACGTCATCCCAGCAGCGTGCGGCCAAAACGGGACAAGTCACACCGACAAATACAGGTGTTCGGCTGTCGTTAACCCGCGGTCACCTGCTGTTCGCCCGCCGGCCCGCGTGTCAGCGAACTACTTCTTGGCGCCCTGGGCGGCGACCGCGGCAGCCCCGGCGGCGGCGGCCTCCGGATCGAGGTAGGCCCCACCGGCCACCAGCGGCTTGAGGTTGTCGTCGAGGTCGTAGCGCAGCGGGATGCCGGTCGGGATGTTCAGGCCGACAACCTCCTCGTCGGACATCTGATCGAGGTACTTGACCAGCGCACGCAGCGAGTTCCCATGCGCGGCGATCAGCACGGTCTTGCCGGCCTTCAAATCGGGCACGATCGTGCTCTCGTAGTACGGCACGAACCGCTCCACCACGTCCTTGAGGCATTCGGTCAGCGGGCCGCCGCTGATGTCGGCGTAGCGCGGGTCGGAGTCCTGGCTGAACTCGCTGCCCTTCTCGATCGGCGGCGGCGGGGTGTCGTAGCTGCGTCGCCACGCCATGAACTGCTCTTCGCCGTACTTTTCCTTGGTGGCGGCCTTGTCCAGGCCCTGCAGCGCGCCGTAGTGCCGCTCGTTGAGCCGCCAGTCGCGGTGTACCGGGATCCAGTGCCGGTCGGCGGCATCGAGCGCCAGGTTCGCGGTGGTGATCGCGCGGCGCAGCAGCGAGGTGTAGACGACGTCGGGCAGCACGCCCTGCTCGACCAGCAGCTGGCCGCCGCGGATCGCTTCGGCTCGGCCCTTGTCGGTGAGGTCGACGTCG
The DNA here is from genome assembly GCF_001953975.1 of Mycobacterium sp. NS-7484. Taxonomy (GTDB): domain Bacteria; phylum Actinomycetota; class Actinomycetes; order Mycobacteriales; family Mycobacteriaceae; genus Mycobacterium. The sequence continues at coordinate 46,271 of NZ_MBEJ01000062.1, forward strand.
ACCCATCCGGTGAACAGGTTCTTCTGGTTCCAGTCGCTCTCACCGTGGCGGAGCAGGATCAGCGTCGGCATGACGCTCATCCTGTCATAGCTGGTCAGTCGTCGATCAGGTGCTCGAACGCTTCGAGGTTCTTCAGCGACTCACCGCGTGAGACCCGCCACTCCCACTCTTTCTGGATCGACGAGCGGAAACCCAACTCCAGCAAGGTGTTGAAATCGGAGTCGACGGCCTCGAGCACCTGGCCGAGCACCCGGTCGATCTCCTCGGCAGTGACCGCGTGCAGGGCCATCCGGCCGACGAGATAGATGTCGCCGACGTTGTCCAGCGTGTAGGCGACGCCGTAAAGCCTGCGGTTGCGCTTGAGCAGGAAGCGGTAGACGCCTTCGAAGTTCTCGTCGGGCTTGCGGCACACGAACGCCTCGACCCGTACCGAATGCTCACCGATGCTCAGGATGGTGTTGGTCTTGAGCTTGCGCTCCCCCGGCAGCTCCACGACGATGCCGGGCAGCCCGCCGCGGGCACCTTTGTGGTGGTGGTAGACGAGTTCGTGTTCATCGAGGGTGTCGGTGATGATCTTCGCGACGTCTTCGCTCATGCCCGCACCCCCCGGCGCAACCCGAACCGCCGCGCGGTCCGGCGGGCGGCCGGCCTGCGGTGCTTGGACCGGTAGTCGGACATCGCGTGGGCGTAGCTGCCCAGCAGGGCATCGACGGTGTGCGCCCAGGAGAACTGCGCGGCGTGGGCCGCCGCGGCCGCCCGCAGCGGCCCCGGATCACGTTGCAGGACCCCGTCGATCGTGGCGGCCCAGTCGTCGAGATCGTGGCCGTCGACCAAAGCGCCGCTGACCCCGTCGGCCACCGCAACGGGCAGCCCGCCGACCGCGGCCGCCACCACCGGCGTGCCGCAGGCTTGGGCCTCGACGGCGACCAGGCCGAAAGACTCCGAATAGCTGGGCACCGCGACCAGATCGGCGGCGCGGTACACGTTGACCACTTGTTCGCGGGACTGCGGGGGCAGGAATGTCACGCGATCGGTGATACCCAGTTCGTCGGCCAGACGAATCAGGGTGTCGGGCTCGGCCAAACCGGAACCGGACGGCCCGCCGGCCACCAATACCCGGACGCCGGGCAACTTGGCGGCAGCCCGCAACAGGATGTCCGGCGCTTTCAGCGGCTGAATCCGCCCCACGAAGGCGACCACCTTCTCGTCGGGCGCGATGCCCAGCCCCGCCCGCGCGGCGGCGCGATCTCCGGGGGTGAAGGCGTCGAGATCGACACCCGGATGCACCACATCGATGCGCCCCCGGTCGGCGTGATGTAACGAAACAAGTTGCTGCGCTTCGTGTTCGGTGTTGACGATCAGCCGGTCGGCCTCGTCGACCACCTGTTGCTCGCCCACCGCACGCAGCGGCGGCTCCGGTGAGTCACCGGCGGCCAGGGCGGCGTTCTTCACCGCGGCCAGCGTGTGCGCGGTGTGCACCAACGGCACCGCCCAGCGGTCGCGGGCCAGCCAACCGACCTGACCGGACAACCAGTAGTGCGAATGCACGACGTCGTAGTAGCCGGGCTCATGGGTCGCTTCGGCGCGCAGCACCCCGGCGGTGAAAGCGCACAGCTGGGTGGGCAGGTCGTATTTGTCCAGCCCCTCGAACGGTCCGGCCACCACGTTGCGCACCACCACGCCGGGGGCCACGGACACCACCGGGGCGTCCGACGACGAGGTGGCCCGGGTGAACACCTCCACCTCGACGCCGCGACGGGCCAGTTGCAACGCCGTCTGCAACACGTAGACGTTCATCCCGCCGGCATCACCCGTCCCCGGTTGCGCCAGCGGCGAGGTATGCACGGACAACACCGCGACGCGGCGGGGAGTCTCGAGGTCTGCAGCTAGACGCACACCTCTATGTCTACACTGCCGCCGTACCGACCCCGCTGGCCGATCGCCGGGTCTCGGCGCGCCGCATGGCGCCGATCGGATCGGCGTACAGCCCGCCCAGCGAAACGATGCCGGCGCTGGCTTCCTGGACGCGGTTGCCGAAGGCCGTGACCCGAATATCGCGGGGCCCCAGCACCGAACGCCGTGCCACGGCCTCCTCGACGACGGGCATGCCCTCGGGGTATTCGGTGAAGGCCTGGCCGCCGAGCACCAGATCGTCGGGGTTGAGCAGATCCCGCAGCAGAGCGACGGCCTCGCCGAGCACACGAGCCCGATCGGCGAGCAACTCGACCGCCTTCTCGTTGCCTTGGCGGGCGGCGCGCAGCACCGCAGGCAATGTCGACGACGGCCCCTCGGCCGGGATGATCCGCAGCTTGCGCGCCGCGGTGAGCACCGCTTCGTCACTCACCGTCGATTCCAATTGTCCTGAGCCACCGAGCAATTCGGACTGGGCCGGCAGACCTGCGATGGTGCCGGGGCCGCTGGCCGGCGAGTGCACACGGCCGTCGATGGACAGCGCATAGCCGACGGTTTCGCGGGCGTAGAAATAGAGACTGGTCCGAGCCTGGGTGCCGACGGACTCCGGGGCACGCCGTCCACCCAGCAGGAGTTCGGCACCGGCCATCGCGTCCACGTGCGAGGCCACCGACACCGGCAGCCCGAGGGCTTCGCCGAGCACCGGGCCCACCGGGGCGTCGACCCAGCCCAGCCTCGGATGGTCGAGGTAGCCGGTGGCGCTGTCGACGACACCACCGGCGGCGATACCGACCCACAACGGGCGACGGCGGTGCCAGCGGCTCAGGTAACGCCGCGCACTGGCGGCCAACGTGGCCAGCGCCGCGGACTGGGGACCCGACGGCGTCGGCGTCTCGACGGCGTCGAGGGTGCGGCCGAACAGATCCGTGGCGACGATGCTGGTGGCACGCGCACCGATGTGGATACCGAGGGTCAGATAGGGCTCGTGGTTGACCTCGACGGGAACGCGGGGCCGTCCGATGGCGCCGGATACCGCGAGATCGGCGCGTTCCCGAAGGACGCCGGCCTCCAGCAGCGCGGTGACCTGGCGGTTGACGGTGGCGATGCTCAACTGCGTGTGCTGGGCAATGGCGTCACGGGCGATCGGCCCGCGGGCGCGCGCCGCGCTGAACACCGACGCCGCGGCGGCATCGGGCACCTTGAGCGACGGGGCGACGATGTGTAGCAGCCGCGATTGCGGGTAACGCGAGGCGGCGGGGGCCAGGGGCCGGGCCTTGCGCGCCAGGGAGCCGGACGCGGTGGAGGGACGGGCGGAGGTACGGCGGGAAGCGGCGATGGCGGTGGTCACGTGAGTGGTCCTTACTGAGTGTCGGCTGGTGGGTGGAAACCACACCTGGCGACTCAGCAGGACGGGAAAACGGTGTCCGGGATCGTCTCAGGCGCGGCGAAGTGCGCAACAACAACACGCACGCCGCGCGAAGCGGGACTTCAGACTCCGAGACACACGAAGAATCTAGCACGCCATCTAATGTTGGCCAGATGACGACACCACAGTCCGACAAACGAGTGGCAGTGGTCACCGGCGCCAGCGCCGGTATCGGTGCCGCCACCGCCAAAAGCCTTGCCGCCCTGGGCTTTCACGTAGTTTGCGTGGCCCGCCGGGCAGACCGGATCCAGGCCGTGGCCGACGAGATCGGCGGCACCGCGATCGTGGCCGACGTCACAGATCAGGCCGCGGTCGACGCCTTGGCCGCCCAGCTGGACCGGGTGGACGTGCTGGTGAACAACGCCGGCGGGGCCCGCGGGCTGGAGTCGGTGGCCGACGCCGATATCGACCACTGGCGGTGGATGTGGGAGGCGAACGTCCTGGGCACGCTGCGCGTCACGCGTGCGCTGCTGCCCAAGCTGATCGACTCCGGCGACGGGCTGATCATCACCGTCACCTCGATCGCCGCCGTCGAGATCTACGACAACGGGGCGGGCTACACCTCGGCGAAACACGCCCAGGGGGTGTTGCACCGCACCCTGCGCAGCGAGTTGCTCGGAAAACCAGTGCGGCTCACCGAAGTTGCGCCCGGCATGGTGCAGACGGACTTCTCGCTGAACCGCTTCGACGGCGACGAGCAGCGGGCCGAGAAGGTCTACCAGGGCGTCACGCCGTTGGTCGCCGAGGACATCGCCGAGGTGATCGGATTCGTGGCCTCCCGGCCGGCCCACGTCGACCTGGACCTGATCGTGGTGCGTCCGCGGGATCAGGTCAGCGGGGCCACCGGGTCGCGCTTCAACCGGTCCTGACCACCGCGAACGTGACGTCAGGGTCGTTGCCGTGACGGCACAACGACCCTGGCGTCATTTTCGGCGCGGGTTTAACCGCCCGGCGCGGGCTTCGGCGGCGTCGTGGTGGTGGGCGTACCGGACAGGGTGGGCGCATCCGTCGGCGTCGCCGGCGCGGAGGCCGGCAGGTTCGACGGGGCATCCCGTGAGGACAGCGCCGACATCGACTTCCACTCGTTCCAGTCCACCGCCCAGTCCCAGATGTCGCCGTCGGCGTAGGACAACTGGATGCGGGTGCCGGTGACCTCGACCGGGTCGCCGTACATCGCGCTGTTGAAGTACTGCTGCGAGTTCTCCAGGTTCAGGTTGATGCAGCCGTTGGTGACGTTCGTATTGCCTTGGGAATTGATGCTGTTCGGATTGCAGTGGATGAACTCGCCGTTGTTGGAGATCCGCACGGCGAAGCGCTCGTGCACATTGCTGTATCCGGCGGCCGGGTTGGTCATCCAGAAGTCCTCGTACTTCTCGGTGACCACGTGGATTCCGCTGCGGGTGACGTTGCGGTCCAGATCTCCTTCGCCGTAGCTGCACGGGAAGTCCATGATCACCGCGCCGGAGCCGTCGAGAACCTGGATGCGGTGGCTGGAGGCCTCGGCCTTGACCACCTGGCGCCGCCCGATCTCGAAATCGAGCGTGGAGTCGGCCGCACCGTAGGCGTCCTCACCGAAGCTGACGCCGTACAGCGGGGCCTTGACGCTGACTTTGGTGCCGGCCGGGAAATACTCCCGGCTGCGCCAGTGCACGCGCGAGCCGCCGGCCTCGTCGGGCAACCACGCCCAGCTGCCCTCGACGGGCGGGGTGGTGGTGACCTGGAGGGCTTTTTCCACCGTGGCGCGGTACTGGTCGTCGATCGCGGCGTCGAACTGCAGGATGATCGGCGCGGCCACCCCGACCACCTGACCGTCGGCCAGCTGGAACTGCCCGCTGACCTGTTTCTGCGGGGCGACGGTGCTGAACTTGCCCTGCACCTGCTGAGCCTTGCCGTCCTCGCCGACCACCGAGCCGGCCCAGGTGTAGGTGGCGTCGTAGCCGAGCGGTTCGGTGACAGTGAATGCGGTGCGGTCGCTGTTGAATTTGCCGGCGACCACCTTGCCGGCCGCGTTGGTCAGGCTGACGCGCTGGAACCAACCGTCGGCGACCTTGACCCCAACCGGCGCGGTGGGCAACACATCCTCGGAGTCGACGGAGGGCTCGTACGTCACCGTCGGCGCTGCCGGCTCCTTGTCCTCAGGGGCGGAAATCGGCGATTCACCCGAGCAGGCGGCCAGTAATCCGGCCCCCACTCCGACGGTCAGAACCGTCAGGGCACGCCGCCGACTGAACAACGGCGCGTCGGCCTCTATATCACCGGCAGGGCTCACGTGGACCTAGGGTACCGATAGATCGCACCCGATCAGAATCGGTTCAGGCTGCAGCACGATCCCGAACCGGTCCAAAACCCCGGCTTGTACCGTCCTGGCCAGCGCAATCACGTCCGCACTGTTCGCCTCGCCACGGTTGGTCAACGCCAGCGCATGTTTGGTGGACAAGCGGGCGGCAGCGCCGTCGCCGGGGTAGCCCTTGCCGAAGCCGGCCTGCTCGACGAGCCAGCCGGCGGCCAGCTTCACACCGTCGGGCGCGGGGTAGTGCGGCACGGCTCCGGCGCCGGACTCCGCGGCGGTGGCCTGTACCCGTTCGAACTCGGCCTGCGACACCACCGGGTTGGTGAAGAACGATCCGACGCTCCAGGTGTCGTGGTCGCTCGCGTCGAGCACCATGCCTTTGCCCGCACGCAACCCGAGCACGGTGTGGCGAACCCGCATCGGGTCGGCCCGCTGCCCCGGCTCGACACCGAGCGCGGCGGCCAGCTCGCGGTAGCGCAGCGGGGCACTTCTGGTGTCCAGGGGCCCGTCGGCGTTCAAGGTGAACTCGACCTCGAGCACGATGACGGCATCGGAGTGTTTGAGAGTACTTGTGCGGTAACCGAATTGAAGTTCCTGCGGGTGCGCCCAGCGGACTTCGCCGGTGCGCCGGTCCAGCAGGCGGACCCGGCTGATGGTGTCGGCCACCTCGGCGCCGTAGGCACCCACGTTCTGCACCGGGGTGGCCCCGGCCGAGCCCGGGATGCCGGACAGACATTCCAACCCGCCCAGGCCATGCTGCAGAGAGGCGACGACGACGTCGTCGAACACCGCGCCGGCCTCGGCCCGCAGCACATTGCCGTCGACGGTGATCGCGGTGTTGGCCACCCGCACCACGGTCAACTCGGGCATGGTGTCGGCCAGGTCGTCGGCCAGCACCACATTCGAGCCGCCGGCCAGCACCAGGATCGGATCGGCCACCGCGCGCAGTACGTCGATCAGCTGCTCGGTGCTGGTGCAGGTGAGCACCCGGCGCGCCACCGGCCCCACCCGCAGCGTGGTCAGCGGGGCCAGCGCAACCGCCTCGTCCACGGCGACACCGGCAACATACGAACTGACCACGGCCCGTAACGGTAGCCTGACCAGCTATGCCGCGATCATTCGACATGGCCACCGACTATGAAGGCAGCGTCGAACAGGTCCATCGGGCATTCGGTGACGAACGGTATTGGCTGGCCCGCCTCGCCGATTCGGGGGCTGACGAGGCCACACTGGACGCCCTGACCACGGCCGCTGACGGCGGTATCGGCGTGGTGACCACCCAGACCTTGCGCGCCGACCGGTTGCCCGGCGTGGTGTCGCAGTTTCACCGTGGCGACCTGAACATCCGGCGCGAGGAGCATTGGGAGCCGATCCGGGACGGCGTGTCCCGCGGCACGGTCGAGGGTTCGATCCCCGGCGCGCCGGTGTCCTTGTCGGGCACCGCGACGCTGACCGGGACCGACACGGGATCGCGGCTGTCGGTGCACCTCACGGTCGAGGTCAAGGTGCCGTTGGTCGGCGGCAAGATCGAGGGTTTCATCGGCTCACAGCTGACCGACCTGTTGATCGCCGAGCAGCGCTTCACCTCGGTGTGGATCGCCGAGCGCGGCTGACCCCGGCGGTACGGTCGATAGCCATGAGCCGTTCCCGGCAGTCCACGATGGCGTTTGACGCAGCCGCCGAAACGGTCTACGCGGCCTTCGCGAGCGACGACTACTGGCAGGCCCTGATGGACCGCTACGACGAACTGACGCCCGGGAAATCGGACATCACCGAGTTCAGCTCCGACGAACGTGGGATCGAGGTCGAGTTCCGCCAGGTGCTGCCACGCGCGGAGTTGCCGCCGATCGTGCGGTCGGTGATCCCGCTCGACCTGGCCATCACCCGCAGGCAGTCGTTCGGACCGTTCGACCAGGGCGGCGTGAACGGCCGCTACACCGCGTCGGTTTCGCGCGCCCCGGGCCGGCTCGACGGCCGGTATGCGCTGACCGACCTGACCGCGGGCAGCCGGCTGCAGGTTGACAGCCGGTGCAAGGTGCCGATGCCCCTGGTCGGCGGCAAGCTCGAAGATCTGGTCCTGCAGTCGGTCAACGACGTGTTGACCATCGAGGGGGCGTTCACCGCTGGCTGGATCGCCGAGCAGTTCTAGGCCCGTCGGGGCAGTCACCCGCGGCACCACCGGATACAACCGGCTGCGCCGCAGCGACCGATGGCTGGTGCACTCACCGCGGGTGCGCTCGGTCTTGCGGGCCGCGGTCGATCCACTGGTCGTCGATCTGGGCTACGGCGCGCTGCCGGTCACCACGCTCGAGTTGGCCGCACGGCTGCAGTCGATACGCCCCGATGTGCGCGTGGTCGGCCTGGAGATCCACCCAGAACGGGTCGCCACCGCCCGGGCGGTGGCGGACGGCACCGATGTGCAGTTTGCGCTCGGCGGGTTCGAGTTGGCCGGGCTGCAACCGGTGTTGGTGCGCGCGTTCAACGTGTTGCGGCAATATCCGGTTGACGCGGTGCCGGACGCCTGGGCGACCATGACGCGCCGGCTTGCCCCGGGTGGGTTGATCGTCGACGGCACGTGTGACGAGCTGGGCCGCCGATGCTGCTGGGTGCTGCTGGACGCCGACGGGCCGGTGAGTTTCACCCTGGCCTGCGATCCGTTCAGCATCGAACGGCCCTCGGACCTGGCCGAACGCCTGCCCAAGGTACTCATTCACCACAACGTCGAGGGCCAGCCGATCCATGAGCTGCTCAGTGCTGCGGACCGGGCCTGGGCGAGCGCGGCCGGGCACGGCGTGTTCGGTCCCCGGGTGCGCTGGCGGGCCATGTTGGAGTTGTTGCGTGGCCAGGGCTATCCGGTGGCGGCGCCACGTCGTCGGATGCGTGACGGGGTGCTCACGGTCCCCTGGGTGACCGTGGCGCCGGCCACGCATTGAGCACCGTGGCACCACTAAGCTGAGACGCATGCGAATTGCCCTGGCGCAGATCGCCACCGGCACGGACCCGTCGTCGAACCTGACGCTGGTCGACGAGTTCACCCGCCGCGCGGCTGATGACGGCGCCCGGTTGGTGTTGTTCCCCGAGGCCACCATGTGCCGGTTCGGGGTACCGCTGGGCCCGGTGGCCGAGAAGCTCGACGGCCCCTGGGCGACCGCGGTACGTGAGATCGCCGCGAAGGCCGGTGTCGTCGTGGTGGCCGGGATGTTCGCTCCCGGAGACGACGGACGGGTGACCAACACCCTGATCGCGACCGGACCCGGTGTGGAGGCGCATTACCACAAGATCCATCTCTACGACGCCTTCGGCTTCGCCGAATCACGCACGGTGGCACCGGGTTTCGAGCCCGTGACGATCACCGTCGACGGCGCCACGGTGGGCTTGACCACCTGCTACGACATCCGGTTCCCCGAGCTCTACGTCGAGCTCGCGCGACGCGGCGCACAGTTGATCACCGTGCACGCCTCCTGGGGCGCCGGGCCCGGCAAGCTCGACCAGTGGACCCTGCTGGCCCGGGCCCGGGCGCTGGACACCACGGGCTTCATCGCCGCGGTGGACCAGGCGTATCCGGGTGACGAGATCGCCAAGGCCGGGCCGACAGGGGTCGGCGGCAGCCTGGTGGCCTCCCCCACCGGTGAGGTCCTCGCCGCGGCCGGTGCCGAGCCGCAGTTGCTGGTGTCCGACGTCGACCTCGAGGCCGCCAGCGGGGTCCGCGATGCCATCGCGGTGCTGCAGAACCGCTCACAGTTCGCTCAGTTCGGTAAGGCACAATCGCTGGGGTGACCGATCCCTGGGCCCGCCCGTCCGACCAGTCCCCGCCCGCACCTCAAGAACCGCCGGCACAGCCGTCGTCGCAGGAGCAGCCGGTCCAGCAGCCCCAGGTGGAGCAGCCCGCACCGGCGCAACCCGGGCCGCCGGACTCGTCGGCCCTGGCCAAGGTGAAGCGGCTGCTGTCGGACCCGCTCTCGGTGGTCCTGGTCGTGGTGATCGTGGTGGCCCTGGTGGCCGCCGGAATTCTCGGCGGTGAGCTGTACGCCCGCAGTCGCGCCGACAAGATCGTCGCCTCGATCGTGGAGTGCATCGTCCAGGACGGCGCCAAGGCGTCGTTCGACCCGCTGCCGCCGTTCCTGCTGCAGCACGTGAGCGGCCACTACACCAACATCAACATCGAGACCGCGGGAAATCAGATCCGCGATGCCAAGGGCATGAAGGTCAAGCTCGGCATCAAGGACGTCCGCATCAAGGAGACCGCCGACGCCAGTGGCACGGTGGGCTCCCTGGTCGCCGACATCACCTGGAACACCGACGGCATCCGCCAGACCGTGGCCGACATGGTGAGCCTGCCGTTCGTCGGCTCGGCGATCTCGGATGTGCGGACCAACCCGTCGAACGGGACCATCGAGCTCAAGGGTCTGCTCGGCACCATCACGGCCAAGCCCACGGTGGTCAACAAGGGCATCTCGCTGCAGATCGTCGATCTGAGTGCCATCGGTCTGTCCTGGCCGCGGGAGACCCTGCAGCCGATCCTGGACAAGTTCACCGCCCAGATCACCGAGAACTATCCGATGGGAATCCACGCCGACAGCGTGCAGGTGACCGACAGTGGCGTCGTGGCGAAGTTCTCGACCACGAACGCGGCAATGCCCAAGGGCCAAGAGGACCCCTGCTTCGCGAAGCTCTAGCTCCGGCTTTTCCGGCGGGTCAGAACGGTTCCTCGGTACCGCCGGGATTGCACCCGGTGGCCAGCATCATCTCGGGGCTGACCTCGGGCCGCCACGGTTCGAGATTCCAGCTGGTCTTGCCCGGCTCGGCGAGTTCGGCGAAGGTCCAGTGGCACAGGAACTGCTCACGCATTCCGGGAAGGTCGGCGTCCGGCGACAACGCCAGGACCTCGGCCCAGGCCTGATCGGCCTCGACGGTGGTGCCGGGTTGGCGGGTCAGCGTGCGGGCGGTGTCGGTCGGGTAGACCCGCAGGCTCGACAGGTCACCCCACTTGGCCCATTCGACATGGTCGACGTAGACGTGGTCGACGGCGGCTGCGGCCGGAGCGAACGTCAGCGCTGCGCCCAGCACCACACCTGCCGCGCCGAGCGCGGCCAGTGACGAACGCATCGGTTCAGCGCGACTTTCCCTGGATTTCGAGCAGCTTGGGCCGGACATCGACGAGGTAGATACCGGTGGCGCAGGCCGAGATCGCCGCGCCGAAAACACCGCCCAACAACAGCGTCAGGACCACACCCACGCCCAGGATGACCAACCACACCGGCTTGGTCAGCTTGCCGGTGGCCGTGTAGGCGTCCGGACGCTGCATCGCCGCATGCACGAAGGCGTAAACACCTACGAGAGCGACCAAGTACGTGAGCGCTGAAAGAATGACGCCCGCAAGGTTGGCAAGTTGCACCTCACCAGCCTATGCGGGCGTCATCTCAGCGTCGACCGACAGGGCCCCACACCCCTGCCGGCCGGCGCACTGACTTACTTCTGGGTGACCTTCTTGGCCGGGGCCTTCTTCGCCGGAGCCTTCTTGGCCGGGGCGGCCTTCTTGGCGGCCGGGGCGGCGGCCTTCTTGGCCGGCGCCGGGGCCGGAGCAGCCTTCTTCTCGGGAGCGGACTTCTTCGGCAGCTCCACGCCCACCAGCTTGGCGGCACGCTCACCGACGGCGCGGGTCTGCGAGGCCACGGTGCCCAGTGCGTCCTGGGTCAGCTCGGTGACCTGGTCGGTGTAGCCCTCGACCCGGTTGGCGGCTTCCTCGATGGCCGGCTGGTTGCGCAGGCGCTCCAGCGCCGCCTCGCCGCGCTCGACGAGCTTGTTGTAGGTGGCGGTGGCCTGATCGGCGTAGCCCTCGGCGGCCTTGCGCAGCTCCTCGGAGGTGAACTTGTCGCGCAGCTCCTCGAACTGGGTGGGCAGGTCTTCCTGCAGCTTGTTCAGCCGGGCGCGGCCTTCCTCGACGCGGCCCTGGGCGTCGGTGCGCGCATCCTCGGCCCGCTCACGCAGGCTGGCGACGATCTCGTTGACCGTGGCCAGGGCCAGGTCGGCGGCGCCGACTGCGGCGAGCAGCGGGGCCTTGAGGTCTTCGATGGTGGGCTGGTTCTTCTCGGTCATGCGAGTTCCTTTCTGATTGGTCTGTTTTCGTCTGAGTGGTTATCGGGAAGGACGTGGGGTGTCAGTCAGTCGGCTCAGTTGTCGGCTCCTCACCTGCGTCGGCTTCGTTCTGCTGGCGAAACGAGGTGTAGATGTCGAGCAGCACCTGCTTCTGCCGCTCGGTGATCCCCGCATCGTTGACGATGGCGTCGCGGACCTCGCTGGGCTCACTGGGTTCCAAGATCCCGGCGCGCACATAGAGCACTTCCGCGGACACCCGCAGCGCCTTCGCGATCTGGTTGAGCACGTCGGCTGAGGGTTTGCGCAATCCCCGTTCGATCTGACTCAGGTAGGGATTGCTGACGCCGGCCTTTTCGGCCAGCTGCCGAACAGATACCTGTGCCGCCTCACGCTGGGCACGGATGAAGCTCCCGATGTCCTGCGCAGCGTTGGAGACGACAGCAGCGAGATTCTCGTCTTGCGCCATGTCATTCCCCTCGTAGCCCGGGTATCCGTTAACGACAATTTTCACGCTACGACGGGGTGCTAACTTTTGCAAGCACTAGTTAGCGCAGGTCAGAAGAGTAGTTGCGCTATCGAATAGATGACCAGACCCGCCAGTGACCCCACCACGGTGCCGTTGATCCGGATGAACTGCAGGTCACGACCCACGTGGAGCTCGATCCGCCGGCTGGCCTCGTCGGCGTCCCAGCGTTCGATGGTCTCGGTGATGATCGCTGTGATCTCCGTCCCATACTCGCCCACCAAGTGTTTCGCACCGCGGATGATCCAGCTGTCGACCTTGTCCCGCAGCTCGGCGTCGTCGCGCAACGACTCCCCGATGCGCATCACCGAATCGGCGATCCGGGTGCGCAGCGCCGAGGACGGGTCGTCCACCGATTCCAGGATGATCCGCTTGGCCGCCGCCCAGGCCGTCTCCGCGGCCCGGGCCACCTCGTCGCGACCCATGAGTTGTTCCTTGACGTTCTCGGCCCGCTGGATCGTCGCCTCGTCGTGCTGCAGGTCGTCGGCGAACTCGAACAGGAACCTCGTCGCCGAACGGCGCAGCTCGTGCTCGGGATTACGGCGCACCTTGTCGGTGAAATCCATCAGCTCGCGGTGGATGCGGTCGCCGACGAGATGATCCACCCAACGCGGCGACCACGTCGGCGAATCCCGCTCGATCACCCGCTCGATGACCTCACCGGCGTTCAGCGACCACTGGAAGGCCCGGTCACACAGCAGCTGGATCAACGCCTCCTGCCGGCCCTCCTGCAGCAGCGTCGAGAGCACCCGGCCGATGGGCGGACCCCACTTGGGCTCGGCGATGCGCTTGACGATCATCCGGTCGAGGACATGCTGAACGTCCTCGTCGCGCAGCATCTCCACCCCGACGCGCAGCACCGTGGACGCCTCGGCGGCCACCCGCTCGGCGTGCGGACGGTCAGACAGCCACTTGCCGAGCCGGCCCGCCACCTGCGCGTCACGCAGTTTGGTGGCGATCACCTCCGGGGACATGAAGTTCTCCCGGACGAACGTGCCCAGCCCCTCCCCCAGCTGGTCTTTCTTGCGCTTGATGATGGCGGTGTGCGGGATCGGCAGACCGAGGGGGTGTTTGAACAACGCCGTCACGGCGAACCAGTCCGCCAGGGCACCGACCATGCCGGCCTCGGCCGCGGCCCGCACATATCCCACCCAACCACCGGCGCCGCGGGACTGCGCCCAGGTGCAGAGCAGGAAGATCACGGTGGCCCCGAGCAGGAAACTCAGCGCCACCAGCTTCATGCGCCGCAAAGCCCGGAGCCGTTCGGCGTCGGCGGCACTGTCCGCCCCGGCCAGCGTCTCGGCAAAACTGGGCCGCGGGGAAGGCAACGCGCGCAAACCGGCGTCCGATCGATGTGCCACGTATCCATCATCCACAACTGCGCCGATTCGGCGTCGCACCCACAGGTCCGCAGCCCCCGATCCGCCGTACTATTAAGCGGAACTAGGGAATGGGATTACTGCGACTGTGGCACAGCAGACTCCGGTGACGGTGAAAACCGACGGACGAAAGCGGCGCTGGCACCAGCACAAGGTGGAGCGCCGTAATGAACTCGTAGACGGCACCCTCGAGGCGATCCGGCGCCGAGGCAGCAATGTCAGCATGGACGAAATCGCCGCGGAGATCGGCGTCTCCAAGACCGTGCTCTACCGGTACTTCGTCGACAAGAACGACCTGACCACCGCAGTCATGATGCGGTTCGCCCAGACCACGTTGATCCCGAACATGGCCGCGGCTCTGTCGTCGAACCTCGACGGGTTCGACCTGACCCGCGAAATCATCAAGGTCTACGTCGAAACCGTTGCCGCCGAGCCGGAACCGTATCGCTTCGTGATGGCGAACAACTCCGCCAGCAAGAGCAAGGCGGTCGCCGACTCCGAGCAGATCATCGCTCGCATGCTGGCCGTGATGCTGCGTCGGCGGATGGCGCAGGTCGGCATGGACACCCGGGGCGCCGAAGCGTGGGCATTTCACACCGTCGGCGGGGTCCAACTGGCCACCCACTCGTGGATGTCGAATCCGCGCATGAGCACCGACGATCTGATCGATTACCTGACCATGCTGTCCTGGAACGCGTTGTGCGGCATCGTCGAAGTCGGCGGCTCGCTGGAGAAGTTCAACTCGCAGCCACACCCATCTCCGGTATTGCCGCGTCAACTGCTTGACTGAACGGGTGAGCAAGGACGATCTGCCTACCCTGTGGACCCACGAACCACGCGAACACCTGATATTCCGCCCCGGAGACAAAGTCGCGCACATCGACACCAACAGCACACCGGGATTTCGCGGAACCAAGAGCGATGCGCCCACCCTGCAGACCGAACGCAATCTGCGGCTGGCGTCGCTACAGGAGATGCTCTACGCCCGGTCCAAAAGTGGTGACGACAACCGCTCGGTTCTGCTGATCCTGCAGGGCATGGACACCGCCGGCAAGGGCGGAATCGTGAAACACGTTGTGGGCGCGGCAAATCCGCAGGGGGTTCGATACACCAGCTTCGGCAAACCGTCCGAGGAAGAACGCGCCCACCACTACCTGTGGCGGATTCGCAACGCCCTTCCCCCGGCCGGTCACATCGGGGTGTTCGACCGCTCGCACTACGAGGACGTGCTCGTCGTGCGCGTCCACAACCTGGTGCCACCGGACGTCTGGGGCGCCCGCTACGACGAGATCAACGCCTTCGAACGCGAGTTGGTCGATGCCGGCACCACATTGGTGAAGGTCGCGATGTTCGTCTCGCTGGCCGAACAGAAGGACCGCCTGGCCGAGCGGCTGGAACGGCCGGACAAGTATTGGAAATACAACCCGGCCGACATCGACGAACGCCTGCTGTGGCCCAAATACCAAGAGGCCTACCAGGCCATGCTGGACAAGACCTCCACCGACTATGCACCGTGGCACATCGTGCCGTGCGACAAGAAGTGGTACAGCCGGCTGGCCATCACCGAACTGCTCATCGAAGCCCTCAAGGGCCTCAACATGTCATGGCCGCCACCGGACTTCGACGTCGAGGTGGAGAAGAAGCGGTTGGCTGGCGCCTGATTTCTCTGGTCGTGCGTCGAGATTGAGCCCAGGGACAGGAATCGTGCGGGTCCTGTCCCTGTGTGCAATTTCGGTGCGCCAAGCACACAAAACTGCCCCCGACAGACGTCGGGGGCAGTTTTTGGAAAAACTACTTGACGAGCGTGAACTGACCGATGTTGGTGATGCCCCGACGGAAGAAGTCGGCGCAACCGGTCAGGTACTTCATGTAGCGGTCGTAGACCTCCTGGCCCTGCATGGCGATGGCCTCGTCCTTGGCCGCCTCGAGGTTGGCCGCCCACATGTCCAGCGTGCGCGCGTAGTGCGGACGCAGCAGGTGGATGCGCTCGAGCTTGAAGCCCGAATCGTCGGCGAGCTTCTCGATGTCCTCGACCGCGGGCAGCTGCCCACCGGGGAAGATCTCCTCGCCGATGAACTTCATGAACTTCAGGTCGCTGATCGTCAGCTTGATCCCGTTTTCCCGGAAGTACGCCTGGGTGTGGGCCAGGATCGTGTGCAGCAGCATCCGGCCGCCGTTCTCCGGCAGGATGCTGTAGGCGCGCTCGAAGAAGATCGGGTAACGCTCCTGCTTGAACGCCTCGAACGCACCGATCGAGACGATGCGGTCGACGGGCTCGTCGAACTCTTCCCAACCCTGCAGCCGGATGTCGATGCTGCGGTTGGTGTCGATCTTGGCCAGCCGCTCACGGGCGTATTCCGACTGCGCCTTGCTCAGCGTGATGCCGATGACGTTCACGTCGAACTTGGTGATGGCCCGCTCCAGGGCGCCGCCCCAGCCGCAGCCGATGTCGAGCAGCGTCATGCCCGGCTTGAGATCGAGCTTGCCCAGCGCCAGATCGAACTTGGCGTTCTGCGACTCGTCGAGGGTCATGTCCTCGCGTTCGTAGTAGCCGCAGGTGTAACCCATGGTGTTCCCCAGGAACAGGGCGAAGAAATCGTTGGAGATGTCGTAAATCGACTGCGATTCTTCGTAATACGGCGCCAGTTCGGACTCGACGTTGGACATGCGAAAATTTACCTCTTTGCGTTTTCTGCTGCTGACGACCGACGGTTTGGGGCCGACGCGTGTTTTTCACGCAGACTCGTTTGAGTGAGCCAGCAGGCCCTACTGTGGCTAGACTAGCTAAGCCTCGGCCAGAGTGCCAGCGCGGGTTGCGTCATGACGTGCTCAGTACTTGTAGAAGCCCTGGCCCGATTTTTTGCCGAGCTGCCCGGCTTCGACCATCCGCAACAACAGCGGCGGTGCGGCGTACAAAGGCTCTTTGAACTCGTCAAACATCTTGTCGGCGATGAGTTTGAGGGTGTCCAGACCAACCAGGTCGGACAACCGCAGTGGGCCCATCGGATGTGAAAGCCCCGCCACGATCGCCTTGTCGACATCGTCAATTGTGGCAAACCCACCCTCGACCATCCGGATGGCCGACAACAGGTACGGCACCAGCAACGCATTGACCACGAAACCGGACCGGTCAGAACAACGCACGACCTGTTTTCCGAGGACCGTCCCGGCGAATTCCTCGACGCGCTCGGCGGCGGCATCTGCGGTCACCAGAGTGCTGACCAATTCGACCAACGGCAACACCGGAACCGGGTTGAAGAAGTGCAGACCGAGAACCCTGTGAGGATTCTGGGTAGCTGCTGCCAGTTTCATGATCGGGATGCTGGAGGTGTTGGAGGCCAGCACCGCATCGGGGTCGGTGATGACGCTGTCCAGCTCGGCGAAGATCTTGGCCTTGACGTTCTCGTCCTCGATGACGGCCTCGATGACCAGCTGACGGTCGGCGAGATCGGCGAGCGTCGTGGTGAAGTTCAGCTTGGCCAGCGCGGCGTCCTTCTCGCGCTCGGTGACCTTGCCGGCGCTGACTGCGCGCTCGAGCGACTTGGTGATGCGGTTGCGGCCGGCGGTGACCAGCGCGTCGTTGGTCTCGAACACCAGCACGTCGACGCCCGCGCGGGCCGACACCTCGGCGATACCCGCGCCCATCTGGCCGGCGCCGATCACGCCTACTCGTTTAATTTGATTGCTCACGGCTTCTCTTTCTATACGCAGACAGGCCCCGCCCAAAACCTCTGGGCGGGGCCTGTGCGGTTACGTGTGATTTCTCTCCGCGAGCAGACGTAAACCGGGCATTTTCGCGGGGAAAATGTACGGGTTTACGTCTGCTCGGCGAGAAGGGCTCTCCGCAGGGCCTAGTGGAACTGGCCCTCTTCGGTGGAACCGGCCAGCGCGGTGGTCGAGCTGTTCGGGTCAACCGTGGTGGCGATCCGGTCGAAGTAGCCGGCGCCGACCTCACGCTGGTGCTTGGTGGCGGTGTAGCCGCGCTCCTCGGCAGCGAACTCGCGCTCCTGCAGCTCGACGTAGGCTTTCATCTGCTCGCGGGCGTAGCCGTGGGCCAGATCGAACATCGAGTAGTTCAGGGCGTGGAAGCCGGCCAGCGTGATGAACTGGAACTTGAAGCCCATCGCGCCCAGCTCGCGCTGGAACTTGGCGATGGTGTCGTCGTCCAGGTGCTTCTTCCAGTTGAAGGACGGCGAGCAGTTGTAGGCCAGCATCTGGTCGGGGAACTCCGCCTTGACGCCCTCGGCGAACTTCTTGGCCAGCTCCAGGTCCGGGGTGCCGGTCTCCATCCAGATCAGGTCGGAGTACGGCGCGTAGGCCTTGGCGCGGGCGATGCAGGGCTCGAGGCCGTTCTTCACGTGGTAGAAGCCCTCGGCGGTGCGCTCACCGGTGATGAACGGCTTATCGCGCTCGTCGACGTCGGAGGTGATCAGGGTGGCGGCCTCGGCGTCGGTGCGCGCGATGACGACGGTCGGCACGTCGGCCACGTCGGCGGCCAGGCGGGCCGAGGTCAGGGTGCGGATGTGCTGCTGGGTCGGGATCAGCACCTTGCCACCGAGGTGGCCACACTTCTTCTCCGAGGCCAGCTGGTCTTCCCAGTGCGAGCCGGCGACACCGGCGGCGATCATGGCCTTCTGCAGCTCGTAGACGTTGAGCGCGCCACCGAAGCCGGCCTCACCGTCGGCGACGATCGGGGCGAGCCAGTTCTCGACGGAGGTGTCGCCCTCGACCTTGGCGATCTCGTCGGCACGCAGCAGCGCGTTGTTGATGCGGCGGACCACCTGCGGCACCGAGTTGGCCGGGTAGAGGCTCTGGTCGGGGTAGGTGTGACCGGACAGGTTGGCGTCACCGGCAACCTGCCAGCCCGACAGGTAGATGGCCTTGAGGCCGGCGCGGACCTGCTGGACGGCCATGTTGCCGGTCAGCGCGCCCAGCGCGTTGACGAAGTCCATGTCGTGCAGCTGCTCCCACAGCACCTCGGCGCCGCGGCGGGCCAAGGTGGCCTCCTCGACGACGGAGCCCTGCAGGGCGACCACGTCGGCCGGGGTGTAGGTACGGGTGATGCCCTTCCAGCGGGGGTTGTGATCCCAGTCGTGCTGGATCTGCTCCGGTGACTTGGGGGTGCCCACGGTCGACATAGGACTGCTCCTTCGGTTTGGTTCAGTTGCTCCGCCGCCGCACCGCTCGCTCATTGCTAACGCTTTGGCAACTTCACTGATGTGCTGACTCGACCATGGCACAGCACATATCCGCAGGTCCACCCGTTTCAATTGCCAACTTTCGCCAAAGCGCTTAGCAAATTTGCAAATGTTGCGAAGAAATATGATGGCTGTACCGGTTCAGAAGCTACCGACGGGTAGCCCAAAGGCGCAGGTCAGTACGCCCGTACTGTTAAACCGGCGGGCGTCAGAGCGAGAAGAGTGAGGCGATCGCTTTCGTCTCGTCGCCGACGGCATATGTGAGCGTTCTAACAGTCCGGTCCGTCAGCCCCTCGCCGAATTTGTCGGTCGATCCGGCGGGGTGGACGTGCGACAGGATCTCGAGTTTCTCGCCCAGGGCGACGGCGGCGTCGTGCTCGATGGTCACCCGCAGCGGCTTCTGGAGGAGCTCGGGGTGCGAGTACAGGTAGTCCTCGATCACGGTCCAGTAGACCGAGTTGTTCATGTGGTCGAACAAATCGATGTCGGACACCCGCACCGGATACTCACGTACCTCCACCGCGTCCTCGCGACTCCCGGCCTTCAGGTAGGACTTCCACCGCAGTCGCGCCTCGTCGGTGGTGCGCCGCAAGCCGGCCAGGAAGTCGTCGGAGATGCGAGCCGGGCCCTGGGTCTCACGGTTGATGTTGATCCAGAAGGCCTCGGATTCCATCAGGCCGCCCTTGCGTCCGTCGATGCGCACCCGCATCTCACACCAGCGGTTCGACGTGCCCGAACACCACCGTCGCATCCGCAGCATGTCCTGGAATTCGATGGGCTTGATCAGATCGATCATCGTGCGCCGAACGATCCACAGTGGATGGGTCTCCTCGAAGCCGAGTTCACGCAGATGATCGGAGCCGATGTCCTGGATGTGCCGAGCCGCGGCGTCGAACCGCAGCCGGCCGACGCGGTCGATGTCGCCGACGCGAAGCGGCCATTGCCGGTCGAAGACGTCGGGATGCGGATCCGGCACCGGCATCATCACCTTGTTGAGTCCGGTGGTCGAAGTTTCCGCGGTTCCCGTCATGGCCATCTCCCAATCGCTGCGCCTGAGCCCGATCATGCCAGGCAGCCCGATGATGCCAGTAGTCCCAAATTTGCCAACTATGCAAAGGACGTCTTCACAGGCTTGTAAGCTATTTGACGTGGCAAAAACGTTCGTGGGCTCGCGGGTGCGACAACTGCGGAGCGAGCGTGGGTTCAGCCAGGCCGCGCTGGCACAGATGTTGGAGATCTCCCCGAGCTATCTCAACCAGATCGAGCACGACGTACGCCCACTGACGGTTGCGGTGCTCCTGCGCATCACCGAGGTGTTCGGGGTGGACGCGACGTTCTTCGCCCCTCAGGACGACACCCGACTGGTCGCCGAGATGCGCGAGGTGACGCTCGACCGCGACCTCGGTGTCGAGATGGACGTCACCGAGGTGGCCGACTTGGTGGCGGCATATCCCAATTTCGCCCGCGCGCTGGTCAACCTGCACCGCCGGTATCGGCTCACCACCACACAGCTGGCCGCAGCGACCGAGGATCGGTATTCCGACGGCAGCGGCAGCGGGTCGATCACCATGCCGCACGAAGAAGTGCGCGACTACTTCTACCAACGCCAGAACTATCTGCACCAATTGGACACTGCCGCAGAGGATCTCACCGCCAAGATCCGTATGCATCGCGGTGATCTGGCCGGCGAACTGGCGAACCGGCTGACCACCGTGCACAACGTGCGGATCGTTCGGCGCATCGATCTGGGTGACACCGTGCTGCACCGCTTCGACCCGGCCAGCAAGACCCTGGAGATGAGCAATCACCTGGGCACCGGTCAGCAGGTGTTCAAGATGGCAGCCGAACTCGCCTTCCTGGAGTTCGGTGAGCTCATCGACAAACTCGTCGACGAGGGCATGTTCACCAGCGCCGAGTCCCACACCTTGGCCCGGCTCGGACTGGCCAACTACTTCGCCGCCGCAACCGTGCTGCCCTACCGCCAATTCCATGATGTGGCCGAGAATTTCCGCTACGACGTGGAACGGCTGTCGGCGTTCTACTCGGTGAGCTACGAGACCATCGCGCACCGGCTGTCGACCCTGCAACGCCCGTCGATGCGTGGCGTGCCGTTCTCCTTCGTCCGGGTCGACCGGGCCGGAAACATGTCGAAACGCCAGTCCGCCACCGGTTTTCACTTCTCCTCCTCGGGCGGCACCTGCCCGTTGTGGAACGTGTACGAGACCTTCGGCAACCCCGGCAAGATCGGCGTGCAGATCGCCCAGATGCCCGACGGGCGCAACTACATGTGGGTGGCCCGCACCGTGGAGCGTCGCGCCTCGCGCTATGGACAACCGGGCAAGACCTTCGCCATCGGGCTGGGATGCGAACTGCGCCATGCCCATCGGCTCGTGTACTCCGAAGGTCTGGACCTCTCGGGTGAGGCGGCCACCCCCATCGGATCGGGCTGTCGGGTGTGCGAACGGGACAACTGCCCGCAACGGGCGTTCCCGGCACTCGGCAAGGCCTTGGACCTCAACGAGCACCGCTCGACGGTGTCGCCGTATCTGGTGCGCCAGCCGTAGTCGCCGCGACAGCCCGCACACCGTCCACGCCGTTTTCCACACCTGGGTCGTGGTGACGGCCAATTCACCGCCCTGCGGTGGAAACCGGTGCGGCCTTCCCAGCCTGCCATCTTGTGCCAGACTCGGCGGGGTGAGTGCACTCGAGCCGGCCCGCATCGCACCGGGCGGATTCCGTGAACTGGGCCCGGTCAACTGGGCGATCGCCAAGCTGGGCGCCAGGGCCATCCGGGCACCGAGGTTCACCCTGATGAACGTCCTGGGCCAGCACAAGCTGCTGTTTTTGGCGTGGCTGCCGTATTCGGGCCTGCTACTCGGACCGCTGGGCAAGCTGTCGCGTCAGGATGCCGAGTTGGTCATCCTGCGGGTCGGCCATCTGCGGGATTGTGAATACGAACTGCAGCAGCACCGGCGGTTGGCCCGCAGCCGCGGCGTCGACGAAAAGACGCAGGCCCGCATCTTCGAGGGACCCGATGCCGACGGGCTCACCGACCGCCAGCGGGTGTTGATCACCGCGACCGACGAGTTCGTCGTCACCCGGTCGATCTCGGCGGAAACGTGGGCCGCGCTCGCCGCCATCCTGACCAAACAGCAGATCATCGAATTCTGCCTGCTGGCAAGCCAATACGATGGCCTGGCCGCCACGATGACCACGCTGCGGATCCCGCTGGACTTCCCCGACTGAGCGGCCGGCTCCCCCGCCGGGCCGGCGCCGTTTTCTACCTCAGGGTTGTGCTGAGGCGTCCGCAACAGCCCAGGTGTAGAAACCGGCGCGCGAATCGCTCGTCACAGATACGTGACGCCCAGCAACACCAGCGAGAACACCACCGGGGACACCGGCAGCGCCCACAGGAATGCCGCCCACGCGTGGTCTTTCTGCTGATACTTGCGCCGGCCGAAGTACGCGCCGGCCGCACCGCCGATCAGGGACAGCGCGGCCACCAAGAGCGCCCAGATGGTCACCCGGGAGCCCTCGGTCGCCAATGTGATGGCAGCCAGCCACAGAATGTGGCCGGCCACCAATCCGGCTATGCCGGCAACGATTTCGTTTCTCAAAAGTTGATCATGTGGCCGGTCAGCCCATGGAAGCACTCCTGCAGCGCCTCCGACAGGGTCGGGTGGGTGTGCACGTTGCGGGCCAACTCGTTGGCGGTGAGGTCCCACTTCTGGGCCAGGGTCAGCTCGGGCAGCAGCTCCGAGACATCGGGTCCGATCAAGTGCCCGCCGATCAGTTCGAGGTGCTTCTTGTCGGCGATCAGCTTGACGAACCCGGTCGGATCGGCCAGACCGTGCGCCTTGCCGTTGGCGGTGAACGGGAACTTGGCGACAACCACGTCGTATCCCTCGGCCTTGGCCTGCTCCTCGGTCAGCCCGAAGCTGGCCACCTGCGGCTGACAGAACGTCGCGCGTGGCATCATCCGGTAATCGCCCAGCGTCAGAGTCTCTGCGCCGCCGATGGTTTCGGCCGCGACCACGCCCTGCGCCTCGGCCACGTGGGCCAGTTGCAGCTTGCCGGTGACATCGCCGATGGCATAGATGTGCGGCACGTTGGTACGCATGTAATCGTCGATGCCGATGGCCTTGCGGTCGGTGAGCGCGACACCGGCCGCCTCGAGGCCGTAGCCCTCGACGTTGGGGGCAAACCCGATGGCCTGCAACACCTTGTCGGCCTGCAGTTCTTCGGTCTTGCCGTCCTTGCTTACGGTGACCTTCACGCTGGAACCGTCGTCGGCAATTGCTTCGACCTTGGTGCCGGTGAGGATCTTCACGCCCAGCTTCTTGTACTGCTTCTCGATCTCCTTCGAGACCTCGGCGTCCTCGTTAGGCAGGGCCCGCGGCAGGAACTCGACGATGGTGACGTCGACGCCGTAGTTCTTCAGCACGTAGGCGAACTCCATGCCGATGGCGCCCGCGCCCGCGATGACGATCGACCCCGGCAGCTCACGCGAGAGGATCTGGGTCTCGTAGGTGACGACGTTCTCCGACAGCGAGGTGCCCGGCACCAGACGCGTCGACGACCCGGTGGCGATGATGGCGTTGTCGAAGGTCAGCTCCTCGGTCCCGCCTTCGTTGAGCTTCACCGACATCGCGTTGGGGCCGGTGAAGGTGCCGTACCCGTGGACCTCGGTGATCTTGTTCTTCTTCATCAGGAAGTGCACGCCGGCGACACGGCCGTCGGCCACCTTGCGGCTGCGGTCGAAGGCGGCACCGTAATCGAAGGTCGCCTCCCCGCTGATGCCGAAGGTCTTGGCTTCCTTGTTGAAGATGTGCGCGATCTCCGCATTGCGCAGCAACGCCTTGGACGGGATGCACCCGACATTGAGGCACACGCCGCCCCAGTATTTGGGTTCGACAATTGCGGTATTCAGCCCCAGTTGGGCGGCACGAATGGCCGCGACGTATCCACCGGGCCCGGCTCCGAGAACGACAACGTCAAAGTGGGTCACGAACCCACCCTAGTGGGCCGCGCAATGTTCCTACCGAGCGATCCAGCCGAACACGTAGGCACCATAGAAGGCCGCCGCGGCCGCCATCGCCGCCAGCGGGGCCGACATCAACGCGATGGCCAGGGCGGATATCACCGGTCTGCGCTGGGCGGTGGACGCCAGCAGGGCCCCGACCGTGGTGACGACGACGTAGGTGAGCACGACGAACACCGGCCAGGTCTTGCCCACCGATTGGAACCAGTAGTAGTACAGGCCCGCCCCGGCCGCCGCGGAGACGAACCACACCCCGGCGAGCACACCCACGAACGTCCACCACTTGACATACAGGTAGGACCCTTCGACCACGATGGACGGAGCCGGGGCAGCCAACGGTGCCGACGGCGCGTCGTCGGACACCGGTGGTTCCGGTGCGCCCGGCGCCTCCGCGCCGACAGGCGATGGATCCTCGACAGCGACGACCTCGTTCTCGCCGGTGTCGAACAGTGGGGTGAAGTCCGCGGTGGAGGTGTCGAGGTTCTCAGGCATTCGACGCCGCCTGGATGATCGTCAGGGCAGCGAACCAGCCGGGCGCGACGGCCAGGACGAACGCGCCGAACGTCGTGACCCACCGTCGTCCGGAAACCAGGACCAGCAGGATTCCGAGGACGCCGGGCACCCCGAGCACGAGCGCGATCACCACGTCGGGCCGCACGGTGACCGTCACCAACAACGACGTGGCGACCCCGGCCAGAAGCCCGACGGCGACGCCGACCGACATTGCGCCGGTCAGTAGCCATGCGCGGGGCAGCGGAATCACCTTTCGACGATAACGCCGCGGCCCGCGCCGACCCGCTACATCTGCGCGGCGCGTCCTTGCGGTACCGGGCAGGCGTCGGCGGCCTCGTCGACGATGTGGCTGCCGGTGTCGGGTGGGCGTACGCCGGCGGTGTACTGCGCACCGGTCACCGGTGTCTGCTCGTCGAGCAGGCGGTTCTCGTCGTGGGTGAAGGCGCGCCCGCGGGACAGGAACCGCATGCCTTCGGGCGCTTCCAGGCTGAACCCGCCGCCGCGGCCGGGCACCACGTCGATCACCAGCTGGGTGTGTTTCCAGGCGTCGAATTGCGGCCCGGAGATCCACACCGGCACGCCCGTCCCGACGTCGAGGATCGCCAACAGGATGTCCCGGTCGCCGACGATGAAGTCCCCGTCGGGGTAACACATCGGCGACGACCCGTCGCAGCAGCCGCCGGACTGGTGGAACATCAGGGCCCCGTGCCGCTCCTGCAGCCGCGCCAGCAGGTCGGCGGCAGCCGCGGTGATGAGGGCCCGTGCCGGTGCCTGGCCCATCACAACCTCGCTTCATCTCGACAATGGTGTTGTTCGGCTCACAGTACGCGCGTGGTCACAATGGACGCGTGGCAACGGACCCAGCGGATCCCTATCTGTGGCTTGAGGACATCACCGGCGACGACGCGTTGGCGTGGGTGCGTGCCCACAACGAGCCGACGATCGCCGAGTTGAGCGGCGAACGATTCGAGGCGATGCGCTCGGAGATCCTGGAGATCCTCGACACCGACGCGCGGATTCCCTATCCCGGCCGGCGCGGTGAGTACCTGTACAACTTCTGGCGCGACGAGGCGAACCCCCGCGGCCTGTGGCGGCGCACCACGCTGGAGAGCTACCGCACCGACAACCCGGACTGGGACGTGATCCTCGATGTGGACGAGTTGGCCCGCGCCGAGGACGAGAACTGGGTGTGGGCCGGGCCGGAGGTGATCGAGCCCGACCACACGCTGGCGATGATCAGCCTGTCGCGCGGTGGGGCCGACGCCACCGTTGTCCGCGAGTTCGACATGCGGACAAGAGAATTCGTCGACGGAGGGTTCGAGCTGGCCGAGGCCAAGTCGTCGGTGTCCTGGGAGGACGAGGACACCCTGCTGGTGTGCACCGACTTCGGCGAGGGCTCGATGACCGAATCCGGCTATCCGCGGATCGCCAAGCGCTGGCGTCGCGGGCAGCCGTTGGCCGAGGCCGAAACCGTGTACGAGGCCGAGCCGACCGATGTGCGGGTGATCGCCTCCGTTGACCGGACGCCCGGTTTCGAGCACACCCGGTTGGGCCGCTACACCGACTTCTACCACCGCATCCGGTACGAGTTGCGCGACGGCGAGTTGATCGAGATCGAGGTGCCGACCGACTCGTCACTGTCGCTGCACCGCGAGTGGCTGCTGATTTCGCTGCGGACCGATTGGCAGGTCGGGGACGTCACCTACCCCGCCGGCGCGCTGCTCGGTGCGAATTTCGACGAATTCCTCGCCGGCACAGCCGATCTCGCGATGATCTACGAGCCCGACGCGCACAGCTGCCTGTCCGCCGCGCAGTGGACCCGCGAAAAGCTGATCCTGATCACGCTGCGCGATGTCGCCAGCCACGTCGAGGTGGTCACACCCGGGACGTGGGAACGCCACGATGCGCCGGACATACCGCCGGCCGCCGACACCATCGTCGTCGACATCGATCCCTTCGGCGACGAGGTGTTCTACAACTCAAGCGGATTCACCACCCCGTCACGATTGCTGTACGGCACCGCAGGCGGATCGTTGACCGAGGTGAAGTCGGCGCCGGCGTTCTTCGACGCCGACGGCATCGAGGTGGAGCAGTTCTTCGCCACCTCCTCCGACGGCACTCAGATCCCCTATTTCGTGGTGGGTCGCCGCGACGAGCCGAGCCCCACGTATCTGTACGGCTATGGCGGATTCCAGAATTCGTTGACACCGGGCTATATCGGCGGGATCGGCCGTGGTTGGCTGGCCCGCGGCGGCACTTACGTACAGGCCAACATCCGCGGCGGCGGTGAATACGGGCCGGACTGGCACAAGCAGGCGATGCGGGAAAACCGTCATCTGGTGTACGAGGATTTCGCCGCGATCGCCGCGGATCTGGTGCGCCGCGGGATCACCACGGTCGAGCAGCTCGGCGCGTCCGGCGGCAGCAACGGCGGCTTGTTGATGGGCGTCATGCTCACCCACTATCCGGAGTTGTTCGGGGCGTTGGTGTGCAGTGTTCCGCTGCTGGACATGAAGCGTTTCCACCTGCTGCTGGCGGGTGCGTCGTGGGTGGCCGAATATGGCAATCCCGACGATCCGGCGGACTGGGAGTTCATGTCGAAATATTCGCCATACCAGAACATTTCGGCCTCAGCGACCTATCCGCCGATCCTGATCACCACCTCGACCCGCGATGACCGCGTACATCCCGGACACGCCAGGAAGATGACGGCGGCACTCGAGGCGGCCGGGCACCGGGTGCTGTACTACGAGAACATCGAAGGCGGACACGGGGGTGCGGCCGACAACAAGCAGGCCGCTTTCAAGTCAGCGCTGACGTACGAGTTCCTCTGGCAGGTGCTCGGTTCCTAGGGCTTTCGGCGTCGCCGTTTTCGACACCAGGGTTGCCATGGGGCGGGAACGACAACCCTGGCGTCGAAAGCGGCGTTCGTAGGCCCGTTGGTGTGGCCGATCAGTCCCGCCGCCGTAGCCCACCGAGCAGCGCCACGATGATGCCGAACACCACCAGCCCGCCACCGGCGGCCAAGGTGAGGTTGAGCCATTGATGCAGGCTGTCGATCGCGTGGCCCACCATCGCGTCGGCGATCTGACGGATACCGCCGCTGGTGTGGTTGAGCGCCTGGTTGAGGTAGCGTCGGCCGACCTCCAACCCGGCCCAGCCGCCCGCTCCCACCAACAGCGCGGAGATACCCAGGGCAGCAAGGGTTTTACCGCGAGCGCGGGCGGCCGCCAGGGTGAGCAAGGCGAAGACTCCGGTTAGCACGGTTGCGCCGACACTGATCCACGGGCCCCATACGGCCAACGGACGCAGGATTCCTGGCCGCAAGCTCTCCGGCGCAGCGGATGCGATCGGAACCGTAAGGGTCTGCGGCACTTCGATGCCGAAGCCGTTCAGGGTGTCATGAAACGAGGGATCCGAGAGCATCGGAGCCAGGTCGACGACCCAGTTGCCGTTCTCGTTGCGAGACAACCGGTCGGTGAACATCCACGTGTGTGCGACCTGGTTGGCCAGCGCGAATTGACGGGGAAAGTCCGAGCCGGCGGTGTAGGCGCTGGCGACGGCGCCGATCCGCCGCGCGTCAACCCCGGAGCCGCTCTGTGCCGCCAGGGTCTGCACCTGGGTGGTCAGTTCACCGGCCACCGCGCGTTGCAGTTGCGGGTCGGTGGCTGCGTCCGCAGCGAAGGCCGAATAGCCATCCTGGTCGATGATGTTCTTCTGCAGCCACACCGAGGGCACCGCCGCAGCCAGCAGGACCGTCGTCACCACCCACAGGAACAGCGTCATGATGAAGCGCACGCCGTCCTCCTAATCCAGGTCGGACGGGTCAGTCCGACAAGGCTCGCCCCACGATCAGCGGATCGGCGTGGCCGACCACATCAAAATCCTTGTTGTCGTAGTCGAACTTACCGAGCACGTAACGCATGGCGTTGATACGGGCGCGTTTCTTGTCGTTGCTCTTCACCACGGTCCAGGGCGCGATTTCGGTATCGGTCCAGGCGAACATCTCTTCTTTGGCCAAGGTGTAGTCGTCCCATTTGTCCAGCGACGCCAGGTCGGTGGGCGAAAGTTTCCACTGCCGCACGGGATCGACCTGGCGGATGGTGAAGCGGGTGCGCTGCTCGGACTGCGTGACGGAGAACCACAGCTTGGTCAGGCTGATGCCGTCGTTGACCAGCATCTGCTCGAACAACGGAGCCTGGCGGATGAATTCGGCATGTTGCTTGGGAGTGCAATAGCCCATCACCCGTTCCACCCCGGCGCGGTTGTACCAGGACCGGTCGAACAGCACGATCTCACCGGCGGCGGGGAGGTGCTGTACGTAGCGCTGGAAGTACCACTGGGTGCGCTCTTTCTCGGTCGGCTTCTCCAGTGCAACGACCCGCGCGCCGCGGGGGTTGAGATGCTCCATGAACCGCTTGATGGTGCCGCCTTTGCCGGCGGCATCACGTCCCTCGAACACGATGACGTGTCGCAGGCCGTTGGCCTGGCTCCACTTCTGCAGCTTGAGCAGTTCGATCTGCAGCAGCCGCTTCTGTTCGTCGTACTCGTGGCGCGACATCCGGTCGTCGTACGGGTAGTTCTCCCGCCAGGTGTCGACCACCTCACCGCCGGGTTCGAGCAGCAGCACGGGGTCGTCATCGTCGTCGTCACGGACCGCGTAGCCGGTGATGTCGAGGGTCACCGGCCGACGGTATCCGTGCTTCCGGAATCCGGAGTGATGTTTTGGTGAACGCCAGGTTGCCGGGCCCGCTACGGGTCGACGACGCGGCGCGCGTTTACGTCGGCGAGGTAACGCTGGGCAAGCTCGAAATCGGCGTCGTCGTGCAGGACCACCAACCCCTTGGCAGCAGCGGTAGCGCAGACCAACAGATCAACGACCGACAGTGCGCGCACCGCGCCGGCGGCCGCGAGCCGGTGTTGAGCCGAATCGATCCAGCGCCAAACAGCTTTCGGTACAGGTACGTCGGGATACACGTCGCGAAACATCAGATTCATTTCGTCGAGCTCGTCAGCGTTCCGCGCCGATCTACGAAACTCCGCCCGCTGCGGTTCGCATGAACCAATGGCCCCGCTGACGAGTACAGGATCCCAAACTTCGGTGAGTTCCGGTTGCCGTTGGAAGCGCCATATCGCCGAGGAATCCGCCAGGAACGAGATCACGTCCCGACGGACTTCTCATCCGTCCGCGCGGACACCCAACCCTCGTAGTCCCAGCCGCTCGACTGCTCGCGTGAGCGCGCCAGGGACTCGATACGGCGGAATCGGTCGACGTAATCGCGCATCGCGAGGTTCACGGCATCCTTCTTGGTGCGCACCCCGGCGATACGCATAACCTCGACCAGAGCGTCGTCGTCGAGATCGATCTGGGTCACCGCCACGACAACCCCCTATGTTGGTGATGTATGCCTTAACGATACATCACCAACATAGAGGCTGGGCTACTTCGCGGTGCGGCGCGGACGGGCCAGTGCCAGCTTGGTCATCATCTTGTTCATCCGGCCCAGCGCCTTCTCTGAGTTGTTGTAGTACGTGCCGCCGGCACCCACGCTGGTGCGCGGCACCACGACGGTCTCCTGCCGGCAGAACTTGCGCACCCCGTCGACGCCACCGAAGCGGGCACCGATGCCCGAGGTCTTCCAGCCACCCATCGGGGCGGTGGTGCACATCAGGTTGGAGATCACGTCGTTGACGTTGACGGCACCGCAATCAAGCTGCAGCGCCACCTTTTTCGCCCGCTCGACGTCCTTGGAGAACACCGAGGCGCTCAGCCCGTAGGGGCTGTCGTTGGCCAGGCGCACTGCCTCCTGGACCGAGGACACCTTCATGATCGGCAGCGTCGGGCCGAAGGTCTCTTCGGTCATGCAGGCCATCGAGTGATCGACGTCGACGAGCACGGTCGGCTCGAAGAAGCTCCCGCCACCTTCGGGCCGCTTGCCACCGGTCAGCGCCTTGGCGCCGGCGGCGACGGCCTCGTTGACGTGGCGTTCGGTGATGGCGACCTGGCTCTCGTCGATCTGGGCGCCGAAGTGGTAGCCCTCGCCGGTGCCCATCTTGAGATTCTCCACGGCTTTGACGGCGGCGGCGACGAACTGGTCGTAGACCGACTCGAGGGCGTACACCCGCTCGACGGACACACACGTCTGCCCGGCGTTGAACATCGCGCCCCACACCGCGGCGTTGGCGGCGAGCTCGACGTCGGCATCCTCGAGCACGATCATCGGATCCTTGCCGCCGAGCTCCAGGCTCACCGGGGTCAGGCGGCGCGCGGCGCGCTCCATCACCTTGGCGCCGGTCGCCGACGAGCCGGTGAACTGGATGTAATCGGAGTTGTCGATGACGGCCTCCGACACCTCGCGGGCACCTTGAGCCAGCGCGAACACCTCGGGCGCACCGGAATCCAGCCAGCCGCGCAGCAGCACTTCGGCGGTCAGCGGAGTGCGCTCGGACGGCTTGAGCAACACCGCGCAGCCGGCCGCCAACGCACCGATGGCGTCCATCATCGCGTTGGCTACCGGATAGTTCCACGGCGCGATGATCCCGACGACGGGACGCGGCCGGTAGTGCACAGCGATCTTCTTGATCGACAGGAAGGCCAGCGGGGCCGGGCGGGAATCCGGCGCCATCGCCTTCTCCACAACCTTGATGTAGTAGGAGAGGATCATGATCAGCAACGGCACCTCTTGGGCGGCGTCCATCGCTGACTTGCCGGTCTCGGCGATCAGGAGCTTTTCGATCTCCTCACGGTGCTCGCCGAGCCATACCGCGTACCGGGCGAGGACCTTCGCGCGGCCTTTGGCGCCACGGGCTTCCCATTCTTTCTGGGCCTCCCGCAGACCGGCCGCGATACGCGGCACGTCGGCGGCATCGGTCCAGGTCACCTGGCCTGCGACGGCGCCGGTCGCGGGGTTGTGAATGGTGCCGGAACCCGAGAACTCTCCGGTCAGATCTACATCTGGCGTCGCTGTCATGGTGCCTATGTTAATCACCATTTGTGACCCACGTCGCACCGGGGTTGACACCTGTCAAGTGCGGCTCGGCGCGGGATGCGCCGAGCGTGCATTCAGATCGCCCAGATGGCCGAATTTGCGATCTGTGTGCACGCTCGGCGATGGCTAATTCCGGGTAAAGCGCAATGCCGACAGCGGGCGGCTACCTCTCGGTCACCGCCCGCTGTCAGCCTCCACCCCAAGCTCAGTCCTCGGAGCCCTTCGACTCGTCCTTCGAGGTCCCCGATTCCTTCTTCGACGTGACCTTCTTGGTCAGGTTCGACGCCGCAGTCTTGGCCTTGTTCACCGCGTTTTCCACGTTTGTCTTGACCGTCTCCCGACGCTTCTCGGCCCGGTCTTTGGCGTCATCGACCGACTTCTTGATCTTGGCGTTCAGGTTGGTGACGTGCGGCTTGAGGTTCGACACGTCGCGCTTGCCGGTCTCGGGCGCGTCGGCCTGCAGGGTGGCCTGCTGCGACTGCTTGGCGGCAGGGTCAGGCAGGTTGCCGTCGGGCTTCACGTCGACTCCGAGAACGTTCGCGGCCGCAACCCGTACCGCGTTTCGCACACCGAGCATTTCCTTGTTGCGGAACTGCATGAGGGTGCCATCACCGTTCGGATCCTTGGGATTGTGGTTAGTACCGCCACCGAGCGACGTAGGGAGCGCTTCGGCAATCCCGTCGATGGCCGGATCGATCGCCCACTGCGGGCCGTCGATGTAATCGCGGACCACCTTGTAGATCTCGACGTTGTTACCGCCCTCCACTGCCTGAGCAAGGGTGATCAGGCTCGAGGCCTGGAGGACAGGCAAGCTGGCGAGTCGGATGCCGGATTCGATCAACTTGTTCGACAGGTCGTAGGCGTAGTTGGCGTCTTGATCCGCGCTCACCCCCAGCGCATCGGCAACGACTCCGTGAAGATCTTGCCTCAAGCCATACAGCGTTCCATCGCGGAATTCGGTCCAGATGGCCGAGTTCGCCGGTTCCTCCGGGTTGCCGCCCTGAGATTCCGGCAAGATCGCGGCCGCTGCGTAGATGAGCGGATCCGCGACGTACAGCGGGGCATCGATGATCGACCGTGCGACTGTGTACAGCCGGTCGTTGTCACCGGCAACGATGGCTGCCGCCGCGATCGCGGGGATGAACGGTACCTGCTGGGGCTGTTGGGCGAGTCGTTCCGCCGCCATGATGAGCAGTGCGTCCGGCTTCTTGCCAATGAAGTCGCTCACCCCCGTGAGCGCAACCGACGCTTCCACCACACGCGTCGGCGTCGGCGGTGAAGCTACCACCGGGGTGGCGGCGATGACGGTGGCGCCGGCGATGGCTACGCATGCCGTCAGACCACTGGAAACGCGACTGCTCATAGATGAAATCCCCTCGATGACTTGATGTTTGGGCTGGCCGATGACTCGGCACGTGCAGAAAATTACCCGCTACTCATCAAGATCTCAGCTTTTTCTCAGCTCGTTTTCGACCGGTATTTGCATACGCAATTATCGTGGGCGCAAATTGCAGTGGCGCAAACCAGCAAAAGTCGCTATTTCCGCAGCTCGCTACGGCCGGCGAAGGTTGCCGAGGCAGATTTCGACAACCGAAAGTCTTGTCCGGTGCAACACTGAGAATCGCCTAGGTCTGAACCATCAAGGGGTACTTGACCGTTAGGCCGCACCGGAAAATGACACCGACGAGGGACGCGCGGCGGCAACGACCGACCGCTCGGTGATCGTCGCCGAAAAGAAAACGCCGCGCGTCGAGGCGTTCATCGCTCAGCGAAGTTCAGGTGACATGCCCACATCCCGATCGGCCCGCCCGAAGCGATCGAACATCGCGGCCACACACACCACCGCTGTGCCCAGCAACGCCGCACCGAGGGCATCGGTGAAGTAGTGATAGGTGACGGCCTGCCCGAATATGCCCAACAGGCTGACGCAGAGCCCGATCAACACCGCCCAGAACGTCACCCCCGCCACCACCACGAGCAGGCCGATCACCACCACGAGAAAGGTGGTGTGGCCGCTGGGGTAGGCCAGGGCGCCGCCCTTCTCGCGGCCGAAGAGTGGTTTAGAGATCCGCACAATGCCGATCGCCACCGGTGGACTGACCGCCATGGCGAGCGCCAACCCGTTCCGGTGTTGCCGCACCGCGACGACGATGCCGATGATCAACGCAGCCGTCACCAACAACGGCGTGGTGAACAGCAGGAAGGCATCTCCATACGCGCCCATCTCACCGCCGAGCCGTTGGAACCAGATGTCGACCGGCACCGGCCCGCGCCGGACCGCCCATCCGAGCAGCACCACGGCGGCCACGCCGATGGGCGGCCACCATCGGGCGATCAAGGGATGATGCCGCGCAGATATGCCGCCTGACCGAGGTGCTGGGCGCAATCGTCGATGATGCTGACCAGGCGCGCACTCGCCGTCACCGGCGGGTCCCAGTTGGTGTCGACGATGCGGCCGAGTTCGTCGGCGGTCACGCCGGCGATGTAGGCCAGGGTGTCTTTGTGGACCGCCCGGTAGTACCCGGCCAGCAGGTCCGCCGGGGCGTGCACCTTCGCGACGTCCTCGGCGCTGTGTCCGTACCCGATGTCGTTGGCCGGTAGGTCGAGCGCGAATCGGTCTTTCCAGCCATCGCGGGTCCACACCTGCTCTACCCCCGCGATGTCACACAACTGCAGGTCCTGGACCCGCGCGCTGTGCCAGATCAACCACGCGATGCTGTTGGCCTGGGGGGTCGGGCGGTACCGCGAGACGTCCTCGGTGAGCCCGTCGGTGAGATCGTCGACATGTTCGATCAGCCGGGTGAATGCGTCGCGCAGCAGTTCCCGGACGGCGTCGGAATCGGCAGCAGTCATGATCCCGACGCTACTCGCGAACCGGGCGGCGGCCGTCCCGACTACCATCACGGGCATGCCGTTGAATACCGGTGACGTGTTCGCCGGGTACACGATTCAACGTCTGCTCGGCTCCGGCGGCATGGGTGAGGTGTATCTGGCCCAGCATCCGCGACTCCCCCGCCAGGACGCGCTCAAGATCATGCCGGCCTCGCTGACCAACGATGCCCAGTACCGTGACCGGTTCAACCGGGAAGCCGACATTGCCGCCACACTCTGGCATCCCCACATCGTCGGTCTGCACGATCGGGGTGAGCACGAGGGGCAGCTGTGGATCGCGATGGATTACGTCGACGGCACCGACGCCGCGCGTTATGTGCGCGACCAGCATCCCGGCGGGATGCCGCTGACCGAAGCGGTCGAGATCGTCACCGCCATCGCCGAGGCACTCGACTACGCCCACGAGCGCAACCTGCTTCACCGTGACGTCAAGCCCGCCAACATCCTGCTGACCGGCCCGCAGACGGCTCGAAGACGAATTCTGTTGGCCGACTTCGGCGTTGCCCGCCGTATCGACGACATAAGCGGGATCACCGCCACCAACATGGCCGTGGGGTCGATGGCCTACTCCGCTCCCGAACAGCTGCTGGGACAACCGATGGACGGCCGCGCCGATCAGTATGCGTTGGCGGCCAGCGCCTTTCAGCTTCTCGCCGGCCATTCTCCGTTCCACCATTCCAATCCCGCGGTGGTGATCAGCAAGCAGCTCAACGAGCTTCCCCCGAGCCTGCGGACCGAGCGCCCCGAGTTGGTCCATCTCGACGACGTGATCCGCAAGGGCATGGCCAAGGATCGCGGCGCACGCTACGAGCGGTGCGCGGATTTCGCCAAAGCGCTCGGCGCGGCGCCGGCGTCGCCGCAGCCCGTCATCCCGGTACCTCAGCGCGCCCCGTCCGCGCCGCCCACGCCGACGCCGTCGGTGTCGGCCGAGCCACCCCGGATCATCGCGGCCCCGACGTTCTCGGCGCCGAGTCTCCCGGTGATCAGCGCGCCGCACCTGTCGCCCGGCTGGTCGGGGCCCAGCCCGATCCCGCAACCGCATCGACCCCAGAAACCCGGCCCGGCAAGGGTTGTGGTGCCCGCCGCGCTGGCGGTCCTACTGGTCTGCACCCTGGTGTTCACGATCAGCCAGTTCATCCGCTCCACGCCCGTGCCGCGCAGCACGCCCTCGTGGCAGCCCTACGTCGAGGCGGCCGAGACGTTCGCGTTGCACACCGTGACCGTCAGCGCGGACACCGTCGACACCGATCTCGCGATGATCATGGACGGGGCCACGGACAAGTTTCGCGCCGACCTGCAGAACCAGGCGCCCGAGATCAAACGCAAGGCGCGCGAGCTGGGCGTGCACACCGAGGGAACGGTCACCGGCGCGGGCGTCGAATCGGTGTTCTCCGACGAGGCGGTCGTCCTGGTCGCGGTCGACACCAAGGTCACGGTCACGAGCAACCCGGTCGGCGTCGTTTCGCTGCAACGCACCAGGGTCACCGTGCAGCACGTCGACGGTAGCTACAAGGCCTCGAAGCTGGAGTTCGTCAACTGATGGGAACACGCACGCGCGGCTGGCTGATTCTGGTCCTCACGCTCATCGTGGGGATCGTCGTGGTCGCCGGGCTGGGCTTCTGGCAGCTGTCGGTCAAAGGTCAACCGGCGCCGGCTCCGATCGCCGACGATGACCATGCCCGCGAACAAGTCACCGATTTCGTCACCACCAATGTCGTCAAGGTCTTGAGCTTCACGCCCACCACGAGTCGGGGCGACACCGACGCGGTCAGCAAGGTGCTGACCGGCGCGGCTGTCGACGAGTACCGAAAGCGCATCCGCGAGAAACCCGACAATGTCACCCAGAGCGCCACGGTGCGCAACACCGGCGTGGAGTCACTGTCGGACGACGAGGCCAAGGTGGTGGTGTTCGTCGACCAGACCGCACAGCCGGCCGGCGGCGGCCCCTCGACCAAGGACGCCCTGGCCTACCGGGTCAGCCTCAGCCGGGTCGACGGCGATTGGCTGATCTCGGAGCTGGAACCGCTGTAACTCTGTGCGCCGCTATGACGCCGCGGCGCCGTGGAAGACCGCCTCGACGTTGTTGCCGTCGGGGTCGCGGACAAAGGCGCCGAAGTAGCCCGGGTGGTACTCGGGCCACAGCCGCGGTGCATGCAACGACTCGGCTCCCAGTTTCAGCGCGGCATCGTAGAACGCGGTGACGGCGTCGGCCCCGTTGGCCTGGAAGGCGACGTGGATCTCGCGGTTGGGCCCGCCGACCTCACCGGCACTGGCGTCGGCGATCCAGAACGCCGGGTGTCCGTCGGTGCCGTAGCCGATGGCCACGCCATGATCCAGCTGCCGGGTGTAGCCGAGGACACCGAGCACGGTGTCGTAGAACTCGGCCGCCTTGGCGAAGTCGATGCAGTTGATGCCGAAGTGATCGATCACAGCCGAGATCCTGGCATGCGCCACCGACAACCCCACCAATTTCGGCCAACCCCATGGGCATACACAGGTAGTCGTCGTAGGTTTGTTAGATGAGCTATGACCTGTGCATCCGCGGCGGCACCATCGTCGACGGCCTGGGCGGGAAACCGTACGCCGGGGATGTCGCGGTGCGCGACGGTGTCATCGTGGCAGTGGGGTCCGCGCCCGAGCCTGCCGAACGCGAGATCGACGCCACCGGCCTGTTGGTCACCCCCGGGTTCGTGGACCTGCACACCCACTACGACGGCCAGGCGATCTGGTCGGACCGGCTCAACCCGTCCTCGGCGCACGGGGTCACCACCGCGGTGATGGGCAATTGCGGGGTGGGTTTCGCGCCGTGCCGCACCGACGACCACGACGTGTTGGTGGATGTGATGGCCGGCGTCGAGGACATCCCCGGGGTGGTGATGGTCGACGGCCTGCCGTGGACCTGGGAGACGTTCCCCGAGTTCCTCGATGCCCTGGGGTCTCGCCGGCTCGATATCGATGTGGCGGCATTCCTGCCGCACTCGCCGTTGCGGGTGTACGTGATGGGCCGGCGCGGCATCGACCGAGAGCCCGCGACCACCGAGGACCTGGCGCTGATGCGCAAGCTCGCCGCCGAGGCGGTCGAATGTGGCGCACTGGGCTTCGCCTCGTCGCGGCTGACGATCCACAAGACCGAAAGTGGGCGCCCCATCCCCAGTTACGACGCCGGCTATGCCGAAATCGAGGCGATCGCCCGCGGGGTCGACGACGCCGGCGGCGGCCTGATCCAGTTCGTGCCCGATCTGGTGGCGGGTGACTATGAACCGGCCCTGCAGACCGTGTTCGACGTGGCCGCCGACGTCGGGTTGCCGGTGACGTTCACGCTGGCGATCGGCAATGCCGGGCCGGCCTTCTTCGAGGACGCGCTGCGCATGGTGGAGAAGGCGAACTCGAACGGCGGGCAGATCACTGCCCAGATCTTCCCGCGGCCCATCGGCCTGGTGCTCGGGCTTGAATTGTCGGGCAACCCGTTCGTGCTCTACCCGAGCTACCGCGAGATCGCCCATCTGCCGCTGGCCGAACGGGTCGCCGAGATGCGTAAACCCGAAGTCCGGCAACGCATTCTGAACGACTCCGCAGCCAGCGACGGTCACCCGCTGATGTTCGCGGTGCAGGCATGGGACTACATGTATCCGCTCGGTGAGGTGCCCGACTACGAGCCCGATCCGTCGAACTCCATCGGCGCGCGAGCCCGTGCCCGTGGCGTCGACCCGCTCGAGGAGGCCTACGACCGCGTCCTCGACGACGACGGACACGCCATGCTGCTGGTCACCCTGGCCAACTTCCGGGACAACTCGCTCGACACCGTGGCCGAGTTGCTGCGGCGCGACGACGTGGTGTTGGGTCTCGGCGACGGCGGCGCGCACTACGGGATGATCTGCGACGCCAGCTTTCCCACTTACCTGTTGACCCACTGGGTACGCGACCGCGCCACCGGGACGTTCAGCGTCGAGGACGTGGTGCGGGAGCTGACGTCGGTCCCGGCCCGGGTCGCCGGGCTGGCCGATCGAGGTCGAATCGCGGTGGGTTACAAGGCCGATCTCAACGTCATCGACCACGCCGGGCTACGGTTGCACCGGCCCGTCGTGGCCTACGACCTGCCGGGTGGTGGTCGTCGCCTGGATCAGACCGCGGACGGCTATGTCGCCACCGTCGTCTCCGGCGAGATCATCGCCGAGAACGGGGTTCCGACGGACGCGCGGCCCGGCCGGCTGGTTCGCGGTCGCCAGGCCGCACCCGCGTAAGGGGTCAGCCGCGCAGCGGAATCGCGACGCCGGCCACCATGAGCAGCACGTCATCGCATTCCGCGGCGATCCGCATGTTCACCATCCCGAGCAGGTCGCGAAAGATGCGGCCCGACGCGGTATCCGGCACGATCCCACTACCCACTTCGTTGCTCACCGCCACCGCCGTGACGGTGCACTGACGCCACGCCGCCACCACCTCGTCGATGTCGTCGTGCACCGGCACCAGCTGTCCACTGTCCCAGCAGCCGTGCCGATCCATCCGCGCGGCCAGCCAGGTGCCGAGGCAATCGAGCAGGACCGGCGTCTGGGCGGTGCGCAATTGGCCTGCCACATCGGAGCTTTCGACGGTGTGCCATTCCGGTGGGCGACGCGCCCGGTGCTGCCGGACCCGTTGAGCCCATTCCGGATCGCCGTGCCGCGGCCCACCGGCGGCCAGGTACCGGACCCGCGAATGCCCGGCGAGCAGCCCTTCGGCGTGTACCGATTTCCCCGAACGCACGCCGCCGAGAACCAATGTGCGGGAAGTCGGGGATGCCACCGGGGAACGGCGCGTGCCCACCCGCACCACCTCGCCGTCCCGGCCGGCACGCGCACCGTATTGCGTGAGCGCCGTGGACAATTCGGGGCCCGGAAGGTTGAAATGGCTTAGGTGTACGGCCACGACGTCGGTGTGGTCTCCGATCGCGCCGGATTCCCGCATCTGGGTCAGCGTGCGCGCAAACGACGGCAGGTCGTGGTGGTCGGTGCCGTGGTCGGTCTTGGGGCCGAACGTCTCCTCCAGGAACACCGCGTCGAACCCGGCCGCGGCGATGGCCGCGTGGGTCGCGTCGGGCAGCGGACCGGTGTCGGTCGCCCACAGAAGTCTTGTATCACCGCGGGATACGTCGTACAGCACGGCATCGTCGACGAGTGCATCGGTGTGCGCGGCCGCCACCACCCGAACCGTATACGCGCCACCGGGCACCGGCAGGGTGAGCTCCTCACCGGGGTATACGGCGCGGAACCGGATCGGGTCGTCCGGGCCCACCCAGTCGCGGCACTGATCGAGAGCACCCGGCGGCCCGATCACGTCGAGCGGCTCGGTCCGGCCCACCCAGTGCCGCATGACCAGGGCTGCCGGGCCGACGTGGTCGAAATGGCCGTGGGTCAACAGGATGTGGCGCACCGCGGCCAGCGTTCGTCCGGCGCGCAGTGCGGCCCGGGGCACTTCCGGACCACAGTCGATCAACAAAACGTCGTCGACGAGCGCGGCGGTCTGCCCGCGGATCTCACCGGCCGTCAACGCCCACCGACACGACCGGCAGCTGCAGAACGGGCTGGGCCAGCCGTCGGCACTGCCGGTGCCCAACAACATCACGTCCATCAGCGCACCGGGTCCCGAACCGGCAGCACCGCGATCCGGCCGTTGCGCTCGAGCACGTCGACGCGGGCCTGGTAGACCTCGGCGATCCGTTGGGCGGTAAGCACTTCCGTGGGGGTGCCGTCGGCGACCACCCGCCCCGCGGCAAGCATCAGCATCCGGTCGGCGTATTGGCCGGCCAATGTCAGATCGTGCATCGCGGCGATCACGGTGATGCCGTCGGCCGCGCGGAGGGTGTCCACCAACTCGAGAACCTGTTGCTGGTGGCCGACATCCAGTGCGCTGGTGGGCTCGTCGAGCAGTAGCACCGACGGCTGCTGCGCCAGGGCCCGGGCGAGCACCACGCGTTGCAGTTCACCGCCAGAAAGCTCGGTCGCGGCACGGGCGGCGATGTCTTGCAGGCCGAGTCGTTCGATCACACCGGTCACCACGTGACGGTCGGCGGCCGACGGTGCGGCAAACCGCGGCAGGTGTGGTGTCCGGCCCAGGGTGACCAAGTCGGTCACGGTCACCCCTTCCGGAACGACAGGCCGTTGCGGCATCAGCGCCACCTCCGAGGCAATCTGCCTGCGGCGCACGGCGTGTGGGTCCAGACCGGCCACCCGTACCGTCCCGGTCAAGCGCGCATCGTTGCCGGCCGGCACCAAGCCGGCGATCACATGAAGCAGCGTGGTCTTGCCGGCTCCGTTGGGGCCCACCACGCTGACCCATTCGCCGGCGGACACCGTCAGGTTCACCGACCCGAGCACCGTCGTCTCCCGCCGGATGAGCGTCAGGTCGGTACACGTCAGGGCAACCGTCATGGCAACCTCCGACTGCGGCGTAGCACCATCAGGAAGAACGGTGCCCCAATGGCCGCCGTCACCACGCCGATCGGAAGTTCGGCCGGCGCCATCACCGTGCGCGCCAGGACGTCGGCCAGCATCAGGAAAGCGGCGCCCAACAGTACCGACAACGGCAGCAGCAACCGATGTCCGGGCCCGACCACCAACCGAACCGCGTGCGGCACCACGATTCCCACAAATCCGATCAGTCCGCTGACGCTGACCACCGCCGCCGTGCCCAAGGTCGCCACCGCAACCAGCAGCAGCCGCACCCGGCCCGGGTCCACCCCGAGGCTGGCCGCCTCGGTGTCCCCCACGGCCATCACGTCGAGGATCCGGGCGAACAGCAGGATCACCACGATCGTCGACACCACATACGGCAGCGCGACGCCCACTTCGCTCCAGCCATCGGTGCTCAGTCGCCCGAGCAGCCAGCTGTACACCTGACGCATGGACTCGTCGTAACGCTGTTGCAGGAACGTCTGCCCCGCATTGGCGAACGCGGCCACCGCAACACCCGCCAGGATGATCACCACTTCCGTGCGCCCACCGCCCACACCGCGGCCCAGCAGGTACGTGGCGGTGACCGCCAGAATGCCGCCGGCGAACGCCGCGACCGGTACCGCGAAAGTGCTTGCCGCCAAGCCGGATACGATCACCGCGGTAGCACCGAGACCCGCCCCGCTGGAAACGCCGAGCAGATACGGATCGGCCAGCGGGTTGCGGAAGACGCCCTGATAGGCGGCGCCGGCGATGGCGAGGGTGCCGCCGACCAGGGCACCGAGCACCACCCGCGGCAATCGGATCTGCCACAGCACCGCATGCTGGGACGCCGTCAGACCGTGATCGACATCAATGCCCGGTAGTCCGTCGGCCAGCGCTAGCAGCACCCCGCGCGGCGGCAACCCCGCCGGGCCGACGAACGTCGCAAGCAGCGCGGCGCCGAGCGCCCCGAGCACGGCCGCAGCCATCACCCAGACGCGGCGACGATCACCGCCGGGCCGGGACAGCGTGCACCTCGGAAATCACAGCGGCGATCGTCTGCACCATGTCGACGATGCGTGGCCCCCACCGGCTGGCCACGTCGGCGTCGAGCTCGTAGATGTGGCCGTTGCGAACTGCCGACACGTCGGCCCATCCGGCCCGGTCCGCAACGGAGGTCCGGCTGGTGCCGCAACATTGCACATCGGCCAGGAGGATCAGATCGGGGTTCGCGGTGACGATGTACTCCTCGGACAGCTCGGGATACGGATCACCGCCGGCGCTGTCGGCGATGTTGACCAAACCGAACAGGCTGTAGAGCTGACCGGTGAAGGAGGCGCTGCCGGCACTGAACAACATCGGGTCGAGTTCGTGGTAGTAGCTCAGGTGGGTTTTCGGAGCGGTGTCGACGGCCGCACTGATCTTTCGGCGCATCTGCGAAACCGACTCCGTGGCGTCGGCGGCGTGCCCGGTCGCCGCACCGATCTTCTCGATCTGGGCGTACGCGTCGTCGAGGGTGGCGGGGGCGGGCAACGCCAACAACTCGATGCCGGCCGCCTTCAGGCCCGAGACGAGGTAGTCGGGGGCATCGGCCGTGACGACCAGGTCCGGTTGATAGCGCACGATGGCCTCGACGTTGGGTTCATACCCGGACAGATCGGCCTGCGTCGGCACGTCACCCGGATGATTCGACTGCGCGTCGACGGCGATCACCTGCGGGCCCGCACCGATCGCCCACAGCGTCTCGGTTGCCGACGGGCTGAGCGAGACGATGCGCTGCGGTGCGCTGTGGCCGTCCGTTGCGGCGGGCCCCGGTACAGGCGCGCAACCGAGCAGAAGCAACGCCGATGACACCGCCAGCCAGGCGCGCACGCGTCTCACCAGAACCAATCCTTCGTCCGAGGCGGTTGTCCGGCTCAGCCTAGTCTGGCCGGTCGGGCACCCAGCGAGCCCAACCGGCCTATCCTCACGTCATGAGCGTGAAAGTGGACCTCAACCAGCTGGCCGACAAGCTGGCGGACTACACGTTCGCCTACCTCGTCACGGTCGACGACAACTACCACGCGCACACGGTGGCGGTGGAGCCCCACCTGGTCGACGG
This sequence comes from Mycobacterium sp. NS-7484, assembly GCF_001953975.1. Taxonomy (GTDB): domain Bacteria; phylum Actinomycetota; class Actinomycetes; order Mycobacteriales; family Mycobacteriaceae; genus Mycobacterium. The sequence goes on from NZ_MBEJ01000062.1 coordinate 89,040, forward strand.
GGTCATTCACGTCGGCCCGGTCGGCGGGCACACCCGCAAAAACCTGGCCCAGCACAAAGACGTCACCCTAGTCTGCCCGCCGAGTGTGCCCGGCGGGTATTCGCTGATCGTCGACGGTCGCGGTGAGGCCGGGGCCACCGAAGACCAGATCCAGCACATCGTGCCCAGTCGTGCCGTGCTGCATCGACGAGCTGCCCGGCCCGGCCCGCCCAGCAGTCAATGCGAGAGTGACTGCATCGTCTTGTCGGAGAACTGAGGCGAGTCGTGCCGCGGCGCCGGCCAGTTATGTCACGCATCCGGTGTCCAAACGTGCATCAACTGGCCACTGAGCGCAGGTGATCACTCCCGGTCGGTACCGGTGGCGTTGGAATCTTCCAGCAGTCGTTTGAGGACGTCACCCGGGTCACCTTGTCCGGGATTCAACTGGTGGGTGGCCACCCCGTTCGATTCGGTGGCGATGCGGTCCGCGCCGACGGTGTCGCGCGTGGACTGATCTGTCACTCCGCCCGAGCCCTGACCGTTCTGGCCGGCACCGCCCTGATCTGCCCCCTGGCCCTGTTGACCCTGGCCGGGTTGCCCCTGGCCGGGTTGTCCCTGGTCTCCCTGGCCCTGGTCCGGTTGGCCCTGGCCGCCTTGACCTCCCTGGCCACTCTGGCCACCTTGGTCACCACCCTGGCCACCACCGCCCTGGCCACCGCCGCCGCCTTGGCCACCTTGACCACCGCCCTGGCCGCCACCGCCGCCTTGGCCGCCTTGGCCGCCACCATCCTGGCCACCGCCACCACCGCCACCACCACCCTGCGACGGCGGCGGGTCCTTCAACTTGTCCTGGAGTCGTTGTTCGGTTTCGTTGAGGTGCGTGCGGCGCTCCTCATCGGGCTCGGTCGTGGTGTCGAAGCAGCCGCCGGGCGCCTCCTGCGTCACCTTCAGCGCCTCGGTCCAGAACTTTTTGGCCTCTTCGCGGTTCTGGTCGGCGTTCTTGAGATCGCCCAGCGTCTCGAGCACCACCTCGAGATTGATCCGGACCGGACATGACCGCTCCGGGCTGACCAGCGACAGCGACTTCTTGAACTCCGACTCCGCGTCGGCCAATTTCCCTTCCAGCACGTAGCGGTCGCCGTCGGCGAAATATGGCTTGTACGAGTCGATCACGTTGAACGACTTGAGCCTACGTACGTCGTCGGTCAAGCCGTACGAGTCATAGCTGAGGTAATGGGATCTGGCCGAGTGCCCGTAGATCACCATCGTCACCAGTTTGACGCCGATCGCCACCAGCACCACGGCGGGCAGAATCGAGAACAGAATCAGCCGACGCCGCAGCACTTTCCGGCTCGGCCCCTGCGAGAAGAACGCGCGGACCCACCTGATCGCCGACTGGAATGCCGAAACACTGCGCTGTCTCAACATCACGCACCCCGCTGGCTGGTCATGCGGGAGACCCGATACTCGCGTGCCATCGCGAACAACTCATAGAACATCAACAGCATCGCGATCGCCGTGAAAACCCAGTAGAACTCGGTGCGGTCCCCCGGCAACGACACTTCCTGCGCTACCGCGGTCGACGAATTCTCATCCAGCGGGGGGATGAGCATGGACGTCGAGGCACCGAGGTCACGGTGGAAGTACGGCACATGCAGTTGCTCGGCAACGGATTTCAACGACGCTTCGTCGAGCACCGAAAGAAACTGTGGGCCGGCACCTGACGGGTCGGGAAAGTACGTTTTCTCCCCATTCTCGGCTAGCCGACTGGCCACCGGACCGCCGGCGGCCGTGCCGTAGCCGAGCACCGCTCCGCCGGCCACCAAGTCGGCCGGCACGTCGAACGTCGTCGCCGCCCGCTTCGAAACCCCGGCTCCCTCCCCGAGATAGAAAATCAAATTGTTCGACCCGGGATACTCCTGGGCGGCGAGTTCCAGCTGCCGCTTGAGTTGTTCGTCCGCGGCGCCGAGGTCGACCTGGTACACCGAGTCGAAATCCGACTCGTAGGCCGAGTAGTCCTTGAGCAGTGCCCGCAGACTCCAGATGTCGTCGGAGAGCGGCCAGTCCACTCTGGCCTTGGTGGCGAACGAGGTGATCGAGAAGCGTCCGTCCGGGTACTGATCGACGATCGACTGCATGTCGGCGCGCACCCCGGCCATCCGGAACTGGTTGTTGCCGAAGTCCTCTGCGCGGGAGTTGAGCGATCGGTCCACCACGAAGAACACGTTCACGTTGCTGTTGGCGGCCTCCGCCGCGGCGGCCTGGTTCACCGCGTGGCGGTCTCCCTCGATCCCCGGCCGCACCGCCGCCGCGAACAGGCACACGATCACCAGGGTCAGCAGGCTCCACCGCACGACGACCTTGCGCTGGCTGCCTTTCCCGACGACCACGAGCACCCGATAGAGGGTGTACATCCGCAGTACCAGCGTCAGCCCGGCCAGCGACAGGAAGATCCACCACGGCAGGATCGGCTCGAATGTCATCGCCGCACCCCCGCGAGGCTGATCGAGAAGACGATCACGATCACCAGTCCGATGGTGAGCACCAGATTGGGTCGGTCCCGCACCTGCTCGACCATGATCGTCCCGTCCGAGCGGGTCAGCGCCGGTGGATGTGAGCGGATGTCGTCGAGGTGGCTGCGTAGCGCCTTGTCCAGATTGTCCTGACTGTCTTGCGCCATGCCACCAGTGGCTCCGCCGGCGGACGCCGCCGCGACATAGCTGATGAAGCGTCCACCGGTGGCCTCGGCGAGACCACTGAGCCCACCGCTGGCGTCGAGAGTCGTTCTGGTCAACACGTTGACCTGGATTCCCGACGACCGCGCCAGCTCGGCGAGCGCGTCATCGGAGTAGATCGGCTTCTCCGACGCACCGGCGGGGCCCATGTATATCACCGACCGCCGGGCATCCGACGGCTTCCCGACGCCGGGGAAACCGTTGAGGCACATGGCAAGTGCATCGTTGGCGGTCAGCTGGTAGTCCGAGTAGCTGACCATGCGGCCGAATTCGTGCTGGGCGCGTTGCAGGACAGCGGTGTCCTCCGGCGTCGGATTCTGGGTGGATTGCAACCGTTCCAGGCTCGCGTACCGGCCGAGCTGCTCCTGCAGGAAGGGGTAGTCGCGGGTCAGCGGGATCACCCGGTTGGTGAGGGATGTCAGGCCGAGGCGTTGCGTGTCGAAATCGGCGGCCTGGTCGGCGAAATAGGTCAACATCACCGACGCGTCGTGGGTGGCCGGGTCATCCTGCAGGCACAGCATCACGTCTTCGGGATGTGCGCGGTTGATCTCGGCGGCAGTGGCCTGCGTGCTGACCGGACGGGCGGTCGCGACGATGGCGCACAGCAGCACGGCGACCGTGGTGGCGGCGATGGCCGCCAACAGGATTCGATAGCGCCGGTACGCCCGGGCGTATTCGGGCAGTTCGGTCAGCCGACCGACCCAGGCCAGTGGACGCAGCCGGCGCGGTTGCTGGCGCATCGGCCACAGGAATGCCACCAGCACGATGGCGACGAGCGCCACCAGGCCGGCTATGACGATCCATCCCCACCTCAGCTCCATGACAGGATCGTGCTCCGCACCTGAGCTGCCGTGGCAGCGACGTCTGGGCTGTCTTCGAGGTCGAATTGTCGTGCGTACAGGGCTGATACCGCAGGTGCTGCCGCTGCCGCAGGGCTGTCTGCCACCTCACCGAGGGCCATGTACTGCGCGGCGACCCCGGTCTGCAGGTACACGAAGTTGCGCAGTATCCGGCTCATCGCGGTGTAGGCCTGCCGCGACGTCAGCTCTCCGGCATGATGCCGCTCGCTGATCCGGCTGATCGCCGCGCTGAACTTGCGCCGCAGCACCCGGGCGCTGATGTCCCGGATCACCGGGATGGTGCGCAGCCGTTGCACCGGAAGCGTCCACACCCATACGCCGACGAACCATCCGATGACGCCGAGGATCAGCAGCACACCGAACACCAGCCAGCCCACCGAATATGGCAGCGGCGCCACGATCCATTTCAGATGGTCATTTGCCACGGCTGGCCTTCTTCAGCATCAGGGTGACGGCCCCGAACAACTCGCCGCTGGCGGCCACCCGGGCGCACGGAATCGCCGAGCTGTTGACGTAGTCGGCGAACGCGGCCTCGCGCTGCGCCTCGGCCCGGCGGTAGGCCTCGAGCACCCGGTGGCCCAGGATCTCCTCGCGCAGTAGGGTTCTGCCGCTGTCGACGTCGTAACCCTCGCCGCCGAACGCCGGTACCCCGATCAGCGGGGCATCGCGCACGGTGATCCAGTACACGTCGTGACGGGCCGCCACCTTACGGAACTGTTCGTCCAATTCCGCTGAGACGTCGGGCTCGTCGGAGATCACGAAGACAATATGTCGACGACGGAAATGCTGCTGGACGTACCGCAATTGGGTGCCGAGGTCACTGCGGTCGCTGTCGGCCACCTGGTGACGGTTGACCCGCTCCAGAATGTGCTCCAGATGCGCCTCACCGCGCCGGTTGGGCATGTGCACCGATCCGGTGGCGTCTCCGTACACCAGGCCCATCTCGTCGCCCTTGCTGATCGCGAGCAGTCCCACCAGGCCCACGGCATTGAGCACCACACGCTGTTTGACCTCACCACCGGCGGCCAGCGCGAGCATGTTGCGACCGAGATCGGTGACCATCAGGACGCGCTGTTGACGGTAGGAGACGAACCGCTTCACCAGCACGTCGGTCGAGCGCGCCGACGCCTTCCAGTCGATGTCGCGGACGTCGTCACCGGGAATGTAGGGGCGTAGATCGTCGAATTCCAGGCTGCGCCCGTGGAACATCGACCGATGCTCCCCCTCGAGAAGTCCCCGCGACACCCCGTTCGGCCCCGACAGCCGGTTACCGGCGAGGGTCTGGGCCTTCACCTCCTGCAGTAGCACTCCCATAGCGACTACGGGGTACGCACTGCCTGAATGACGTTGTCTATCAAGACTTCCGGAGTGACGTTCTGGGCGACCGCCTCGAATCCCAGGATCAGCCGGTGCCGCAGGATCCGGTGCGCGAGTGCCTTGATGTCGTCGGGCAAAACGTGATTGCGCCCCGACAGCAGGGCAAGTGCCCGGGCGGCCTTGGTGAAGGCGATGGTCGCGCGCGGGCTGGCGCCGTACTCGATGAGCCGGGCCAAGTTCGCCGGAAGGTATTGCTGGGGAGCACGTGTCACCGCGACGATGTGGGTGATGTAGTTGACGATCGCGGGGTCGAGGTAGACGCGTCGCACCACATCGCGGAGGTAGAGGATGTCATCCAACGAGGCCACCGCCGCGGTCCGGTTGTTCGCATACACACCCGCATCGATCCGGAAGATCATCTCCGACTCCTCCTGCGGCGTCGGATAAGTCAGGATCTCCTTGAACATGAACCGGTCCATCTGCGCTTCCGGCAGTGGATAGGTGCCTTCCTGGTCGACCGGGTTCTGGGTGGCCAGCACCAGGAACGGCTCGGGGATCTTGTAGATCTCGCCGGCGATGCTGGTCTGGCGTTCCTCCATCGCCTCCAGCATGGCGCTCTGGGTCTTCGCGCTGGACCGGTTGATCTCGTCCAGCAGCACGATGTTGGCGTGCACCGGGCCCAACTGGGTGTGGAAGGCGCCCCGCGACGCATCGAAGATCTGGGTGCCGATGATGTCGCTGGGGAGCAGGTCGGGCGTGCACTGGATGCGCCGGAACTTGGCCTGGACGGCATCGGCGACGGCCCGCGCGGCCGTCGTCTTGGCCAGTCCCGGAACACTTTCCAGCAACACATGACCGCCGGTGAGCAGACCGACCAGAAGGCTCTGCTGCAACCCGGTCTGGCCGACCACTTTGGCCGCGAAGGCATTCGACAGCGCGCCCACCACGGCGCGCGCCCGGTCGAGCTCGTCGCGGGTGGGCTGGGGTGCCCGCTGGGGTGGCATCGTGACGCTCATCGGCCCATCCATTTCACGGTCAACGGGTCCTGGGTCATGTCGATCTCCCCCATCAACGGGATGAGCGGCGTGCCCTGCATGGGTGTGCCGTCGGTGCTGTTGGCGGTGAGCTTCCACTCCGATGTGCCCAGCACCCGAAGCGTCATGTCATACGACATGAAGGAGTATTGGAGGTTGTCCAGATTGGGTGCTTCCCAGTGCGCGGTGCCGTCGGCCAACGAGGGGTTGGGGACGTTCTGCGGACATCCGGGCGGCGAAAGCGCCGTGGATTTCGCACATTCGGCGACCGCGTCGGCGACGGCCTTCTTGGCTGCTGCCGATCCGGCCTCGCTGAGCTGCACCTGGACCGGGGATGGCATTGCCGCCCCCTGTGTGACCAGGCTGTCCAGCAGCACCGGCCGCAGTGCCGTCACCGAGATGTACTTGTTCGCCGAGCCCAGATCGAGCCAGCCGGGCAGCACATAGACCGTGGAGCCGCTCGAAATCGGTTTGCCGAACAGGGATATCGGCGGAGCTGCGAGCGGCTGACCGGTCACCGGATTGGCGGTCAGGGTGGACGCGGCGAGATTGAGCTTGGCAGCGGCCGTGGACAGCTTCCAGCCGCCGTCCTGCTTCTTCACCAGCAGCGTCTGATCGGAGGTCTGCTCACCGAAGTTCGCCACCACGTGCACCTGCGCCATGTCGCCGGTCTCGTTGGCACTGAGAACCCGGACGTTGGTGATGGGCCATTTCGCGATCTGCTGCTTCAGGATGTCGTCGGTGAGGAACTCCTTCGACGCCGGCTGATCGGATCCGAATGCCAACGCGGCGTTGGCATCTCCCTTCGACAGCGCGTCCAGATAGCCCTTGACCGCGTCGGTGGGCGAGCTGGCGCCGTGGGCACTGATATCGCCGGCGCCACCGCCCGAGAACGACACGACACCCACCACGATGGCCACGACGAGGAGCACCGCAGCGGTGGCGCCTGCCGTGATGAGCAGTGCCTTCTTGTTGCGACGCGGTGGTGCCGGGGTGAACCCGGGCTGCAGGTTATTGAAGTCGCGCTGCAACGGGCCCTGCCAGCCGGCCTGAGCGGGTGCCGGCGGCCCACCGGGGGCGACGTGCCCGGCCGGCGTGTGATGGGGCGCGGCCGGCTGCGCGGGACCGCCCCACTGCGGGGGTTGGGGTGGAGGTGGAGGTGGAGGCGGAGGTGCCTGACGGTAGCCGGAATTCTGCGGCGTAGATCCGTCGACGGGGTTGGGTCCTCCGAACGGCGAATGCGGCGGCTGCGTCACGCAGCAAACCCGCTCGTGCGAAACGACAACAATCTGATCTCCCCCCACAAGACGCCACGACAGCTATCGCTGGCCGACCGTATCACGGCGGTATCACGCCACGCGTGCCGGGTTACCGCGCCACGCAGGGGCGCAGCAGAGCAAAGGAAAGAGCAGGACTCCTAGAAGTCCATACCGCCCATGCCACCGGTCGGTCGCCCACAGGTACGGCGGCGGTCGAGCATTTCCACTCGGGCGCCGGTTGCTGGAAGAAAATCACCGCCGAGCCGAGAATGAACTGCAGAGCAACCGCACCCCTAGAATCGGCGGCATTCCCACGAGGACAGGACTCTGTTCACCTGAACCAGGTCGGTGTCCGGCTCCTGTCGGCCTGCCCGCCTACAATTGGCTTCTATGACAGCGAGTCGCGACGAGCTGATTCACTTGATCGAGCACCTGCCCGATGATCAGGTCGAGGCGGTGCTCGCCGATGTCCGGCGGCTGTCAACGGAGAGCCCGCGTGGGGAATGGCCACCCCAGTTCTTCGGCATCGGAGAATCCAGCGATGGCCGCACTGACAACGCACGTCGCGTCGATAAAATCCTCGCCGAGGGCTTCGGTTCCCGGCGCTCGTGATCGTCTGCGACACGGGTCCGATCTTCGCCGCAGCAGACCGAAAGGACGCCGACCACCAGGCGTGCGTGGACCTGTTCACCAATCTCCGACGTGCCAATCGCCGACTACTTCTGCCCCAGACGGTGCTGGCGGAGGTCGGCTACATGCTGGAGACCAAGCTCGGAACTTTCGCTGAGGTGGCATTCCTCAAGTCCGTGGCCAACCGAACTTTTGAGCTGATCAGCCTTACCCAGGCTGACGTGACCCGAGTCGCCGAACTGGTGGCGCGCTATGACAATCTGCCGCTCGGCACCACCGACGCGTCCGTGATTGCGCTCGCTGAGCGCCTTGGTGTGGACGAGATCGCGACGCTCGACCACAGGCACTTTCGCGTTGTCCGCCCCAACCGCGCTCAAGTTCTTACCTTGCTGCCAGAACGCGGACCCTGACAGTCGCACGCGAACGCCGGCAATCCAGGCGCATCGAGAACAGTTCATCAGTCGGTCAGCGTTGACTGAAGAGAGTCCGTCTTACCGGAGAACCTCAGCAACCGTCGGTCTGGCTCTTGCACGTTGTTCTCTTTGACCCCGGAAATGGTTCTCGCCGAGCAGACGGTCGAGGATTTCCACTCGTGCGGCGGGGCTTGCCGTCCAGCGCTGTGTCTGGCGGTAGCCGTGGAAGCCGTGGTCGGGTGCGACGTCGTTCCATCCGTACGCGCCCCGTCGTCGCGGCGTCGATATCGGTACCGAACAGCATCACCCGACCCGAACAGACCATCCCGTGAAATCACCATGCATCGTCGGCGATCCCGTTGTAATGACAGATGATCGGGTTACCGGTCTGCACAGATGCTTCGAGCAGAGTCTGCAGGTTCTCGAGGAAATAGGCATCCTCGGTCCGTAAGCCCCGGCGGACACGCGGCACGAATCGCACCAATTCGGCCAGTGCGGCACCCACCTACTTTCCGACCACCCAGATCCCGCCGGACGGGTAGTCAGGGAATTGCCGCCGGTAGAGGACTTCGGAGAGAACTGGGCATTCGCTGTCGTTCAGCCAGCCCTGAAACTCATACGGGTCGGTGTCGGGCCAGTTGGCGGGTGTATAGAACGGGCTGACCGACACCAACTTCATGTATTCGTGTACACACGGCGGGTTTGGCTCGTCGAACGGTAAGTCGAAGCCGACCCATCCCTGCCGCCAATCCATCAGAGTCTCAGGGTCTTTCGTGTGATCGGTGCTATCAGCCAGCGTCACCACACCGAATCGATTGATGGTTAGGTCCGATCGCGGATACGGCGGTTCGGTTGTCAATCCGTCCTGAAAACAGGTGCAGAAGACAAACGCATCCCACTCACTCATCCGCCAGCAACCGTTCCCACAGCGCTGGCATGAAGGCGGTCAGGAACGCACTGACCCGAATGATGCTGCCCAGCACCGGTACCGGGGCGAGATATTCGGGCCAGCAGACGTAGATCGGCAGGCAGCCGACCACCGTGACCCGCGCAACGTGGAACGTCGCTGCGGTATCGGAAACGGTGCGGGCAAAGGCCTCCTCGACCTCCCCGAACACGATCGCCATCGGCGTGGTCTCATCGCCGAACATTCCGGTCGGAAGAAAACTACCAACCCCGTAGCGAAGACGACGGACCACCGTGCCATCGGGCATCTCGATGGACTGTTTCAGCGGACCCACGTCGCCGTCGCTCGAACGGTCGAACACCTCGGCGTTCGCGTACACGGTGACCTCACGAGCCAGCCCGGTGATGACCGCCTCCTGCGGTACCTCGGGATCGAGCTCGGCGAAATAGGGGAACTGGCCGAACGCGGCACACAGTCGCGTCGCCGTGGCGCCGTCGGTGCCGAGAACCGAAGCGGTTAGGTAGACGGTGTCCTTGATCCAGTCGGCCTCTCCGAGAGTGGCGGTGACGTTGCCATGGAAGTGCGCGCTGCCGTTGTAATAGCCCGCCTGGTGCCTGCTCAGAACGAACATCGCCCCGGAGTCATCCAGCCACCTGGACACGAACCAGCCGTCGGGAGCCGATGCCCCCACGAGCTCGTCGTGATGCTGCGCCAGGTAGGCGTATTCGCTGGTCTTCTCATCCACCCACGTAATCCCGATGCAATCGGGAAGTGCATGCCCCACGAGTGCACCATGGCACAGGCCACCGACAGGAGCGAGCGAGTTTTGAGCACCCACGAAAAAGCCCGGCCTGCCGAAGCAGACCGGGCCTTCCCGTAAAAAGCAGGACTTAGAAGTCCATACCGCCCATGCCACCGGTCGGGTCGCCCGCAGGTGCGGCGGCCTTCTCCGGCTTGTCGGCGACGACGGCCTCGGTGGTGAGGAACAGCGCCGCAATGGACGCCGCGTTCTGCAGCGCCGAGCGGGTGACCTTCACCGGGTCGGCAACGCCGGCCTTGAGCAGGTCCTCGTACTCACCGGTGGCGGCGTTCAGGCCGGTGCCGGCGGGCGAGTTGGCGACCTTCTCGGCGACGACGCCGGGCTCCAGGCCACCGTTGAAGGCGATCTGCTTGAGCGGAGCCGACAGCGCGACACGCACGATGTTGGCGCCGGTGGCCTCGTCACCGGTGAGCGACAGCTCCTCCAGCGACGGAGCGGCCTGCAGCAGGGCCACGCCACCACCGGCGACGATGCCCTCTTCGACGGCAGCCTTGGCGTTGCGCACGGCATCTTCGATGCGGTGCTTGCGCTCCTTGAGCTCCACCTCGGTGGCAGCGCCGGCCTTGATCACCGCAACACCGCCGGCCAGCTTGGCCAGGCGCTCCTGCAGCTTCTCACGGTCGTAGTCGGAGTCGCTGTTCTCGATCTCGGCGCGGATCTGGGCGACACGGCCCTGGATCGCGTCGGCATCGCCGGCACCCTCGATGACGGTGGTCTCGTCCTTGGTGACGACGACCTTGCGGGCCTGGCCCAGCAGCGCGACATCGGCGGTCTCCAGCGAGAGGCCGACCTCTTCGCTGATGACCTGGCCACCGGTGAGGATGGCGATGTCCTGCAGCATGGCCTTGCGGCGGTCACCGAAGCCCGGAGCCTTGACGGCCACAGACTTGAAGGTGCCACGGATCTTGTTGACCACCAGGGTCGACAGGGCCTCGCCCTCGACGTCCTCGGCGATGATCAGCAGCGGCTTTCCGGACTGGATGACCTTCTCCAGCAGCGGCAGCAGGTCCTTGACGGTCGAGACCTTGGAGCTGACCAGCAGGATGTAGGGATCCTCCAGGACGGCTTCCTGACGCTCGGCGTCGGTCACGAAGTAACCCGAGATGTAGCCCTTGTCGAAGCGCATGCCCTCGGTGAGCTCCAGCTGCAGCCCGAAGGTGTTGGACTCCTCGACGGTGATGACACCCTCGTTGCCGACCTTGTCCATGGCCTCGGCGATCAGGTCACCGATGGACTGGTCACCGGCGGAGATACCGGCGGTGGCAGCGATCTGCTCCTTGGTCTCCACCTCCTTGGCAGACTTGAGCAGGCCTTCGGTGATCTTCTCCACGGCCTTTTCGATGCCGCGCTTCAGGCCGAGGGGGTTGGCGCCGGCAGCGACGTTGCGCAGACCTTCGCGAACCAGGGCCTGGGCCAGAACGGTGGCGGTGGTGGTGCCGTCGCCTGCGACGTCGTCGGTCTTCTTGGCGACCTCTTTGACGAGCTCAGCGCCGATCTTCTCGTACGGGTCCTCCAGCTCGATCTCCTTGGCGATGGACACACCATCGTTGGTGATCGTGGGGGCGCCCCACTTCTTCTCCAGGACGACGTTGCGACCCTTGGGGCCCAGCGTCACCTTTACCGCGTCGGCGAGGGCGTTCAGACCCCGCTCGAGGCCGCGACGGGCCTCTTCGTCATACGCAATTGTCTTAGCCATTGCGAAGTGATTCCTCCGGATTGGGGATGCACGTCTTTTCGGTCGGGCGCAGTGCCCGCGACGGACGACCAAGGTGTGCTCCCGCAGGTGCGGCCCCGGTCTCACCGTCCCGACCTAGCACTCACTGATCGAGAGTGCCAACTGCATTCTTAGCACTCGACCAGGGTGAGTGCAAGGTTTGGACCGGCGCCTTTCGAGTTCCCCGCTACGCCTGCGGCGAACGTCGCCGATTTCCACGTCAGGGCGGTTCCGAGCGCCTCACCGCGACCAGGGTGTAGAAGTCGGCGCGGCATACCTATACCGGCGGCGCTACACCGGCAGCGGCGGCGGCGTGTAAGCGTCAACCGAGGCCTCGTCGCCGGTCGACTGGGTCAGCAGCAACCCCACCGTCTCGACCAGGTGGTCGCGCATCCGCGCCGCACTGGCTTGCGGGTCACGGGCACGGAGGGCGTCGAGGATGCGCTCGTGCACCAGCAGGATGTCGGCCAGCGTGCGGGTGGCGGTGGTCGACAAGCCGCGATCCATCATCTGGATACGGGTGTTCGCCGCCACCTCGGTGACTCGGCGATTGCCCGCGACATTGAGGATCGCGGCGTGGAAGTCGACATCGGCGGCCTGGAAGTCGGACTCGTCGCCCGCCTTGGCCGCGTCCTGCATCCGACCGAAAGCCTCCTCGATGGGCCCCAGCAGCTCGTCGGTCAGCAATTCAGCAGCCCGGTAGGCCGAGGGCACCTCCAGCATCATCCGCAGCGAATAGATCTCCTCGATGTCGCGGGTGGACACCTCCAGGATTCGCACGCCGCGGCTGCGCTCGAAGCGCACCATGCCATTGCTCGCCATTCGCAACAGCGCCTCGCGCACCGGAGTCCGTGACACCCCGAGACGGCTCGAGATCTCCACCACCGAATGCATCGTGCCGGGTTGCAGTTCGCCCGCGCGGACGGCGCGCATCAACTCTTCGTAGACACGATCGGTCAACGAAACTTGCCCGGGGTCGAACACGTTTCACGTCCCCCTGATCGACCAGCACATTCCCGTCAGCATAAATGCATGCAGCATGCGCCGTATTGGTTCCGATACGCCGTGTCGTGGCTGCTCACAGGAAAGACAGGTCGGCACCTTGACTCGCAGGCAAGACTGTTTCCTCATAGAGCCTCCGCCAACCCCGCGCGGCCCGCGGTGGAGGCGTGAACGATCGCAGCCTCTCGGCGATCTCCTCCTCGGGCACCAGCAGATCAATCGACCGGTTCGGCACGTCCAGCCGGATCAGGTCCCCGTTACGCACCACCGACAGCGGACCGCCCACGGCCGCCTCGGGATCGCAGTGCAGCACCACGGTCCCGTACGACGTGCCACTCATCCGCGCATCCGAGACGCGCACCATGTCCCGGATCCCGGCCCGGGCGAGCTTCGCGGGGATCGGCAGGGCGCCCGCCTCCGGCATCCCAGCCGCCACCGGTCCCGAAAACCGCAACACCAGTACATGTTCGGGCGTCACGTCCAGATCCGGGTCATCCAGGATCGTCGACGCATCAGCCGGATTGTCGACGACGAGCGCCGGACCGGTGTGCTGCATGAGGTGCGGGCTGGCGGCCGAGGCCTTGATGATCGCCCCGTTCGGCGCCAACGACCCCGACAACACCGCCAATGCCCCCGGCGGCCCCAGCGGATCGCCTCGGCGCCGGATCGTGTTCTGCCACTCTGCCGGTCCGTCCGTGTCCGCGATCAGCTCGCCAACCGAGCGTCCACTGACCCCGCGATGGTCGCGATGCAGTAGCGGCGCCAACTCGGTCATCAACGCCGGCACGCCACCGGCACGGTGGAAGTCCTCCATGTAGCCGGCGCCGGACGGCTTGCAATCGACCAGAAGAGGCGTGTCCGAACCGATCTTGTCGAAGTCGGCGAGCTCCAGCGATACCCCCGCCCGACGCGCGACCGCGATCACGTGGATCAGCGCGTTGGTCGAACCGCCGACCGCCGCCAACACCCGGATCGCGTTCTCGAACGCCTCACGCGTCAGCACATCCCGCGGCAGCGGTCCCCCGGTCCGGGCCAATTCCACTGCACGCCTGCCGGTCTGGGTGGCATGCCGCAACCGTGCCCCGCTCACCGCGGGCGGCGTCGCACCGCCGGGCAGCATCATGCCCAGCGCCTCGGTCAACGCCGCCATTGTCGATGCGGTTCCCATCACCGTGCAGGTTCCGGTGGTCGACACCAATTCCTGTCGCACCGAGACGATTTCGTCCCCGTCGAGTTCACCACCACGGTGCGCGCCCCAGAACCGTCGGCAGTCCGTGCACGCACCCAGCCGCTCGCCGCGCCACGAGCCAGTCATCATGGGTCCGACGACTTCGAGCATCACCGGGATGTCCGACGAGGCGGCCGCCATCAGTTGGGCCGGCACCGTCTTGTCGCAACCGCCGAGCAGCACTGCCGCATCCATCGGCAGGGCCCGGATCATCTCCTCGGTGTCCATCGCCATGAGGTTGCGGAACAACATCGTCGTCGGGGAGGTGAGGATCTCGCCGAGTGAGATCGTGGGAAAGTCCATCGGCAGCCCACCGGCCTGCTCCACCCCGCGCTTGACCGCCGCCAGCAGCGCGGGCATGTCACGGTGACAGGTGTTGTAATCGCTTTGAGTGACCGCGATCCCGATGATCGGCCGCTCGAGGCTCTCGTCGTCGTAGCCCGCGGAGGCCAGGAATGCCCTGCGCAGGTAACGGCTGAAGCCGGCATCCCCGTACGACGTCCGACTGCTGTCGACGGCCGAGGTGCCCGGCTGATACCCGGACGATTCAGACATGTAGATCCTTTCGGTGCCCCGTCAGGGCAGCAGCGGCATCGCCAGCGGACGCATGGGGGCGCCGGTTGCACCACGCACCTTCATGCAGGCGCCGATGAAGGCGAACTCGTAAAGTCCTTCCCCGGCAAGGGTTTCGCAGTCGACCACCTCCATGATGGGCACGCCCGCCTCGGCCAGCAGGTAGGTGTGCACCACCTGCCAGTTCTCGGCATCGGGCGACGGCGACTGCTCGAGTGCCAGGTTGTCACCACCGATGACGGCGGCGCCGGCCTCGGCGAGGAACTCCGCTCCCTCCCGGTTGAGGCCGGGGGCGTTGTCGATATAGCGATCGGTGTCGGGCCAGCACCTCATGCGGCCGGTGCGTACGAGCGCGACATCGCCGGGCTGGAACTCTACGTTCTGCCGCTTGAGCGCATCGGCGAGATCCTTTGCCCCGATGCCGTAGTTGTCCGGCAGCACGTCGACCCCGTGCAGACCGGCGATGTCGAACAGCACCCCGCGCGTGATGATCGGGGGAAACTTGTCGGCCCCACACTTGATCCAGTGTCGCGAGCTGATGCATTGCGCCGCTTCGTATCCGTTGAAGATCTTGCCGTGATAACCGAAGTGGTTCAGCGTGTCGATGTGGGTACCGCAGTGGGTGTACATCGACATCGCGTCGCCCGAGTACGACACCAGATGGTTCTGGTCGACGCCGACGCCGGTGATGTCGTCGAGCACGGTCCCGTTGGGTGTATGCGTCATCCACTGCTGGAATCCCGGGTCGCCGGCTTTGGTCCAGGACGGCATCCCGACGAAGTAGTCGACGGAGAGGTCGATCGCTTTGCCTCCGTCGGCGGCCCGCATCACCTCTCGTGATTTCTCGGCGCTGATCAGGTTCAGCATGCCGATCTCGTCGTCCGGGCCGAACGGACTCATGGTGATCTCGCGGAACTTCGCGGCGTGCGCGGCGATGAGGTCACGGGTGCGCTCGTCGATGATGCCGGGTCCACACATGGTGGTCTTCTCCTGCCTAACGGGTCGTGGGGTTGGCGGGCTTTGTGAGCGCCGAATACAGTTCCGGCCGGCGTCCGTCGAACACCGGAAGCGAGAACGGCGGGTCGTCGAACGTCAAGGTCTTGGTGCGGGATTGGGCGACGTCGACCGGTGCGACGGCGATCCCCTCTCCGCTTCCCGCGTCGACCAGCACCTCACCGGAGGGCGCCACCACCTGGCTGCGGCCGAGGAAGTCGGTGCCGGATTCGCGGTCGCACCGGTCGGCCACGGCCACATACACCAGATTTTCCACTGCCCGCACTCGGGTCATGTGATCGGCGAGAAAGCCCGCAGTCAACGGCCAGTTGGTCGGCATGGCAATGACATCGGCGCCACCGAGGGCCAGTTCTCTGGCCGATTCCGGGAACCTCAAATCGAAGCAGATCATGATTCCGACGCGCAGGCTGCCGATGTCGTAAACCCGGGGCGCCACACCGTCGCCGGGGTCGACGAACATGTCGGCGCCCAGCCTGGGCAGGTGCTGCTTGCGGTAGGAACCTACGATGCCGCCGGGGCCGATCAGCACGGCACCGTTGTAGACCTTGTCATCGGCACGTTCGAGTAGGCCCACCACCGCGAATGTTCCGGTGTCCGCGGCGATCTCGACGAGAGAATTGAACCGGTCGTCGGTGACGCGCAAAGCCGCGGCCTCAACCTGATCGCGCGAGTCCATCATGTAGCCGGACAGTGCGCACTCGGGAAAGACGGTCAGTGCCGCGCCCCGGGTGGCGCCCCGCCGCCACCACTGCCCGACCGACTCGATGTTGGCCTCGGGTTCACCGAGTACCGAGGGGACCTGGGCGACGGCGACGACGGCGTCCGCGGCGTCTGCGGCGCCGGCGCCGAGCGCGAATGGGCCTCGGCGTGACTCGTCGTCGGACACCGGTTTCCCCCTTCCATGAGGTCGTCGGTTCACATTGACATGCTGCATGCAGCATGTCAATGTGTGTGACGTGGGATACTCTGCGTGCTGCATGCAATGTGCTGACGGGCGGTTCTGCTGATGACTGACGCCCCATCAACCCCGACCAACACCACCCTGATCACCGGCGCTGCCAGCGGGATTGGCGCGGCCACCGCGTCCCTGCTGGCCCAGCGCGGCCACCGACTTGTGCTGGTCGACATCGACCAGCACCGTCTGGAACGGGTGGCCGACGACGTTCGAGCCGCCGGCGGTCAGGCGGTCACCGTCGTCGGCGATGTATCGCACGAACCTGCGGCCGCGGACGCACTCGCCGCGGGGTATGAAAAGTTCGGCGTGATCGACGGCCTGGTCACCTCCGCGGCCGTGATGATCTCCAAACCGTTGACCGAGACCACACTCGACGACTGGAACACGCTGCAGTCGGTCAATGTGACGGGCGTGTTCCTGATCTGCCGCGAGTTCGTGCGCCGTCTCACCGACATCGGCCGGCCAGGTTCGATCGTCAATCTGTCGTCGATCTCCGGCACGGTCGCGCTGCCGAATCAAGCCGCCTACTGCGCATCGAAAGGCGCTGTGGCGCAGCTGACCCGGCAGATCGCCGTCGAATATGCCGGACGCGGAATCCGTGCCAACGTGGTGAGTCCCGGCACCGTGGAGACCGCGCAGCTCGCGACCTACCTCGGGTCACAACCCGACCCCGACGCGGCCCGTCAAGCGCTCTATGCGGCGCACCCGATCGGGCGCGTCGCCGAAGCGCGCGAGGTGGCCTCCACCATCGCCTTCCTGCTGGGATCGGACTCCAGCTTCGTCACCGGCGCGGCCCTGGCCGTCGACGGCGGCTACACCAGCGTCTGACCGAACACTGCCCAGCACAATGCCTTTCGAGGAGCCGACCATGTCATCTCTGATGTCGAAAGCCGGGCCGGACAATCGGTTGCCGCCCGGCCCGACGCTGTTACACCGCATCCGCACCGACCGATTCATGCCGATCTGGCTGCTCGCGATCGTCGTGTTTGTGATCAGCCCGCTGATCGCGCCAGGCAGTGTGACGCCATCAGCGCTCACCGCGATGCTGCCCTTCGCCGGTGTCATGGCGATCGCCGCGCTGGGACAAACCCTGGTGATCACCCACGGCGGCATCGACCTGTCAGTGCCCGGCGTGATGGCGATATCCGCCGTCTGCGTCACCAAGCTCGCCCAGGGCGGGGAGCTGCCCACGCCGGCGTGTGTGCTGCTCGGCATCGCTGCAGGGGCTCTGTCCGGTTTGGTGATCGGCGTTGCAGTGGTGCGGTTTTCAGTTGCCGCCTTCGTGGCGTCGCTGGCGGTGAACTCATTGCTCACCGGCCTGGTGCTGGTGGTGTCCGGTGGATTCCCGGGCACCGCCCATCCTGCCGTCAGCGCCTTCGCGGTCAGCTCCTTCGCCGGGGTTCCGACGCTGTTCCTGTTGGCAACGTTGCTGGTGGTGGTCGCCCACCTGGTGTTGAAGCAGAGCGTGGCGGGTCGCCGGTTCATCGCCGTCGGCGCCGGCGTGCCGTCCGCGCGCATCGCAGGTATTCACACTTCCATCCACGGGGTGATGGCCTACGTGTTGGCCGGGACTGCCTACGCGGCCGCCGGCATGCTGCTCGCCGCCTACCTGCGCACGCCCGATTTACAGCTGGGCCAGAGCTATCAGCTCACCACCATCGCCGCCGTCGTTCTCGGTGGCACGCTCCTGCGCGGCGGCATCTCATCGATCATCGCCACCGCCGTCGCCGCTCTGTTCCTCACCCAGCTGGGACAGGTGGTGCTGGCCGCCGGTGCATCGACGGCCATGCAGTTGCTCATCCAGGCCCTGGTGCTGGCTGCCGCCATCATCCTGCGCGGCGTGGACTGGCGGCGATTCGTCAGATTCCGCAATGAACCCGTCCACCCGCAAAAGCAGTGATTGACAGGAGTATTGGCGTGCCCGATCGAATCAAGGCAACAGTGGCGGCGGTGCTCGCGGGCCTCACGTTGACGTCCTGCGCCGGGGGGCCGTTCAGCGCGCCCGCAGCATTCGAGGTCGACCCCGTCTACCTCGACCCCGAACTGAGTGGCTCGGTCGATCAGCTCCGGCCGATCACCGACTTCTGCGGCGACCGGCCCATCAAGGTCGCCCTCGCCGACGGTGTGGGTGACAACGCCTTCCGCAAGACCGCGCGTGCCGAGTTCGAGGACGAGGCCGCCAAGTGCCCAAATCTCGAAGTACTGCCCTACGCCGACGGACAGAACAACCCGCAGAAGGCGATCAGCGACATCAAGGCGCTGGTCGCCCTCGGGGTGGACGCGCTGGTGGTGTTCCCCGACGCCGGGCCGGCTCTGATACCCACCTTGCGTGAGGCTTTCGAGGCCGGTGTGGCAGTCGTGCCCTACACCGCCAGCCCCGGCGGCACCCCCGGCGTCGACTACACCACCTTCGTCGGGCACAACACCGTCACCGACGGCGCGAAATGGGCTGAATGGGTATGCAACGCACTGGGACCGAAAGGCGGCAATGCCATCTTCCTCGGCGGCACTCCGGGTAATGCGCAGAGCCTCAGCGAAATCCACGGCATCGAAGATGAGCTGGCCACCAACCCCGACTGCCGGAACGTCACCCTGCTCAACGATCCGGGCGCGCCGATCGACACCGGCTGGAACCCCGCACAGACGCAGCGTGTCGTGTCCGGCCTACTGGCCAAGTACCCCAAGATCGACGCCGTCATCACCGACTCCGGCGACAGTTCCCTCGGCGGTATCCGCGCATTCCTGCAAGCCGGCCGGCCGCTTCCGGTGTGGACGGCCAACGACAACAACGGTTTTGCGTGCGCCTACGTCGAGAACAAGCCGAAGCAGCCGCAGTTCCAGATCGTCGCCGTCACCTCGAGGACGTGGATCATCCGGCTCGCGTTGCGCAAGGCCGTCGCTGCCGCGCAGGACATTCCCGAGCCTGAGCCCGACATCGTCAACGTGCCGATCGTGATGAACTCACTGGATCCCGACCTCGACCCGACGTGCGATCCCGACCTGCCTGCCAGCGCCGTCACCTCCTCTCAGTTGAGCACCGACAAACTCGCGGAGATCTACCGATGACCCACAACACCGCCGCACCCCAACGACGCGAGGAAGGGTCGAAGTCCTTGGCGCCCAAACCCCTTCGTGGACTGTCAGTTGCGGGCGTGACCAAGACCTTCCCCGGCGTCACGGCCCTGGACAGTGTGAGCTTCGAAGCCGTGCCCGGCGAAGTGCATGCCCTGGTCGGTGGCAACGGTGCCGGTAAGTCGACGCTCATGGCGGTCGCCTCAGGCGCCCTGGCGCCCGACTGCGGCACCGTACGGATCGGCGACGACGAGCTCACCTCCGCCTCGCCCGTGGCCGCCAAGGAAGCCGGGCTGGCCATCGCCTACCAGATTCCGGCGATCCTGCCCGATCTCACCGTGGCCGAGAACCTCGCGCTGGCAGTGCCGCCGAGCCTGCGGCCGCCGCTGCGCGATCTCGACGCCTGGGCCGCCGACAAACTCAAACCGATGGGCATCCCCATCGACCCTTCGTTGCCTGCGGGTCAGGTCGGGCTGGCCGAGAAGCAGGCCATCGAGATCTGCGGTGCCCTCGCCTGCGAACCCAGCGTGCTGATTCTCGATGAGCCGACCGAGCCGTTCGCCGCCGCGGAGTCGGCGCGGCTCTTCGAACTCATCGGCGAGCTCACCGCATCCGGTGTGGCCGTCGTCTACATCAGTCACCGCCTGCCCGATGTCTTCCGTCTCGCCGATCGGATAACGGTTCTGCGGGATGGGCGGATTCGCGGCCGGTTCGCCGCCGACGACGTCTCCGAGGCCGAGATCGTCACGCTGATCGCCGGGCGCACCGTGGAGGCACTGTTCCCCGATCGCAGCGATGACCTCGGCGAGCCCGCGGTGGTTATCTCCGATTTCGGGTCCGTCGATTCCCCCGGCGTCACCACCACGATTCGCCGGCACGAGATCCTCGGGCTGGCCGGTGTTGAAGGCAACGGCCAGCGGGAATTCATCCGTGCGCTCGGCGGCGCGATCGCCTCCCACGGTGAGGTCAGCGTGGACGGTGGCCGGCTGCGCCTGTCCTCGCCGCGCGCCGCACGCGACAAGGGGATCATCCTGATGCCGCAGGAGCGCGGCATCGAGGGCATCTCACCGATTCTGTCGGTGCGCGAGAATCTTTCCCTCGTCGCGTTGCCACGAGTGTCCCGGGCGGGTTTCGTCTCTCCGGCCATCGAACGTGAACTGGCCCAGGAACAGGTGGCCGAGTTGGGCGTGAAGACAGCGAGCATCGACACCGAGGTGGGCACGCTGTCGGGCGGCAACCAGCAGAAGGTGGTGCTGGGCCGGGCCCTGCTGTCTGCGCCGGAACTCCTGCTGTGCGACGAACCCACCCAAGGCATCGATGTCGGCGTGCGCTCCGAGATCTACCACCGTCTGCGGGACGTGGCCGATTCCGGAACTCCGGTCGTTGTGCTCAGCTCCGATGATGTGGAACTGGCCGGGTTGTGCGACCGCGTGCTGGTGTTCTCCCGCGGACACGTGGTCAAGGAGCTCGTCGGCGAGGAAGTGACCGAGCACGCCATCACCGCAGCATCATTGACGGCGGGCCGCGCCGACGAGGAGGACGGCGCCGTCACCGCGCCTCGGTCCGGGCGGCCCAGCCGCTGGCAGCGCCTGCTCGCCAGCCAGCAGTCGCCGAGTTTGGTGTTGCTGGCGGCGATTCTCGCCCTGGGCGCGGTCACCACGGCAGTCAACGGCCGGTTCTTGTCCGAGTTCAACATCGCCAATGTGCTGATGCTCATGGCGCCGGTGTTGTTCCTGGCGGCCGGGCAGCTGATCGTGATGCTCACCGGCGGCATCGACCTCTCCGTGGGTCCGCTGAGCGGAACACTGGTGGTGGTCGCATCCTTCTTCATCGTCGAGGGATACGGATTCGGCTGGTGGATACTGGGATTCGTCCTGATGTTCGGCCTTGCCGCCGGGGTCGGCCTCGCCAACGGCGCAATGGTCCGATATTCCCGGGTGGTACCGGTCGTCGCGACGCTGATCACCTACACCGCGCTGCAGGGCTTGTCGCTGGTATGGCGTGACGCACCCGGCGGCGTCATCGCCCTCGACGTGGTCGAAGCTCTCAGCATGCGGGTGGGTCCATTCCCCATCGCGGTGATCATCGGCATCGCCGTCCTCGTCGGCTTCGAATTTGCCTCCCGCCGTAGTTTCTTCGGTCTACGGCTGCGCGCCTCGGGATCCGATGAGGCGGCAGCGCGCAAGCGTGGCGTCGGCGTCGATTCGGTACAGCTGCTCGCGTATCTGGCCAGCTCTGTGCTGACGGCCGTCGGTGCCCTGCTGTTGATGGCCCAGATCGGGGTGGGCGACCCCACGGCAGGCATCAGCTACACACTGACAGCCATCACCGCGGTGGTGCTCGGCGGTGCGTCGATCTTCGGCGGGCGAGGGAGTTTCGTCGGTGTGCTGTTCGGTGTCCTGCTGCTGCAGGTGATCAGCAACGCGACCATCTTCCTCAAGCTTTCACAAGCCTGGCAGTACCTGCTGGTGGGCCTGATGGCGTTGGCGGCCACCGCGGCCTACGCCCGGGTACAGCGCACCACCGCGGGCACCGGGTCGTGACATGGTCTGGAGCCGTCGCGGGACCATCACGCACGCGTCCACCGATGCCGAGGAGTGGGGCTGGCGGGTGAAAGCGTTGTGCCGCCAGCGAGATCCGTCGATTTTCTTCCACCCCGACGGGGAACGCGGGAAGGCACGACGACGTCGTCAACTGGAAGCCAAACAGGTGTGCGCACAGTGCCCGGTCTTGCGGCAATGCCGCGAACATTCCCTGGCGTTCGAGGAACCGTTTGGGATCTGGGGCGGATTGACCGAGGAGGAACGCAGCCGGATGTTGCCACCACGCGCGGTGAACCTGCGCACGCATCGTGGCCACCAAGTCGAGAACCGCGGCTGACTACCTGACCGTCCGCCCACTCGGCGTGACGAACTGCCAGCCGGCGGCCTGCATCGCGGGGATGGCAGCGGCGAAGCCGGCATGCGTGCCAGATGCGGGATGGTTCATGTGAGCGAGCACGATCGACCCGGGCGTGGCGTTCATGACGTTGGAGCGCACCGCGGCCGCCGACGCCGTCGCACCGTCGTCGGCGTTGACGCTGAATCCCAGTGGCTGTTCGCCGAGTTCATGCACGATCTCGACGCCCACGTCGTCGTAATGCGCGGTGCCGGGGCGGAACCACGTCGGCGCTTTGCCGGTCAACGCCGTCAACCGTTGATGATTACGCCAGACTTCATCGACCGCCTCATCCGCCGAGCGGGTGCCGGCGATGCCGTAGGCCGAACGTCCGGTGACCGACAGCGGCACATGCCGGGTGCCGTGGTTGCCGATCTCGAACAACGGATTTCCCGCTAATTGCCTTGCCCGGTCTGGATTTCGGTCGATCCATTTCGAGTTGAACATCAGCACCGCCGGCACCCCGTTGCGTTGCAGGGTGTCCAGAAGTGCGTCATCGCAGGCACCGTCACAGGCATCGAAGGTGAGCGCGATCTGGCGGCCGGTCGCCACGAAGGATGTGGTGATTCCAGGTAACGCCATCCCCCACTGCGTCGGCACACGTCGCTTGTTGAGCACCGCGACGGACGGTGG
Source organism: Mycobacterium sp. NS-7484 (assembly GCF_001953975.1). GTDB lineage: Bacteria > Actinomycetota > Actinomycetes > Mycobacteriales > Mycobacteriaceae > Mycobacterium. Next base: position 112,122 of record NZ_MBEJ01000062.1, read on the forward strand.
GTCGACGGTGTTCGGGTCGGCGTGCGCGATAAACGCTCCGGCACGCAGCGCGTAGCCGGCGGTGAACGAACCGACCGCTGTCGCCGCCAGGAAGGCACGCCTGGTGATCACCATCCGGACTGTAGGAGCGAATCTTTGTCGCAGCCCGTCTGTCAGCTGTGGGTTGGCTGGGGTCGCTCAATGTCCTTGCGACAGCACGAACAGTTCGGTACGCGCGCCGTTGCGCACCAGCAACACGGTCTCGCAGTCCGGCGGTGTGCCCCGGTAGTTGTCCGTCAGCACCTCGGCGCCGTCGACGGTTCTTGTGCTGACCGTCAGTTCCGTGCCCGCAGCGCAGTGGAATTGCGGATTCGCGGCGAAGTCCGTGGCGACGATCTCGTAATCGCAGGCGACACTCCGCAGCGCCGGGAAATCCGGGTTTGACTCTGCGAGGGCATGTTTCGCATTGTCAAAGCTTCCGTCGGTCGAATAGCGGCCCCGATAGAAATCCGCCCCGACGAACATCCGATCGACGGTCATTTTCTCGAAGGTGAAGCCATCCGGGATTTCGATGCCGCGATGTTCCATTGCCTCGGCCGCCGTGGCGGCGTCGAGATCATGCGCACCGAGGGCGTCGTCGTTACCGAAGGAGAGCCCAAACACGACGACCGCAGCCACGATCAACACACCGAACCCGCCCGCCAGCACCGCGAACGCGATCAACGCCACGATCCACCAGTTCGTCCCCCGCTTCATCCGCTGAGATCGGCCCGGCTCAGTTTCCCGACTGATACGTCTGCACCTGCGCGGCGTAGTCGTCGAGCAGCCGAAGCGATTCGTCCTTGCCCACAGACGGCAGGAACAAGCCGAGTTGGCCGAAGCCGAGGTCCTCTGCGGCGTGCCAGTAATCAGGTTTGATCGGCGTTCCGAACATCGCCAACGGCACGTCATGGCCGGCACCGTCGCGCATCTGCGTGATACGTGTAGCCAGCTCATGACGCGGGAGCGGATTCGAAATCCAGCCGGCGCCATGGCGAATCACGCGTTTGACCGTGGCGTTCGAATTGCCACCGATATAGATCGGCGGATGAGGCTTATGGACCGGCTTGGGTCGGCAATAGGACGAATCGAAGTTGACGTAGGTGCCGTGGTATTCGGCGGGCTCGTTGGTCCACAGTGCCTTGACGGCCTCGATGCTCTCGTCGAGCCGGGCACCACGGGTCTTCGGATCCGTGCCGTGGTCGCGCATCTCCTCGAGGTTCCAGCCGGCGCCGACGCCGAACACGAACCGCCCGCCGGAGATGAGGTCGATGCTGGCGGCTTCTTTGGCGGCGTGGATCGGATCGCGCTGAATCAGCAGAGCGACGCCGGTGAAGAGTTGGATGTGTGAGGTGACTGCCGCCGCGGCGGCAAGGGTGACGAAGGGATCGAGCGTGTTGTAGTACCACGCGGGCAGGTCGCCGCCCTCGGGGTATGGGGATTCCCGACTCACCGGGATGTGACTGTGCTCGGCCACGATGAGTGACGCGAAACCGCGTTCCTCGATCGCCTGCGCCAAGGAGACGGGGTCGATGCTGTCGTCGTCGACGAAAGTGGATATCCCGAACTTCATTTTCTCGACGCTACTCGCGTCCGCAATCCGTCGAACACCACCGAGGTGACCCGCTCGGCCACGTCGTCGTTGTAACTCTGCATGGCCTGACAACCCACCAACAGCGCCTTGACGTCGGCGACCGTGACATCACTGCGCACCGTGCCGGCGTCCTGTCCAGCGGCCAGCAGATCCCCCAGCACGGAAAGATATTCGTCCTCGGCTTCGGGCACTACGGTTTTGACGTCGATCCCGAGGCCGGCGAGTGCGTCGACCAGTCCGCGGTCAGCTGCACCCCACTGCAGCACCATCGAGCGCAGGAACGTGAACAACGCGTCGGCGGCCGGTTCCTCGGCGAGCATGGTGCGCCCGTCGTCGACCACACCGCGGATCCGGTCCGCGATCACGGCGCGGTACAGATCCTCTTTGGTCGGAAAGTGTCGGTACACGGTGCCCGCGCCGACCCCGGCCCGACGCGCAATCTCGTCGATCGGCACCGACAGCCCATCTGCCGCGAATGTCTCGTAGGCGACCTCGAGCACCCGGGCCCGGTTTCGCGCCGCGTCCGCACGCATCCGTCCTCACCTCACACAACCATTGACAAACCGGGGCGGCCGTTCCGTATAGTCGGGACAAAACCGGAGAGTTCGCTCCGGTTAGTCCCTTCAGGAGTCTCTCATGGCCAAGTGGACCACCGTCGCCATTCCGGACCAAACCGGCCGCACGGCCGTCATCACCGGGGCCAATACCGGCCTGGGACTCGAAACCGCCAAGGCCTTGGCCGCCAAGGGCGCTCACGTCGTCCTCGCCGTCCGCAATCTCATCAAGGGCGAGGCCGCAGCCGAATGGATCTCCCGGTCGGTGCCCGGCGCGGACCTGCACCTGCAGCATCTCGACCTGGGTTCACTGGCATCGGTGCGCGACGCGGCCGACCAACTCAAAGACAAATACGACCGTATCGACCTGCTGATCAACAACGCCGGGGTGATGACGCCGCCGAAGGAGCTCACCACCGACGGGTTCGAGCTGCAGTTCGGCACCAACCATCTCGGCCACTTCGCCTTCACGGGTCTGCTGCTCGATCGCCTGCTGCCAGTTGTCGGCTCCCGCATCGTGACGGTGAGCAGCATCGGCCACCGCTTCGCCCGCGGCGGCATCCGGTTTGACGATCTGCAGTGGGAGCGCGGCTACAACCGGCTCGGCGCCTACGGGCAGTCCAAACTGGCCAATTTGATGTTCACCTACGAGCTGCAACGCCGCCTCGTCGGTCAGCACACCACGGCGCTGGCGGCCCACCCCGGCGGATCCGACACCGAACTCGCGCGTCATCTGCCGAACGCCGTACAGCGCGCCGTCCCGCTGCTGCGTCCGGTGTTCCAGGAGGCCGCGATGGGCGCGTTGCCGACGCTGCGCGCGGCGACGGACCCGAGCGCCCTGGGCGGTCAGTACTACGGCCCAGATGGCCTTGGCCAGCAGAAGGGCCATCCGCAACTGGTCACCTCCAGTGAGCGGTCCTACGACCTCGATCAGCAACGCCGACTGTGGGCGGTGTCCGAGGAGCTGACCGGGGTGACGTATCCGGTCCTCAGCGGGACGCACGCCTGACCGCGTCACCGGTTTCTACGCCACGGTTGCTGCGCCGCGGCGCGAGTGACCCTCCAGTAGAAATCGGCGACAGGGCGACGAGGCGAGGGGCAGCACCACCAGCACCCACGGCCGAAGCCGCCCCTGAACAATCCCCAGCGACACGCCCGGCGCCGTCCTGCAGATATGCGCTGACGTAACGCCCTGCCATAGACTGCTTTCCGACCGAGAGGAGTCCTTGGGTGCGGGCTGATGCAGCGCCCAGCACCCAGGCACTGCGGGGCTGGCAGCGCAAGGCGCTGGTGAAGTATTTGACCGCGAAACCGCGGGACTACCTGGCGGTGGCCACCCCCGGCGCCGGTAAGACCACGTTTGCGCTGCGGATCGCGGCCGAATTGCTCAATGACCGCACCGTCGACGCGGTCACCGTGGTCGTTCCCACCGAACACCTCAAGATCCAGTGGGCGCAATCGGCGGCACGCAACGGCATCGCGCTCGACCCGAAGTTCAGCAACTCCAACTCCCAGACGTCGGCGGAGTACCACGGCGTCGTCGTCACCTACGCCCAGGTGGCCAGCCATCCCACCCGGCATCGCGTCCGCACCGAGAACCGCAAGACGTTGGTGATCTTCGACGAGATCCACCACGGCGGTGACTCGAAGAGTTGGGGCGACGCGATGCGTGAAGCATTCGACGACGCGACACGGCGGCTGGCTCTCACCGGTACCCCGTTCCGCAGCGACGACAGCCCGATCCCGTTCGTCAACTACGAGCCCGACGAGGCCGGGTACCAGCGCTCGCATGCCGACCACGTGTACGGCTACGCCGATGCGCTCGCCGACGGCGTGGTCCGGCCCGTGGTCTTCCTGGCCTATTCGGGAGAAGCCCGCTGGCGCGACAGTGCCGGCGAGGAGCATGCGGCCCGGCTGGGCGAACCGCTGACCGCCGAGCAGACCGCACGAGCCTGGCGCACCGCCCTGAATCCGGCCGGCGAGTGGATGCCGGCGGTCATCGCCGCGGCCGATAAGCGGTTGCAGCAGAAGCGTCAACACGTGCCCGACGCCGGCGGCATGATCATCGCCACCAACCAGACCACCGCCCGCGCCTACGCCGACCTGCTCACCAAGATCACCGGCGAGGTGCCCACCGTGGTGCTCTCCGACGATCCGAGCGCGTCCGACCGGATCAGCCAGTACTCGGCGGGCACCAGCCGCTGGCTGGTCGCGGTGCGCATGGTGTCCGAAGGCGTGGACGTGCCCCGGCTGTCGGTCGGGGTGTACGCCACGAGTGCGTCGACACCGTTGTTCTTCGCCCAGGCCATCGGCCGGTTCGTGCGGTCGCGCCGCGCCGGTGAGACCGCGAGCATCTTCTTGCCGTCGGTCCCCAACCTGCTGCTGCTGGCCAGCGAGATGGAAGCGCAACGCAACCACGTGCTGGGCAAGCCGCACCGCGAATCCGACGGCCTCGATGACGAGGCACTCGAAGCCGCCGAGAAGCGCCAGGACGAGAAGAGCGAACTGGAGAACGGCTTCGAGTACCTCGGTGCCGACGCCGAACTGGACCAGGTCATCTTCGACGGCGCCTCGTTCGGTACCGCGACCCCGGCCGGCAGCGACGAGGAAGCCGACTACCTGGGCATCCCCGGCCTGCTCGATGCCGAACAGATGCGAGATCTCTTGCGCCGCAGGCAAGATGAACAGCTGACAAAGCGTTCGGCCGAGGCCGCGGTGTCAGGTGGGCCACCGCCGTCACGCACCACGCACGGCCAGTTGCGCGAGCTGCGCCGCGAACTCAACGCCCTGGTGACCATCGCCCATCACCGCACCGGCAAACCGCACGGCTGGATTCACAACGAGCTGCGACGCATCTGCGGTGGCCCTCCGGTGGCGGCTGCGACGACCGATCAGCTCAAGGCACGCATCGAGGCCGTTCGGGATCTGAGAGCCTGAGAGCAGTCGCAGAGTCGGGCGGGCCCGACGCCGATTTCCACCCCAGGGTCGCGCTCGCCCGAAAACCACGACCCTGGTGTAGAAAACGGCGCGACGGCCGCGACGGCGCAGCGGTGCACCCCGGCAGAAGGCCCTACAGCCCCAACAACTCCGGAAGATCGGCCACCGAGTCGATGACGTGGTTGGGTTGCATGGCGAATTCGTCTGTGGCCCAACGGTCCAGCGTGGCCTGACGGAATTTCCCGGTGCGCACCAGCACGCCGGCCATCCCCACCACCTGCGCGGCCAGCACATCGTTGTTGAGGTCGTCGCCGATCATGTACATCTCTTCGGGGTCGACGCCAAGGCGGTTGGCCGCGGCCAGAAACCCTTCCGGGGCCGGCTTGCCGACGGCGGTGGCCTTACGGCCGGAGGTCTGCTCCATGCCGGCCAGATACATGCCGGTGTCCACCCGCAGTCCGTCGGTGGTGTTCCACGCGGTGCTGCGGTGCATCGCCACGACCGGGACTCCTTGAGACATCCAGTCGTACACCCAGCTCAGCGTCAGGTGGTTGTACTCCGGGCCGGCGCCGCCGAGCAGAACCACGTCGGGGGTTTCCGGCGCGCGTGGCCCATGACAATCGCCGGAGTAGACGACGTCGACGCCCGGCATGTCCTCGTCGATGTGCCCGCTGTTGACGAGAAAACATCGTGCCCCTGGATAGCGGTCACGCACATATTCGGCCGTGAGCGCGGCGGCGGTGATCACCTCGTCGGGGGCGACGTCCATGCCGGCCGCGGTCAACAGGTCGGCGATCTGTGCCCGGGTGCGGGTGGTGGTGTTGGTCAGGTACGACCGGGCAATCTGGTGTTGGGCCAATACCCGCAATGTCGCTGCCGCGCCGTCGATGGGCTGCCAGGAGGTCACCAGCACACCATCGATGTCGAACAGCACCCCACCGATAGCCATGCAGCGACAGTAAACGTCGGCGAAGTCAGCGCAAGTCGGGGCCTGCCCATGCATTGTCGGCCACCCACGGTGAGGCTACCGCCACCACCGACCAGGCCTGGGCCGCGGGGATGTCGATCACGGTGTAGCGCTTCTCCCCCGCCGCGGTCGCCGCGATCAGGGTGGCCACGCCGGCTCGGCGCTGAAAGAACGTCTGGCGCACCGTCCATCCGATGATCCCGGCGGTCTGCAGGCAGTCGCGACGACGTTGCAGGGAGCCGGACCGGGCGACCAGCCAGCCGTCACGCACCAGGTGCCCCAGTGAGCGGGCCCGATCCGCGGCCAGCAGACAGGCGCACGCCGTGATGAGCGCCCACAGCACCCACACCCATACCGGCACCCCGACGGCCGGCATCACCGCACCCACGAGCAGTGGCAACGCCAGGGCACGGGTCCAGCGCCGGCGCAGCGCCGCCGAACCGTGGGCCACCAGCGGTGCCTCCACGGCGCCGGGATCGTCGATCAGGTCGGCCAGCACGGCGCGGGCGGTACCGGCGGGGCAGGGCGGCAGCAGCAGCGATGCCTCGCCTTCGCCACCCACGCCGGTCATCACGGCGTCCAGGCGGGCACCACCGAAAGCCCGGACCAGCAGCGGCTCGCGCAGGGTGCCGCCGCGCAGCCGACGCATGTCGTAGGTGTGCTCACGTAGGCGTAACAAGCCGTGCTGAAGGTGTAGCACCTCGGAATCTCGACGCAGGATCAGATTCCCGTACGTCACAAGTGATCTGAGCACCGACAACACCACCGAGGCCACCAAGACTCCGATGACGGCCACCACCACGGTGACCAGCACACCAAGCCGTTCAGCGAACGCGACACCAGATCGTGCGAGCTGCGAATCCTGCAGCGCCGCACCGACTCCAGCTTGGTAGATCACCCCCGCGGCGGCCGCGATCATGGCCAGACCGGTGAAACTCAGCGGGCTGTAGCGCAGCCAGGACAATTGCCACCGAGCCAGCACCCGCCCCGTGGGGGCGTCGGCGGCCGGTACGGCATCGGCCAGCAGGATCGCCCGCAGGCGGGGCACCTGCTCGGCCTGGACCGCGTCGAGGGCGAACTCGGTGTCGCCCTTGGCTTTCTGGCCGGTGCTGATCCGCAGCACGGTCAACCCGAGCACGCGGTGCAGCACGCGGGCGTCCGTCGACACCGATCGAATGCGGTTGCGTGGCACCGACAACACCTTGCGTTGGACGAGACCGGTGCGCAGTTGGACCTCGTCCGGCTCGATGCGGTAGCCGGTGGTGAACCATCGCGCCATACCGACGGCAATAGTCAACGCGATCGCGGCGACGGTCCAGCCGGCGTTACCGGTGGCCGATCCGAGCACCACCGAACCCACGAGCAGTGGAATCTGTTGCAGCACCTCGTGAACCGGGTGCACCAGCAGCATGCGCGGGCTCAGCCGCTGCCAGGACGGCCCAGCCGGCGCCGTCACGTGGCGTCCTGTTCACCGATCGCCGCGATGTCGGTCAGCTGGGCCACCACCTGCTCGGCGACGGCGTCGTCCAGCGCCACGATGCGCACCGCACCGGCCGAGGACGCCGTCGTCACCGTCACGTTGGCCAGGCCGAACAACCGATCCAGCGGGCCACGGTAGGTGTCCACGGTTTGTACCCGCGAGATCGGCGCGATGCGCCGCTCCTGCACGATCCACCCGGTGCGGGTGTACACCGCGGGTGTCCCGGAGCCGACGTTGACGTCCCACCGGTGCACGCGGTAGCGCCACATCGGTACGACGACGATGAACAGCACCGCACCCAGCACGGTGACGATCGCGGCCACACCGTGCAGCCACATCATCCGCCGGTCCAGAGCCAGCCAGATCACCTGGGCGAGAGTCAGAAACACCCACGGGATCGCGGCGCTCAAGGCCCACACCAGTGGGGCCTTACGGCTGGGGGGATGCGCCGGATCACCCAACGTCACCGCCGGAACATTGTCCATGACCCGAGCATGCCCCAAGGCTGCCCGTAGAGTTCGACGCATGAGCGCCAATTCCAAGTGGACCGAGGCCGACGTTCCCGATCAGTCCGGCCGGATTGCCATCGTGACCGGCTCCAACACCGGGCTGGGCTATGAGACCGCGCGTGTGCTCGCTGCCAAGGGTGCGCACGTCGTCATCGCGGTACGCAATCTGGACAAGGGCCGTGATGCCGTCGAGCGGATCACCAAAGCGGTGCCGAAAGCGGACCTGAGGCTGCAGAAGCTCGATGTGGGCTCGTTGGACTCGGTCCGGGCCGGGGCGGACGAATTGAAGGCTGCCTATCCGCGGATCGACCTGCTGATCAACAACGCCGGAGTGATGTACCCACCGAAGCAGACCACCGTGGACGGTTTCGAGCTGCAGTTCGGCACCAACCATCTCGGCGCGTTCGCGCTGACCGGGCTGTTGCTCGATCACCTGTTGCCGGTCGAGGGATCGCGCGTGGTGGCAGTGGCCAGCATCGCCCATGACATCCAGGCGGGCATCCACTTCGACGACTTGCAGTGGGAACGCAGTTACAACCGGGTCGCCGCGTACGGGCAGTCCAAGTTGTCGAACCTGCTGTTCACCTATGAGCTGCAGCGTCGTCTGGCGGCCAAGCACGCGCCGACGATCGCGGTGGCCGCCCATCCGGGGATCTCGGACACCGAACTGACCCGCCACATTCCCGGGGCCGGGTTGCCCGGCGTCAGCCAGATCACCGCCCTGGTCACCAACAGCGCGCTCAAGGGTGCGCTGGCCACCCTGCGTGCCGCGACCGATGCCGGCGTGCAAGGCGGCCAGTACTACGGGCCCGATGGCTTCCGAGAATTGCGCGGCTATCCGAAGCTCGTGAAATCCAGCAAGCAGTCGCACGACGAGGAGCTGCAGCGCCGGTTGTGGGCGGTGTCCGAAGAGCTCACCGGCGTCAGCTTCCCGGTGTGACCATGCGGACCGTCGAAGAACACCAGCACGTCGTCGCCGAGCTGATCAAAAGCCGCGAGGCACAAGAACTTCCACTCAACGACACGCTCGGGCTGGTGCTGGCCGCCGAGATCGTCGCCCCGCTGTCGCTGCCCGGGTTCGACAACTCCGCGATGGACGGATACGCCGTGGTGGCTGACGACGTGGCGACCGCCACCGAGGGCGCCCCGGTGCGGTTGCCGGTCGCCGAGGACATCCCCGCCGGCCGCACCGATCTGTTGACGTTGCAGCCCGGCACGGCCCACCGCATCATGACCGGGGCGCCGTTGCCGTCGGGTGCCACCGCGGTGGTTCCCGTCGAGGCCACCGACGGCGCCACCGATACCGTCACCATCCGCGCGAGCGCCCGGGCCGGCCAGCACATCCGTCGGGCCGGCGAGGACGTCACCGCCGGGACCGTGGTACTGCGGGCCGGTCAGGTGATCACCCCGGCCGCGCTGGGGCTGGCCGCGGCGTTGGGCCTGCCCACGCTCCCGGTGGTGCCGCCGATGCGCGTCGTGGTGATGTCCACCGGAACCGAGCTGGTGGCCCCGGGCACCGAGCTGCAGCCGGGACAGATCTATGAGTCGAACGCGGTCATGTTGGCCGCGGCGGTCCGTGATGCCGGCGCGCAGGCCACCATCGCGCCGATGTCCGCCGACGACGTCGACGCCTTCCGCGCCGGGCTGGCCGCCCACGCGCGTGATGCCGATCTGATCATCACCACCGGCGGCGTGAGCGCAGGCGCCTACGAGGTGGTCAAGGATGCGTTGTCGGATCAGGTGGAGTTCGTCAAGGTGGCGATGCAGCCCGGTATGCCCCAGGGCGCGGGCACCGTGAACGGCGTGCCGATCATCACGCTGCCCGGCAACCCGGTGAGCGCGCTGGTGTCCTTCGAGGTGTTCGTCCGCTCCCCGCTGCGCGCGGCCATGGGCCACGCCGCAGCCGACCGACCACGACGCACCGCGCAGCTGACCGAGGACCTCATGTCTCCGCGCGGGAAACGGCAGTTCCGCCGCGGTGTGCTGACCGGGGATTCGGTCAGCAGCTACGGCCCGCCGGCGTCGCATCATCTGCGGTGGCTCGCCTCGGCGAACTGCTTGCTGGAGATCGACGAGGACGTCACCGAACTTACGGCCGGGTCAGCAGTTCCCGTCTGGGACCTGAGCTAGCGAATCCGCCACGGTCCGCACGTAGAATCCTCCCGATGGCCAGACGCCCTGATCTCCAATCCGGCCCAGAACGCCTTGCGGCGCTGGTGCGATCCAGTGTTCCGCCGATGCATTCGGCGGGCCTACCGTTTGTCGGCGCCAGCCTCGCCGTCGCTGCCCTGGGCCGCAAGCGCCGCTGGGTACGACGCGCGGGCCTGTTGGCGGCCGGGGCGAACGCCGCGTTTTTCCGTCATCCGCCGCGGGTGCCGCCGACGCGCCCCGGCGTGGTGGTGGCGCCGGCCGACGGGCTGGTGTGTCTGATCCAGGACGCCATGCCACCGGCCGAGCTGGGCCTGCCCGCCACGCCGCTGCCGCGGGTCAGCATCTTCCTGTCGGTGCTCGACGCCCATGTGCAGCGCGCCCCGATCGGCGGTGACGTGGTGGCCGTGCAGCACCGCCCGGGCCGCTTCCACTCGGCCGAGCTCGAAGCCGCCAGTGAGGACAACGAACGCAACAGCGTCGTCATCCGTACCGCCGACGGCGTTGAGGTGATCGCGGTGCAGATCGCCGGGTTGGTGGCCCGGCGCATCGTGTGCAACGCCCACGTCGGCGACAAACTCGCGATCGGCGAAACCTATGGATTGATCCGGTTCGGCTCCCGGCTCGACACCTACCTGCCCGCCGGGTCCAAACTGCTCGTCAGCAATGGGCAGCGGACGCTGGCCGGGGAAACCGTTCTGGCGGAGTTGCCGTGATCAAGGCCCGCGTCAAGCCGCGCATCAAACCGCCCACGTTCACGGTGCGGATGCTGCCCAGCGCGATGACGGTGGCCGCAATCTGTCTGGGCTTGTCTGCGGTCAAGATGGCGCTGGACAACCGGCCCACCGAGTCGATGGCGTTTCTGGCGGTCGCGGCGATCCTCGATGCGCTCGACGGGCGGGTGGCCCGCATGCTCAATGCCACCTCCAAGATGGGCGAGGAGATCGACTCTCTGGCCGATGCGGTGAATTTCGGTGTGGCACCGGCCTTCATCGTCTACGGCACCCTGCTGTCGCACTCCCGCATCGGTTGGATCGTGGTGCTGCTGTACGCGGTGTGCATCGTGCTGCGGTTGGCCCGGTTCAACGCGCTGCTCGACGTGGACCAGCCGGCGTACGAGAAGGAGTACTTCGTCGGCATGCCCGCACCGGCGGGTGCCATCGGCGCGATCGGCCTGCTGGCCGCCAAAATGCAGTTCGGCGAAGGGTGGTGGACCAGCGAGTGGGCGGTGTCGATCTGGATGATCGGCGTCTCGCTGCTGGTGGTCAGCCGGATCCCGATGCGCAAGATCCACACCTTCTCGGTACCGCCGAACATGGTGGCCCCACTGTTGGCACTGGTCGCCATCGGCGTCGCCGCCTCGGTGTTCTACGGCTACATCGTGATCATGGTGATCATCGTCGCCTACGTGATCCACATCCCGTTCGCCATCCGCACCAAGAAGTGGGTGGCCAGCCACCCCGAGTCCTGGGACGACAAGCCGCGGCAGCGACGCGCCGCCCGGCGGGCGATCCGGCGCGGACAACCGCACCGCCGGTCGATGGCGCGCCTCGGTCTCAGGAAGCCGGGACGCTGACATGTCGCAGCTCGAGGTCGACGAAGAACCGGCACTCGGACACCTGCGCCTCACCGCGCGGCTGAACACCTCGGCGCTCGATTCACGACGGGGCGTGGTGCGGCTACATCCCGAGGCGATCGCCGCGTTGGGTCTTCGCGAGTGGGACGCCGTCTCCCTGACCGGGTCACGGACCACCGCAGCCGTCGTCGGCGTCGCTCCCGCCGGTACACCCAGCGGCACCGCACTGCTCGACGACGTCACCTTGTCCAACGCCGGAATCCGCGAGAACGCCACGGTGATCGTGTCGCCGGTGACGGTGTACGGCGCCCGCGCGGTCACGGTGAGCGGGTCCAAACTGGCCACCGACTCGATCTCGTCGGCAACCCTGCGCCAGGCGCTTCTGGGCAAGGTGATGACGGTCGGCGACACGGTGTCGCTGCTGCCTCGCGATCTGGGACCGGGTACCTCGACCTCGGCGGCGACCGCGGCGCTGGCGTCGTCGGTCGGCATCACGTGGACCTCGGAACTGTTGACGGTCACCGGTGTCGATCCGGGCGGTCCGGTGAGCATCCAGCCCAACTCGGTGGTGTCGTGGGGGCCCGGCCTTGAGCCCGCGACATCGACGGCGGCGACGGATTCCACTGGCGCCCACACGGTCAGCCCCGCACGCAGCGAGCCCACGGTCAGCTTCGACGATCTCAAAGGCGCCCATACCCAGGCCGGAAAGCTCACCGAATGGCTCAAGCTGTCCCTCGACGAGCCGCAATTACTCGAGACCCTCGGCGCCACACCCCATCTCGGGGTGCTGGTGACCGGCCCCGCCGGCGTCGGCAAGGCCACCATGGTGCGGACGGTGTGCAGTGAGCGCCGGCTGGTGGAGCTCGACGGGCCCGAGGTGGGGGCACTGGCCGCCGACGATCGGCTGAGCCGGGTGTCCAACGCGGTGGCCACGGTGCGCGACGGTGGCGGGGTGCTGCTGATCTCCGACATCGACGCACTGCTGCCGGCTGCCGCCGACCGGGCCCCCGAACCGGTGGCCGCCCTGATCATCGCCGAGCTGCGGGACGCGGTCGCCACCGCCGGGGTGGCCTTCGTCGCGACGTCGGCCGTTCCCGTCGGGGTGGACCCGCGCTTGCGCGCGCCCGGAGTGTGCGACCGCGAACTGGCCCGGCCCCAGCCCGCCGCCCCCCCCCCC
>NZ_MBEJ01000063.1 GCF_001953975.1 Mycobacterium sp. NS-7484
TGCCGTGGTTGCCGCCGCCGAGGGGTTCGCCGGTGAACGGGTGCATGCCCGCGGCCATGCAAGTGGCGAGTTGGGTGCAGAGCACGGTTTTGCCGCCGCCTTCGGCGCCGGTGAGGACGATGCGTTCCATCCGCTCGAGCAGGCCGGGGATCAGCCAGTGGTGTTCGTCGGCGACGGCGAGGAATTCGCCCATCGGTGTGGGTGGATCTTGGGCGAGGTCGGTGGCGATGCGTTCGGCTTCGTCGCAGGCGCGGCGGGTTTCGGCGACGGCGGCGGCGATGTCGGCGCGGTCGACGCCGGTGGTCCACGCCGATTCCATGCGTTGTGCGAGGCGTGTACCGGTTTCGGAGAGTTTCCGGGCCGCGGACAGGTCGCGGATGCGTTGGGCGAGCATGTCCGCTGAGTCCGGTGACCATGCCGCTTGGACAGCGTCGAACACTGCCGGGGGCGGGATCTTCGCGGGCACGAGGCCCCGCGATTGCGCCAGCACGAGCACGCTGGACGGGTCGACGGGCTGGCCGGCGGTGAGCATTTCCCCGATGAGGGCGGCGGTGCGCCGGTAGACGGGGATGAACCAGTCGTCGGTGCGTACGGACAGGAACGCGGTGCGGCAGGCGTCGGGGGCGAGGAGTGTGGCACCGAGGAGCGCCTTTTCGGTGGTTTCGTCGTAGGCGCGTGTGGTGCCGTCGGTCAGTCCTGCCAATTTGTGCTCCGGTTGCGTCGGATGATGCGGGTGATGTGGCCGGGCATGACGCGTTCGGGGTTGTCGGCGTAGTGCTCATGGACGGCTTCGACGGCTTCGTCGGCGGTCCACGCGCGTCGGTGGGCGGCTTCGGTCCAGACGACGATGGCAACGTCGTCGAAGACGCGTCCGTCGTAGGCGTGGAGAACTTGCAGGAGGGTGAGGATTTCGTCGGTGGTCATGACGCGGCTCCAGGTAGTGCGGTTGGTGGCTGGTCGAGGGCGGGTGCGCGGCCGAATGAGGCGAGCGCGGCCAGGCGGGGGTCGGGGTTGGTTTTGCGGGCTTCGATTTGGGCGATGGTGAGTTCGCGTTTCGACGGACCCGCTGGTGTGCCTTGTCGGCGTTGGTGGTCCTCGAGGGCGGCCAGGCGCAGCTGGTCGTACTTTTCGCGGAACTTCGGCATGGACAGGATGTTTTTGCGCCAGAACGGGTCTTGTTGGCACCAGTCGATGAGGTTGAGCGCCTTGGTGAGGTCGCGGCTGTCGCGGTCGAGCAGGAGGCGTGCTTCGCGGCGCCAGCGTTCGGTGATGGTGGGGCGTCGGGATCCGTTGTCGACGATCCGGTCGCGGAGGCGGGCGCAGAGGGTTTCGACGGCGGCGGGTGGTGGCGCTGGCGGCGTGGGCGTTTTCGCCGAGGAACAACTCTCCGTAGTATAGTTCTTTAAATGGGGCGGTGCGGGTCGGGTCGGGTAGAGCGGACGGTCGTCGGACACGTCGGGGGACGTCCGTGCGCCGTCCGGTTGGATGTCCGGCCGGACATTTTCTTGTTTTGCCTGCTTATCGGCCTTGGCGGCCCTCGCGGCGCGCTTGCGTTCGGCATCGTCTCGGCGTCGCGTCGTGACGTCGGCGCGCGACGGCTGATACTCCGACCAATCGTTGAAGAAGTATCGGCGAGCGTTCGCCGAAGCTTCGTCGCACGTCCAAAGACCAACTTCGACGAGTTTCGCGGCCTGTTTGCGGGTTCCTCCGATCGCCCGGATCTGGCGATCGGAGATCACTCCATCGGTGAGGTGACGCGCACAGTAGGCACCCGCCAGCGTCCACAAACCGATCGCGGCGGTGCCGGCCTCGAGCACCTTCGGATGGTCGTAGAAGCTGTCATCGACCCGAAACCACGTCACTTTTCGGTACCTCCCGCGAACACTCGAAGTGAGTCACGCGTGACATACGCTGTGACGGTGCGGTCGGTGTCGCCGAACTCGGCGCCGGGCGTGCCTTCAGTGCGGCGTATTGCTTTGCGGACACCGCTTTCGGTCATGCCGAGCAGTTCGGCAATCTCGGCGTCAGCGAACCCGTATCGGCGGGCGAGCAGCATGTAGCGCGGCTTGTTGGCGAGGAGGGTTTCCTGTTGCCTGCGCAGGGTGTCGAGCATGTCGACGATGTACGGGCGCGCTTGGTCCTGTGGGACAGACACGGCACCGACGGCAGGTCCGGGGTTGCGCAGCTCAGTATCGGTGGTACGTAAGCGCTTACTGGTGCGCTGAACCCCGGACCTTGCCATCGTGGGACACCTCCTAGAACTCGAACATGGGTGGCGATTGCGGGCCCACACAGTCCGTGTGGGCCCGCAGGGTTACGCCTTCTGGTTGATTGCGTCGGTGAGCGCGGCGAGCTGCGCGTGGATCGCGAGCAGCGCCATCGTGGTGGCGGTCTGCGCGGTGACCAGCAGCGACGAATCGTCAGCGGTGCTCACCGATTCACCGACCAACGCGACCATCGCCTTGGCCGACTGCGCGTAATCACGGGTGCTCACCTCACCCACCCATCGATGCGGCGTGCATGGATGGCCCGGTCTAGGCCGGCTTGTCGACCGAAGGCACAGAGCGGGCACTGACATTCGAGGTCGGAACGGCGTTCCCCGCTGACGTAGACGCGGGTCGGGTGGCCGTCGGTCAATGCGTCGAACAGCTCGCGCATGTGCCAGTACTGGCCCCGGTATTCGGCGATCTGTTCGTTCTTCTCGGCTTCTCGGCAGTCGCAGGCCAGATGGTGATTTGTGCACGACAAATAGCGCGGGTCGAGAGTGTTTGACGGCGGGCTAGATGTGATCGCGACCGATTGGCCGCGGAACCGGACCAGCGGGCCGACGAGGCTGTTCGTGGGGCGGGCGATGTGTGGCGGCAGGTCGTGGATCACTGGTCCACCTCGATGGCCTGCTGGACGCTGTCAGCCGCGCCGTCGTCCTCAGCTTGTTCGACGGCGACTGCGGCGGCCTGACGGTCGAGCTCGGCGATCACCTCGTCGGCTTCGCGGTGAGACAGCTCGGCGACGGTCCGGATCTGGCGTTCGAAGAACGCGGACAGGTAGGCCAGTTTCTGCTGGCGTTCGGACGCGCCGATCTCCTCCAGCTGTTTGCTGATGTGCCGCTGTTGGATGCGCGTCGACCCGATAGACGTGGAGTCGTCCTGCGGGTCGTCGACCTGCACGGTGTCCTGCTTTTCGACCTCGTTTGAGGCGGTGCCGGCGGGGGCCTGCCACTGCTGCACCTTCGGCGCCGGAGCCGGTTCGGTCGGGGCAGTGGACTCGCGGAGCAGCTCGTCGGCGGTGACGCGCTCGGACTGGACGCGCACCGGGGTGCGGGGCTCGAGTTCCAGATCCTCGCGGGTGTGGGAGATACCGAGCAGCACGTCCGGGGCGAGCTTGCGGCACACCTCGGCACAAGCCTTCGCGTACAGCATGGCCTGCGGGTCGGTCTCGTACTTCTTGTTGCTGGTGTACCCAGCGCGGTGGGCCCGTTCTATCGTCCACGTGCTGGTTTCGGTCTCGCCGGCGGGGGAGCGGCCGGTCACGGTCACCTCGGTGTCGGTCGTCTTCTCGGTGTTGAACCGGAATCCGCGGGCCTTCAACAACGCGACCATGGTGCGCGCGTAGATCGACGGCTGCCCGTGCACCGGGAACACCTGCTGCAGCGACTGGATCGGGTTCAATCCGAGTTCGGCGCCGTACAGGATCGCCGCCGCTGCATCGTCCGGCTTCCCGCGGTACACGGCGGGCACCATCTGGGTGCCGACCATCGCGGTCGCGAGCTGGTGGGCTGCGTTCATCATCTCGGCGTGCCCGCGCAGCATGTCCATGGCCGCGGCTGTGGTGCCTGGCGTGGACGCGGTGGCCAGTTCGGCGCCGTTGGCGATGAGGTCGAGTTCAGTGGTCATGACGTGTATTCCTCCTGCTTGTAAGCCCATCCGGGCAGGTCGATCGGGTGAATGTGGTCGCCGTGGCTCGGCCATTCGCCGGACTCACGGCAGGCCGCGTAGAGGTCGATCGCGCGGCGGTTGCGGGCGGCACCGAGCTCGACGGCTCGGTCGGGCAGCTCGACGACGTACGGCTCGTACGGCGGTTGGTCGCAGATGACGCCGAACACGAACGCGCTGCGGATCCCGTGCGCTGCGAGTGCGGCCTGATACCAAGGCTGTTGGCAGTGGTAGCCGTACTCGAGTGCGCTGTGCTCGAATTGCCGCGGGCCCGGTGCGCGCGACTTCTTGAGGTCGAGGATCAGCACCGTGTGGTCGTCGATCCAGTGCACCCAGTCGAGGCGAGCGCGCAGCATCACGCCGGTGACCTCGTCGTGGTAGTAGACCGTCAGCTCGGGCTCGCCAGTGGACAGCCACCGTCGAACCTGCGTGTGGTTGCGCAGGTTCTCGGCCGCCGCGTGTGCCGCGGCGTACTCCTTCGGACGCATCGGGACGCCGCCCTCGTCGCGAATCTCCGCGACTCGGTTCTTGGCGTCGTTGGAACGCCATTCGTCGTATCCGGTGTCGACCAGCGGCGCGCCGGTGCCGAGCACGAGGGTGTGTACGGCCGTACCGAAATCCATCGCGGCCGACGACCGCGGCGGATTGTCCTGCTCGTATCGCCACCGGTGCGGCGTCACCTCGAGCAGCCGCCGCGCCCCCGTCGACGACAGCGAATCGCGGTCGCCGTGGTAGACGTCCTCCGGGACACCTGCATACAGGCCCGGTTCGGTGGGGGCGGTCATGACGCCACCGCCGATGCGGTAGCGGTGAGCGCGAGGATCCGGTTCGCGGTCTCGCGGGTGACGTACTTTTGCTTCGGGTTCGCGATGTTCGGCACCACCGTGTGCGACACCCCCGCACGCTTGGAGATCAGCTTGTAGCTGAACCCGACCTGGCGCAGGTTCCGAATGTGCTCGCGCACAGGTTCGGCGGGCACGAGTCCCTGCCTGCACGCGTGGCATTTCGAGTCGGGTCGGGTTGTGACGAACTCGGCGCCGCAGGATTCGCAGGTCATGGATGTGCGTTCCCGGTGCCGGGCACGGCGCTTCGGCGGCTCAATACCCAGCCATTCGCCGAGCTTGCGCCAATCCTGAGCGTCAGCGGTGTCGAAACCGGCGTAGATGCCGAACCGTTCGTTGCGTGTGACAGCAGCGATCCCGCACTCGACGCGGATCGGGCATTCGGTGCGACACAGTGCCTTCGCCGCACGGATCTCGATGCCGTCGTGGGAGAACCACAGTTCGGGGTTGTGGCGTCGGCATTCGGCACGACCGTCCCAGTTCGCGGGCAGCGCAGGCAGCGCGGTCGATGGTTTGGTCATCACAGCACCGCCTTGTCGGCGTCGAACCGCACCGTGAGCACCCGTTCCTCGGTGGTTGCGCGGACCATCAGCGGACGATGGTTCAGCAGCCGCGACAGCGTGGTCGCTGGCAGCCCGAACGCATCTGCGATCTGCTGCCCGGTGATGCCCGCATCACGCAGCGACTCGAGGTGCGCGAGCGTCTTCGCGGAATCGACCATCTTCGGCTCCTGCGCGGGACTCTCCGCGCGACGCAGCACCATGTAGCACTTCTCGCACCGGCCACGCGCGCCATACCGGCGGCCACCGGGAACCGGTGGCCGGGCCCTACGGCTGTAGGTGGGCACACCGCATTCGGTGCAGGAACCGCGGTCGTAGGAAACGACCGGCGGTGCAGCCTTGACCGGCTGCGGTGTCGGTTGCGGCTCGATCAAGCCGAGCATCGCCAGCAGCTCGCCGGCGTCGGCCGCGTCGGTGGCGTACCGGCACACCGTGAGCCGTGCCTGCTCGCGGTCGCTGTCGGTGAGCGGCGGGCAGTCGATCGCCGCCAGCATCGGATTGGTTTCTCGCATCACCAGACTCCGTTCGCGTAGTCGACGCCGAGGTCGTGGGCGCGGTCCCAGGCGGCGCCGTCGTCGTCGCGGCCGTCGTCATCGAAATCGATCGCGGCCAGGGTCGTTTCGCCGCTGCCGCCGCAATACAGGCAGGTCACTTGGGTGTAGGCGCCGGGAGGGTAGACGCCGTTGCCGTCGCAGCGCGGACACAACACAATGTCCGCGTCGAGTTCGGTGGGGTACACCTCGCCGGTGTGGCAGCAGTGCTCACAGCCTTCGCCGCCGCAGAACGGGCACACGTAGTCGACCGGCACCAGCCAGTTGTGCAGCAAACCGAGACCGATTCCGCCGAGGACCAGCAGATACGAGAACTGAATGAACTTTCCGAGCAGGATCATCGGGCCACCGCCTCGAGCTGTTCGGCCTCGGAGATGACGTTGTCGTAGTAGTCGATGTGCCCACACGGGTTGTGCCACACCTGCACCCAGTAGAAGGCGCCGTCGTCGCACTGCCGCAGACCCTGCGGCGTGCCGCGCCGGGCACCGCAGCGCGGACAAGCCGCGGCGATCGTGACGGTGCGGGTGATCGGGTTGATCGGGCCGGAACCCCACGGGGATTCGGCAGCTCGGTCGCGGACAGTGACGGTCATCGTGTCGTTCATGCCGCTGCCTCCGGCATCGTGATGCCCAGCGTGGCGGCTGCGTCCTCGAGCTCGTCGGCGACGGAACCATTGCCCTCGAACCGGAGTTCACGCACCAGCTCGGCGAGCTGCTCGCAGGCACCAGCAGCGAACTCGCTGCCGAACAGGGCGGCCCCGATCTTCGTGTACAGGTCGCGCAGGCCGTCATCGGTGAGGTGCGCGTGCAAGGCGTGCCCGAACCGGATGACGGTGCGGTCGCCGTACCGGTAGACGGTGATGTTGGTGTCGTGGGTCGAGGCGATGGTGACGAAAGTGTTGTCAGCCATGGTCTGCCTTTCGGGTAGGGTGCCCGGTGTGTCGTCGCCGCAGGGATAGCGGCCCATGCGGCGACTCGGGCACGGGTGATTGGTTGGCGTGCCGTTCGACCGGCGGGATTTGGGTCACCGCTGGTCGAACGGTCACGGTTCCCGCAGCGGGAACGAATTCGGGCGGGACGCCAGCAGCAGCGACACCGACGCAGCCGATTCAGCGACAGACAGCAACGCGACCACGTACATGCAGTCCTCGGCCGACGCGGTCGGTGCGTCATAGGCGGCGCGGCCAGCGCGAGAAATGAGCCGATCCATCAGGGTCGAGACATCAGGGATGTGGTGGTCGCTCACAGGGCCCACCCCGCAGCGTTCACCAGGTACGCGAACAGCAGGACCATGAACGCGATATCGAGGACGACCAACGCGAGGTCGAGCAGCAGGCCACGCGTGATCGCGTCCGGGTGCGGCAGGTGGAGACGGTTCATGACACACCCGCTTCGCGCCGCTTACGGTCCACTGTTTCGGCGTGCTCGAGTTTGCTGGCGAGGACACGGTTGCGCAGGTCGCGGTCGGCCCAGGTACGTTCAGCAGCCAACTGCTGCAGCAGGTTGAGGTAGGCGGCGATCGAGTCGTCGCTGTTGTAGGCGAACTGCTCGAACAACTCGGCGCGGTTCTGCAACGGGGCGATCCGGTTGCTCATGCCGCCACCTCCGGCGCGGTGCGGGCGGGGCGCAGAGCATGGCGAACGACGCGGGCCTGCTTCTCCGACAGCGGCACCCAGCCGCGTCGGGCCTGGTCCAACCAGGCGCATTCGGCCGCAGTGAATCCGGTACGGTCGGGCGTACCTGGGCTCATCTGACGGGTCGAGGTGGTTGCGGCGGCACCCGGACGTTCTTGGCGGGATGGACGGGTGCCGTTGCTGTCGGATGAGGTGCGGCGGCTCATGCTGCATCACCGGCTTTCGTCGCGGCCCGGTCCATGAGGTCGTTGCCGTCGGCGTCGACGCGGCGGGTGCGTTCGAGCACAGATACGGGGCAGTTGAGGGCGACAGCCAATTTCTTCAACTGGGTCGGGTTGGGCCAGCGGCGCCCGTTCTCCAGGTCGGACAGGTAGCTGAGGCTGATATCGGCTTCGCGAGCGAGGGACGACAGGCTGTGCCCGTCCTTCTCCCGGATCACTCGGAGTTCTTTCCAAACTCCGAAGCGACGTTGTGTGATGGTGGACATGTACGCAACGGTAGTGCGTAGGTACGCGTAGTGCAACTACCAATTTGCGTAGAGACGCAAACATGCGCACTACCTGGGGTGTTCGAAGGTTGCGCCAGGGCAAACGCGAAGAAGTGAGTACTGCCGATGCGTTGGACTTCGCACAGGTACGCACGGATAGTTGACGCATGTCAGAGCACTCACCACCCCCCGAGGCGGAACTCATCGAGCGCTTACGCGCCGAGATCCGCCCGCCCCTCTCGGCGCGGGCAGCGGCCCGCGCAGCGGGCATCAGCGAAGGCCGATGGCGGCAGATCGTCAAGGGATACAACAAAGCCACCAGCGACGTCCGGGTCCCGGTCATCGCGCCTGCCGAAACGCTGGCACGCATGGCGAAGGCGGTCGGCGCCGGCCCCGAACAGCTGAGCGAGGTCGGGCGTGAAGACGCGGCCGACGAACTGCTCCTGATCTACGCACGTGGGAAAGTTGACATAGAACAGTCGACCTCGGCCGACGACGACTGGAAGCGGGTGCAACAGACCGCTGCCACGCTCGCTATCGAACTGCTCAGCCTGTCCGTCGGACGCGACTCGAAAACCCCCAACGAGCTCGCCGAAGATGCTCACCGCCTCTACTCCGACCTCGTCGCCCTTCAGGAGCGCGTGGCCGAATCGGCGCACGCAGTCGGCGGTCCCGGTACCGGCCCCCTGGTCACCAGCAAGGGCAGTTTCACCGCAGCGCCCTCGGTAGAGGATATGACCGAAATCCAGGAAGATATGGACTCGCGGGCGCAGCGCCACGGGTCATAACGGTTCGCAGATGATCGTCGCCCAGCCGCCGCGGCCCTGAATCCATCCGCAACCTGGATCTATCGCCGCGATGCGCGCTTGCTGGGCCTGTCGCACCACCTCGGCGCGCTGTCCGATCGTGGTATCGGCGCGGGCCACCGCTTCGACGACGCCGTCGTCGTGCACAACGACGTGCCCGATGGTGGCGCGCTTGCGCATGATGTCGATCGAAACCGGTCGGCTCGACTGCCGTATCGTGATCCCGAATCCGCGCATCATTTCTGCGTAATGCTCGATGGCCTTGGACATTTCGGCGGCGACATGAGCTGGCTCGTCGAGCGTGCTCATGCGGGAGCCGTCGCGACCGGCCCGCGCTTTGTGGTGACACCAGATTCGTTAAGCAACAAACACCTCGCAATCACCCCGACACGCAAAACCAGCTGTTCGAACATCTGTTCTAGTGACGTCATGATAGCCCGCTGTGAGCTGGGCGCAAAGGGTTTCGACGGATACTTGTCCGCTTATTTCGTCGGTCAACACCAAAGAGTTACAACCCGTTTCAGCTACTCATCAGTAATTCGATGGGGTGCAGCGCGATTCGCGACCAGCAATGCGTAACGCTGCGTACAGTGACTGCGATCACTGATCGACAATGCTGCCGACCCAGGGGCCCGCCCATGCCACCGTCGCCGAACCACAACACCATCGCCGTCGGCGCGCTACTCGCCGCGTTCGCGCTCACCACCGCATGTAGCAGCAACGACACCAGCAACGGCGACAGCCTCTCCACCACGGTGGCTGCCACGGTTCCCGCTTACGAGATGACCGAGCAGGACAAGGAACTGACCGCCCTGGTCAAGACCGACAACACCGACCAGCTGCGCCTTGTATACCGCGAGATCGCCGACCAGGTCACCGACACATACCCCGAGGGCGGATACTTCCTGCGGATCGACTGCGCGTTTGGCAACGAACCGGGGAAGACGGCCATACGACTGGCCAACGCACGAATCGCCGTCGGCCAGCTCGGCGCAGCACAGACCGGATTGAAGGCCGGCCAATCAGACATCAAGTTCAACACCGGTGTTCGGTGCATCGAGAACCCCGAGCCGGAGACGTTCGACCCGAACCGGCCACTGGACCAAACCTATGCGGTCGAACTGTGCGAAGGGCGACTCGAAGAGAAGTACGTCGCCGGTCAGCTTCCGCTGACACTGTCCAATGTCCGGGCCACCGAAGACAGCGGCGAGTGGACAGTTTCGGGATCCGTTCGCGGGACCGTCCCCGAGGGCCAGTCGTCGTCTGACGTCAGCTTTGAGTGCGTGGTAACCGACAACCCGCTCCGATCCAGCGTGACCAAGTTCGACCACTAACCAGCCCCGACAGCCTGGACTCAGACCACCGACTCCTGCACCGTCCGGGCATACCGTGCGGCGCTATGACTGCACCTGTCGGGAACCTGCGTGTCGAGATCACCGGCGACGCCTCCGGGTTTGAACGGCAGCTGCAAGCCGCAGTCCAAACCGCCATGCGCGACGTCGTCCGCGAAATCCAAACAGGGATGCAACGCGGCAACCAGGCACTCAATCAGATCGACGATTCAGGCCTGCGCCGCGCCGCGCAGTCCGCGCAGCAACTGAACCGTGAGGTGCGGCAGGTCGACTCATCCGGTCTGCAACGCGCCACCCGGCAAGCCGAGCAGCTGCGCCGCGAAGCCGGGCGCACCGCCGACGAAATCGAAGAAATCGGGCGTGCCGCCCGCCAATCGAGCCAGCAGCTCGAGCAAGGACTCACCGAAGGATTCGAAGGCGCGCAGCAAGGCGCCGAACAAGCCGGTGACGGTGCGGGCGCATCGTTCATGGCTGGATTCGCGCCCCGCATCGCGCAGCTCGGAGGCCGCGCCGGACCCATCGGCGTCGCCCTTGCTGGCGTCGCTGCGATCGGGTTCAGCGCGGGTGCTGTCCTCGCGGGCGCCATCGCCGACGGCATGGAGCAGGAAGCGACCGTCGACATGTTCCAGGCGCGCACCGGCGTCGACGAGGCCACCGCGAAACGGTTCGGTCGTGCCGCCGGTCAGGCCTACACAGACGCGTTCGGCGACTCCATCGCCGAGAACCTCGACACCGCGCGGGTTGCGCTGTCAGCGATCCCAGTTTTCACCGCTTGCCCTGCAGCTCGCGCGACGGCGGGGATGTCTTCGCCCATGATCGACGACACCGTCTCCAGCTGGCCGATGACTTTCTGGATGTCCTGATTCGTGGCAGTCGGGTCGAGCAGACCAGATTGCAGCGCAACCCGCGCGGTGTCGAGGTTCTCGGCGATGGAGTCGCCGAACGCGTCTGTGTAGGCCTGACCGCGCAC
>NZ_MBEJ01000064.1 GCF_001953975.1 Mycobacterium sp. NS-7484
CCGCTTGGCGACGTCGGAAACGCTCAGGTACCTGACCACTCGCCTGACCGTAAGCACACTTTCGGGCATGTACTTCGGTGCACACCCGTTCGGGTGTCTACGAAAGTGTGCCCCGCAGCCATAACAGTGGCGCTACGATCCGCACATGAGGAAGATCGCGGCGATTGTCGCGGCTGGCGCGGCGGCCATGTTGCTATGTGCCCCAGCGGCCAGCGCCGATCCGCCCCCGCCCGGCTGTGTGCGAATCCCCATCGTCGGATTGGACCCTCATATCCGCACGATCTGCGATACAAAGATCCGGCCGGATGGGTCGTGGACGCGCTTCCGTGGCGACGAATGGCTAGAGAGCACGCGTAGCAGTTGCGGGGGTCGGTATTACCAGGGCGGGGACTGTCCGCCTTGGCTGGATCGTGATGTAGCACCCGGCCACCGAAGCCCAGTCGACCAGTACATCGTCACCGCTGACACCATCCCGCCGGGCGAGCCTGGGCATATCGACGGCGCCGAGTACTGACCCCCGAAACGACGAAAAGGCCGCCCCACCGGAGAGG
>NZ_MBEJ01000065.1 GCF_001953975.1 Mycobacterium sp. NS-7484
CTAGGGCGTGTCTGCTTAATGTGAGCGGTGTTGTGCCTGATGCTGTTTAGGTGCTACGGACAGATGTGATTTCGGACGATTTATGGTCGGTGATTGAGCCGGTGCTGCCATCGGGACGGCGACGGGGACGTCCGTGGAACGACCATCGTCTGACGTTGGAAGGCATTATCTGGCGGTTTCGCACCGGATCTCCGTGGCGTGACCTGCCCGAGCAGTTCGGCGCCTGGCAGTCAGTGGCCGAACGACACCTGCGCTGGTCCACCGATGGCACCTACGCGCGGATCTTCGCCGCAATCGCCCACGATGTCGAGGACGCCGGCGCTGACCTGGCCGAACTGCTACTGGCCGTGGACTCGACCAGTGTGCGCGTGCACCAGCACGCTGCTGGTGCCCGCCCGGGTCAGCACACAGGGGGATCTGTCGAATTACAAGAAATACCCCGACGAGCCCGATGACCACGCCATTGGGCGCTCCCGGGGTGGGTTGACCACAAAGATCCATGCACTGGCCGACCAACTCTGCAGCCCGGTCGTGATGGCACTGTCAGCCGGCCACGCCGGCGACAACCCCATGCTGTGGCCGCTGCTGGAACTGCTCGGTGACACCGAAATCGACACGTTTCGGCTGCTGGCCGACAAGGCCTACTCCCACGACTCGACCCGGGCACGGCTACGCCAGATGAAGATCGCCCACACCATCCCCGAGCGCAGTGACCAGATCAACCGTCGCAAGGCCAAAGGCAGCAAAGGTGGACGTCCGCCGGGGTTCTCCGGACGAATCTACAAGCACCGCAACACCATCGAACGATG
Source organism: Mycobacterium sp. NS-7484 (assembly GCF_001953975.1). Classification (GTDB taxonomy): domain Bacteria; phylum Actinomycetota; class Actinomycetes; order Mycobacteriales; family Mycobacteriaceae; genus Mycobacterium. Next base: position 810 of record NZ_MBEJ01000065.1, read on the forward strand.
CTTCAATCGGCTCAAACACTGGCGAGCCATCGCCACTCGCTACGACAAGTACGCCCTGAGCTACCTCGGCGGAGTCACTCTGGCCGCCATCATCACCTTCTACCGCGTCCGCAATTAACAGACACGACCTA
>NZ_MBEJ01000066.1 GCF_001953975.1 Mycobacterium sp. NS-7484
CACGGCTGGGCCGGCAGATCAACACCCTAACCGCCACGACACACCGACAGCCGTACACACATTTTGGCCATTAACCCCCCAGAACCCCCGGGGCCAGAAACCACACAGGCCCCCTCGAAAGGGGGCCTGACTTGGGTGGCAGGTACAGGATTCGAACCTGTGTAGGCGTTAGCCGACGGATTTACAGTCCGCTCCCATTGGCCGCTCGGGCAACCTGCCGGGTTCGCGCCGCCCCGTCTCCGGTTTGGTGCGACTAGCAGGGTACAACGAGGATGTACCAAAGTTACAAACCGGCAGGACTCACCGAGGGAAGGGAGAGGCATCCAATGGCGGATTCCAGCTTCGACGTCGTCAGCAAGGTCGACCGTCAGGAGGTCGACAACGCGCTCAACCAGGCCGCCAAGGAGCTGTCCACCCGGTTCGACTTCCGCGGCACCGACACCAGCATCGCCTGGAAGGGCGAAGAGGTGATCGAACTCACCTCCAGCACCGAGGAGCGCGTCAAGGCTGCAGTCGACGTGTTCAAGGAAAAATTGGTCCGGCGCGACATCTCGATGAAGGCCTTCGACGCGGGTGAGCCGCAGGCCAGTGGCAAGACCTACAAGGTGACCGGCGACATCAAGCAGGGCATCAGCAGCGAGCAGGCCAAAAAGATCACCAAGATCATCCGCGACGAGGGCCCCAAGGGCGTCAAGGCTCAGATCCAGGGCGACGAGATCCGGGTCAGCTCGAAGAAGCGTGACGACCTGCAGGCCGTCATCTCGTTACTCAAGGGCTCGGACCTGGACGTGGCGTTGCAGTTCGTCAACTACCGCTAGGCCGAGCGTGAAGAAGATCGCGAGATTCTCGAGGCATCTCGCGATCTTCTTCACGTTGGGCGCCAGGCCGGGATGAACCGGTGCATGGTGGCTGCCCCGGCGCAGGCCACCACTCCGAGAGCGGCCGCCGCGACACCCAGCGGCGCCACCACTGCCACTCCGCCGACCGCGAGCGGGCCGAGAAACATCCCGCTGTCGTGCATGAGCCGCCAGGCCGCCAGAAACTCGGCCCGGGTCGCGGTGGGCGCGACATCGGCGCCCAGCGTCATGATCACGCCGTTGCCGAGTCCGTTGCCCACACCCATCAACACCGCCACGGCCGTCATGCCGATCACCCCGGCGGCGAACGGCAACGCGAACAGCGACACCCCGATCACGAGCAGGGACGGCACGGCCATCGCCCGGCGCCCGTAGCGGTCCATCACCATCCCGGCCGGATACGAACACAACAGGTCGGCCAACGCTCCGATGCCGAACACCACCGAAGCGGTCGCCGCACTCAGCCCCAGGTGATCGGCCCACAACGGCAGCACCGCATCTCGGGACGAGCGCGCCGCCCCCATCATCAGCGCACCCAGGCCCAGAGTGCCCAACACCGCGCGGTGGGTGCGCACGATCTCGGCGAGCCGCGCTCCGCCGGGCACCGCTCCCTCGGCCCGCGGTGGATCGGCCAGCCGGGCCATCAGATACCCCGACACCACGATGCCGACCAGCTGCACGAGGAAGCCGCCGTGGGTGCCGACAGCCAGGATCACCGCCGCGCCGATGAGCGGCCCGACGAAATAGCCCAGCCGCCACGTCATCGCGAACATCGCCATCGCGCGGGCGCGTCTGGCCACGCCCACCGCCTCAGCCAGATAGCTCTGCCGCGCCAAACCCCAGACCGCACTGGAGAACCCGGTCAGCAACACGCCAATGCCGAGAACCAGTGGATTCCAGGCGATCAGGCACAACAGCACCCCCGCGGTACCCAGCGAGGACCCGACGATGATGGACCGGCGCTCACCGAACCGGGCCACCATGCGGCCGGCCGGCAGATCACCGAGCACCGCGCCGAGCCCGACGAGCGCGACGATGAAACCAGACGCGCCCACCGAGGCGCCCAGATCGCGGGCGATCAGCGCGATGACGGGTGCGCCGGCGCCCTGGCCGATCCCGAAGATCGCGGACGGCAGGAAGACCGTGGTGACGAGCGAGCGGAGCGGGACCCCCTCGCTCACGCGCTGGTTTCGGCCGCCGTCGCCGTGTAGCGGCTGGGGCGGTGGGCCAGCCCGTAATGCCCGCGCAGCGTCGTCGCGGTGTACTCGGTGCGGAACAGCCCGCGGCGCTGCAGGATCGGCACCACCTGCTCGACGAAATCTTCCAGACCCCCGGGCAGATATGGCGGCATGATGTTGAAGCCGTCGGCAGCGCCCTCGGTGAACCACAGCTCGAGGTCATCGGCGACCTGCTCGGCGGTGCCGGCGAACGTCCGGTGCCCACGCCCGCCACCGAGCTTGGCGATCAACTGCCGCACGGTCAGCGACTCCCCCGCGGCCAGATCCTTGACCAGTTGGTAGCGGCTCTTGTTGCCCTGGATCTGCTCGATGGGCGGCAGCGTAGGCAGCGGGGCGTCGAGGGCGTGCGCGGTGAGATCCACCCCCAGCATCTGTGACAGCTGCCGCAACGAGTACTCGGGTGAGATCAGATCGGTGAACTGCTGCTCCAACTCGAGCGCAGCCTCCTCGGTGGGCCCGATGAACGGCACGACACCGGGCAGGATCTTGACCTCGTCGGCACCGCGGCCGAACTTCACCGCCCGCGCCTTCACGTCACGGTAGAACGCCTTGCCGTCGGCCACCGAGCGCTGGGCGGTGAAGATCGCCTCGGCGTAGCGCGCGGCGAAATCCTTACCGGACTCCGAGGATCCGGCCTGGACCAGCAGCGGACGGCCCTGCACTGAACGCGGCGAGTTCAGCGGCCCCCGGACCGTGAAATGCTCGCCGTCGTGGTCGATCCGGTGCACCCGCTCCGGGTTGGCGAAGATGCCGGTGGATTCGTCGAGGACGAGCGCGTCGTCCTCCCAGCTGTCCCACAATGCCGTTGCCACGTAGACGAATTCGGCGGCCCGGCGATAACGCCCGGCGTGGTCTGGAATGCCTTCCACACCGAAGTTGGCGGCCTCGTCCTCCCCGGCCGAGGTGACGATGTTCCACCCGGCCCGCCCGCCACTGATGTGATCGAGCGACGCGAAACTACGGGCCAGAGTGTAGGGCTCGATGTAACCGGTGGTCGCGGTGGCGATCAGGCCGACGTGCTCGGTGACCGTGGCCATCGCGGTCAACAGGGTGATCGGTTCGAAGATCGCCTGCGTGTTGTGCTTCACCCGGGGTCCGACCGCGAGCCCGTCGGCGAAGAACACCGAGTCGAGCTTGCCGTGCTCGGCAAGCTGGGCCAGTCGCTGGAAGTGCGTGACGTCGGTCAGGTTTCGCACATCGGTGCGTGGGTGCCGCCACGCCGCCTCGTGGTGGCCGACACCCATGAGAAAGGCGTTGAGATGAAGTTGTCGAGTCATGTGACCGTCCTCTAGGTAGTGGCCCGCCAACCGGACAGGCGTCCCTCGATCGCCACCAGAATGGCGTTGAAGGTGACACCCACCAAGGCGATGGTGACGATGCCGGCGTACATGTTCGGGATCTGGAAGTTGAACTGCGCAGCGGTGATCAGATAGCCGAGCCCGGCTTTGGCCCCGACCATCTCGGCGGCGATCAGCACCAGGATCGAAGAGGCGGCAGCCATGCGCAGACCGGTGAAGATCGTCGGGACCGCCGCGGGCAGGATCACTTTCTGGAACAGCCGCAGTGGTGAAAGACCGAGCGACCGCGCCGATTTGATCAGCAGCGGGTCCACGGTTCGCACGCCGGAGATGGTGTTGAGCAGGATCGGGAAGGACGCCGCGTAGATCACCAGCGCCACCTTGGAGGTCTCCCCGATACCCAGGATCAGGATGAACACCGGCAGCAGCGCCAGCGCGGCGGTGTTGCGGAAGAGTTCCAGGATCGGGTTGAGAAACTCCGCGACCGGCCGGTACCAGGCGATCGCCACGCCCAACGGGATACTGACCGCGATCGCCACACCCAACCCCAGCAGCGCGCGCGACAGGCTGGCCGAAACATGCTCGGCCAGTTGACCGTTGCCTGCCAGGGTGAACCAGGCGCTGACAACCTCCGACAGCGGTGGCAGAAACACCTTGTCCACCAGTCCGATCCGCGGGGCGGCCTCCCACAACGCCAGGAACGCGGCAACCACCACGACGGGACGCAGCACACGCCATGTGAGCGCTTGCAGGCGCCGGCCCCGGTGGTGGGGTTCGGGTAGCTCCGGTGTCTCGGCCGGTGCCTCTGCCAGAGTGTCGACGGGTGCCTCGGCGATGGCGTTAGACATGCTGAACCTCCTCGGACTGGGCGCGTTGGACCTCGTCGTGCAGCAGCGACCAGATGTGGTGGCGCTGCGCCCGGAATCCCGCGCTGGACCGGATGTCGTCGGCGCTCCGGTCGATGTCGACGTCGACGATCTTCTTGATCCGTCCCGGCCGCGACGTCAGCACCGCCACCCGCTGGCCGAGATACAACGCCTCGTCGATGCCGTGGGTGATGAACAGGATGGTCTTGCCGGTGGCCTGCCAGATTCGCAGCAGCTCGTCCTGCAGGGATTCACGGGTCTGGGCATCCAGCGCGGCGAACGGCTCGTCCATCAGCAGCACCTCGGGGTCGAAGGCCAGACTGCGCGCGATTGCGACGCGCTGCTTCATCCCGCCCGACAGCTCGTGCGGGTATCGGTCGGCGAAGCCCTTCAGACCGACCAGCTCGAGATACTCGTCAGCTCGTCGGCGACGCTCCGCGGTCGGCAACCCCTTTGCCTCCAGGCCGAATTCGACGTTCTTGCGGGCGGTGCGCCACGGCAGCAGGGCATATTGCTGGAACACGATGCCGCGGTCCAGGCCAGGACCGCGGACGGGCTTGCCGTCGAGCAGGATCTCCCCCGACGTCGGTTGCGTCAGCCCGCCGAGCAGGTCCAGCAGTGTCGACTTACCGCAGCCACTGGGCCCGACCAGGACCAGGAACTCACCGGCGGCCAGGTCGATACTGATGTCGTCGATCGCGGTGAAGCTGGTCTTCTCGCCGCGGATTGCGAAGCGCTTGGTGACGTGGCGTAGTTGCAGTTTGGGTTGTGTACTCATCGGTGTGCCAATGCCTGACCGTCGGGCCCGCTGCCGTCGGGATAAGTCCCGTTGGCGTACGGATTGAATTCGTTGGTGTAGAGGTCTTTTGCCGTCAACGTGCCCGGTTCGAGTTCCCCGTTGCGCACCAGCCAGTCGATCCAGGTCTGCAGTTCACGGTCGGCGATCACCGCGCCGGGCACCGGAATCCCTGAGCTACGCCAGTATTCGACGGCCTTGGTGTCCTCATTGCGGTGGCGCTTGTTGATGATCGCGCGGAACTTCGCCACCACCTCGTCCCGCGGGGTCACCTGTGCCCAGCGGACCGCGCGCGCTGTGCCCTGGACGAAATCGGCCACGGCATCGCGGTTCTTGGCCAGGAAATCGTCGCGCACCACATAGGTGCCGTAGCTGAACGCACCGAACAGCGCCTTGTCGGTGAACAGCGGCCGGATCCCACCGCGTTGCAGCGCGGACTCCCGGTAGATCTCGTTGAGCGCCGCGACATCGATCTGCCCGTCGCGCAGGGCCTGCTCGGTGTTGACGGGTGGCACCACCGTGAGGGTGACGGTCTTGATCTCGTCGTTGGTCAAGCCCTCTTTGGCCAACCATTCCCGGGTGAGGAATTCGTGGTGGGCGCCGAGGGTGTTCATCCCGACCTTCTTGCCGATCAGGTCGCGGGCCGAGCGAATCGGGCTGTTCTCCAACACGTAATAGCCGGTGTACTCGTCCTCGTCGGCGCCGTAGGAGCTGAGTACCGAGGTGATCGGGGCACCGGCGGCGTTGAGTTTGACCACGGCACCGTTGAACGCCGAACCGAAATCGATGTCGCCGGTGGCCACCGACTGGATGTCCTGCGGCCCGCTGGTGGTGTTACCCACCCACTCCAGCTTGACGTTCTTGTAATAGCCGAGTTCCTCGGCGAGTTCGTGGAACTCGACCTCGCCGGTCCACCCCTGATACCGCAGCACGGTCTTGCCGTCGTCGGTGCGCGCCGCCTCGCCGGAGGAGCCACACCCGGTCAGCACCAGCACGAGTGCGCTGAGCATCGCGAGTACCGAACTGAATAGGCGCATGGCCGTTGTCTCCCAAAGAGTCGCGGTGATGGTCGCGGCTCATGGTGGCAACAAACGTCGGTCGAGTAACCCTTTAGCCTCGCGAAGAATCGAATGGCCGACGGACCGCCCGGGGGCACCCATGTGCCTTTCGGAATGCTGCGACGAATGTGCACGCTGTTGTCGAAGAGCTGCAGTGATTTCGCCGACAACCGACACATTCGTCATAGGGATCGACACCCATAGTGCGCGCCAGGCTGGGACGCTTCGTTAGAAGGGTCAGACGCCGCCGAACTGCGGTTGCAGCACCGGGGCGAGTGCTGAGAGTGGGATGTGTGCCTGCACGGTGCCGCCGTCCATCGCCCACTGCATCCGGCCCGGCGTGAAGTCAATTGGACTGTCATGTCCGACCGGGTAATCCGGCATGTAGAGGATCAATTCGTCCGGCGTCAGCGCCCAGGCCTTGTAGCCGCCCGAGTACACCTTGTCCGGGGTCCAGCGGTCCGGGGTGAACGGGTATGTGCCGGGCTGGTGCGGCGGCGGCGCGGCATCGAGCGCGGCGACGATGAACGGCTCCCCCAGGCGCGGAATCTCGACCCGGTGGTCGACATCCGGTTTGAACAAGTCGGCGAGCTGCACCTGCCGCCCGTCGACGAAGGTGAACGTGCGGTAGGCGTCACTGAAGATCGGGGCGTTCGGGTGCGCCAGCGCGTCGGTACCGACCGTGCCGGAGTACATCTCGTGGAAGACCGCCGTCATCGCGCCGCCGTGGTGAAAGATCTCGAAGTGCTGTTCACCGGAGCTGTCGGCGGCCATCTTCATCGCCGCGGTGCGCCAGTTGTTCATCAGGTTGGTCAGGTACTGCCGGATGACGGGGTTGTCCACCAGGTCGCCCGGTAACGCCATCTTGATGTCCCGGACCGCTTTTCGGTCCGAGACCACGGACGTGTTGCAGAACTGTCCATCCCACTGTCCGCCCAGTTCGTCGCAGAACGTGGCCGCCGACGCCGCGGCGTCGGGAGCGGTCGTGGTGGCCACCATGGTGCCGGCCAACCAGGCTGCCGCGCCGATCAGCTTGCCGATGCGCATCATGGGCCGGCTCAGGCGAGTTCCACTTTGCTTGTGCGCCACTGCCCGTCGACTTTTTCCATCGTCATCTTGATGCGGCTGCGGTCGATCCGCGGGTCGGGCACCTGGGTGTTGGACACCGACTGGTCGACGAACAGCAACACCACGACCTTGTCCTTGCTCGCCGACTGCACTGCCGACTCGACGACCACACCGTGCGCGGTGGCCTTGTTGTCGATGAGCAACTGGCGCAACTGCATGCTCGACTGCGAGTACATGTCCTTGAACTCACCGGTGGCGCCGGCCAGCACCTGGTTGAAGTTCTCGTCGACCTTGTTGGAGTCGATGCTCGTCAAGATCTGGGCATAGGCCACCGCCGCGTCTTGCGCCTGCCGACTGGCCTGCGCCACCTGCTTCGTCTGCCACAGCTGCCAGCCCAGGAATCCCGACAGGGCCAACGCGGCGACGAACACCACGACCCCGGCGCCGATGAGCACGCGACGACCCCAACCCCGCGGCTTGGCCGCGTCGGAGGGCTTGGCCGCGTCGTCCCCGGCCGCATCGTCGGCCTTATCGTCGGCCTTGTCGTCGTCGTTGGTCTCGTCCTTCGCCTCGGAATCCGGCTCGGTCATTTCCTCGGCGGTTTCCTCGATACCGATCGCGTCGTCCACGGTGCCAGCTTGCCCGTCGCCGGTCGGCTTGTCAGTCGTGAGGGTCACCGTCATCTCCTTGGGTGCATCGGGTGGATCACCGGGGCGGCTCGATCGGCAACGTCGGACCGCCGTACGGCGTCGGGATGGTGTATCGCCCCTTGGGCGTCGGATCGGTGGTACGCCCCAGGTCAGCGCCCGGGGGCGGGCCCGCGGTGTCGTCGCCGGCCGGACGCGGCGCATTCTTGGCGCCGCGGACCAGCACACCGGGATGCTCGTCGCGGCAGTACGTGTACATATACGGCTCCGGGTAGTCGGCCGCCGACGGTGGCCGACGTGGTGTCCCGTAGTCACACGAGTAACGCGGATAGATCTCGCCGGTGGCCCACAACCCGTTGTCGTGCATGACGCTGCCGATCGCGTCGAGGGCCGAGGTGCGGTAGTCCGGGAACAGCGCATGCAGCGCCGGCACCCGCAGATACAGGAGTTGCGACGTGCTGGCCAGGCTTCCCAGCAGCTGCACCATCGTGTCGGAGTTGTCGACGAACAAGTTGTCGACCGAGGTCAGCGCGCCCGGGGTCTCGTTGGTGAGCCGGCGGAAGCCGTCCCGCATCCGGTTGATCCCGTCGAAGGTGGAGCTCAGGTTGTCCGAGGCCACTGCGATGCCGGCGTTCTTGTCCGCCGCCAGGCTGAACACCACGCGGCTGTTACGCAGGATGCTCGTCGTCTCGGGAAGCACCGAATCCAGCGTCGACAGCAGAAACGTGCCGCCGTCGATGATGTCGGACAGCTTGCGCGGACCGGCGCTGCTCATGCTCAGTTCCCGCCGGATCAGTTCCAGCTTGTCGACGTCGACCTGGGCCAGGGCACCGTCGGCATCAGCCAGCAGCTGGGCCAGGCTGACCGGAACCGAGGCTTCGGTGATCACATTGCCGTCGCTGAGGAACGGGCCCTGGTCCGAATGCCCGACGAAGTCGATGTACTGCTCACCGGCCGGGGACAGCCCCGATACCCGGACATCGCTGGACTTCGGGATCTGAACTGCCGAGTCCACGTTCACCACGGCGTCGACCCCGGACGGGGTGATGTCGAGGCGTTCGACCCGGCCCACCCGCACGCCACGCAACGTCACATCCTGGTTCGGCAACAACCCTGCCGACTCCGGCAACTGGACCGTGAGCCGATAGGTGGAGTCGAACGGCTTGACCCGTAACGCGCCGATCATCAGATAGGCGGTGGCCACCACCAGGGTCATCACCAGGGCCCCGGCGGACAGCCAGGCCTTCCGCCGGTAACCGAACCGGACCATCCTGACGACGAGATCTGCCAGTGAGTCGATCATCGCGGTGCCTCGGCGGCCGGTGCGACGGGGGCATCGGCGGGTGGTGCCTCCGCCGGTGGGGCCGCGCCGGGTGGCGGCGCGGTCACGATCTCACCCGGTTCGGTGGGACTGGGAATCACCGGCATCTGCGGCACGGACGGTCCCCGTCCGACCACCCGCTCCTGCAGCCGCAGCAGCGTGTACTGCAGTGAGCCGACCAGCTGATGCCAGTTGTAGCGCTTGGGCCCGTGCAGACCGGCGTCACCGGCGAACCCGATGTCGGGAATCGAACCGAGCACCAACCGGTCGATGCTCGCCCTCGTCGACCAGGCATTGCTCGGCATGCTCTTGACGATCGGCGGCATCAGCCGGTTGAGCGCGTACAGCGTGGCGTCGGGCGTCAGGGCCACGTCGTTCCACGCCCCGGCGACCGTATTGGCATCGGCGATCACGCTGCGGCCGCTGGTGTCGGTACCGGCGATCGACGGGAACTTGCGCAGCTCTTCGGACGTGTCGCCGACCTGTGCGATCAAATCGGCGATCTGGGTGGTGTGTTCGGCCAGAACCTGGGTGGCCGGCGCAGCCTGATCCATCAGTTCGCTGACGGCCTGGTTCTTCTCGTCGATCTGGCCGAGCAGTTTCGAGGTCTCCGACATGGCGGTGTCGAGTTGCTCGGAGCGGGCGTTGAGCGTGCCGAGGGTGTGATTGGTCTTGGAGATCAGGGTGCCGAACGCCTGGCCCTGGTCGCCGGTGGCCTTGCCCAGGCCGTTGATGATGTTGGTGAAGTTGCGTACCGCACCGCCGTTGACCAGGATCGCCGCCGAACTCAGCAGCGACTCGACGGTCGCGGCGGCCCGGGTCGAATCCAGATCGATGACGTCACCGTCGCGCAGCAGCGGAGCATTCGGATCGACCGGGCTGGGCGGGCGGACCGAGACGAAGACGTCCCCCAGCGGTGTGGCCGAACGCAATTCGGCGGTGGTGCCCTGCGGCAGCCGGACGCCATCCATGATGCGCAGCGTGGTCACCGCGGTGTAGTTGCGCGCCACCATCGAATCGACCTCGCCCACATCGGCACCGGCCAACTTCACCTTGGCATTGGCCGGCAGGTTCAGCGCGTTGGAGAAGATCGCGGTCAGCCGGTAGCCGCCTGAACCGACGCCGGGCGCGGGCAACGGCAGGCTGGCCAGGCCCTCGCTGGCGCACCCCGACAACGTCAAGGTCGCGGTGAGCACCACCGGAAGGACGACTGTGCGTATCGGTTTTCTCATCGCTGCCCCATCGCCGCCAGGCCGTCGAGCATGTAAGACAGCCCGAAATCCGGGCCGAAATCCTGCACTGTCCCGGTGCTGCACCCCAATTGCCGCAGCCCCATCATGTTGCACATCTCCTTGACGGTCTGGGAATCGAACAACACCTTGTCGACCAGCACGTGTACCCGAGCCGCACCGTTCTTCTGATCGACGATGTTGTAGAGGTTGTCCAGCGTCATCGGGGCGAGGTCGAGAAGCTCGGCCAGATCACGGTTGTGGGCGACGAAGGTGCCGGTGGCGGTATTGCCGTTGAGGACGATCTGTTTGATCTCCTCGCGGTGGGCTTCGAGCACCTCACCGGCCTGGGTGATCACCTGATTGAGCTTCTTGCCGGTGGTGCCGGTGCCGAAATTCTCGTCGGCCAGGATCTGGCTGAGTTGGCGCACCGCGGAACCGAATTCACGCAGGGTGGCGTCATTGTTGGCGGCCGCCTGGAACAGCGAACTGAGGTTGCGCACGATCGTGGTCAGCTGATCGCGGGTCACGGCACCCTTGTCGGCGCTCAGCCGCAGCGCCTCGGACAGTTCGCCGAGGGCATCCTTCATCGCCTGGCCGTTGCCGTCGGCGATCGCGGCGCTGGCGTTGACGACCTCGGCGATCGGCCCGTTGCCCTTGCCGTCACCGCGCAGCGACGCCGACAGTTTGTCCAATACGTCGAGCACCCGGGCGAATTCGACCGGGGTCTTGGTGCGGTTGAGCCCGATGGTGTCGTGGTTCTGCAGCGTCGGCCCACCGCGGTAGGGCGGGGTGAGCTCGATCTGCCGGTCGGTCAGGATCGAGTTGGACACCGTGACCGCCTGCACGTCCTGGGGCACCTGGACGTCCTTGTCGACGGTGAACACGACCTCCACATACCCGCCCTTGGGCGTGATCTTGGTGACCTTGCCGACCTGCATGCCAAGCACCGCCACCGTGTTGCCCTCGTAAAGCCCTGCCGCGCTGTCGAATTGAGCGGTCACGGTGATGGTGTTGGTCATGTCCTTCAGGAACCACCAGCCGACCCCGAGGACCGCGACGGCGGCCAGCGCAGCGACCGACACCAAAGCCAGGAGCCTGTTGCGGCGACTCATTTGCAGTCCTTCAGGTACTGGATCATGTTGAACTGCTTGGCCCGACCACTGATCGCGCACATCCATGAGTCGATCAGCAGACCGTTGGCGACGTTGAGGTCGGCCGCGTTGCCGGTGCCGGTGGCGTTGGCGAGCCCGCGCAGGGCCACCGGGGCGGATTGCAGCACGCTGCGCAGCAGGTCGTCGTGCTGGCCCAACATGTCCGACAGCTCGCGGATGTTGGTCAGCAACACCTCGAGTTCGGGGCGGTCGTCGATGACGATGCCGCTGAGGGTCTCGACGAGATTGGTCAGCGAGGCCAGCATCGCCTGGAATGAGGCCCGCCGCATGACGAATTCGCCCACCAGATCATTGCCCTGGTTGACCAGGCTGCCGATCGTCGACTGCTGGCGGCGCAGGGTATTGCTGACGACCTCGGTGGTCTGCAACAGCGTGCCCAGTTGGTCGCGCCGGTTGGCGATGATCCGAGCCAGCGTGTGGGTGTTCTGCAGGGCCCGCGGCACGATCTCGGGCAGCCCGTTGAGCTGGTGGCCCAGGATGCCCAGCGACTGGGCGAACTTGTCGGAATCCACCTGCTCGTAGGTGGTGGTGACGTCGGCCAACGCCTCTTGCAGGTCGTAGGGCACCTCGGTGTGGGCCAGGTCGAAGTTGTCGCCGGGCACGGCTCCCTCACCGGCCGGCTCCAGCGACAGGTAGCGCGAACCCAGGATCGTGGTGATCTTGATGACCGCCCGCGACTCCTTGCCCAGCGGAACGTCGTTGCGCACTTTGAGTTTGGCCTCGACGTGGTCGCCGGCCAGCTTCATGCTGACCACCTCGCCCACCGGGATCCCGGCCACGGTGATCGGGTTGCCCGGTTTGAGTGCGGCGGCCTGCAGGAACTGCGCGGTGTACTTGCGGTAGCCGATATCGGCCACCTTGACGATGAGCATCGCCCCGATCAGCACGCTGACCACCGCGATCGCGATGATCCCCAGCCAGGTCCGGTTGTAACCCTCCAGCGGCTTGCGCCGCTTCTTCTTTTGCTCAGCCATTGGCCATGTTCCTGCATCTCGGGCTGTAAGTCGCCTTGTTCCCGGGGGTGGCGGCGTCGACGATGATCGGCGTGACGTCGTTGAGGCCGGGGAAGAATCCCGTCGCGTTCAGATCGCACGCGTAGGAGTTCGCGTAGGAGCCCTCGTTGGTGATCCGGGCGAATCCCTTGAGCAGCAACGGCAGATTGGCTCCGGTGAACGCCAACTGCGGTTCGATGCCCACCATGTGCTGGACGAAACCGGGTTCGCGGGTGACGAGTTGGTTCAGCGAGGGGTAGACCTCGTCGGTGATGGTGGACAGTTGGCGGACCACCCGTGAGATGGAGCCCATCGATTCCACCATCTCGGGCCGTCGGGCGTCGAAAGTGCTGACCATTCCCCGGGTTTCGGTGATGACCTGATCGAGGCTGTCGTTGTGTCTGGCCAGATTCTGGGCCACCGTGTTGAGGTCGCTGATCACCTGGCCGAGCTCCTCGTCCCGGCCGGCGAACGAGTCGGTCAACTGTGCGGTCTGATCGACGAGCGCGGCGATCGAGGCCTGGTCACCCTGCAGCGAGGCGATCACCCCCTGGGTGAGGTTGTCGGCGTCGCGCGGGTTGAGCACGCTGAACAGCGGCTCGTATCCGTTGAGCAGGGTGCCCACGTCGAACGACGGATCGGTGCGTTCGACGGGGATGACCGAGCCGGCCGGCAGCACTCCGGGATCACCGATCTTGCCCAGCGACAGCCCGAGATAGCGCTGGCCCACGATGTTCTGGTAGGTCACCGACGCGACCGTGGTGCCCAACAGCTGCTGATCGTTCTGCACCACGAACGACACCTTGGCCTGCGCGCCGTCCAGCTCGATCTTCTCGACGCGGCCGACGCGCACTCCGGCCATGCGGACGTCGTCGCCCTCACGCAGGCCGAACACGTCGCTGAACATCGCCGCGTACGGCGTGGTCTTTCCGGCCACGTCGCGCCGCAGCGTGACATACACCAGCCACGTCAGCGTCAGCGCCACCACCATGAACAGGGACAGGCCGATCATTGCTCCGCGATATTTCATCGAGGCTCCCCGGACGAAACTGGTTGTGCCGCTTGACTATCAGATACCGTCACGGTGGTACCCCGAGCCACCGGACCCAGCAGCAGTTGGGTGGCCGCGGTGGCCGGTTGGCCGGTCGCGAGGCTCAGCGCGGCGCGTTCCTGGGTGCTGCCCACCGGGCCCACATTGCCGCCGAAGGCGGCGGGTGCAGCATTGCCGCCGAAGGAGGCCGGGGCGGCCTCGGCGGGCAGCAGTGGTCCGGCGGGTGTCGACGGGCCCCCCGGCGGCGCCGGGGACGACCCGGGGATCGACGCGGCGGGCGGGGAATTGGGCGGCCGGGGTGCCACCGGAGCCAGCGGTGACTGGTTCACCGGCGGGGGCGGCGTCGGCGCCAGCGCCGGATTGGCCGTGCCGGGGACCGGCGGGGACGGCGGCATCCAGGACGGCAGCGGCGGATTCGGGTCGGCCAGATTGGGATTCGGGTTCACCAGGGGCGGCCCGACCGCCATGAGGTTGCCGTTTGGTCCCACCACCGTGCCGGGCGGCGGCGCCAGATCGGCGGGTGGCTGATAGTTCTGCGGCAACAGCACATCCGGCAGGGCCGGACGCGTCGGCACCAACGGCGCGGTGTAACAGCTGGGCCCTTTGAGCGCGCCGTACTGCGGACAATCGGCCCGCGTGTAGGTGTAGCTGGGGGTGAACGACAGATTCACCCGCATGTTGCCGAAGTCGTGATCGGGCATCCACACGTTGTCGAAGAACTTGGTGGACAGTTGGTTGAGCTTGACGAAGGCCGGCACCCAGTTGTGCGAGGACAGCGCCAATTCCCCGATCACCGGCGTCATTTCGGTGGTGATCCGGACGAGCTGATCGGAGTGGTTGGCCAACGACGTGTGGCTGGTGTTCATGGTGTTGATGCCGCCGTTGATCAGGGTGGTCAGTTGTGAGCGTTGCTCGACGAGGGTCTGCATGGGCTGTACGGCCTTGTGCAGCGCGTCGACCAGATCCGGCGCGGTCTGCTGCAGGCCCCGGGTGGCGTCGATGAGCGCCGAGACGGTCGTCGGGCCGGGTTCGGTGGCCACGATCGCATCGAGTTGGTCGAGGAGACGGTTCAATTGGGCACCGCTGTTGAGCAGCTCGGTGCGGCGGTTCTCGGTGGCGGCGTTGACCGCGGCCAGGATGCCCACCGTCTTGTCCTCACGCCCCCGGCCGGTCGCGGCCAGGATGTCGCGCAGCTTGCTGATCGTGGTCTGGAACAACACCGTCGGCAGTTCGGTGTCCTTGGGGATCTGCGCGCCGGCCGCGATCGGTGCGCCGGCGCTCGAACCATTTGCCGGCTCGCCGGCGCCGTCCACCAGCTGCACCGACGACACCGCGAACACATTGCTGGGCACCACTCGCGCGGTCACCGTGTTCGGAATCGACGACGCGTATTCGGGTTTGAGGTTGATGTGGACGTAGTTGGGATTGCCGTTGGCGGCGGGGACGACGTCGTCGACCATCCCGACGAGCACGCCGTGGTACTTCACGTCGGACCGCTGCGGCAGTCCGTCGCCGACGTTGACCAGGGCGGCCACCACGGGTACGCGGGCGTCGAGCCGGCCGGTCGCCTTCACCAACAGGACCGTCGACACCAGCGCGGCGACCGCGAGAACGGCGACGCCGCAGACCAACAGTTGTCGGTCGGTCGGCCCGCGGCCGTCGGTTTCCAGTGAGTTACCCATCTAGCCGCCGAACCTCGCTCCAGAATCGACCGTCCACAGCGCCATGGTGAGCAGCATGTTGACGATGATCACCACGGTGATGCTGGCGCGCATGGCGTGACCGGCGGCCACGCCGACACCCACCGGGCCGCCCGAGGCATAAAAGCCGTAGTAGCACTGCACGGTGGAGGCGATCCACACGAAGATGACCGTCTTCAACAGCGAATAGAGGATGTCCTGGCCGGACAGCATCAGGGTGAAGTAGTGCAGATAGGAACCGGTGGACCCACCGCTGATCAGGTACACCACCACCTGCGTGGTCAGGTAGCTCACCGCCAGGCAGAGCACGTAAAGCGGGATCACCGCCACCACCGAGGCCATCAGCCGCGTCGTCACCAGGTACGGAATCGGGCGGATGGCAATGGAATCGAGCGCGTCGATCTCCTCGGCGATGCGCATCGAGCCAAGCTGGGCGGTGAAGCGGCAACCGGCCTGCGTCGCGAAGGCCAGGGACGCGGCGATCGGCGCCAGCTCGCGCGTGTTGACCAACGAGGAGATGATGCCGGTGGCCGGGCCGAGCCCGAGCAGGTCCAGGAAGTTGTAGCCCTCGATACCGACGAGGGCGCCCACCGTGATGCCGAGTACCACCGCCACGCCCGCGGTTCCGCCGCCGACGACGAGAGAGCCGTTGCCCCAGGCGATGTCGGAGAGTAGCCGGACGAATTCACCGCGGTAGTGACGCAATGCAATCGGCACGGCCGTCACCGCGCGCACGAAGAACACCATCATGTGGCCCAGCCGGATCACCGGCGTCGACGAGCGTCGGTAGAGCCGCACCAACGGTGCGATCAGCGGCGGGGTGAAGGTGGAAGCGGTCATGTCACAGCCCGACCCGCGGGAACAACATGATGTAGAGCTGGCTGATCGCGACGTTGACCACCATCAGCAGCAGGATCGATTCCACCACCGCGGCGTTCACCGAGTTCGCCACCCCGGTCGGACCACCCTTGGTGGACAGCCCCTTCTGACACGAGACGACCGCGACGATGGCGCCGAAGATCACCGCCTTGACCAGAGCCACGATCATGTCGCCGGTGGTGGCGAACGAGGCGAAGGTTGCCACGAAGCTGCCGGGAGCCCCGTTCTGGAAGTACACGTTGAACAGGAAGCTGGCCAGGAAGCCGACGAAGCACACCACCCCGGTGAGCGCGACGCCGATCATGATGGCCGCGGCAAAACGCGGCACCACCAACCGCTGGATCACCGAGACGCCCATGACTTCCATGGCATCGGTCTCCTCACGCATGGTGCGCGACCCCAGATCGGCGGTGATGGCCGAGCCGACCGCGGCCGCCATGAGCACGGCGGCGGTCAGCGAGGCGGCCTGCCGGATGACCGCCAACCCGCTGGCGGCGCCGGCCAGTGACGTGGCGCCCACCTGCCCGGCCAACAGCGCGAACTGAATCGAGAGGGTGACCCCGATCGGCAAGGCCACCAGCACGGTGGGAACCACGGCCGTGCCCGCCATGAACGCGCCCTGACGGATGAACTCCTGCCATTGGAACCGGCCCGTCACCAGGTCGACGAACAAGGTCTGAAGGGTGCGGACCCCCAGAACGAACTGATCCCCGACCGTGGTGAGCGATGCGAGCGGATGGCGCCTGGCATAGCCGGTGGCCCATTTCTCGATGGCGTCGACTCCCCGGTCCGGTTCGACCCCATCGGAGACGCTCTCGGGCGGCGCCGTCATCCTCTCTCATTAAGCAGAAGCACCAGCAACAATGAACCCTCCCCAGGCCCGAGGTACGGCCGCCTTCGGCCGGATAACTCAGCAGTGGTTCGCACCGTAGCCTCGGGACTCGACGCGCGTCAACGTTTTGCCGAATTCTCATTTACTTAGTGAGCCCGGCTCAGCATCTTCCGGCAAACGAACCGCCGCGGCCGGCTCGAGACCGCCGGGGCGCGATATCTGGGTGGCGACGTTTCATTTCCCGGATCACCTGTAAACACAGTGGATTCAGGGCGACGTACGCCTCACCGATGTCCACGGCGGCCCAGCCGGCGAGCTCGATCGACGGCGTCCGGTCGCCGGCGGGATGCCCGCACAACGGAATCCGTGGCCGGTATGCATATTAACTTTGCCGATGGTGGTGAAACCGTCGAAAAACTGGTCAAAAGTTCGCCGGCCGGATGTCAGCCGCTGGAGTCGGCCTCCCGGTTGGCCTGGGCCACGACTGCGGCCAACAGGCCCGGCATCGCGGCCTCGACGTCGTCGACGCGCAACCGTTGATGGGTGTGCCCGTCGCCGGGTGTCCGCACGATCAGGCCGGCATCACGCAGGATGTTGAAGTGGTGGGTGGCGGTCGACTTGTTGATGCCGTCGTAGAGCGCCGCGCACTTGACCGGCTCACCCGCGTTGTGCAGCCGCCGCACCATTTCCAACCGGACCGGATCCTGCAACGCACTCAGGACCTGGTGGATCGGCGCGACTGCGAGGGTCTCGATCGTCGGCGCCTGTGCCATGTGCCCGCCACCCCAAAATAAGTTTGATGGTCATCAAACCTGACGTAGGCTCGACCAGGTTCGATGAACATCAAACTACCGGACGGGGTGAGCAGATGACGTCGGTTTCGGCAGAACATCCACTCGACACCGACGGCCAGCGCTGGGCCTATCCCCTCCTGCTCGTCTTCAGCGGTGTGGCCCTGGGCGTCTCCGGCCTGCCCGCGCCGCTGTACGGGATCTACGAGACGGCGTGGCATCTCACCCCGCTGGCCACCACTGTCGTGTTCGCGGCGTACGCCCTGGCCGCCCTGGCCGCCGTGCTGGTCTCCGGCCGCATCTCCGATGTGATCGGCCGCAAACCGGTGTTGGTGGGCGCACTCGTCGCGATGCTCGTCGGCCTCGGCGTGTTCCTGGTCGCCGACAACATGGCGCTGCTCCTGCTCGCCCGCGTCATCCACGGCGCCGCCATCGGCTCGATCGTGGTCGTGACCGCCGCCGCCCTGCTCGACCTGCGCCCGCACCGGGGCGTGCGCTCCGGTCAACTCAGCGGCGTGGCGTTCAACATCGGCATGACCGTGGCGATCATCGGATCCGCCGTGCTCGCGCAGTACGCCCCACATCCGTTGCGCACGCCCTACGCCGTGGTCGCGGTGATCTGCGTGCTCGTGGGCGTCGGCGTCCTGGCCCTGCGCGAAACCCACACCGTCCGCTCCACCGGACCCATCCGGATCTCGAAACCCGCAGTGGCCAAAGAAATCCGGGCTGACTTCTGGTTCGCCGCACTCGGCGCGATGGCCTCCTGGTCGGTGCTCGGCGTGCTGCTGTCGCTGTATCCGTCACTGGCCGCCCGCCAGACCCACATCGACAACCTGGTGTTCGGTGGCGCCGTCGTGGCCGTCACCGCCTTCGCCGCGGCGATGGCCCAGTTGGCCGCCACCCGCATCCCGGCGCACCGCTCGGCGATCGTCGGCGACGTCGGCATGGCGGTCACGCTGGCCTTGACCGTCCCGGTGCTGCTCACCCACTCGTGGCCCCTGGTGTTCGCCGCGGCGGCGCTGCTGGGCGCGACGTTCGGGCTCGGGTTCGGCGGATCGCTACGGCACCTGTCCCACGTGGTCCCGGCCGCCCAGCGCGGTGAGACCATGTCCGCGTTCTACCTCCTGGCCTACACCGCGATGGCGGTCCCGACGCTGCTGGCCGGCTGGGCCGCCACCCGCTGGGATCTGGACACCGTCTTCCCGTGGTTCGCCGGCGCGGTCGCCACGGCATGCCTGGCAGCCGCACTCATCGGCGCGCTGAGCCGGCGTCGCCGCGCCACCGGGTGACCCAGTTCGGCAACTTGGGCTCCCCCAGCGCCACTCGGCAATACGCTGATCGCCATGGCACCAGCGCAACGAGAACCCAACGTCGTCGTCCTCGGCGGAGGATCGTGGGGCACCACCGTGGCCTCCATCTGTGCCCGGCGCGGACCGACCCTGCAGTGGGTGCGCTCGGAGGAGACCGCCAAGGACATCAACGACAACCACCGCAATTCACGCTATCTCGGTGACGAAGTCGCATTACCCGAAAGCCTCAAGGCCACCGTCGATTTCAGTGAGGCGGCGCACTGCGCCGACGTGATCGTGATGGGGGTGCCGTCGCACGGGTTCCGTGGCGTGCTCACCGAGCTGGCTCGCGAACTGCGCCCCTGGGTGCCGGTGGTCTCGCTGGTGAAAGGCCTGGAACAGGGCACCAACAAACGGATGAGCGAGATCGTCGACGAGGTGCTGCCCGGCCACCCCGCCGGCATCCTGGCCGGGCCGAACATCGCGCGCGAAGTCGCCGAGGGTTACGCCGCTGCCGCGGTACTGGCCATGCCCGACCAACATCTCGCGGCCAAACTCGCAGAGTTGTTCCGCACCAAGCGGTTTCGGACCTACACCACCGATGACGTGATCGGTGTGGAGATGGCCGGGGCGCTCAAGAACGTCTACGCCATCGCGGTGGGCATGGGCTACTCACTGGGCATCGGCGAGAACACCCGCGCGATGGTGATGGCGCGGGCGGTGCGCGAGATGGCCAAACTCGG
Source organism: Mycobacterium sp. NS-7484 (assembly GCF_001953975.1). Taxonomy (GTDB): domain Bacteria; phylum Actinomycetota; class Actinomycetes; order Mycobacteriales; family Mycobacteriaceae; genus Mycobacterium. The sequence goes on from NZ_MBEJ01000066.1 coordinate 19,831, forward strand.
CGAGGCCATGGGTGGGCAACGCGACACCTTCGCGGGCCTGGCCGGTATGGGCGATCTCATCGTCACCTGTACCAGCCAACGCAGCCGCAACCGGCACGTCGGCGAACAACTCGGCTCCGGAAAGAAGGTCGAGGAGATCATCGCCTCGATGAACCAGGTGGCCGAGGGGGTCAAGGCGGCCAGCGTCATCATGGAGTTCGCCGACAACTACGGGCTCAACATGCCGATCGCCCGTGAGGTGGACCGCGTCATCAACCACGGCCACTCCGTCGAGGACGCCTATCAGGGGTTGATGATCGAAAAACCCGGGCACGAGGTACACGGGTCGGGGTTCTGAACCTCAGCCGATCGTGAAGGTGGGCTTGAAGTCCGATTCCTGCTCGCCGATGACGAAGCTGCCCGACGGGCTGATCACGAAGCCCGACTGGTTGCGTCCGTCGATGCACGACGTCGTCACCCCGTCGGTACCGCAGCTGATCGTCTGATAACTGATCCGCGAGTTGGCCGGCAACGGCTTGGCCTCGCCGACGACGGCGAACACCGGGGCCGGCGAACTGGCGAACCCGGGCACCCCGGGGCCACCGCTGACCAGGTTGGCGCCGTTGGGTGCGGCCGGAATCGGCCCGCTGCACCCGTAACTGCCGCTGCGCTGCAGCACACACGTGAGGCCTTCCGGCGCGCTGAACGCGTACCAGTTGTTGTCCATCACGGCATATTCAGAGGTCTTGACCGGCGCGTAGGCGTTCACGTTGGGAACGACCGGCGGCGGCGGCGGATCCGCTTGCGCAATCCCGGGCCCGCTCATCACCGCTGCGGCGGCACCCACCAGGCCAATCAGCACTCTGCTCAGCACGCCGTCACCCTAACGTGCGGCGGTGAGGCGGTCCACCGCTGCAGGAATCGGCTATTTACCCCCGCAGGCCAGGTCGACGTAAACCGTGGTGTACCGGACACGCTCCTCGGTGTTGCCCCGCGGCGCGGCCTTGAGTTCGGTGATGTCGCGGCCGGGCCGGACCGCCTTGACGTTGCAGTCGCTGATCGAGCCGCTGCCGACCCGCGACAGGATGACGCGGTAGCCCTCGTCCTCCAACTGCTTGATGGTCTGCTGGGCCGACCCGGTGCCACCCGGTGCAGCGGCGGCCGGTGCTGCCGGCGCGCCCAATGCCAGACCGGCTCCGACGATGGCGACGGCAAGACTTTTCCAGATGTTCATCATTGAATTACCTGGCCTTTCCCTTACTGAGGTAGGTCCAGCCTAAGGAGCCAATTTGCCGGGGTCTATCAACTCATATTGAACGCATACGTATTTCTGCATACGGCCCGACGGTCAAAGAGTATTCAGGCCTAATTCATATTTTTTGCCTGCGCGGCAACCGTCTCCGGCGCGACCTCGCGGGCGAGCGGGATACGCACGGTGAACACCGTCCTCCCAGGTCTGGACTCCACAGCAACCGTGCCGTTGTGCGCTTCGATGATGGATGCCACGATGGCCAGCCCCAGGCCGGTGCTGCCCAATTCGCGGGAGCGCGATTTATCGGCCCGGACAAACCTGCCGAACAAATTCGGCAACAATTCGGCATCAATTCCGGGACCGTCGTCGGCGACGGTCAATATCGCGGAATCGTCTGCCTCGGTCAATGCGATCGTGACGGTCACACCGGGCGGCGTGTGCACCGCCGCATTGGTCAACAGGTTGCTCAGCACCTGGTGCAACCGGGCCAGGTCACCGCGCACCCACATCGGGTCGTCCGGTAGCTCGGCCACCCAATGATGATCGGGCGCCCCGACCGCCACATCGTTGACCGCGTCGACCGCGAGGTCACTCAGGTCCACATCGTCGGTCTCCAGCTCTTGGCCCTCACTCAACCGGGACAACAGCAACAGGTCGCTGACCAACCCCGTCATCCGGCGGGCTTCGGCCTCGATACGGGCCAACGCGTATTCGGTGGTCGGCGGAAGGTTTGCACTGTCCTGCCGGGTCAGCTCGGCGTAGCCCTGGATGGCCGCCAACGGGGTGCGCAGCTCGTGGCTGGCATCGGTGAGGAACTGCCAGGTCCGTCGATCGGACTCGGCCAACGCCGCCAACGCACTGTCGACGTTGACCAGCAGCCGGTTGAGCGTGTCACCGACCAGGCCGACCTCGGTGTCTGGATCGGTGTCCCGGTCCCGGACGCGCGTGGTGATGCGGTGATCGCCGACGTTCAACTGCAACGTCGCCACCTTCGCCGCCGTCGCCGCCACCCGGCTCAACGGACGCAGCGCGATGCGCACCACCGCGATGGTGCCCAGGGCGGTGACGATGAGCGCCAGCACGATCATCACCGCCACCGTCACCGACTTGCGGGCGATCACCATGTTCGCGCTGTCCATCGACACCCCGGAGACGAGTACGTCTCCATCCCCCACGATGTGGCTGGCCAGCCGGTAGGAGCCCAGCGCCGGCAGCTTCACCGTGCGGCGATCGTCGTCGGTCCAGCTGTACTGGTCGAGCGCACGGGTGACGGCGACGGGCGCCGGATGCGGCTCACCGTCGGAGAACACCGCCGACTGGATCACCTCACCGTCGTGCAGCACCGCGATCAGGTTGCCCGGTGCCTGCCCGACGAATGCGGTGAGAGCCTCGGCATCGCCGGTCAGCTCGTGCCCGGCCTGCTTGTCGCGCAGCTTGTCATAGGAGTGGGTGAACGCCGCCAGCGACCGCGACACCTCGGTATCGCTCATCGTCGTCACATAGGTGTGCAGGCTGTAGACCGACAGCGCACCGACTGCGAACAGCACAACCGTGACGATCGCGCTGACTCCCAGCACCAACCGCCTGCGCAGTGAACGCGGCCCCCATCGTCTGGGCGGCATCAATGCATCATGACGCGGGCCGCAGCATATAGCCAACCCCGCGCACGGTGTGGATCATCGGCTCACGGTCGGTGTCGACCTTTTTACGCAGATAGGAGATGTACAGGTCGACGATGCTGGACTTGCCGCCGAACCCGTAGTTCCACACCCGGTCGAGGATCTCCGCGCGGCTCAACGCCCGGCGCGGGTTGCGCATCAGATAGCGCAAGAGCTCGAATTCGGTGACGGTCAGGTTGATGGGCTCACCGCCACGGGTGACCTCGCGGCTCGCCCCGTCGAGCACCATGTCCCCGACCTTGAGGGTCTCGTCGGCCGGCGGTGTGGTGTGGCTGGACCGGCGCAGCAATCCGCGCAGCCGAGCCACCAACTCCTCCAAACTGAAGGGCTTGGTCATGTAGTCATCGGCGCCTGCGGTCAAGCCGGAGACTCGGTCGATCACCGAATCCCTGGCGGTCAAGAACAGCGTGGGCGTGTAGCCGTCGGCCTCACGGACCCGCTGCAGGATCTGCAGCCCGTCGATATCGGGCAGCATGATGTCGAGCACCACCACATCGGGCTCGATCTCGTCGAACTTCGCCACGGCGTCATGGCCGTTGTGGGCGACGTCGACTTCCCAACCCTCGTAGTGCAGGGCCATCTTGACCAGGTTTGTCAGCGCCGGCTCGTCGTCGACCAGCAACACGCGGATGGGAGATCCGTCTGCACGGTGAATCTTCGGCAACTGTCCGAGGATCGCCTGCCGCGGCTGCTGGGCACGGGGGGAAACCGACATCGTGGTCATATTTCCATTGTGCGGAGCGCACAGAGCATTGTCACGGAGTTCATATGGAGTTCTAAGACGACGCCTTGCCACGACCGTTCTATGACGTAGGTCACCATCAAGATCAACCGTGATCCAGCCAGAGTCTTTGCAATACAAACCTTTTCGGAACCTTTTTCGGAACCAAAAGGTGAACATTCGGTGTCACGACCGGACGACGTTCGGCCATTCAGGCTGGCTGACAGGCATATTCGCGCCGGGACACATACCCGAAACATTTGGGTTCTCTATGCATGACACCGAATGCCTTGCACCTGTTCACAGCGATAAATACGCTCGCCCACAGCAATTGGATGTAGGCGAGCCACAACTGGACCATAAGTCGACTTGTGTCGTTGTGCGCTCCAACGCTTTTCGAGGTTGTCCTGGAGACAACGTCGTCGAATATCTGTGCGCGGGCCCGCAGCGTGGCGGGCCCGCACATCACCAGTTCCAGACGGAGGCGCGCAATGCAGCAAACGACCCCACTCGCAGAACGGGCCCGCGCCATTCTGCGCTACGACCTACCTGCCTCCCTGGTGGTGTTCCTGGTCGCCCTGCCGTTGTCGCTCGGCATTGCCGTGGCCTCCGGCGCGCCAGTGCTGGCCGGCATTATCGCCGCGATCGTCGGCGGCATCATCGTCGGCGCCCTGGGTGGATCACCGTTGCAGGTCAGCGGCCCGGCCGCCGGCCTGACCGTGGTGGTCGCCGGGTTGATCTCCCAGTTCGGCTGGGCGGTCACCTGCGCGATCACCGTGGGCGCAGGCGTGCTGCAGGTGCTGTTCGGCCTGAGCCGGATAGCGCGTGCCGCGCTGGCCATCTCCCCGGTGGTGGTGCACGCGATGCTGGCCGGTATCGGCGTCACCATCGCGCTGCAGCAGGTCCACGTGTTGCTCGGCGGCAGCTCCAACAGCTCGGCCTGGGCCAACATCTCTGAACTGCCCGCCCAGCTGATGAGCGCCCACTGGCCCGCCGTGCTGCTGGGCGTGCTGGTGATCGTCACCCTGGTGGGATGGCGCTGGGTCCCGGCCCCGATCAACAAGGTGCCGGCCCCGCTCGTCGCGATCGTGGGTGTGACGGCCTTGTCGGTGCTGGCACCGTTCGACGTCAGCCGCATCGAGATCAACGAATCGCTGATCGATGCGCTGGCACTGCCCAGCCTGCCGGACGGCAACTGGGCCGCGTTCGCCGGCGGCATCTTGACCATCGCGCTCATCGCGAGCGTGGAAAGCCTGCTGTCAGCGGTATCCGTCGACCGGATGCACAACGGGCCGCGCACCAACTTCGACCGCGAGATGATCGGCCAGGGCACGGCCAACATGGTCTCCGGTGCGATCGGCGGCCTGCCGGTCACCGGTGTCATCGTGCGCAGCTCCACCAACGTGGCCTCCGGCGCACGTACCCGCGCCTCGGCAATCATGCACGGGGTGTGGGTGCTGGCCTTCGCCGTACCTTTTGCCGGCCTGGCCCAGATGATCCCGACCGCCGCACTGGCCGGCCTGCTCATCATGATCGGCCTGCGTCTGGTGAACCGGGCCCACATCGAAACCGCAAGGCTCACCGGCGATTTGGCGGTCTACCTGATCACCATCTTGTGCGTGGTGTTCCTCAACCTGCTCGAAGGCGTGGCGATCGGCCTGGTGTTGGCGATCGCGCTGACGGTGTGGCGAGTGGTGCGCACCAAGATTCACGCTGAGCCGGCCGGCCAGGACGATTGGCGGGTCACCATCGAAGGATCCTGCACCTTCCTGTCGCTGCCCAAGCTGACGAAAACCCTTGCCTCCGTGCCCGCCGACGCCGATGTCACGGTGGAACTGTCCGTCGACTTCATCGACCACGCCGCCCATCAGGCCATCGAGGACTGGTGCCGTCAGCACCGCGCCGCAGGCAACAACGTCGACCTGCACGACCTGGGGGCCGTCGAAATGGACAGTGCGGTACTGGGACCGCCGATCCGCAACTTCACCCCGTTCGACAAGCGTTCGGGCGTGGTGCCGTGGAGCTCCTGGCAGCCGGAGAAGACCCCGTCGGTGCTCCACGGACTGGCCGCCTACCACCGCCGCACCGCTCCGGTCCTGCGCCCGCACATGCAGGAACTGACGCACGCACAGAACCCCGAGACACTGTTCTTGACCTGCGCCGATTCCCGAGTGGTGCCCAACGTCATCACCAGTAGCGGGCCCGGTGACCTGTTCACGGTGCGCAACGTCGGCAACATGGTCCCCGCGGGACAAACCGACGAGTCGATCGAGGCGGCCATCGCCTTCGCCGTCGACAAGCTCGACGTCGACTCGATCGTGGTGTGCGGGCACTCCAGCTGCGGGGCGATGACCGCGCTGCTCGGCAAGACCGACCCGGGTGACGAGAACCTGAAATCCTGGCTGTCCCATGGTGATCCGTCGCTGACGGCGTTCGACGGCGGACGCCACCCGGTCGCCGTGTCGGCCGCCGAAGCCGGCTTCGGCACTGTCGACCAGCTGTCCATGGTGAATGTCGCGGTGCAGGTGCAAACCTTGCAGTCACACCCATTGGCCCGCCGGGTCAACGTGATCGGGCTGTTCTACGACATCGCCAGCGCCGCGGTGCTGCGGGTGACGCCCACCCATGTCGAGCAGCTGGCCGGCGTCGCTTAAGGACCCAGACAGCCGAACGGCCAGTTATGTCACGCAGAGCACAAAGAAGCGTGCCATAACTGGCCACTCGCCCTTGCTGGAGATCAGTAGTGACCCGGACCCCGGCCGGCCATGTCTTCCAGGCGACGGATGCGGTCGGCGATCGGCGGGTGGGTGGAGAACAGCTTGCCGATGCGCTCGCCGGCACGGAACGGGCTGGCGATCATCAGATGTGCTTGATCGGCCAGCTGCGGCTGCGGGGGCAGCGGGGCCGCCTCCACCCCACCGGAGATCTTGCGCAGGGCCGAGGCCAAAGCCAGTGGGTCGCCGGTCAATTCGGCACCGGACTGGTCGGCCTGGTACTCACGCTGGCGGGACACCGCCATCCGCACCACGGTGGCCGCGATCGGGCCGAGCAGCGAAACCAGCAGCATCGCAAGCGGATTGCTGCCCTCACGGTTACCGCCGAACATTCCGGCGAACATCGCCATGTTGGCCAGGGCGGTGATCACCGACGCCATTGCGCCGGCCACGCACGAGATCAGGATGTCGCGGTTGTAGACGTGCGACAGCTCATGTCCGAGGACCGCACGCAACTCACGCTCGTTGAGGAGCTGCAGAATGCCGGTGGTGCAGCACACCGCGGCATTGCGCGGGTTGCGGCCGGTGGCGAAGGCGTTCGGGTTGGCGGTGTCGGAAATGTACAGGCGTGGCATCGGCTGATGCGCCGTGGTGGCCAACTCCCGCACGATCCGGTAGATCTCAGGGGCTTGCACCTCGGTGATCGGCTGGGCGTGCATCGCCCGCAGCGCCATCTTGTCGCTGTTGAAGTACACGTAGACGTTCATGCCGACGGCGAACAGCACCGCCAGGTACATCACGTTGCGACCGAACAACGAGCCGACGAACACGATCAACGCCGAGAAACCGACCAGCAACAGGAATGTCTTGATTCGGTTCGCGTGCGGGTTCCACGTCATCGCAGTTTCCTCCTAGGAACTACTCGGCAACCTTCGCTGATTAAACGCTCAGTTACCCGGCGCGGTTCCGCAGATCAGCCGTGCCGGTGCACCGTGTAATCGACGAGGGTGGCCAGTGCGTCACGTCCTGGGCCGGCCGGAAGGCTGGCCAGCTCATCACGGGCCTGCGCCGCGTACTCGGCGACGACCTCCTTGGCGCGCGTCATGCCGGGCGAGCGCCGCAGCAGCCCCAGCGCCTCGGCCACGTCCTCGTCGCGTTCGACCGGACCGATCAGCAGCTCGCGCAGCCGGTCGGCATCCGGGCCTGACTCCCGCAACGCGTAGAGCACCGGCAGGGTGTGTACCCCTTCGCGCAGGTCGGTGCCGGGGACCTTGCCCGATTCGTCGGGATCGCTGTCGATGTCGATGATGTCGTCGGAGATCTGGAACGCGGTCCCCACGATGCCGCCCAGCCGGTGCAGCCGCTCGACCTGTTCGGCGTCGGCGCCGGAGAACGTCGCCCCGAACCGGCCTGAGGCCGCGATCAGGCAGGCGGTCTTCTCGTACACGACCTTGAGGTAGTGGTCGACGGAGTCGACATGCTCGGCCGCGCCGCGGGTCTCGCGCATCTGGCCCGTCACCAATTGGGCGAATGTGTCAGCAATCACACGAACCGCGTCGGGTCCGAGCCGCGAAACCAGCCGCGACGCCGTGGCGAACAGGTAATCGCCGGCCAGGATCGCGATGTTGTTGCCCCAGCGGGCGTTGGCGCTCGGTGCGCCGCGCCGCATCTGGGCCTCGTCCATCACGTCGTCGTGATACAGCGTGGCCAGGTGCACCAGCTCGATCACCGCACCGGCGATCGCCACCTCCGGATCATCGGGCCGGGGCCCCAACGACGCCGAGAGCACGGTGAACAGCGGACGGAAGCGTTTGCCGCCGGCTTGGAACAGATGCTGCACCGCCTCGGCCATGAGCTCATCGGCTTTGCCGAGCTCGTCAGACATCAGTTGTTCGATCCTGGCGACGCTGTCACGGACGTCGGCGGCGAACGCCGCGTCCCCGAAATCAACGCCTGCCACCACAGTCGCTGGTGTCCTCATTCGTCCAACATACTGGGAGCAATGGATATCAAGGCAGACGTGGTCGTTGTCGGCGCCGGACCGGCCGGGTCGGCGGCCGCCGCATGGGCAGCTCGAGCCGGTCGTGACGTACTCGTCGTCGACGCGGCGCAGTTCCCGCGGGACAAGTCCTGCGGCGACGGACTGACGCCGCGGGCGGTTGCCGAGCTGGAACGGCTCGGCATGGGCCCGTGGCTCGACACCCGGATCCGGCATCACGGCCTGCGGATGTCCGGATTCGGCTCCGACGTCGAAGTGCGGTGGCCCGGACCGTCGTTCCCGTCAACCGGAAGCGCGGTGCCGCGCACCGAACTCGACGACCGGATCCGCTCCGTCGCCGCCGACGACGGCGCCAAGATGCGGTTGGGGGTCAAAGCCGTTGGGGTGGATTACGACTCACGCGGACGGGTGGAGTCCGTACAGCTCGACGACGGCGCCAAGGTCGGCTGCTCACATCTGATCGTGGCCGACGGGGCCCGCTCCACCCTGGGCCGCGTGCTGGGCCGCACCTGGCACAAGGAAACCGTGTACGGCACCGCCATCCGCGGATACATCGCGACGCCGCGCGCCGACGAGCCGTGGATCACGTCGCATCTGGAGCTGCGTTCCCCCGAGGGCCAGGTGCTGCCCGGCTACGGCTGGATCTTCCCGCTGGGCAACGGTGAGGTGAACATCGGTGTGGGCGCGCTGGCGACCGCCAAACGTCCCGCTCATGCCGCCCTGCGTCCGCTGCTGTCGTACTACACCCAGCTGCGCCGCGAGGAGTGGGGTTTTTCCGGGGAGCCACGGGCCGCGCTGTCGGCGCTGCTGCCGATGGGCGGCGCGGTATCGGGAGTGGCCGGGCCGAACTGGATGCTGGTCGGCGACGCGGCAGCCTGCGTCAACCCGCTCAACGGCGAGGGCATCGACTACGGGCTGGAAACCGGACGGCTGGCCGCCGAACTGCTGGGCTCGGGCTCGTACGCGCAGTCCTGGCCCGCGGTGCTGCAGGAGCACTACGCCCACGGGTTCTCGATCGCCCGGCGGCTGGCCGTGCTGCTCACGCTGCCCCGGTTCCTGCCGGCCTCGGGTCCAGTGGCGATCCGCTCGTCGTTCCTGATGAACATCGCGGTGCGGGTGATGGGCAACCTGGTCACCGAAGAAGACGACGACTGGGTGGCCCGGGTGTGGCGGGGTGCGGGCCTGGCGTCGCGTCGCCTTGATCAGCGCAAGCCGTTCAGCTGATCGCCGTCACCTGCGGTTGAGCATCCAGATTCGGGTGGACAACGCCGTCGCGAAGGCACACCACAGCGGGTAGGGCGTGAGGATGGCGCCGGGCGCGCCCTGGGTCTGCACTGCGCGACGAGTGAGATCGGCGCTGCTGGCGGTCAAGACCGCGGCGGTGACGGCTGCGACGCCGAGCTGCCGCCGGGTGAAGAACACCCACGACCACGCGGCGTTGACGATGAGGTTGCCGGCCAGTGCGGCGGTGTAGGCGCGCGCCTCGTCTTGCTGGCCTTCGGCGCGCAACCGATCGAGCGTGCGGGCTGAAGTGACCGCGATGTCGGCATAGAGGATCGGCCAGACGATCGGAAAGGCTTGGCGGGGCGGCTGAAATGAGGGCTTGCGCAGCTTTTCGTACCACTTCGATTGAGCCGGGCGGCTGGCCAGCCCGCCGACGATCGACGTGGCCAGCGTTGCAGAGGCCGTCTTTACCAAGGTGATCGGGCGCATGTCGTTCTGATTACCCCGCGTCGTCGCTTTTTACCCGTGGGTCGTGATCGGCGTCTTGGCACCGCCCTGGAGTAGAAATCGGCGCAATGGCGTGGCAGGCCCAGTCACCGATTTCTACCCAGGGGTCGCGACTGCACGCCATCAACAGCCCCGAGGTAGAAATTCGCGGGCGCGTCACGGGCCCACTCACCGATTTCTACCCAGGGGTCGCGACTGAACGCCATCAACAGCCCTGGGGTAGAAACCGGCGCAGAGGCGTGGCTCAGCGGTACTCGCAGAGGTAAGCCGTCTCCACCTCGACGCGGACCTGGAACTTGCTGTCCGCGGGCACCGTGAATTGCTCACCGGCCGCGAAAGTTTCCCACTCCTCGCGGCCCGGCAGCTTGACGGTCAGCGCACCCGAGACCACCCGCATGATCTCGAGCTGGGAGGTACCGAACTCGTATTCGCCGACGGCCATGACGCCGACGGTCGCCGGGCCCTGTTGCGTCGCGAAGGCGATCGAGGCGACGTCGCCGCCGAAGTACTCGTTGACCTTGAACAATGCGGCTCCTTGAATTCGGGTGAGTGGAAGGATAACCGGGCGCGAAACCGCTGCTGACGGCTACACCACGTACTTGAGCACCCCGAGCATCGCGTTCTCGTCGGCCGGCTCCTCGGTGCAGCGCGTCAGCCCGGCCAGCACCGCCGACGCGTCCATGCCGGTGCCGATCAACACCAATTCGGTGCCACCCCCACGCCGCTTTTCGAAGCGCAGCGAGCTTCCGACCAACTGCACCAGGAAGCGCTGCACACCGAAGTCGACGAAACCCTTTGCCCGGTACAGACCTTCGGGGCGGTCCTGCAGAAACTCCATGAACCGCCGGGGGTTCACCACGGCGTCGGTGCGGAACTCGACGCTCTGATACTCGGGGTGGTGATGATCGTGCTCATCGTGCAGCAGCTCATCGAAGGACAGCTGGGCCTGCGGCGCCCGTGACCGCGGCCGGTCGATCAGCAACTCGGGGTCGATGCGGGCAAATTCGGTGGGCAGCACGGGAACCCGCGGACTCTGCTCACGGATCCGCGCCGCCAGGCCCTCGAGGTCCGTGCACTCCGACGCCTTGTTGAGCACCACCAGATCGGCGACCCGCAACCCATGGCCGAGCTCGGGTTGCAGGCCGTCGACCACCAGCACCAGCCCGGCGTAGTGGAAGCGAGGATCATCGGTGGCGGTGATGGTGCGGGCCAGTGCGGCCGGCTCGGCGACACCGCTGGCCTCCACGACGATGAGGTCCAGCCGGGGTTTGACGGCCGCGAGCGTGCCGAGCATCTCGCCGGTTTCCTCCGCATCCACCACGCAGCAGATGCACCCGTTGGACAGTGAGGCCATCGCGTCGACCTGACCGGCCACCAGCATGGCGTCGATGTTGACCGCGCCGAAGTCGTTGACCAGCGCGCCGATGCGCACGCCGCGACTGTTGCGGAGCAGGTGATTGAGCAGCGTGGTCTTCCCGGCGCCGAGATGCCCGGCGACCGCCAGCACGGGTACCGATGTCACCGGGCCATCGTAGGCGGTGGCCTGAATCCCGAGACCGGTGTTCTCGGCAACCTCCTCGGCGGCTAAGTTAATGCTGGTTCCCCCGCTGGCGGGCCGAAACGCCGCGGCGAGCCCCCGCCTGAAGCGTCACGATCGACGAATCACAAACTCGGGCATCCAACTGTTCTGGACCTGAGAAGACACGCCGTCCCACTCGAGAATGACCATTCACTTAATTCTTGCGGTGGCGTCACGAAATGTGACATGCTCCACAGGCGACCGGGGGGTCGAAAAGTGCGTCAGCACAGCCGGTGGTCACCGGTTCCGGCCCCGCGCATGCCACCACATCGCGGAAGGAACTCGATGACCTACGAGCTACCGGCGTCCAAGGGCCCCGTACGGGACGTCCTGGTCCAGGGCGGCTACGTGCTCGGCTTCTCGGTGCAGGCGCTCGTCAGCGTCGTCACCGCGTTGGTCCGTCGCCGTCTGGTGCTCGATGAGGTGGTCACCCAGACCCTGTTCATCGGCCGGGTCTGCACCGGCCCGGCGCTGCTGCTGATGATGCCGATCGGCGTGTTCATCGCGGTATCGGTCGGTGAGCTGGCCGGGCGGATCGGCGCCGGAGGCTACTCGGGTGCGGTGGTGGCCTTCATCATCGTCGGGCAGGCCGCGGCCCTGGTGTGCGCGTTGATGATGGCCGGCGTGGCCGGCTCGGCGATCTGCACCGACCTCGGATCACGCACCATCCGCGAGGAGATCGACGCGATGGAGGTGATGGGGCTGGACGTGATCGAGCGCCTGGTCGCACCGCGGCTGGTTGCCGCCGTCATCGTCGCCCTCGCGCTGTGCTCGATCGTCACCTTCGGCGGCGTGATGGCCTGCTACCTCTACCACATCAGCGTCCAACACCTGCCCGCCGGAACGTTTTTGGCCACTTTCAGTCAGTACGGCCAGGTGTCGGACTTCGTGATGGCGCTGATCAAATCGGCGGTCTTCGGGCTCACCGCCACCCTGGTGGCCACCTTCAAGGGCCTGCACACCAAAGGCGGCGCCGGCGGCGTGGCCAACGCGGTCAACGAGGCCGTGGTGCTGGCCTTCGCGCTCGTCTTTATCCTCAACACCACCATGTCGGCGCTGTACACCGTGGTGGTTCCCGCGGTGGGTAGTTACTGATGACCGCCCTGAGCAGCAGTGCTGCGCTGCACCGGATTTCGCGTCCCGCGGTCGCCGGGTACGACGCCCTTGCGGTGGCCGGCCAACATGTCACGTTCTACGCCAAGGTGCTGCGCTCCCTGCCGTACGCCCTGGTGCACTACCGCAAGCACACGCTGGGCCAGATCGGTGAGGTCACCTTCGGCACCAGCTCGCTGTTGTCCGGCGGCGGAACCATCGGCATCGTGTTCGCCATGTCGCTGGCGGCGGCGATGATGCTGGGCGTCGAGACCCAGCGCGGGCTGGACCTGGTCGGGATGAACACGCTCTCGGGCATGCTCGCCGCGATCGCCAACACCCGCGAGCTGGCGCCGGTGGTGGTGGCAATCGCGTTGGCGGCCAAGGTCGGAACCGGATTCACCGCCCAGATCGGCGCGATGCGGATCTCCGACGAGATCGACGCGCTCGACGCGATGGCGCTGCGCTCGATCCCCTACCTGGTCGGCACCCGCGTGCTGGCCTCGGTGGTCTGCGTCATCCCGATCTACATGATCGGTCTGCTGGCCAGCTACCTATCCACCCGCACCGTGGTGGTGATCTTCAACGGCGCCTCCCCCGGCACCTACGACTACTTCTTTCATCTGGCTTTGGGACCGAGCGACCTGCTCTACTCCGGGATCAAGGCAATCGTCTTCGCCATCGTGGTGGCGTTGGTGCACTGCACCTACGGCTACTTCGCCTCCGGCGGTCCGGCCGGGGTCGGCCAGGCCGCGGGCCGGGCGCTGCGCACCGCGATCCTCGCGGTCGGCATCCTCGACGTGCTGCTGACGTTCGCGTTATGGGGCCTGGTTCCCGAAATCCCGGGGATGGGAATATGACCCGGCTCAGGCGTCTCGGAAAGCGCCGCGGGTATTCGGAACCCAGCCGGGCACGACTGGCCCTGCGCGGCCTCGGCGCGGTGGGGGTGGCCCTCGCCGTGGCGGCCGTGCTGGTGGCCCGAGCCTCGGGAAATCTGGAGCGCAGCGCCGACGTGTACGTCGGGGTCCCGGTGTCGGCCGGGTTGATCACCGGTGGCTCCCCGGTCCGCTACCACGGCGTCAACGTCGGGCGCATCGCCGACATCGAGTCGGGCACCCATACGTCACGGGTCCGGCTGGCGATCGAGCCCGGCAGCCTCGGGATCATCCCGTCCTCGGCCGTGGCCCGGATCGTGCCACGGACCTTCTTCGGCGACATCTACCTGCAGCTGGTCGACCCGCAGGGCACCCGGTCCGCCACGGGACTGCGGCCCGGAGACACCGTGGCGATCGACCAGAGCCCCGATGCGATGGCCCTCTACGACGTGTTCACCAAGATCGTCGAACTGTTCTCACAGATCAAGCCCGAGCGCATGCAGACCGCGCTCACCGCGATCAGCCAGTCGTTGCGCAACCGCGGATCGGAACTGGGCGAAACGATCGACAACCTGAGCGCCGGGGCCGAGGCACTGACCCCGTCACTCGTCCGATTCCTCGACACCACACCGCAATTCCGCGACGTGATGGTCTCACTGAACACCGCGACGCCCGACATCATCTCCACGCTGTCGGCGGCCACCTCGGTGTCCAACCGGATGGTGGACGATCAGAAGAAGTTCGCCACCGCGATCGACGGTTTCGCCCGGTTTTCCTCGGTGCTCACCTCGTTCCTGTCTGATCACCGCGAGCAGTTGATCACCGTGGTCGACGCGGCCGGAAAGATCATGGCCACCACCGCAGCTCAGCCGCTGGGGTTGGTCGACACCCTGGCCGGTGCGCAAGCGTTCGGTGAGGCCGGCGCCAAGGTGTTTGCGACGGGCAAGTTCAACATCACCGCGGTGGCCACCTTCGCCGGGCCGATGCCGTATTCGATGGAGGACTGCCCCGTGTACGGCAGCACCCCGGGCGCCCGGTGTGCCGAATCCGCGCCGTCAGGACACGTTCCACCACAACCGGCCGACGTGCTGTCCCGCCCGGCGGCCTCCCTGCCGGTCACACCGTTCACGCCGCCGGCACCACACCTGCCGACGCACTCTTCCCTGCCGCCGGGGCCGGGCCTGCCACAGTCCGCGCCCATCCCCTCGGATCCGCTTCCGGCCGAGGCGATCCCGAGTTCGCCGGCCGTCGCGGCACCTGCCTCGGCCGTGGTCGACGCCGACGGCCAGGCCCATGCGCTGGCCGTGCTGCAGGACGAACTGCTGCCGCCGGCCGGTGCCCCGTCGACCCAACCGAACATCGCCACGGTGCTCATGCTCGGCCCGCTGGTGCGCGGCACGGAGGTACAGATCTCATGAACCGCAACCGGCGATGGCAATCCTGGGCCAAACTGGGCGCCTTCAGCACCACCGGCGTCCTCAGCGCCGTCCTGGTGATCAACACCCTGTCGGTGCCGGTGCGTGGCAGCACGGTCACCTATCAGGCCCAGTTCACCAGCGTGGAAGGCCTCAATGTCGGAAACCCGGTGACCATGAACGGGATTCGCATCGGCCGGGTGGATTCGATCCGGTTCGCCTCCAACGCCGACGGCACCAGCCGGGCCGACGTGGACATCGAGGTCAAATCCGATTTCACATTGACCAGCAACGTCACCGCGGCCGTGCGTTACGGCGACATGCTCGGCGCCCGCTACGTCGCCCTGTCCGATCCGGGTGGGGCGATCATGGACGTCTCCACCGACGAGCCGCCGGCCCGGCTGGCCGCCGGCGGTGTCATCCCGCTGGCGCAAACCTCCCCGGCGGTGGATCTGACTGCGCTGCTCAACGGATTCAAACCGCTGTTCGACGCGCTGGCCCCCGAGCAGGTCAACACCCTGACCCGAGGATTCGTCGAGACCTTCAGCGGCCAGGCTCAGACGCTGACCACGCTGCTCACCCAGATCGCCGCCATGACAAGCTCGTTGAGCAACAATGCGGGGATTTTCACCCAGCTGATCGACAACATGTCGAGCCTGATGCACACGATGAACGCGCGGCAGCCGCAGCTGGAGCAGATGCTGACCGGGCTCAACCGGCTCAGCGCCGCCGTCACCTCAGGGGACCGGCAGTTCGAGTTGCTCATCGACGAGGGCAACGCCGTGCTGGCCACGCTGGCCAACACGGTCAACAGCTCCAGTGCGGCCTACGGAGACACCATCACCAACCTCAATGCCATGCTGCAGACCTGGCAGCCCAACACCGAGCAATTCACCACGTTGCTGGCCCGGCTGCCGGAGTTCGGCGATGCGATCAACCGCACCTCCAGCTACGGCGGATTCGTCAGCCTGTACCTGTGTAACTTCACCCTGAAAGTTGCCAGCCACGAAGCCAACATCTTCGGCTACACGCATTCCGAGGTGTGTCTGTAGATGATGTTCCTCGTCAAACTGATCGACCTCTTCGTCGGCGCGGTGATCTTCCTCTTCATCAAAGATCAGCGCAAACACAACCCGTCAATTCCCTTGGCGCTGGGACTGATCGGCACCATCACCTTGGTGGCGATCATGGTGGTCTCGGTCGGTATCCCGCGAGCGGTGTATCACGTGCGCACCAACGCCTATGTCGCCGAACTCGCCAACGCCAGCGGTCTGACCGCCGGCGATCCGGTGTACGTGGCCGGGGTGCCCGCCGGGCGGGTGGAAGACGTCGCCCTGGCCGTCGACCGCGTCCGCGTCGGCTTCCGGCTCGACAAGGCCCAGCCGCTGGGCAACCGCACCACCGTCACGGTGCGGCTGCGCACCGTGTTGGGTAAGCGGTTCCTCGATGTGATGCCGGCCGGGACCGTCAATGGCGTTGATTCCAATGTGATTCCGTTGTCGCGCACCACCGTCCCGTACAGCCTCGATGAGGTCGGACGGAAGGCCGCCGACACCGCCGAGCACGTCGACCAGCAGCCGCTGACCGCGATGATGACCACCCTGACCGAGACCATGCCCGGCAACAGCGCCGAGCTCGGTAAAGCCCTGGCCGGGATCAGCGCCGCCAGTTCGGCCTTCGCCGACAACGGCGACAAGATCGACGAGATTCTGCGGATCAGTCGGCAGATGGCCGAAATGCTGTCCCATCAAACCGATTCCCTGGCCGACACCGCCGCCAACGCCCAGTACATCGTGTCCTCGTTGGCCGCACGCCGGCAGGCGCTCACCGACATCGTGAACAACCTGACCGCGATCATGCATCACCTGGCCGCCGTCTACACCGACAAGCAGGCGGACTTCAGCAGCCTGATCACCGGTCTCACCGCGGTCACCGGCACCTTGAAGGCCAACGTGGACAAGATCGACCAGACCCTGGTGAAGATGCCCCCGGCGATCCGCGCCGTCACCAACGCCACCGGCAACGGCACCTGGGCCGACGTCAACTCGCCTTCCCTCGTGATGCCCGACAACCTGTTGTGCTTCCTCAACGTTCAGCGGGAGTGCCGATGACACGTAAAGCCGTGATTGCCATTCTTGTCGTGTTGTCCCTGGGCGCGGGCGGCTGGTACGTGTTCGGCCGCACCGACCGGGCCCGCACCGTGCACGCCGACTTCGGCTACATCAACGGTATCTACCCGGGCAGCAAGGTCACCGTGCTCGGGGTGCCGGTGGGGCGGGTGACGGCGGTGACGCCGCACGGCACCACGGTGCGAGTCACGATGACCCTGCCCGACGACGTCATGTTGCCGGCCGAACCCGACGCGTACGTGGTGAGCCCGGCCCTGATCAGTGACCGCAGCGTCGAACTCGGCCCGGCCTACAGCGGATCCGGCCCCACCCTGGCCGACGGCCACGTCATCGGAGCCGACCACAGCCACTCCCCGATCACCTTCGACAGCATGCTCGGCAGCCTGAGCACCTTGACCTCGGCCATCGGCCCTCAGCAGGGCGACATCGGCGCGGTGCTGTCCCGCGGCGCCGAGCAGTGGCGCGACCAAGGCAAGCTGTTCAACTCGGCGATGCGCAACCTGAGCGCGGCCAGCGGCGTGCTCGGGGCGCGGGCCGAGGACATCGGCGCGGTGGTCGACAACCTGAGCACGCTGATGGCCGCGTTCAACCAGCGGCAGGTGTCGCTGAACCAGATGGTCGACGAGCTCGGTCAGGTGGGCGGCAGCTGGGCCGACGCCAACGTCGACATCGCTGCGCCCATGGCCGATCTCAAAACCGTGCTCGACCAGGTCGACGCCTTCGTCGCCCAACACGGGGACGACCTGGGGACCATCGCGGCCAACCTCAACGCCGTCGGTGAGGTGTTGACCGCCAAGCAACCTCAGCTGGCCGAGTTCATGGATCTGGTCCCGTTGATGATGCAGAACCTGTCCAACACCATCGGCCCCGACCGGCGCGGCCGGATTCGGCTCAATGTGTCGACGGTGCTGACCCAGTTCGCCGCGGCGCAGAACTTCTGCGACCGCAACATGTTGCCGATGTGTGTGGGGGCCGGGATCACCAACCCGATCTCGTATCCGATCAGCCGCTCGGACCCGCTGGGCATCGTCTCCGCCGTCACCGGCAACGCCCCGGCGCCGAACCCGAAGTACCCGAGGTGACCATGCGTGTATCTCTCAGCAACGCGGCCACCGGATGCGCCCTGATCGTGGCCGCCGCCGGCGTATGGGCATTGAGCGATATCGGGATTCAGGATCTGCCGCTGGGCCGCAGCTCACCGGGCGACACCATGGCCGTCACCGTGGTGCTGCCCACCGCCGACGGCATCACCATCGGCGCCGACGTACGCAACGGGCAGAAGGTGGTGGGGCGGGTCAGCGGGATGAGCCTGTCCACCTCGGGCGCCTCGGTGCAGCTGAGCCTGGCCGACGCCGACGGGCTGGACTCCGGCACCGTGGCCAGCGTGGAACTGCCCTCCGCGCTTGGTAATCCGTTCGTGCGGCTCAGCAGTGTCCAGCAGGCCCCACAGCGGGCGCTGCGCGACGGCGACGTCATCCCGCCCAGCCACACCGAGCTGGGGCCGCAGATCGAAAGTGCGCTGGCCACATTCGGGGCGCTGCTGTCACGTAGCGGTGTCGACCAGCTGGCCACCATCGTCACCGAACTGGACAAGGCGTTCGGCGGCCGGGCCGACAAGGTACGCGGCCTGATCGACTCGATGTCGCTGTTGAGCGCCAAGGCGTCGGAACACCAGGGCGAGTTCGATCGGGCAATGAGCCTGGCCGCCAATATTGCCGGGCAGTTCGGCCATGAGCAGCAGACCGTCGCCGGTTACCTGGACGCGGTGCCCAAGGTGGTGGCGATGCTCGACGTGCAGCGCGCCAAACTGCAGACGTTGTTCTCCTCCACCACCGCACTGGCCGCGACCGCCAACAACGTATTGTCCTCGGCGGACCTGGGCGTCATGGTCGATGATGCCGGCACCGTCGTGTCGATGATGGGCACCTTCAACGACCGGCTGGGCGGGATGCTCACCGCGATGAACGACTTCCTGGAGAAGTTCGGCAACTCCGTCCACGGCGACTACCTGATGTTCGATGGCGCACTGGACATTCCGGGCACCATCGACAAACTCCTCACCGGTGGGTTGATTGTCAACGGCACCCCGATCACCGGGGATGTGGCGCTGGATGGGTTCTTGTCGGGAGGGCTGAAATGAGGCGCCTGGTCGTGGTTCAGCTGGCGATCTTCGCGGTGATCGCGGCGCTCGTCATCCCGTTCGGCATCCGCTATGTGGCCGGCCCTCAGGGCTTTCGGACCCCGATGACCCTGACCGCGACGATGGTCGACGCCTTCGGCCTGACCCCGGGCACCAGCGTCACGGTCCGCGGGGTGCAGGTCGGCACGGTCGACGACGTCTGGCTGGCCCCCGACGGGACTGCGATGGTGCGGCTGGTGATCGACCCGGCCACCAGGATTCCGCGCGACGCCATCCTGACCGTGGGGATGGGCACCGCGGCCGGCATCCAGAGTGTGGACATCATGCCGCAGTCCGACGGCGGACCGTACCTGGCCTCCGGGGATACCATCGCCGCACCGGCCGACCGGCAGCCCGTCCAGATGGACCGGATCATGGGTGACACCGCACAACTGGTGAAAGGCATTGATACCCAAGCGGTCCGCGACGTCGGCACCGAACTGGCGAACGCCTTCGACGGGCTGGGACCTGACCTGGCCATGCTCATCGACAACGCCTCCGACATATCGGCCCGCATCCACAGCCAGGCCGGTCAGCTGCAACCGCTCATCGACGGCACCGCGGAACTGGTCACCACCATGGCCGGTCAGGGCGATGCCTTCGTGCGCGGCATGGGCGCCAGCTCACGCCTGGCCAACCAACTCGACGGCAGCGGGCCGGCTTTCCTGTACCTGACCGACCGGTCTCCGGAGGCCTTGAAGAACCTGCAGCGGGTCCTGGACACCTACCAGGGGACGTTCGGCGCCACCCTGGCCAACCTGGCCACCGTCACTCCGATCATCGGTGACCGCACCGACTCGCTGCAGGCCGGCCTGTCGGCGATCCCGAAGGGTCTGCAAGGTCTCACCTCGATCGTCAAGAAGGACGCCACCGGCCAGACCCGCGCCGACTTCTCGTTGATCGCCACCCAGGGGCCGGTGTGCAACTACGACGTCGACCGCCGGGCCATCGGGGACGTGAGCCCGAAAGAGCCCAACCTGGTGATGTACTGCCCGCCCGCACCGGACATGCTGATGCGGGGCGCGGTCAACGCGCCGCGGCCCAACGATCTCGGCCTGCAGAACTCGCAGGTCCCTGGGCATCCGATCGGACCCGAGGTGGTCAACGACCCGGTGCAGATCCCGACACTGGCACAGTTGGCCTACAAATGGCGCAGCATCCTGAAAGGCGGCCCCCAGTGAGTGTTTCCGAAGACACCGTCGACGACGAGCACGATGAACCCCTAGTGACATCGGAGGATGCCGAGTCGGACGAGCCGGACGAAAAGTGCGAGGACGAGCCGGCACCGGCAGGCCGGCTGCGACGGCGGCTGATCGCCGGTGTGCTCGCAGTGGTGGCCGTCACGGCACTGGCCGCGCTGGTGTGGTTGTCGCTCAACGAGTATCAGCACCGCCGCGACGACGCCCTGCGCACCGATGCGGTGCAGATGTCGCGTGACTATCTGGTGGCGATGGCCGCCTTCGACTATCAGAAGATCGACGCCAACCGTGAGCACATCGTCGCCAACTCCACCCCCGGATTCGCGGCCAAGTACGACGAGATGGTCAAGGCGCTGCGCGACATCGTCGTGACGAGCAAGGGGGTGGCGACGGCCACCGCCGAGCACGTGGTCGTCGAGTCGTCCGATGACAATGCCGCCACCGTCGTCGCCTTCGTCGATCAACACGTCACCAATGTGACTGCGCCCCAGGGCAGCAATCAGAAGTACCGAATGGTGGTCAAGCTGGTGCGCAGCGATGACCGCTGGATCGTCGACGACGTACAGACCGTGTAACGACCGTTCGACCCGAAAGGAGTTCCATGCCAGCGACATATGTAGATCCGCAAGCCGAGCCGCGCCTGAACACGGCTGAAACCCGGATCACCGTCACGCAGCGGATTCCGCGCTGGATCCGCAAGAAGGACGTCGACCTCACCGACGCCCTGGACTTCTGGTCGGCAGCAGGTGCGGCGGCCAACGTCATCATGCAGATGAGCTGGCCCGAGGTGGGCTACGGTGTGGCCGAAAGCCGGGTCGAGTCAGGCAGTTTGGTGCACCATCCGTGGAAGCGGCTGCGTACCACGGCGCAGTACCTGACCGTTGCGATCCTCGGCACCGACGAGGAGAAGAACGCCTACCGCGAGGCCGTCAACGTCGCCCACCGCCAGGTCCGGTCGACCGACGACAGCCCGGTGAAATACAACGCGTTCAACCGGGAACTGCAGCTGTGGGTGGCGGCGTGCCTGTTCATCTTCTACGAGGACACCCATCAGCTGCTGTACGGCAAGATGACCGACGAGCAGGCCGAAGGTTTCTACCAGAGCGCCATGACCATCGGCACCACACTGCAGGTGCTCGAGGAGATGTGGCCGGCCACCCGCGCCGACTTCGACGCCTACTGGAACACCGCCTGCGAACGCGTCCAGATGACCCCGTTCGTACGGGATTACCTCATGGTGCTGGTGGAACTGCGGATGATCAACTGGCCGATGCGGATGATCCTGGCGCCGCTGCTGCGGTTTTTGACGATCGGGTTCCTGGCGCCGGTGTTCCGGGATGCGATGGAACTGGAATGGACGGATACCGACCGGCGCCGGTTCGAGCATCTGTTCCTGTTCGTGGCGGTGGTCAACCGGTTCCTGCCCAAATCACTACGTACCGGCAACTATTCGGTGCTCATGAAGGATGTACGACGCCGGATCCGGCGCAAGAAGGCGCTGATCTGACGGCCGTGGCAACCGATCTCGGTCCCGACACACTACTGTGGCGTCACCTCGACGACCGGCGCTACATCTTCGTCCTGCCGCGGGCCGTGTGCCTGCAACTGCTGCACCCGACGATTGCCACCGGGATATCCGAACACGCACTGATGCGGGAGCGAATCTGGTTGCACAAGAAGCGAACCGTCAGCCAGGCGATCCGGATCGCCTACACCGACACCGACATGCGGCCCCACATCCGGTTCGCCCATGAACACGTCAAGGGCCACGACCCGGCCGGGAACAAATACCACGCACTCAGCCCCGACGTGTTCCACTTCCAGCACGCCACGTACGTGGAAAGCCTGGTGATGATGGTCAACACCTTCATCCGGAAGCTCGATGACGACGAGCACGAGCAGCTGTACCAGGAGTGCTGTGCGTGGTACCGACGCTACGGAATCTCCACCCGTCCGATGCCGGCCACCTGGCCGGAGTTTTGCGAGTACTTCGAAGACCACTGCCGCACACAGCTGTCGGCGGGCGCACACTTCGAGCCGTTCCGCCGCCAGATGTTCGCGCCCACGGACTGGTGGGTGCGGGCCGTGCCGCGGCCGGCGATCCGGGCCATGCAGCATCCGCGCGCTGCCGAGCTGACGGGTACCTCGGTCAGCGCCGGCGATCGGCGGGCACTGCGACGGTTCACCGTGACCAGCCGACTGTTCTCCTGATCTTCCGCCGGCCCTCGTGGACAATGCTCGAGTGCCCAGAACTCGAGCGTGGTGTGCGGTTGCCGCGACGGCCGTGCTGATCGGATTGACCGGCTGCACGAGCACGGTGTCCGGCACCGCCCTGCCCAGAACTCCGCCGCCCGAAGAGAACAAACTCGACGAGATCATGCTGCCGATCGAGCAGCTCAAGACAATCGTCGGCGCCGGTAACCTGGTGCTCACCAGCAAGACCGCGGACATGAACGACAACTTTGGCAAGGTCCGGGACGAAAAGTGCCTGGGCGCGCTCTATCCGGCCGAAGACATGGACTACCTGTTCTCATACTGGACGGCGGTGCGCAACCAGGTGGCCCAAGACCCGGACTCCGAGCATCGCCACTGGGTCCAGCAGTCGGCCATACTTTTCGCCTCCGAAGACGAAGCGCGGTCTTCGCTGAAGATCTCGACGAAGGTGTGGAACAAGTGCAACGGTGCGACGATCCCGATCCACGAGGGTCAGACCGAACAGACTTGGCACATCCGCGATCTCATCGTCGAGAAGGACGTGATCAAACAGACGTCCACCCGTGCCGGCGGCGAGGGATGGACATGCCAACACGCCCTATCGATCGTGGGCAAGATATCCGTCGAGGCCAAGGTGTGCGGTTACTCCGTACGTGACGAGGCGGCGACCATCGTCGACAAGCTGGTGGCCAACGCCCGTTGAGCGTGCCGGGCGGGTCTCAGACCTGCCAGCGCCCTCCGTCGGCCGGCGGCCGCGGATAGCGACGAAAGTACCTGCGGTTCAACACTCTCACCACGGTCACCAGGATGATCAACAGTAACACGTACCCGACGAAGAAGATCGTCACGCCGGTGGACGAGTCAGGCTTGCCGAGCACCAGATCGAGATAATTGTCGACCGCGCCGCCTTTTGTACACGTCACCGTCAACGGTCCTTGGTCGGTGGGAAGTTCGGCCACCGACACATAGTCAGTCGTCGGCCGGGCGCCGCGAGATGTGTGCAACACCTCGTCCGGCACCGATACAGACACTGCCTCTCCGGCATCGGTAGTGGCAGAACAACGCACCGAACTCGCCGGCTTGCCGTCGAGGTGCTTCTCCTTGACGAAAACGATGTGCTCATCCGCCGTCGGGGTGACCGTGTCTCCATTTCTGAAGTAGCCGCCCGTGTCACCCCCGATCAGGAACATGGCGACCATGACAAACACCGCGCCGAAGACGCCGGACGCAATCACGGTGTACTTCGTCATGTTCTTGGACCCGGGCGTCGGGGATTGCGGTGCGGCAGACAGGTTCTGCCATGGCGGCGGTGGCATCGGCGGCGGGTAGGCGGGCTGGGAGTATTGGGGCGGGTACGGCTGATTGTGCTGCGGCCCTTGGTGGGGATAGCCGGACGGTGGGTACACGCGAAGCCCTTTCGTCATCACCTGTACAGCGATGGTAAAGCCCACCGAAGGTGGCCTCGCGCGGCAATATCGCCCGGAAAACTGGTGTCTCACCGAAGAACTCCGACGGCTTAGCATGTGACAGTACCGATCCGAGATCGCCCGGGAAGAGAACGATCATCGAGCCCTCACCGCCGTACGCCGGACCCGCGCTTCCGTCGGCTCCGCATGCCCGCCCCGCCGCGGGATTTCCGTTGGGGGAACCGGTGCTGTATCTGCGTGCGGTACCCGACCGCACCGATCGCAACGTGTACTGCTCGATCGAGAATGTCTACGACCAGCAGATCGCCCTGGCCCGGCCGACAGCCGACATACCGGCCTGGACCATCAGCCGCATGCACGCGGATATGCAATTCGTCATGGTGCGTCCCGATGGTGCCGTCTTACTGCACATCACCCGATTCGGTGGCAGCAGCGCAACCGACTGGCAAGGCCAGTTCATCCAGGTGCACGACGGCGCCGGGCGCGACCTCGGCCGGCTCCGGACGACGGCCCCGGTGGCGCAATTCACCCAAACCAGCGGTTTCACCTTGGGTCTGGAGGCCAACGGGCAGTGGCTGGGCGCCACCGAGGTCCATCAGGGTGCCTCGTGGAAGCAACATCCCGTGCCGATCTTCGACGCTGTCGGCTCATCGATCGGACGGATCGACCGCCAGACCCTGAAGTCTGGTGAAGTCCGACCGCGAGTCTGGTTCTCCGACTACCTACTCGACTGCCCGCGGCCACTGCCCGGCCCCCTGCCCGAGCTGTTGCTGGCGGCACTGTTCACCCAGTACCTCTATGAGCGCCTGGCCCAGGGCCCGGTCAACACCATGTTCGGATTGTTCAAGTGACGCCACGCGTCGTCGCGAAGGACCTGGGTCCGACACCGGACGCCCTTGTCGCGCTGCGGAACTCCCGGCTGTGGGAGACACATGCCCAACGCTGCACCGGCGCCGAACGTGACCATGCCCTCTGGGCGGCCGCGCAATGGTCGAGCACGCACCAGATGTTGATGGCCGCCGCGCCGGGCACCCGGCGGGTGCCGCTGCGGCGGGGCGCCGTGGAGAAGAAGATGTCGGCGGGAAGCTACGTGTATCTCGTCGTGGTGGGCGGCATATTGCTTTTCATCCTGGGCTCGAGCGTTTGGCGCCTGTTCACCTGATAACGGCCTCGTCGCCGTGGATACACTCGGCGAGATGGCCATGAAGCCGTGGGACGGTGACCGTCCACAGACGCCGCGCGTCGTGCTGGAGCAGCACGACGTTGCTGCCCGCGGCCTGTCGTTCACCTTCGCCACCGAGCAGATTTCGGCACCGACCGACTGGTGCAGTTTCGACCCCGACAACCACCTGATGTACGTCTACCGGCACGGTTCGATGCGCTCGATGGACACCCTGCTGGACTGGGGTCCGTCGGGCCGGGTGCCACCCAGTGCGGGCGACATCTGGTGGAAACCGGCCGGGATTCCGTGTGCTGCGTTGGTTCAGGGTGACGTGGCCGGGTACTGCGAGATCACGATCCCCGGGCGTGCCATCGGCGACGCCGCCCTGATCCCCCGGGTCAAATACAAGAACTCACTGGTCCATCAGCTGGTCGAGGAGATCTACAGTGTCGCCGGCCGGGAGGACGCCATCGCTCGGCTGCTGACCGATTCGCTCGCCGAGACGCTTCGCCTGTTGATCATCGACACCTATACGGCACCGCGCCCCCGCAAGGAACACCAGCGCACCGATCTGGATGCCGCGACACGGTCAGCGATCGTGGAATACCTCAGTGACAGCCTCGACACCGACATCACGCTGGATGCACTGGCCGAGATGGCGCAGATGTCGGTGGGCGCCTTCACCCAGGCGTTCCGCAAGGCGTTTCACACCACGCCGTACCAGTTCGTGTTGGACCGGCGTATCGCCCGGGCCCAGACACTGCTGCTGACCACCTCGCAGTCCATCACCGAGATCGCCGCGAGAGTAGGCTTCTCGAACCCCAGTCACTTTGCCACCGCATTCAAGCGGCGCGTCGGAATTTCGCCGCGCGGCTACCGCCTTGGTGGATGAAGTAGCTGGTCACAACGAGGATACGTTATTGCGGCCGCAACCTGGCGACTTCCTGGCGCATTTTTTCTTAGCCATGTGAACATTCGCAGTCACAAGAATTGAAACGTGTTTCAGAATGCGAATGTTTCTCAGAATCCTCTCAGCTACGTTCGCTCGGTCAGTGATCGCTGACACATTTTCACGATCAGAAGGAGACCGAGTTGCAACTCGCACTACGGCCCTATGTGACTGCCGGCGTGGCGATTGTCGGCGCTGGCGTCATCGCGGCCACCCCCATCACTGCGGCGGCGCCCGAGATCCAGAACCGCGCGGTGACGTTGTCGGCCGCGGTGCAAAACCTGGACCTGCCAAGCCCCGCCGACGCCAGCCCGTTCGCGGCGATCCTGGGCGAGGCCAACCCGTTCGCAACACCTTTGGCTGAGTCCTCGTTCGTCGATCCCATTGCGCGGTGGGCCGAGGTGCTCGAGCTGACATCCACCAACCTGACAAAGCTCGTCCAGAACGCACTGGCCGACCCGGCGCCGGTCCTACGCCAGATCATCGCCAATCAGACCGGCTACGCAGAACTCGTCGGCGAGTCACTGTCGACGGTCGTCCAGAACATCATCAACACGGTGACCATCTACATACCGGATTACCTGGAAGAGGCCCGCGCGGAGTTCGAGGCCGGTGACATCATGGGCGTCGGCAATGTCATGTCGCGCGCCACCCTGACTGTCGCATCGAGTCTGTTCCCGATGCTCAATCTCCTCTCCATCCCCAATCAGATGGTCGGCAATCTGTCCTCTGTGCTGAATCTTCTGTCCTACAAATCATTCATCGATGTAGGGCTGGTAGGCCAGGTCGGCATGGGCTACGTCAGCCTCATCCAGGGCTACGTGTCAGCGGGGGCCGCCCGGATCGGACAGGACCTTTACGACGCCATCCAAGACGGCGACATGGTGAAGTTCGCGAGCACGATCATCAACGCACCGGCCGATACCGTCAGCTCGATCCTCAACGGGTCCTATGTGCCGCCTCGGCGGCCCGGAGCGCCCGGCAGCTGGACCGCCGGGCTCTTCAGCCCCGACCGGGGGTACGCCCCGCTGCGCGCGTTCCTGATCGACATCCCCAAGGCGATCGCCGCGGCGATCACCCCGCCTGCCGCGCCGGCCGCCGCACGTCTGGTGACCGAAACGACCTCGGATACAACAGGATCCGAGGTGGTCGGCGCCGACGACGCGCTCGCGGCCATTGTGAAAGCCGATGACACGACATCCGGCGTTTCGGCCAGCCCGCTGACCGAGAAGTCCGGATCGCAAGCGTCGCCCGCCGATACCGGCGCTGCGGTGACCGACCCGGCAGCGACGCCGTCGGAAACCACGACCCCGGTGTCCTCGGAAACCGAAGCGGCACCGGCCGCCGACGAATCCGAGACGCCGGCCGCCACATCCGACGCCCCGAGCACCAAGCCGTCCAAATCCCTGGTGCGCCACAGCATTGTCGCGGTCCCGGGCAAGACCGCCGCAGACACCGCTGCCGGCGGAAAGACGGTGAAACCGGTCAAGGCAGCCGCCGAGAAGGTGTCGGCGACCCTGGACAAGATCGGTCAGAAGGTCAAGAAGGCGTTCGACAAGCCGGCCAAGAAGGCGGCAACCGCCGACAAGGACACCGGCAGCAAGGAATAGCGCTGCATCACATGACAATCGGCCCCTCTCGTAACCCGAGAGGGGCCGATTTCTTGCCTGTGCGAGCGTGCGCACATTGCCGACAGATTGCGGCGTGTCGGGCAGCAGACACGCACGCTCGCAGTGCTGGGGGGTTAGGCGAGCGGCTTGGTGGCGGCGTGCAGGGCCACGATTCCGCCGGTGAGGTTGCGCCACTTGACGTTTGACCAGCCGGCCGTACCGATGCGCTGGGCCAGCTCGGCCTGGTCCGGCCAGGCCCGGATCGACTCGGCCAGGTACACGTAGGCGTCGGGGTTGCTCGACACCGCGGTGGCCATCCGCGGCAGCGCCTGCATCAGATACTCCTTGTAGAGCGTGGCGAAGGCGCGGTTGGTCGGCGTGGAGAACTCGCACACCACCAGCCGGCCGCCGGGCCGCGTCACCCGGGCCATCTCCCGCAGGCCGGCCACATGGTCGACGACGTTGCGCAACCCGAAGCTGATGGTGACGGCGTCGAACACGCCGTCGGCGAACGGCAGCCGGGTGGCGTCGGCCCCGACTTTGGGCACCGGGCGTGAGGCGCCGGCGGCGAGCATGCCCACCGAGAAGTCCGCGGCCACGCACCACGCGCCCGAGCTCGCCAACTCGACCGTGGACACCGCGGTGCCGGCGGCCAGATCGAGCACCTTGTCGCCGGGCCCGATGCCCAGTGCCGCACGGGTCTGACGGCGCCAGAACCGGTCCTGCCCGAGCGAGAGCACCGTGTTGGTCAGGTCGTAGCGTCGCGCCACGGCGTCGAACATCGACGCCACTTCGTGGGGGTTCTTCTCCAGGCTGGCTCGACTCACGCTGCTGACGGTACCGGGCGCGGGTCAAAACATTGTCAGTGACCGAAACTCTGGACCCGCGCGGAACCTGCCTGTGGACTTCCTGCCAGTCGGAAACCGACGGGAATGGGTATGGCAATGGCACGCCTTGAACCGCAAGGATCGAAAAACGAAGGGTTGAGCATGACTGAAAAAGTGTGGTTCATCACCGGTGCATCGCGGGGCTTCGGCCGGGAGTGGGCGATCGCGGCTCTCGACCGGGGCGACAAAGTGGCCGCCACCGCCCGCGACACCGCGACACTGGCCGACCTGACCGCCAAATACGGCGACGCGCTGCTGCCCATCCGGCTGGACGTCACCGACCGCGAGGCCGACTTCGCCGCGGTGAAGCAGGCCCACGACCACTTCGGCCGACTCGACATCGTGGTCAACAACGCCGGCTATGGGCAGTTCGGTTTCATCGAGGAACTGTCCGAGGCCGAAGCCCGCGATCAGATCGAGACCAACGTCTTCGGCGCACTGTGGGTCACCCAGGCCGCGCTGCCCTACCTGCGCGCCCAGGGCAGCGGGCACATCATCCAGGTGTCGTCGATCGGTGGCATCACCGCGTTTCCGTTGGTCGGCATCTATCACGCGTCCAAGTGGGCGTTGGAAGGTCTGTCCCAGTCGTTGGCCCAGGAGGTCGCGCCGTTCGGCATCAAGGTGACGCTGATCGAGCCGGGCGGATTCTCCACCGACTGGGCCGGCTCGTCGGCCAAACACGCCACCCCGCTCACGGATTACGACGGGGCCCGCGACGCCGCGCAACAGGCGCGGGCGCAGCGCAGCGCCAAACCGGGCGATCCTAAAGCGTCGGCTGCTGCGGTACTCAAGATCGTGGACTCCGAAAACCCGCCGCTGCGAGTGTTTTTCGGTGAGCTGCCGTTGCAGTTGGCCAAGGCCGATTACGAGAGCCGGCTACAGCTCTGGGACGAGTGGCAGCCGGTGTCGGTGGAAGCTCAGGGCTGAGTTTTTCTGGCCGAGCAGAGGGGGATCAGGCGGCGCGCAACTGGCGCAGGCCCTGCACGGCCTCGTAGTGGCCGATCAACTCGTCGCAGATGGCCGGCCAGGTGCGGCCCAGCACGCTACGCCGGGCGGCCACCGAATAGCGGGCCCGCTCGGCGATCAGGTGTTCGACCGCGGCCGGCAGCGCCGCCTCGAATTCGTCGACCGCAAGCAACAATCCGGTGCGGTACGGCGCGATCAGATCGCGCGGTCCGCCGGCATCGGGGGCGATCACCGGCAGTCCGGAGGCCATGGCCTCCTGCACCGCCTGGCAGAACGTCTCGTGCTCGCCGGGGTGGACGAACACGTCCATGCTGGCGTAGGCCGACGCCAATGCCTCACCGTGCAGCTCACCGGTGAAAACCGCGGCCGGCATGAGTGTTTCGAGTTTGACGCGATCGACCCCGGCGCCCACCACCACCAGTTGCAGATCGTCGCGCGCAGACAGGGCGGCCAACCGTTCCACGTGCTTTTCCGGCGCCAACCGCCCGACGAAGCCGACGATCGGTTTGCCCTCCGGTGACCACGTCACGCGCAGCCGCTCGTCACGGGCCGACGGGGCGAAGCCCGTGATGTCCACCCCGCGCCCCCACTTGAAGACCCGGGGAACCCGATGGGCGGCAAGGTTTTCCATCGCCGAGGTGGACGGGGCCAGGGTACGGTCGGCCTTGCTGTGCAGCCGGCGGGTCCAAGCCCACGACGCACGGGAGAGCATGCCGACGCCATAGCTCTCGGCGAAACCGGCGACATCGGTCTGGAACACCGCCACCGTCGGCACCCCGAGGTGCCGGGCGGCATGCACGCCGCCCCAGCCCAGCAGCGCCGGCGACGCGAGATGCACGACGTCGGGGTCGAAACCGCGCAATACATTGACCATTCGAGGCCGCGGCACCCCCAGCGGCAGCGAGGTGGCTCTCGGGAACATCCGCGACGGCACCCGGTGCACCCGCACCCCGTCATGGACCCGTTCGGCCGGGGCCTGGCCGCGGGGGGTGTCGGGGGCGATGACGAGTACCTCGTGGCCGGTGCGGCGGAGATGCTCGATCACCCGAAGCACCGAGTTGGTGACGCCGTTGACATTCGGGAGGAAAGACTCTGCAACGATTGCAACGCGCACATCAGGATGTTCTCAGCGGCAGCTGTCGCCCAGGTAGCGTCCGGGGATACGACACCCTAAAACCTGATGCCCGCGGATAAAGTTGGCCCATGCGATTGACGCGGATTGCCACCGCGATGCTGGCTGCGCTGGCCTTGTCTGTTGCGGGGTCCACGGCCGGCTGCACGCGTCTGGTCGACGGCGCGGCGCAGGCCAGCGGCGACAAACCCGGCAGCGCGATCACCCAGGACGGCACAGGCATCCAGATCGGCTATCCCGATGCCCCGGCCCAGATCGACCTGTTCACCGAACCGCAGTGCCCGGCGTGCGCGCATCTGCAGCACAACGTCGGCGACGAGATCGCCTACGCCGTCGAATCCGGCCGACTGGCGGTGACCTACCGGCCGCTGACCTTCCTGGACTCGACCGGCACCGACTACTCGGCCCGGGTGGCCAACGCCATGTTCCTGGCCGCCGGTCCGGGCACCACCGGGGTCGCATTCCAGCTGTTCGTCCAGGACCTGTGGGGCCATCAGCAGCCCGAGGGCTCGACCGGCCCGAGCGACGACGAGATCGCCGCCATGGCCTCCGACAGCGGCGTCGGCTCCGCGCAGACCGACAAGATCGCCGCAGGTGAACACCTCATCGACGCCGACGAGCTCAACGAAGCCAACGCCGGCCTGCTCAGCGAGACGACGTACGAGGTGGCCACCCCGGCGGTCTACGACCTGGTCGGTGAGGAGATGGTCGACATCGGCGACCCGCAGTGGCTGGCCAAACTGCTGAATACGCCTACGAGCTGACCGGGGCTGCAGCGCCGGGCCGGCTGAGCCGTCGCTGCAGGAACGCCAGCAGGGCCAGCGCCGCGCTCGCGGCCAGCCAACCCACCACCGCGATCGATCCGGCCGGGATGATCGCCAGCGAGGCGTTGCGGTCGCGGACCCGCACCAGATCGGGATTGTTCTTGTCGTACTCGACGTAGATCCGCATCCCGGTGTCGAGCTCGGAGGGATACAGCACGCCCAGCTCGGGGCGGTAGGTCACCCGGTCGGGCGTGACGAACTCGATCGTCGAGCGGCGCGGACCGGCGCTGAGCACCTCGGCCGCGGCCACCCCCATGTTGCGCTCGATCTGCTGGTCGTTGCGCCACGCGCCGAGCACCAGCAGCACCGACTGCAAGGTGACCAGGCAGGCGGCGATCACCACACCGATCCGCACCCGACGGATGATGCGCTGCGATCGCGTCTCCCCCGGTTCGCCATAGAGGTGCGGGATCAGGGCCTGCACCAGCGCGCGGAATCGCGCCGCGATCTCCGCGGGTCTCACAGGGCGGCCTTGATCGACGCGTGCAGGGCACGCAGCGACGACCGGTCGGCCTTCACCTCCAGCACCCGCATGCCGTCGAACGGTTCGGCCAGCGCGGCGGCGAGATCGTCGACCTCCAGCTGCCTGCTGTCGACGTGATAGGCCCGGCACAAGGCGGCCACGTCCACGTCGTGGGGCGTGCCGAAGATCCGCGACGACACGTCAGAGAACCGCGGATCGCCCTGCTCCAGAAGCTCGAAGATTCCGCCGCCGTTGTCGTTGGACACCACGATGGTCAGGTTGCGCGGCGTCGGCTCGGTCGGCCCGATCAGCAGCCCCGAGCTGTCGTGGACGAATGTCAGGTCGCCGATCAGCGCGATGGTGCGGCGCGGTTCGTTCCCGGCTCGCTCATGGGCCAGCGCCGCACCGATTGCCGTCGACACCGTGCCGTCGATCCCGGCCACCCCGCGGTTCGACCGCACCTTGACGTCCTCGGCGGTCAGCCCGACCAGGGCGGCGTCACGCACCGGGTTGGACGCCCCGAGCACCAACTGGTCGCCTGGGCGCAGCGCGTCGGCGACCACCGCGGCCACGTGCAGACCGGTGGTCATCGGGTGCGACGCGAGTTGATCGCGGACCGCCGCGACGGCATGCTTGTTCGCTTGCGCGCACCGATTGAGCCAGGCCGGGTCCGGGGTTCCCGACGTCACCGCGCGGGTGCCGTTGGCCATCGAGTTACCGGAGACATCCGGCCAGCGCGGGCCGGTGGTCAAGGCATACACCGGCACCGCCGGGTCGGCCAGCAGCGCCGACACCGGCCGGTGCAGGGTGGGCCGCCCCAGCATGATGACCTGCTTGGGGTGCACAAGGCGTAGAGCCAAGGGGTGCAAGGGGTTTCGCGGAAGTGGGGCGGTGGGCTCGGCCACTGTCGGCAGATCGGCCAGGTTCGGGTGCGTGCCGGCGCCATGTCCGGCGATCACCACGGTGTCCGGGGTGAGGTCGATGTCCAGCGGCTGGTCGAAACTCACCGGCGGGGTATACGTCCACGGTTTGCCGTCCGGCCGGCCCGGCGGGAACGAGGTGTCACCGTGGGCGTTGTCGGGGACCAACGGCTCACGCAACGGGATGTCGAACTGCACCGGACCGGCGTTGGCGCTGCGGGCGCCGGTGGCCGCCACCAGCACCCGGCAGGTCGCCGACCGCCACTGGGCGTTGAAGGCCTCCAACTGGTCTGGGTGGTCTTCTGCCAGGCCCAGGCTGATGTTCGCCCGCACCTGGTTACCGAAATAGCCCAACTGCTCGAAGGTCTGATTGGCGCCGGTGCCCAGCAGTTCGTAGGGCCGGTTGGCGCTGAGCACGATCAACGGCACCCGGGCGTAGTTGGCCTCCACCACCGCCGGGCCGAGGTTGGCCACCGCGGTGCCCGAGGTCATGGCGATACAGACCGGCGCCTGTTCAGCCACAGCGAGGCCGATCGCCAGATAGCCGGCCGTGCGCTCGTCGATCCGGACGTGCAGACGCAAGCGTCCGGCCCGATCGGCGTCGGCCAGCGCGAAGGCCAGCGGGGCGTTGCGCGAGCCGGGGCACAACACCACATCCCGGACACCGCCGCGGATGAGTTCGTCGACGACTACGCGCGCCTGTGCCGTCGAGGGGTTCACCACTCCACCTTATTGGGTCAACCCGTCAGTTCTGACCGGCGAAGAACTCGAGCAGCGCGGTGTTGACCACATCGGGCTTCTCGATGAAGCCCAGGTGACCGGTGTCGGGGATCTCCAGATACCGGGCGTTGGGGATGGCGTCGGCCACCTCACGCCCCAGATGCACCGGCAACACCACATCGTCGGCGAACCCGATCACCAGGACCGGCTTGGTGATGGACCGGTAGGCCGGCAGCCGGTTGTCCTTCGGACCACAGTCCAGCTGGGCAAGCAGGCCCGGGGTCTGCTTGGTGGGCCACATGGTGAACATCTCGCTCCAGTCCCGCACCAGGACGTCGTCGTTGAGCGTTTTGGGCGAGAAGCTCTCCAGCATGCGCAGCTTGGCGTCGAACTTCGCCGGCAGCTGGATGCCCGACGTGGCGAACTCGCGCTCGGCGTCGCGGAAGAACTCGCGGGCCCGGTCATGACGGCCCCGGGTGGCCATCAACACCGCCGAGCGCACCAGTTCAGGACGCGCCACCATCAGTTCCTGGGCGATGAACGACCCCATCGACACGCCGGCCAGATGTACCGGACCGGCCTCGAGCTTTTCGATCAGCTCGGCGGTGTCGGCCACCATCTGCTCGGTGCCGAAACCCTCGGCGTTCTCCGTCGCGCCGATGCCGCGGTTGTCGAAGGTGATGACGCGGTAACCCGCCCGCTGCAGCGCAGGCACCTGGTGCAGGTGCCAGGTTCGGCCGGCGCCGCCGCGGCCGGCGATGAACAGCACCGCCTCACCCTTGCCTCGGTCGTCATAAGCCAGGTTCATCCGGCCGACGCTACTTCATGGCGAGCAGTGCACCAGATCACGCGGTGCGTCGACCCCGCACCTTGCGGATCGCCTGATCCCAGGCCAGCAACACCCCGGCCTTGAGCGGTTCGGGCTTGATCATGTCCTTGCTCAGCAGCGCGGTGGCGCCGGCCTTGGTGGTGGCCGATGCCTTCGACATGTGCCCGGAGTCGAACGGCGGCTGCGGGTCGTACTCGATCATCAGCTGGATCGCCTTGGCTTTCGCCTCGCCGCCGATCTGCCCGGCCAGCCAGAGGGCCAGGTCGATGCCCGCCGAGACCCCTGCCGCGGTGATGACCTTGCCGTCGGGTTCGGCTCGCACCACACGCTGATCGCCCACCGGGTCAGCGCCCATCAGTTTCAGCGCACTCAGTGCCGCCCAGTGCGAGGTGGCGGGTTTGCCGTCGAGCAGGCCGGCAGCGGCGAGCACCATCGACCCCGAGCACACCGACGCCGTCCACGTGGTGCCCGGCGACACCCGCCGTAGCCAGTCCAGCACTCTGTCGTCACGTGCCGCCACGGCCGAGCCCGGGCCGCCGGGCACCAGCACGACGTCGGGCGCCGGCGTTTCGTCGAAACGGTGGGTGGCCCCGACCGTCAGCACACCGGAATCGGCGGTGACGGGGCCCGGCTCGTGCCAGAGGAACCGCACCTGGGCGTCGGGCAGGTTGCGCAGCACCTCGTAGGGGCCGATGAAATCGAGCGCGGTGAAACTCGGGTACAACACGATGGCGATCTGCATTGCTAATCCTCTCAAGTGAACGTTCGTCGATACTGATCCGGCGAAACACCCAGACGCCGAACGAAATTGCGCCTCATGGTCTCGGCGGTGCCGAACCCGCAGCGGGCGGCGATGACGGTGACGGTGTCGTCGGATTCCTCGAGCTGGCGGCGCGCGGCGTCGGTGCGGATGCGTTCGACGTAGGCGCCGGGCGCCTCGCCGACCTCGTCGGTGAACACCCTGGTGAAGTGCCGCGGGCTCATCGCGGCGCGTCGGGCCAGCGCGGAAACACTATGAGCGCCACCGGGTTCAGCCTCGATGGCCTCCTGGACCTCACGGATCGGGGCACGTTTGGCCCGCGGCATCCACACCGGGGCGGCGAACTGCGTCTGACCACCGGGCCGACGCAGGTACAGCACCAGGTACCGCGCGACGGTCTGGGCGACCTCGGTGCCGTAGTCGTCCTCGACAAGCGACAGTGACAGGTCGATTCCTGCGGTCACCCCGGCAGCCGTCCACATCCGCTCCGAACTGCGGACGAAGATCGGCTCCGGATCGACTGCGACGCTGGGGAATTCATCGGCCATACGGTCGGCGAATGCCCAGTGGGTGGTGGCGGGGCAACCGTCGAGCAGGCCGGCCTGCGCGGCAATGAACGCACCGGTGCAGACGCTGACGACGCGGCGGGCATTGCGCGAGGCGGTGCTGATCCAGTCGATGACGGCGGGGTTGTTGCGGGCGGTGTCGGCGCCAACGCCGCCCGGGATGACGATCGTGTCGATGGGCGTGTGCGGATCCGGTGGTGCAGCGGCGACGAACTCCAACCCGGTGAGGGTGGTGACCGACTGGCCGTCGACGGATGCCAACGTGACGGCATAGCCGTCGTCAGCGCGGCCCAGACCGGCCAGGCACAGCGTCGCGGTGGCGAACACGTCGAACGGGCCCGCCAGGTCCAATGCCTGCACGCCGGCATAGCCCAGGATCACCACCGATCGCGTCACGTCTTCAGTGTTGGCGATTCCGCTGATGGCGTCTACGCCATGTACCCCACAAATCAGGACACGAGGTTTATGTCGGCGGGTGTGGCGATGATCGTCGACATGACCGAGTACACGTACCGTGCGCACTGGATGCCCGATGACCGCTATTACCTGGGCCTGTGCCTGGAGTTCCCGAACCTCTCGGCGAGGGGATCCACCGCGCACGAGGCTGTCGCCGCTGTGGAGAAGAAGGTCGCGGAGGAGGTGGCGCTCCTCCAGGCCGATGATGAGACACCGCCCGCCTCATTGACCGACCACCACTACAGCGGCAAATTCCTGGTGCGCCTTCCGCCGGTATTGCATGCCAAGCTGGCAGTGGAGGCCGCCGAGCAGAGAATGTCGTTGAACCAGTGGATGATCCATAAACTCTCGGGCCGCCCGTCGATGTCATTGGACCTGTTTTAGGAGCGATCTGTTTCCAAAGGCATGTCCACTCTCAAAAGGTGATATCGCCGGCGATACTGCATTCTCCGATCACACACCGAGCACCTTGGCGGTACTGATGTGACCAATGTGGCGTCACACCTTCACAATCCGGCCCTCTCCAAAGGCATGACCACTCTCAAAACCTGATATCACCGGCGATACTGCAATCCCCGATCACACACCGAGCACCTCGGCGGTACTGATGCGACAGGTGTGGCGCTACATTTTCTTGATGCCCCGCACGACCCGGTAGAACGGGGGCAGCGTCGCCACACCGCGCCGCAAACTACGCTGAAGCAGGCCGCCATTGGTCAACACCAGATGGCGCACCCCGCAATCGCGCCACTCGGCAACGCGATCCAAGACCTCGTCGGGCGTACCGACCAACCCCATATCGCGCATCAGATCGGGCGTGATGCCCTTGATGTGCGAGAGCGCCGTCTGCTCGTCCCAGTCTTGCGGCAGAATGTCCTGTCCGCCAGAGAAACCCACTCCCAACGGGTGTTGCGCACCCCGCTGGGCGAAGTACTCATCGGATGCGGTCAGACAACCGGCCTTCATCACCTCAGATTCCAGGGCGTCGTCGATTTCGCCACGAGTCCGCGCGGTCACCACCATCAGCAGCAGTGCCGGGGTGATGGCCATGGGATCACGGCCCGCATCGGAGGCGGCCCCACGCACCACGTCCAACCGTTGGGCGTAATCCTGAGGAGAATGAGGGAACGCCGGGAAGAACCCGTCGCCGTACCGGCCGGCAAGCCGCAGCATCCTCGGCCCGTGCGCGGCCACCCAGATGGGCGGGTATTTGCCGCGGTACGGCGGTAGGTCGAAGACCGCGTTTCGTAGCGGGAAGAACGGTGAATCCCGGTTGACGAGTTCACCTTTCGAGTCCCACAGAGCACGGATCGTGGCCATCGCCTCGTCGAAGCGGGCCACCGGCCGCGCCCAGTCCACCCCGTAGGGTTCATTTCCCTCCCGCTCACCCGGGCCGATCCCGAAAATGAACCGCCCCTTGGTCAACAGTTGCATCGTCGCGGCGGCTTGCGCGGTGACCGCGGGATTCCGGCGCCCGGCGTCGGTGACACAGATACCCAACGGCAGCCGGGCGATTCGGTTTCGCGCCGCGATGCGGCCCAACATCGTCCAGGGCTCCATGCAGGCGTCGACCGACGGAGCCACCCTCGCCGCCGCACAATATTTCGGCTGCCACAGCGCCCGCGGGAAGATCGCATTGAGGTGATCAGGCACCCAGAAGGAGTCCACCCCGAGACCGACACCGGACAGATAACTGGCGCGGGTAAAGGCGTCCGCCGACGGCTTGCTCGCCGTGATGAGATCGAGCAGGCCGACCTGTAACCCGCCCATGATCAGGGCTTCTCGGGTGTGCGGGACGCGATCGTGGGATCCATGATGCTGACGCGAAATCGAGTCATACCGCAAGTCTCGAACGGTCGGGCGAGCTTACTTAGAGTAGAGGCCTACCCCAGTTTCGCCCCGAGGGTCCCGAGCGCGTAGCACTCCCGCACCCGCTCGATCCACCACCGCCGCCGCTGCGGCGTCGCAGCCAAAGCCGACAGCCGGGCCGGGTCCGGGACGACCGCCTCGACCGGCAAGTGCCCGTCGACGGGTAACGGCATTTCGGCGACGTCCTCGATGAAAAACCCACCGGTGCCGAGGCCGCAGGCGTGCCGCAACTCCGGCAACGCGGCGGCGGCCGACAGCCCGCGGGCAATACCGACCGCGGAATCCAACGCGCTGGACACCACGATCGGGATGTCGATCTGCGCGGCGATGTCGAGCATGCGCGAAACCCCGCCCAGCGGAGCGACTTTGAGCACTGCGACGTCGGCGGCTCGGGCCCGCACCACGCGCAGCGGATCGTCGGCCTTGCGGATCGACTCGTCGGCGGCGATCGGGACGTCCACCTGAGCGCGCAGGGTCGCCAACTCGTCGACCGTCGAACAGGGCTGCTCGAGGTACTCCAACGGGCCGTCGGCAGTCAGTGCCGCGGCCGCGGCAACCGCCTGCGGCAGCGTCCAGCCGCCGTTGGCATCCACCCGCACCACCGGCACCTGTGCGCGCACGGCGTTGACGCGCGCGACGTCGTCGGCCAGCGTCTGTCCGGGCTCGGCCACCTTGACCTTGGCCGTCCGTGCACCGGGGAACCGGGCCAACACGTCCGGCACCTGGGCGGCCGGCACCGCGGGCACCGTGGCGTTGATGGGGATGCGATCGCGGTACACCGGGGGCGCCGGGTGATACGCCGCCTCGATCCCGGCGGCCAGCCAGGCCGCGGCCTCCGGCGGCTCGTACTCGAGGAACGCGCCGAACTCACCCCACCCGGCCGGGCCGTCGATCAGCGCCACCTCGCGCACCGTGATGCCGCGGAAGCGCACCCGCATCGGGAGGGCGACGACATGCAGGCGGTCCAGGACGTCGTCAAGCGTGGGCACGCGTTCAATGATGCCTAAGCGGCACCGAGCACCCGTTGGATGTCCGGCTTCATCGCCTGCAGCTGCGCACCCCAGTAGCCCCAGGTGTGGGTACCGGTCGGCGGGAAGTTGAACACGGCGTTGTTCCCGCCGGCCGCGATGTACTGATCGCGGAAGTTCAAATTGCTTTGCAGCGCAGAGCCTTCCAGGAATGTGGCCGGCAGGTCACCGCCGCCCAACTCGCCCGGTGTCCCCGAGCCGCAGTACACCCAGATGCGGGTGTGGTTGGCCACCAGCCGTCCCACCTGAATCGTCGGATCGTTGCGCGCCCACGCCGGATCCCCCGGCGGGCCCCACATGGCGTTGGGGCTGAAGCCGCCGGCATCACCCATGGCGAGTCCGATCAAGCCGGGCCATGGCCCTGCCGACGGATTCAGGAACGCCGACAAGGACCCCGCATAGATGAACTGCTGCGGGTGATACGCGGCCAGGATCATCGCGGAGTTACCCGACATGGACAGCCCGACCACGGCGTTACCGCTGCTCGACACCTTCCGGTTGGCGGCCAGCCACTGCGGAAGCTCGCTGGTCAGGAACGTCTCCCACTTGTACGTCCACACCCCGCCGTTGCCGGCCGCCGGCTGATACCAGTCCGTGTAGAAGCTCGACATTCCACCGACCGGCATGACCACCGACAGGCCGGATTGGTAGAACCACTCGAACGCCGGAGTCTCGATATCCCAGCCGTTGAAGTCGTCGCGGGCGCGCAGCCCGTCCAACAGATACACCGCATGGGGGCCACCACCCTGGAACTGCACCTTGATGTCGCGACCCATCGACGCCGACGGCACCGAGATCGTCTCGACCGGCAGCCCGGCCCTCGACCACGCCTGCGCCTTGGGCGGCGGCCCGAGCAGACCGATCGTCACCGCCACCGCCAGGGCGGTCAGAAGCACTGCCCCGCGACGGTATTCAGATGTTCTCGGCAATGTACGTCCGTGCACCATGGCTGCCCCCACATCTCGCGCACACGTATGGACGCGAAACTACTCCGCTGGGAACGGGAAATATAGAGCGAACCGTCAGCCGACTTTCGGATAAACCTGGCGACCCGCCAGAAAAGTGGCCCGAACCTCCAGGTCAGCAATGCTTTCCGGGGCCGTCGCACGTGGGTCGTCGGACACGATCACCAGGTCGGCATACTTGCCGACCTCCAGTGAGCCGACCACGTCGTCGGCAAACAACTGCCATGCCGCATCGATGGTCTGCGCCCGCAACGCCTGCTCGACGGTGAGCCGCTCCTCCGGCGCGAGCACCCGACCGCTGGGCGCGGCACGCGTGACGGCGACGCTGATGTTGCGCAGTGGTTCCTCCGGGGTAACCGGCGGATCGTTGTGCAGGGAGATGCGCATGCCGGTGGCCACCGCGGAGCCCGCAGGCATCCACCGTTCCCCTCGTTCCGGACCGAAGAGCCCGTCGACCAGGATGTCGCCCCAGTAGTGGATCTGATCGACGAACAGGCTGCAGGTGACCCCGAGGGCATGGGCACGCTGCAACTGGGCGGGTGTGATGGCGCCGACGTGTTCCAGCCGCAACCGGTGATCGTTTCGGGGCCAGCGCTGCAGAGCGTCCTGGTAGACGTCGAGGATCGTGTCCACCCCGGCGTCGCCGTGCACGTGACAGGCCATCTGCCAGCCCTGCGGGAAGAACGTGCCGACGATCTCCGAAAGCTGCTCTTTCGTGTAGTTGGCGTGCCCGCACGATCCCGGCCGCACACCGATCGTGCGGGTGGCGTCGGTGTCCAGGTACGGGAAGGTCAGGTCGATGTTGCCGACCCAGGGTGAGCCGTCGACCCAGATCTTGATGCCCACCTGACGCACGGTGTCATCACCGTCGAACGGGCGGGCATCGGTATGCAGTGCGGCGGTGGACATTTCGTACGTGCGCAACCGCACCGTCAACTGATCGTGCAGTTGCGCAAGCAGCGGCCGGAACATCGGATCGAACGCCATCTCCGAGCAGGTGGTCAGGCCGGC
Organism: Mycobacterium sp. NS-7484; assembly: GCF_001953975.1. Lineage (GTDB taxonomy): Bacteria > Actinomycetota > Actinomycetes > Mycobacteriales > Mycobacteriaceae > Mycobacterium. The sequence continues at coordinate 61,132 of NZ_MBEJ01000066.1, forward strand.
CTCGTTGAGCCGGGCGCATTCGGCAGCCAGCATCGCCGGGAAATCCTTGGCGGAGATGGCATCACCCAACAACGGGAACACCGCCGCGGTCTCCTCCGCGGTGCCGTCCAGCTCACCGTCGGCGGTGCGACCGAACTTTGCGCCTTTGGGGTCCGGGGTGTCCTTGGTGATCCCGGCCCGCCGGGCGGCGGCCGTGTTGAAGTACGCCTTGTGCCCCGAGTTGTGCACGATCACCAGCGGTGTGTCGGCGATGCTGTCGAGCCACGCAAGCGTCGGCTCGGGTAAACCGTTCTGCAACAACGGGTCCCAGCCGTTGAGAAACGCCCCGTCGGCCCCACGGCGCGCCACCTCGATACGGACCGCGTCGAGCACCTCCTCGGCGGTCGCCAAGGTGACCGGCCGGATGTCGGCGATACGCCCGGACAACGCCACTGCCTCCATCAACGGATGACCATGCGCCTCAATGAAACCCGGCAGGACACAGCCGTCGACCTCACGCACGTCGGTGCGCTCCCCCACCCAGTCGGCCACCTCGGCCCGGGTACCCAGGGCAACGATGCGGCCACCGGACACCGCCAGGGCATCTGCCGTCGGACGGGCCGGGTCGACGGTGAGGATGGTGCCGTAGAGGACAAGGTCGGCCGACTCGATCGGGCGGGTCATGCTCGGATGCTAGGGGCTGGCGGCGGTGCGCGCGGAACTCCGGTGAAAATCCGTGTCACCGGCGCGCCGGCCGCTGGTCCGGGCACAGGCCCCGGCGGTCCCTAACCCGCCGGGGCCTGGCTCCCGCCCCCAAATGTGGAGATTAAGCGGCTCCACCAGCGACGACGTGAGTAGAGCGCTACCTGCTTTTCGATCATGATCGGCCCGGCGTTACAACCCATACCGGGGATCGGCTCCGCAATTTCTGGAACACGTTCTAGTCTGTAGGTCATGAGTGATGCGCTGCACCATCCCATCCATTCCGGCCACCTCACCGTCGGCGCACTCAAGCGCAACAAGGACAAGCCGGTGCTGTTCCTCGGAGACACCACCCTGACCGGTGGTGAGCTGGCAGAACGCATCAGCCAGTACATCCAGGCCTTCGAGGCGCTCGGCGCCGGAGCCGGCGAAGGCGTCGGCCTGCTGTCGCTGAACCGGCCCGAGGTGCTGATGATCATCGGCGCCGGGCAGACCCAGGGCTACCGGCGTACCGCACTACACCCTCTCGGCTCGCTGGACGACCACGCCTATGTGCTGTCCGACGCCGAGGTGACGACGTTGATCATCGATCCCACTCCGGCGTTCGTGGACCGGGCCCTTGGCCTGCTGGAGAAGGTGCCGACGCTGCGCCAGGTGCTGACGATCGGCCCGGTGCCGTCGGCGTTGGAAGGCGTCGGCGTCGACCTGGTGGCCGAGGCCGCCAAGTACCCGCCCGTGCCGCTGGTCGCCGCCGATCTCGACCCGGACCACATCGGCGGACTCACCTACACCGGTGGCACCACCGGCAAGCCCAAGGGCGTGATGGGCACGGTGCGCTCGATCACCACCATGACGACGATCCAGCTGGCCGAATGGGAATGGCCGGAGAACCCGCGGTTCTTGATGTGCACCCCGCTGTCGCATGCCGGTGCGGCGTTCTTCGTGCCGACCATCGTCAAGGGTGGCGAAATGATCGTGCTGCCCAAGTTCGACCCGGCCGAGGTGCTGCGCGTCATCGAGGAACGGCGCATCACCGCGACCATGCTGGTGCCGTCGATGATCTACGCCCTGATGGACCACCCCGACTCGCACACCCGCGACCTGTCCTCGCTGGAGACCGTCTACTACGGCGCCTCGGCGATGAACCCGGTGCGGCTGGCCGAGGCGCTCAAGCGGTTCGGGCCGATCTTCGCGCAGTACTACGGCCAGTCCGAGGCCCCCATGGTGATCTCCTACCTCGGCAAGAAGGACCACGACGAAAAGCGGCTGACGTCCTGCGGGCGGCCCACGCTGTTCGCCCGCACCGCCCTGCTGGACCCCGAGGGCAACCCGGTGCCGCGCGGCGAGGTCGGTGAGATCTGTGTGTCCGGTCCCCTGCTGGCCGGCGGCTACTGGAAGCTGCCCGACGCCACCGCCGACACCTTCAAAGACGGCTGGCTGCACACCGGCGACATGGCGCGCGAAGACGAGGACGGCTACTGGTTCATCGTCGACCGAGTCAAGGACATGATCGTCACCGGTGGCTTCAACGTGTTCCCGCGTGAGGTGGAAGATGTTGTGGCCGAACATCCTTCGGTGGCGCAGGTGTGCGTGATCGGCACTCCCGACGAGAAGTGGGGCGAGGCGGTGACCGCGGTGATCGTGCTGCGCCCCGACGCCGCATCCGACGACGAGGCCGTGGCTCGCGTCACCGCAGAGATCCAGGCCGCGGTCAAGGAACGCAAGGGCTCGGTGCAATCACCCAAGCAGGTGATCGTGGTGGACTCGGTGCCGGTGACCGCGCTGGGCAAGCCCGACAAGAAGGCCGTCCGGGCCCAGTTCTGGGAGGGCGCTGCCCGCGCGATCGGGTGAGCTTGTCCGGCCCCGCGCCTAGTCTGGGGCCATGGCTGACGAGCGCATCCGGCCGCCATGGTGGCTGAAGTACGTCAACAAGGTGATGATCGGGCTGAACAAGCTCGGCGTCGGCGGTGACAAGGGCCCGGTGGTGCTCACAGTGCCGGGCCGCAAGACCGGCAAGCCGCGCTCGACGCCGGTCACCCCGATGACCGTCGACGGCCACCGCTACATCGTCGCCGGCCTGCCCGGAGGTGACTGGGCCGCCAACGCCCGGGCCGCCGGCGAGGCCACGGTGCACCAAGGTCGTCGTGACCAACGGGTGCGCATGGTGGAGATCCCCGCCGAGCAAGCCCGGCCGCTGCTGCGTCAATTCCCGGTGTTGGTCCCCACCGGGGTGGGTTTCATGCGTAACGCCGGGTTGGTGACCGGGCCCCATCCCGACGAGTTCGAAGCCCTCGCCGGGCGGTGTCCGGTGTTCCGGCTGGACCCGGTCTGACCCGGCGTCAGCTCAGGTGCGGGGCCTCCTTGATCTTGGAGTCCTGCTTGCCCGTCGTCTGACAGAAGGTCTGCACCGCCAGCCTGGTACCGGTGATCTCCAGCTGCGCGGCATCCGTGCCCTTCTCGTCCTTGAGCATCTTGGCCACCGCGTCGTTCTGCGTCTGCTCGTCCTGCCCAATGAAGTCCTTGCACTTGGTGTCCCCACCGGTGACCTCGGGTGAGCAACCGACGAGTACCGATCCTGCAACCAACCCCGAGAACAACACACCTGCCAACTTCTTCATCGTGGCCCTCTCTCGTCTGGTGATGCGCCATACGCATCATCGCGCCAGGTTTCGTACCCGGCGGCGGTACCTGTGAAACCTCTGGACAGGCTCGCTCTACAGTCGAGCACGTGAGTGCAGACAACCCGTTCGACCCGACCGTGTGGGAGCCGGTACCCGGCTTCGACGATCTGACCGACATCACCTATCACCGCCATGTCGCCGACGGCGCCAAGCAGCCCACGGTGCGGGTGGCGTTCGACCGGCCCGAGGTACGCAATGCCTTCCGGCCGCACACCGTCGACGAGCTGTACCGCGTGCTCGACCATGCCCGGATGTCACCCGATGTGGGCGTGGTGTTGTTGACCGGCAACGGCCCGTCGACCAAGGACGGCGGCTGGGCCTTCTGCTCCGGTGGCGATCAGCGCATCCGCGGGCGGTCCGGGTACCAGTACGCGGCCGGGGAAACGGCCGAGACCGTCGATCCGGCGCGGGCCGGCCGGTTGCACATCCTCGAGGTGCAGCGGCTCATCCGGTTCATGCCGAAGGTGGTGATCTGCCTGGTCAACGGCTGGGCCGCCGGCGGTGGGCACAGCCTGCACGTCACCTGTGACCTGACGCTGGCCAGCCGCCAGCACGCCCGGTTCAAGCAGACCGACGCCGACGTGGGCAGCTTCGACGGCGGGTTCGGCAGCGCCTATCTGGCCCGGCAGGCCGGGCAGAAGTTCGCCCGCGAGATCTTCTTCCTCGGCCGGGCCTACGACGCCGAGACCATGCATCAGATGGGTGCGGTCAACGACGTCGTCGATCACGCCGAGTTGGAATCCGTGGGCCTGCAGTGGGCGGCCGAGATCAACGGCAAGTCCCCGCAAGCCATCCGGATGCTCAAGTTCTCGTTCAACCTGATCGACGATGGCCTGGTGGGCCAACAGGTATTCGCCGGGGAGGCAACGCGTTTGGCGTACATGACCGACGAAGCCGTCGAAGGCCGAGACGCGTTCCTGGAGAAGCGGGATCCGGACTGGACCCCGTTCCCCCGCTACTTCTGAGCGACTTCGGTGCGTTTGGTAACGGTAGGCGTTACCAAACGCACCGAAATCACTCCCTACACTCGGCGGATGAGCAAGAACCCGCTGCGCCGGCTGTCCGATCAGCTGCTGTTGACGAGCATGCGACCGTCTCTGATCGACACGCTTGGCGCCCGCGACGACATCGACATCACCGGCAAGCGCATCCTGCTGACCGGCGCCTCCTCGGGCATCGGTGAGGCCGCGGCCGAGAAGTTCGCCGCCCGCGGGGCGACCGTGATCGCGGTGGCCCGCCGTGCCGAACTGCTCGATGCCCTGGTGGAGCGGATCACCGCCACCGGGGGCACCGCGTGTGCGCACGCGGTCGACCTATCCGACCTGGACGCCATCGACGAATTGGTCGCCACCGTGGAGCGCGATTTCGGCGGCGTCGACATTCTGATCAACAACGCGGGCCGGTCGATCCGGCGTCCGCTGGCCGAGTCGCTGGACCGCTGGCACGACGTCGAGCGCACCATGACGCTCAACTACTACTCGCCGCTACGCCTGATCCGCGGTCTGGCCCCGGGCATGCGGGAACGCCGTGACGGCCACATCATCAACGTCGCCACCTGGGGCGTGATGAACGAATCCGCCCCGCTGTTCGCGGTGTACAACGCGTCGAAGGCCGCGCTGGCCGCGGTCAGCCGGGTCATCGAAACCGAATGGTCGGCCGTCGGCGTGAAATCCACGACGCTGTACTACCCGCTGGTGAAGACCCCGATGATCGCTCCCACCCGCGCCTACGACGGCCTGCCCGGGTTGTCGGCATCGGAGGCCGCCGACTGGATGCTGACCGCGGCGCGTACCCGCCCGGTGCAGATCGCCCCACGCATGGCGGTGACGGCCAAGGCCCTGAACACCGTGGCCCCGGCACTGGTCGATGCGGTGATGAAACGACAACGCGTCCAGCCGGCCTGACGTGTCCTGCCGCGGCCGGTCCAGACGCGGTGGTAGACAAGGGTCATGGAAATCCTGGCCAGCAGGATGTTGATCCGGCCGGTCGATTACCCGAAGTCGGTCGAGTTCTACCGCGACGGGATCGGTCTGGCCATCGCGCGCGAATACGGTGCCGGCACAGTCTTTTACGCCGGGCAGTCACTGATCGAGCTGGCCGGTCATCACAGCCCCACCGAATCCGGTGTATTCCCCGGGGCGTTGTGGTTGCAGGTGCGTGACGTCTACGCCACCCAGGCCGAACTGGAAGGCCGCGGAGTGGCGATCGCCCGGGCTGCCATGCAGGAGCCGTGGGGTCTACATGAGATGCACGTGACCGATCCCGACGACATCACCTTGATCTTCGTGCAGGTGCCCGAAACCCACCCGTTGCGCCGGGATACGCGTTGACTTGGAACTGACGCTGCACTTGTTCGAGTAGCAATGTGCGTGGATTCAAAGTCAACAGCCGGCCTCAGGTGGGCCCTCAGCGCACCGGCGTCGCCAGCGGCCAACCCACCGACGCCAACCGGGCCGCGACCTGGTTGACCTCTTCGGGGTTGGGGTCCTTCTCGATGACGCTGCGCACCGCGATGCGGATGGCGTCGTCGGTCACCGGGCTCTCGCCGTTGCTGGATCGCAGGATGTCGTGGGTGGCCTGGACCACCTCGTCTTCGGTCAACGTCCGGGTCAACAGGGCCAGCAGGGCGAAGTGGTCCTTGTGCGGGACCCCCTCGGGATAGCCGGCGCGAAGCCAGCCCAGCACGCTGTCCAAAACGCTCGTCGACTCACCCATGGTCAATCAGCTCACTTCCTGGGCAGGAACGGGAACAGGTCAACACCGGTGTGGTGGATGATCGTGGTCCGGGTGATCCAGGCGATGGCAACCAGGATCACCAGCCCGACCAGAACGAACAACGCCATCCCGAGAAACTTGAGCGCCGGGTTGGGCGCCTGCGTGGTGCCGTCGGCATTGGTGCCGCCGTCGCCGTTGGAGAACGCCACCAGCCCGGCGGCGAACACCGCAGGCAGACCGGCTCCGAGGACCAGGCCCACCACCAGAACCTTGAAAATCGCTTCCAGATAAGTCATTTGCGTTCCCTCATGTCTGCGACGTCTGCGATCAGACCGCGGCCTTGTCCGGATTGTGTGTGCCCTTGGCGGTGTCGGGCTTGGCGGCATCGCGCACATCGGCGGGCACCACCGAGTTGGTCGAGTGGTCCCAGTCGGCGTTGACGTTGCTGTGGTCCACCTTCTGCTGCTGGGCCCGCCACCACATGTACGCCGACAGTGCGACCAACAACCCGAAGATCAGACCGTCACCGGCCAGCGCCGAAGACGTCAGCGACTCGACTCCGTGAGACAACCAGAACGCCAGCGCGCCGACGATCCCAGCGGCCGGCAGCGTGATCAGCCACGCCACCGCCATCCGACCGGCAACCGCCCAGCGCACCTCTGCCCCGGGCTTGCCGACACCGCTGCCCAGGATCGACCCGGTCGCCACGTGGGTGGTCGACAACGCCATGCCGGCGGCGCTCGAGCTCAGGATGATCGCGGCCGACGACGCCTCGGCGGCCAGACCCTGCGGCGACTCGATCTCGACCAGGCCCTTGCCCAGCGTGCGGATCACCCGCCAGCCGCCGATGTAGGTGCCCAGGCCGATGGCCAACGCGCAGGAGGCGATGATCCAGAACGGCAACCCGTTGTTCTTGACGTCACCGCTGAGGTGGCCGGTGGTGATCAGCGCGAGCGCGATCACGCCCATGGTCTTCTGCGCGTCGTTGGTGCCGTGCGACAGCGCAACCAGCGAGGCAGTGGCGATCTGCCCCCAGCGGAAGCCGGCTTCACGACGCTTCTGCGCGACGTTGCGGGTGATGCGATAGACCAGCCAGGTGCCGCAGCCGGCCACCAGGCAGGCGATCACCGGAGCGGCGATCGCGGGGATGAGCACCTTCTGGGTGACGCCGCTCCAGTTCACCCCGGCCAGGCCGATGGCGGCCAGGCCGGCGCCGATCAGCCCGCCGAAGAGCGCGTGCGACGAGCTCGACGGGATGCCGAACAACCAGGTGAGCAAGTTCCACAGGATGCCGCCGATGAGGCCGGCGAAGATGATGGTCAGGCCGGTCGAGGCGTCGATCGACGGGATCAGCGCGCCGCTCTTGGAGTCCTGGATCTTCAGCACCGAGCTCGTCACCGTGATGGCGACCTCGACCGACAGGAACGCCCCGACGAGGTTCAGCACCCCGGCCAGCAGCACCGCCGTCTTGGGCTTGAGAGCGCGGGTGGCGATCGAGGTGGCCATGGCATTGCCGGTGTCGTGAAAGCCGTTGGTGAAGTCGAACACCAGTGCCGTTGCGATCAACAGCACCAGGACGATCAGCTCAGCGCTCATGGCCGTAATTCTGTAGGACCGCAGGCGTTTTTGACCAGCCGGAAACACCTTGCTGACCTGGGTTTTCAACTACGCTGTCGATGAGTTCACCCACTGTTCACCCAGGCAACCCACATTGTTCGCCGGGGCGGTTTGCCGTTGCCACTGTGGCCGATAGGTTCACTGCGAGCCAGAGTCGGTCGACGCCATTACCATCGAAGCCGTCTGCCGGCTCAACCCGTGACGACAGGCGGCTGGCTCGGGGTGGACCTTCAGGAGTGGGCTCAGTGAACGCATTTCTCGCCAAGATCGCGGCGTGGCTGAACGCCGGGTACCCGGAGGGGGTGCCCGGACCTGACCGGGTGCCGCTGTTGGCCCTGCTGACCCGCCGCCTGACCAACGACGAAGTCAAAGCCGTCGCACGGGATCTCATCGATCGCGGTGATTTCGATCACATCGACATCGGCGTGCTCATCACCCAGGTCACCGACGAGCTCCCCCGCGCCGAAGACGTCGAACGGGTGCGGGAGCGGCTCGCGCTCAAGGGCTGGCCGTTGGATGATCCGCGCGACGCCGAGGACGCCGAAGATTCTGTCGATTCCGACGATTCGCGAGACGCCGATCACAACGCGGACGGCACGAATGAGACAGGGAGCCAGGCATAACCGTCTTACGTGCCGTCTCCGTCGGCTCCGCGCCGGACGTCTTGTCGGCGGCGCTCGATGAGGTCCTGAACGAGCGCGGGCCGGCCATCCTGCCGGTCCCGGCCGACGACCCGCGCCAGAGCGCTTTGCTCACAAGCGCTTTGCGCGTCGGCGACGCTATCGACGACGACATCGCAGTGGTGATCTCCACCTCGGGTACCACCGGTGAGCCCAAAGGCGCCCAACTGACCGCGGCGGCGTTGCGGGCCGGCGCCGAATCCACCCACCGGCGGTTGGGCGGCACCGGACGATGGCTGTTGGCCCTGCCCGCTCATCACATCGCCGGGTTGCAGGTTCTGGTGCGCAGCGCGCTGGCCGGCACCACGCCCGTCGCCCGCCCGGCAAACTTCGAACCGAGCGACTTGCCTTCGGCGGTGGCGGCTTTGGGCAGCGGTCGGCGGTACGCCTCGCTGGTGGCCGTGCAGTTGGACAAGGCCTTGCGCGACGCGGACGCCGCGGCGGCGTTGGCCGAGCTCGATGCCGTTCTGATCGGTGGCGGGCCGATGCCTGCCGGGGTGGCCGAGCGTGCACTGGCCGCCGGCGTGCATGTCGTGCGCACCTACGGCATGAGCGAGACAGCGGGTGGCTGCGTGTACGACGGGGTGCCGCTCGACGGCGTGAAGGTGCGTCTCACCGGAGCCGCCGCGACGTCGGGCACGGCTTCGCGCATCGTGTTGGGCGGGGCCACCGTGGCCAGGGGCTACCGCAACCCGATCACCCCGGACCCCTTCGTCGAGCCCGGCTGGTTCCGCACCGACGATCTTGGCGCCGTGGATGATTCAGGCGTGTTGCGGGTGCTGGGCCGGGTGGACGACGCGGTCAGCACGGGCGGGCTGACGGTGTTGCCGCAACTGGTCGAATCGGCGTTGGCCGACCATCCGGCAATCGCCGAGTGCGCGGTGTTCGGTGTCCCCGATGCGCGACTGGGCCAGCGGGTGGTGGCCGCGCTGGTGTTGACCGCGGGCGCGACGCCACCGGATGTGACCGAACTTCGCGCACATGTCACGCAGACCTTGGACGCCACTGCCGCACCGCGGGAAGTGCACATCGTCGACGCGCTGCCCCGCCGCGGCATCGGCAAGCTCGACCGGCGGGCACTGGCCGCCCGGTATACCGACTGAGTCACAGGCATGATGGAGCCATGCGCCGAGAAGTGACGTCGATGGATCAACTGCGCGAGATCGTCGGAGTGCCCACCGCGGCCGTCGCCAACAAGGTCACCGACCGACTGTCCCCCGCCCAGCAGGGCTGGCTCAAGGCGGCGTCGTTGGGCTTTGTGGCCACCACCGACGCGCACGGACGGGTCGACGTCTCCCCGAAAGGAGATCCGCCGGGCTTCGTCCAGATCCTGGACGACACCACGATCGCCATCCCGGAGCGGCCGGGCAACCGGCGGGTCGACGGCTACCTGAACGTGCTGCAACGCCCGCAGGTGGGCACGGTGTTCGTCATCCCCGGCCGCGGCGACACCCTGCGGATCAACGGCACCGCCCGAATCCTTTCCGATGCCGACTATTTCGACGCCATGGCCGTCGATGGCAAGCGACCGATCCTGGCCCTGGAGATCGTACATCCAAGAAGTGTTCTTCCACTGCCCGAAGGCATTTCTGCGCTCGGAAGCCTGGAAGCCGGAAACGTGGAATCCTACCGCGGTGCCCTCGGTGGCACAGATGGCAAAGGCGTTCAAACCCGACCAGAGCCAAGCCGAACTCGACGCGTACTACAGCGAGGAAAACCTGCGCACACTGCTGTACTGAGGTCAGGGTGGCCGGTGCGGATTCCCGCGCGAGCTGCCCTCTGCGCTGGAGTCACGGATTCCTGGCGGGTGTCCGATGTGCCCGCCTATGAGCGACAATTCAGCGACAATCGCCACATAGCACAACACAGGCCTCAGCAAACCCATTGTCGCTCAACGATTATGCCACTCACGTATCCCCTACCCCATGGGCATCATCTGCCCAGTGCCCGCATGCCAGCGACTCTGTCGCTGATAGCTGGACAGCCCAAAATCCGTGTCGTATGGGGCTTTTGGTATTTGAGTGGCAAAAGTGCTGAATGACCGTGTGACAAACGGTGCCCATGGTGCCCACGCGGCGATTGTCGCTGAATTGTCGCTCATAGGCGGGCA